>NZ_CP040710.1:1157500-1870000 GCF_005943945.1 Aggregatimonas sangjinii | reverse complement strand
TGCCTTCTGAACAACCGATTTTTCGCTCATCAACTTTACCTTTTTGTCTGTTCCACTAACTCCAACTGCTCTACGCTAACATTCGTCGTAAACATACCGTAATTAACGGTGGCCTTGCCCTTTTCCAGCTTGTCTATACTGCCCACGGCCTTACCATCGGTCATACGTACGCGATCTCCGAGTTTAAACGTTGGTCGTGGTTTGGGCTGTTTTTTTACGGCCGTCTTCTTGTTAATCTTCTTTTTTTCCCTGATCACCTTTACTTCTTGCTGTACTTCTTGGGCTACCTTTGCTTTTTTGGTACGTTCCGCTTTAGCCTGATTGGCCGTTTTCTTTTTTCGTTTACTATTCTCGGTTTCCACGATTCGGAGCAATTCAGAGACCAAAGCACGTTTTTTCTTATCCTGGAAATACTTATCAGCGGCCGTATTGACCTTATTTCCCAAGTGGATCATCCGCTGGTCATGATCGTACAATTCTTGGTAGTTTTCCAATTTGGATTTGATTTTCGCGTTCAATTTTTCCAATTTCACTGCTTCCTCCCGCGCTTTGGACTCCTCTTCCTGCAATCTAGAGCCCGTTTTGGCCATTTTGCTGCGCTCTTTCTGCAATTTGGCTATAGTGGCATCGAAACGGACTTTACCGCGTGCGATCTTTTTCTTTGCCTTATTGATCAAGGAGTAAGGGATACCATTTTTCTGTGCCACCTCGAAAGTAAACGAACTACCAGCCTCTCCCAAAACGAGTTGGAAAGTCGGTTCCAAGGTGCTGCCATCGAAAAGCATATTGGCATTCGTGGTGTGTGGCAGTTCGTCGGCCAAAGCCTTGAGATTGGCGTAATGGGTCGTTATGACTCCATATGCACCGCGTTCGTAAAATACTTCTAAGAAGGCTTCCGCCAATGCTCCGCCCAGTTCCGGATCACTTCCCGTACCGAATTCGTCGATAAGAAAAAGTGTTTCGCTATTACACTTCTTCAGAAATTGATTCATGTTCTTAAGCCGATAACTGTACGTACTCAAATGATTTTCAATGGATTGGTTGTCGCCAATATCCGTTAGGATTTTTTCAAACAGACATACCGAGCTACGCTCGTGCACGGGAATCAAAAGTCCGCTTTGCAGCATGATTTGCAGAAGTCCGATGGTTTTAAGGGTGATGCTTTTTCCGCCGGCATTGGGTCCGGAAATCACCGTAATCCGGTTTTCGGGGTGCAATTCTATCGTCTGGGGATGCGTTTTCTCATCGCGTAACCGATTGCTTAAAAGAAGTAGCGGGTGGTAGGCATCCCTTAGAAAAAGTCGCTTTTTCGTATTGATTTCGGGCATCAGGGCATCCATCTTCGCCGCATACTTTGCCTTGGCCGCCGTAATGTCCACTTGGGTCAGGAACTGCTGATAGTCTTGAAGAAGGTCTCCAAATGGCCTAATGAAATCAGTGAGCGAATGAAGTATCCGCTGTATTTCCTCCCTTTCATCGAACTCTAGATTGTTCAATTCACGACTGTAGCGTAGCGTGGCCTCGGGTTCGATATAAACGATACTTCCTGTTTTCGAATTGCCCATTATGGCACCCTTAACCTTACGCCGATACATGGCTTTCACTGCCAAAACCCGTCTGTTTTCGTAGACCGATTCCCGAATATCGTCCAAATAGTCAGAGCCGTGATAGGTATTTAGGGCCGAAGCAAAACTCTGACCTATCTTTCCCCTCACATGGTTCATTTCCCTTCGAATTCGGAACAGCTCGTCCGAGGCCTTGTCTTTCACCTCCCCAAAACGGTCTATTACGGCATCGATTTCAACAATAATCGTGGTGTTTTCCTCGATCTTCAATGTTTCGTTATACCAAAGCGGATAGTATTCCTTGAACTTTTTAAAAAACTTCTTGTGGGATACTACCGTCTTACAAATACTTGAAATTCGTTTAAAGCTAGAGACTTCCAAAGTGGTATTCTCGATTTTCAATAATCGTAATTCGGTGGTAATCGCATCGAATCCGTGATTGGGAATGCGATTTTCACTTATTAAGGAACTTTGGTATTCGGAGGTCTTCCCAAGCGCTTCCACAATTGTATCCAAATCAGGCAAGGGACCTATCTGCAAAGCGCGCTCCTTTCCCATCTCCGTATTACAATGGTCGCTAACCTGCTGTAAAACAGTTGGGAATTCAAGGTCTTGAAGGGTTTTCTTAAGGATTTTATCCATCTAACATAAAAATGATTGCAAAGGTAGCGAATAGGGCCGACCTGTAAGTAATTCACAATTCCAATGGACGCAATTCCTAATCGCTCAATTACTTAGGGATGAAATGCTGCTACTGATTTTTTGGAACCAATGCAATAAAATGGGGCCAAGACCAGTTTTATACAGACCATAATGGCGGTTTCCGGTAAGAAACTCAAACTGAATAAACCAATGAAAAAATACGTATACCGATTCTTGGTCTTAGGAATTCTCGTAAATTTTATGAGTTGTAGCACAACGCAGCAGCTAGTATTGACTACCATGGAGCCATCTCCTGTAGTCATTTCGAACAGTATCAAAAAAATTGGGATTATTGACAGAAGCGCGCACATCGCAGTGACCAAAGGAACCAACAAAATCGACCAAATATTGGCAGCGGAAGAAAAATGGCTGACCGAGAACGGTACGGATGCCGCGATTACCGGCTTATTCGACGAATTGTTGAAAGATGATCGCTTTGAAATCGTAAAACTATTGGAGAATGTGCCCGAAGACGTCCTGGCCATGGGAGCGACCCCTGATGCTATCGCTTGGTCCTCCATAACGGCATTATGCGAAACGAACGGGATCGATGCGGTTTTCTCATTGGCCTTTTATGATGCCGACACCAAGGTTTCCCTGAAAAAAACGAAAATGCAGCAAGCGGATATGATGCGTGAACTACAGGAAGTTTCGGCCCAGGAACTCACCTTGGAAACGTTCATCGAAAATGGTTGGAGGATCTATGACCCCATGAACCAACGACTTGTAGACGAAATCGTTTTTAACGACCAAATAATCTCAAAAGGAACAGGGGTAAATCCTGTATTGGCCTACAGGGCAATCGGAGACCGTAAAGAAACCATGCTTAAGAGTAGCAGAAATACCGGAAGCACGTACGGCCAACGGTTGTTGCCTTCTGAGAACTCCGTGTCCAGGGAGTACTTTGTAAAAGGAAGTGAGAAAATGGTTTACGCTGCCGAAAAGGCCTCTGCGGGTAATTGGCAGGAAGCGAGTGCCTTGTGGAACGAGGAGACCGAAAATCCTAACGCGAAAGTACGGAGTAGGGCCTACCACAATCTAGCCGTGGCCCATGAGCGCATGGAGGAATTGGAAAATGCACTGTCCCTAGAGACCAAGGCTTACGAGATTCAAGATGACAAGCTATATTTGAACTATATAGATACCCTTCAAAAACGGATCGCCGATCAGTCGTTGTTACAACAACAAATGGTAGCACTGGAATTTTCCAAATAAACCTAGAACGTACCGATACATCGGTATTTTAACGGGTTTGTTCGGTCACCTCAAAAAGCATATTTTTATCGCAATAACAAGAAGCGAATTGCGATGAACGTTACCATAGATGAGAGTTGGAAATCCCAGCTCTCTCCAGAATTCCAAAAGGATTATTTCACTGAATTGACCGATTTTGTACGGTCGGAATACCGCCAGCATACCTGCTACCCAAAAGGCCAGGATATTTTCTCGGCTTTCGATCATTGCCACTTCGATGCCACAAAGGTCGTCATATTGGGCCAAGACCCTTACCATGGACCTGGGCAAGCGAACGGACTCTGTTTTTCGGTTATGGAGGGAATTGCGCATCCGCCTTCCTTGGTCAATATTTTCAGGGAAATCGAGACCGATCTGGGAGTGCCTTACCCGAAAAGCGGAAATTTGCAGCGATGGGCAGATCAAGGTGTACTACTGCTAAACGCTACCCTGACAGTACGCGCACATGAGGCGGGTAGCCATCAGAAGAAGGGATGGGAGCAGTTTACCGATGCGGTGATCAAGCGACTATCGCAAGAACGGAAAGGACTGATTTTCCTGCTCTGGGGCGGTTTTGCAAAGAAAAAAGCAAGTTTGATCGATTCTGAAAAACATCATATCCTCACCTCAGGTCATCCATCGCCATTAAGTGCCAATCGTGGATATTGGTTTGGCAATAAGCATTTTAGTAAAACCAATGAATTGCTACTTCAACGAAATTTAGTGCCAATCAACTGGTAAGGAGTAGTCCATCTAGATTTTTGCCTTTATTTTATGGGAAAATACTTACTTCATGGAAGTCTTAAGCCCTAAAACAAAAGCATTGAAACCCAAACCCCCCGCCCTACAATCTATCTTGCTGGTAGATGACGACCACTCTAATAATTTTCTAAACAAAATATTCATTAACCAACTAAATTTGGACGTTACTGTCGATATTGCATTGAATGGAGAGGAGGCCCTGGCTCACATCTCCGACAAGGTGACTACGCCCTGTTTGGTGATTTTAGACCTGCAAATGCCGGTAATGGATGGTTGGGAATTTCTGGAAGCCTTTCATCAAAGCGTACCAAAGAAAATAAAGGATTTAATTACTATCGTGGTAATCAGCGTCAGTGGTGAAAAGGCAGATGTTTCCAAGGCTAGAAAGAATCCGTACGTAAAACATTTTATACAAAAACCCGTATCGGACCTCAAGTTCAGAAGACTTATTCAAAAGTACTTTTAGGAACATATCCTATTATCGAATAGGTCCTGCGCTCGGCCTATCGCCAACTATACCAAAATCGCATCCGGACCCAAAAGGGTATCGATCAAATCAAGTTTCATTAGGGTCTCCTGTATCTCACGAACTGTTTTTGAAGCGATTTGGCTTTGGCTCCACCGTGTCATCGATAGCCACTCTTGAATATCGGTCAATTGTTGCCTGTAACGATTGGCCAAGGTTCTGTCGATACTGGGAATGGTCTTGAACTCCCCGGTATACAGATTAATAATTTCTAAAAGGTGCTGTAAAACATTGTTCTCTTCTGCAATGAACTTCTCGGTAGCGGCGATAACGAAACATGGCCATGGGGTAGGGCAGTCGCCCAATCTTCTAAAGGTTCCGTTATCGACCAAGGGTTTCGTGGTAAAGTGCTCCCACATAAAATAGTCGGCCTGGCCTTTCGTGAGTGCTTCAATCGCCCCGTCGAGGTGATGCACGATTTCAAATTGCAATGAACCGGTATCCCAAGACTGATTTTGGGCGTTTACATAAGCCATAAGGTGACTTCCGCTACCGAAACGACTAATTGCGGCTTTAGTGTCCTTAAGTTCCTTTAAGGCCTTGTAATCGCTATTCGAGGCCACATGAATGCCCCATTGCAAAGGTGTACCAATAAATTCTTGAACGATTTTAGAGGGATTTCCCGCTGTAATACTCTTTATAAGACCCTCCGTGAGGATTATTGCTACATCTGTTGCGTTATCTTGGAGCATTTGGCACATCCGGCCAGTACCTTCGGGGATATCGGTCCATTGCAAGTTAATACCCTTTTCTTCAAAGGCACCTTCTTCGATGGCCAAATGCCATGGTAGGTTAAAATGCTCCGGCACCCCGATTATTCGTACTGTTTTCATGCTACAAGTCGTTCTAATACGTATTCGATCAATTCATTTACGGATTGCCGCGGAGTTGCACTAAAGGTCTCCGTACTTCTGTTCGCCAAGATACAGTTCATAGATATGGCACGGTGGCCCAACAATTTGGCCAAGGCATAAATTCCGGCAGTTTCCATTTCGAGGTTGGTCACTTTCATTGTTTGGTACTGGAATTTCATCAATTTTTCATTAAGACCCGGATCTTGGGATTGCAATCTTAAATTTCTTCCTTGTGGTCCGTAAAATCCTGAATTTGTTGCGGTTGTTCCGAATCGTATACGATTTGAGTCCATTAATTTTAAGAGGGTTTCATCGCATTTTACCAAATAGGGGAGTGCTTTTTTAACGTCCCATCCCGTTTGCGCTACAAAGGCTTCGATAAAATTATCGTCAGTCGTTATTTGATGTTGGTAAAAGTGCAATAGGCCATCTAGGCCAAGCGCGAATTCGCTGGTCAAAAAGGAATCGACTTTTATCTCAGGTTGAATAGCACCGGAAGTTCCGATGCGCACAAGGTCGAGCTGTGTAAAATCAGATTTTACCTTTTTTGAATTAAAATCGATATTGACCAAGGCGTCCAATTCATTTAGAACGATATCGATATTGTCCGTTCCAATTCCCGTTGATATGACCGATAATCGCTTCCCATTCAATATGCCCGTATGGGTATGGAACTCCCGTTTTCCCTTTTTGACGGTAAGGGTATCGAAGTATTTGGAAACATCATGCACCCGATCAGGGTCGCCAACGGTAATGATGGTGGTAGCGATGTCCGAAGGAAGAAGGTTTAAATGGTATATACTGCCATCGGCATTGAGAATAAGCTCGGAAGAACCTAATGCCATGCTAGAGCTTAAGAATTCTACTATTGTCGGTATTGTAGAGGTAATTGTATTTAAGGGAACCACCAAGATATACTTCACTATCCCGCATATGGGAATAATAACTTGTTTTGCCCTCTAATATTTGTTTGCCTTTTCTGGAAAGCCGTACCGGGTTGAACCCGCTGAACAATGGCTTTAACCGACCGATAGCCCTTTCATACTGGGAATCTCCGAAACCTAGGGAGCCTTGATTTTGCAAAAGTGTCGATAGGAACTTCTTCTTGTTCGAGGGTTTTTTCTCCAAAGCTTGCCGAAGAATATTGTTCTCCATGTCGTTCAGTCCATTTTTAATGGAAGGAAAACGGTGCAAGTGATCATCAATGGCCTGGGATAGATAATCAAAACGGTAATTTTCGAAATCGGAAAGATTTTCTAAACGGATGGGGTTGTCACTACAGTACAGTTGCCAAACGTAATCGGCATATTCAATGTCGTCTTGTTTTAATATGGTCTTGTTCTCGTACAATTCCAGTAGCTTTTCATCGGTCAGCTCGTTTAGGGCATACATTTTATCCGTCTCATCTTCCTTACCACTGCAAACCAAGGATATCTGCGCATATTTGCGATGGGTTTTCAGCCAACTCAATACCGCAATCATATTCACTTGACAAAAAAGATCGTATTCAAACCAAAGAACTATCTCGTCCTGCTGCTTGTGGTTGCAGAGTGAACGGTATTCCTTAAGGGTCTTTTCAATAAAAATTGATTTGGAGACCTTATAATTTTTGTGAAGAAAGTCAAATCGTGTTTTCCAAAAAGATTCACTACCGACGTTGGTCAGTGTTTTTCCCTCGCACAACATCTCGCGCCATGTAATGATATCGCCCTTAATTTTGAGGGAATTCAGCCTTTCGGTAAAGCTGTCTCCATTGGTAATGTGTAGTAGGGAGCTCATATTAGCGTGTCGGGTTTTCGATTAACTAAAAATAGTATTTAATAGAAAGCAATGAAAAAAATTAACAGAAAAAATTAATAAGTTTTAAACAAAACGTTTTGTGTCGTGCTTTGTGCTCGGGAGTAACGATACTAGCCACCGACCCGTTTTACCTGAAACCCCTTATTTTTAAGAAGTTGCATGATTTTATCTCGAGAATCCCCTTGAATGATTATTTTGTTTTGTTTAACCGTTCCCCCTACACTGAGTTTGGTCTTTAATTCCTTTGCCAGGGTTTTCAAGTCGGTGTCCGATCCGTTATACCCTTCCAGAATGGTGATGGGTTTGCCCTTGCGCTTCTCGTATTTACAGATAATCGGATCGTCCTGCATCCAAATATCGCTTTCGGGCTTTTCGGGCGTGGTCTCTTCCGGAACATGTTCTGGAAACAGATTTTTAAGTTGGTCCTCCAAACTCATATTACTCTTTTATCAATCCTAACTCCAATAATCGTTCGTGCAGGAATTCTCCGGCAGTAATATCTTTGAACGCCTTCGGATGTTCGTCATCGATGCATTCTTCCAAACAATTCAAAGGCATTTCACTTACCGGGTGCATGAAAAATGGGATGGAATAACGGGAGGACCCCCAAAGTTCCCGTGGTGGGTTTACCACTTTGTGGATCGTAGATTTCAGCTTATTGTTCGTTAACCTGGAAAGCATATCGCCGACATTGATCATCAATTGATCGGGACGGGCGATGGCATCAATCCATTCGCCCTTATGATTTTGCACCTGTAGACCACGGCCTTGGGCACCCATGAGCAGCGTAATCAAGTTAATATCGCCATGGGCCGCGGCACGCTCGGCATTTTTGGGTTCTTCAGTAATCGGGGGATAGTGTATGGGGCGTAGGATGGAATTACCGTTCTTGATATAGTCGTCAAAATAGGTTTCCTGCAAACCAAGGTGTAGGGCGAGCGCCCTTAAAACATGTTTGGCCGTTTTTTCCAACATTCGAAAGGTCTCCTTTCCTACCTCGTTAAAGGCTGGCAATTCCTTTACGATTACATTGTCAGGGTATTCGGCTTCCAGTTTTGGATTGTCTTCAACATACTGTCCAAAGTGCCAGAATTCCTTGAGGTCACCGACTTTCCGGCCTTTAGCGTGTTCTTTTCCGAAGGAGGTATAGCCACGTTGGCCGCCGATTCCCTCGATTTCATAGGAATCTTTAACTTCTTGGGGCAATTCAAAAAACTTCTTGATTTCGGCATAGAGCTTATCGACTAATTCCTCGGAAAGAAAGTGTCCGCTTAACGCCACAAAGCCAATATCCCCAAAAGCCTTACCGATATCAGCGATAAATTGTTGTTTCCGTTCATTATCCCCCGAAATGAAATCCTGTAGATCTACGCTAGGTATCCCGCTCATGGCCTCTGATTTAAGTTTAGACGAAGTTAATAAAATCGGTAAGGAATACAATTATACTTTTTGATTGCGTTTTTGTTACATTTATCGCTTGAAATGGGATTACTTAGGATTAATGTAACATGAACTACCAAAATAGGGGCGTTTCGGAAGAAATGCAATTGCAGTTGTACCGGAATATGCTGAAGCCGCGAATGATCGAGGAAAAAATGCTTATTCTCCTACGTCAGGGAAAAATCTCAAAATGGTTCAGCGGTATCGGGCAGGAAGCGATTTCGGTAGGAGTAACGGCCGCTTTGGACGCGGAGGAGTACGTGCTGCCCATGCACCGTAACCTAGGCGTATTTACGAGTCGCAACATACCCTTGCATCGCCTGTTTTCCCAATGGCAGGGTAAAGCCAACGGATTTACGAACGGTCGCGATCGTAGTTTTCACTTTGGTACCCAAGAGTATAAAATCGTGGGAATGATTTCCCATTTAGGCCCGCAGTTGGGCGTAGCTACTGGTATCGCCCTGGCCAACGTGCTCAGAGGCGAAAAAAAGGTGACCGCTGTATTTACCGGGGAAGGCGGTACGAGCGAAGGCGATTTTCACGAGGCGCTCAACATCGCATCGGTTTGGCAACTTCCGGTGCTTTTTTGCATTGAGAATAACGGTTACGGACTTTCCACCCCTACCAATCAGCAATACCATTGTCAACATTTGGTGGATAAGGGAGTGGGTTACGGGATGGAATCCCATATGGTTGATGGAAATAATATTCTTGAAGTCTACACCTTATTGAAAAGGTTAACAGAGAGTGTACGTAAAAAACCCCGACCGATTTTATTGGAATTCAAGACCTTTCGAATGCGGGGACACGAAGAAGCGAGCGGCACAAAATACGTGCCTCAGGAATTGATGGACAAGTGGACGCAGAAAGATCCGATTGCGAATTATGAAGCGTTTCTATTGGAACAGGATGTGCTGACCACAGCCAAAATCGAAGCATTAAAAGATGAAATCACTACCGAAATCGATGCCGATTTAAAGTTGTCCTTTGAGGAGCCAGCGGTAGAATTGAACGAAAGTAAAGAATTAGAAGAAGTTTACAAGTCGTTTAACTATGAGGAAGTTAAGCCATCCATAGAAACTAAAAATATTCGTTTGGTCGATGCAATATCCGAAGGCTTAAGACTAGCCATGGAAAAGTACGATGAGCTCGTTATTATGGGGCAGGACGTCGCCGATTATGGGGGTGTCTTTAAAATCACCGACGGTTTTATGGAAGCTTTTGGCCCGGAAAGGATTCGCAATACGCCTATATGTGAGTCCGCTGTCGTTGCAGCGGCAATGGGGCTCTCCATCAACGGGATGAAAGCGGTCGTGGAAATGCAGTTTGCCGACTTTGTGAGCAGTGGTTTTAATCCTGTGGTGAATTATTTGGCCAAAAGCCATTACCGTTGGGGCGAGCATGCCGATGTGGTCATTCGAATGCCTTGCGGGGGAGACGTAGGCGCCGGGCCATTTCACTCCCAGACAAATGAGGCTTGGTTTACGAAGACCCCTGGGCTAAAGGTGGTATATCCTGCTTTTCCTTATGACGCAAAAGGACTATTGGCTACCGCTATCGAAGACCCCAATCCGGTGCTATTCTTCGAGCACAAAGCCCTGTACAGAAGTGTTTACCAAGATGTTCCAACGGATTACTACACCCTGCCATTCGGTCGTGCGGCGTTACTTCGGGAAGGAAACGACATTACGATCGTGTCCTACGGCGCAGGAGTGCATTGGGCCTTGGATACCTTAAAAGCGCATTCCGAAATCAAAACGGACCTTATCGATTTGCGGACTTTGCAGCCATTGGACATCGAGACGGTGTACACATCGGTCAGAAAGACCGGAAAGTTGATTATTTTACAAGAGGACAGCCTCTTTGGGGGCATTGCCAGTGACATTTCCGCCCTTGTTATGGAAAACTGTTTCGAGCATTTGGATGCACCCGTAAAACGCGTAGCCAGCTTGGAAACCCCAATACCGTTTGCCAAAAAGTTGGAAGATAATTATTTGCCCAAAAGGCGTTTTGAAGGAGCACTGCTTGACTTATTGGCCTATTAAACTCCTTTTACATTGCGATGAAGTGCCTTGATCAATAAAATTCCGAAAGGCTCCGCCTTGGGCGTAGCATTAAGTTATTTACGTTCCATAGCGATAAGAGGCTAGATTCAAGAGTTAAGACAAAAAGTTTAGTTCGCCTGCCAACAGATTTATGATTTTTAAAACAAACAACGCCAGGATTCTTCCCTCGATTCCGACGGTTCGGGTCGAGACAAATACCGCGATGGTTCTCTAATCCAAGATTTTGACGCTACCCGTCCGGCAGAAAGCTCAATGGATTACGACTCCTCAAGGAGCATTTCATCGGATTTCGGGCAAATGAGTCAACATTAAAATCTTTCCGCCTATCAGGTTTCCTCATGATGCTTTTGCTTTGCAACTGTTAAACTTATGATAGATCGTAGGTTGGGCGCCAACTAAAAAAGGTACCGCAACGTACATCTATAAATCAAAACAAAAACTGAAATATGAACAAAACACTTATTCTATTCGCTGCACTGGCAACCGCGTTGTCGTCCTGCTCGGTCTCGAAACAGGCAAGGCAACAGGAAAATACGCTCAGTGGCACATGGATATTGAACAACGTATCCTATGAAAACGGTGAGGGCAATTTCTCATCGGTCATTTTCAACGATGCCAAAGACATATGTTTCGAGGGTAGTAATTGGTTTTTTAGAAACAACAACAATACCGGGCGTTACACGATTGCACAATCTACCCTGTGTGAAGGGGGAGACCGCTACATTCGCTGGTCGGTCGTAGACGGCAGCCCGAATCAATTACAGCTAAAACGTATCGATGAAAAATACAAGGATATTTCTGGCGGTGTAGGCTACAGGCTCAACATCTCGGAAATGACGGAAAATGCGATGGTTTTAAAATCGAATGTTTCGGTAGGTGCAGAGCGCGTCACGATTGTATATGAATTCACAAAAAAATAGAACATGATACATAAAGGAAGAAAATTGATTTATACGTTTATGGCGATGACATTGCTCATTGGCTGTAATGCTACTAAAAACGCGAATAAGACCCAAAAAGGAGCTGTTATAGGCGCTGCCGGCGGTGCAGCGATAGGAGGGGTCTTAGGAAATAACATTGGAAAAGGTGGAAATACCGTGTTGGGTGCCATCATTGGTGCCGCCGTAGGTGGTGCTGCGGGTGGTTATATCGGAAACCGAATGGATAAACAGGCCCAGCGAATCGAGGAAGAGATTCCAGGAGCAGTGGTAACTCGTGTTGGGGAAGGCATTAATGTGACTTTTACAGAAGACGCCGGTGTTTATTTCGATACCAATAAGTCGAATGTAAAGGGAACTTCGGCGACTACCTTGAATAAGTTGGCGGATATTTTTCAAGAATACCCGAATTCCTATATCCTCGTAGAGGGCCATACCGATAGCGCCGGACCGGACGAGTACAACGAAACCTTATCCGAACAACGTGCGAAGTCCGTTACCCAATACCTCACATCAAAAGGGTTGGATGCCTCACGATTTACAACAAAATGGTATGGAGAGACCCAGCCTATCGGTGATAATGAAACCAAGGAAGGCAAAGCCAAGAACCGTAGAGTGGAATTAGCTATAATTGCTGATGAAGAATTGAAGAAAGAAGCCAAGATGAAAACTGGCGAATGAGTCAATATATTTTCTTAAATCCCGTCCAATAAGGCGGGATTTTTTTTGTTTATGTGCTATCTTCACCATTGATGAAGAAGCCTTATGATGTACTTATTATCGGCGGTGGCCTTGCGGGGCTGACAGCAGCCATTCACTTGGCGGGAAAAGGCCGTTCTGTTTGCGTTTTTGAAAAGGAAGCCTACCCACGGCATAAGGTCTGCGGCGAGTACGTTTCCAATGAAGTCATTCCCTATCTGGAATCTTTGCAAATTTTTCTATCTGATACCTCAGTGGCGATAGACACCTTGCTACTGAGCACACGAGAAGGACGGTTTACGGAATTGGAGCTTCCCCTGGGCGGGATAGGCATCAGCAGGTATGCTTTTGATGAATTATTGTACAAAAAGGCGTTGGCCGTAGGAGTAGAGTTCGTTTTCCATTCGATTACCTCCGTAACGTTTCAAAATGATTCCTTTGAGTGTACCGATGCGCAAAACCAGGCATACCTCGGACAAATTGCCATAGGTGCTTTCGGTAAACGCTCCAATATCGATAAGCGATTGAACCGAAAATTCATGCGCCAACCATCTTCATGGCTAGGTGTAAAATGCCATTATGACTACCCGGATTTTCCAAAAAACAAGGTGGCCTTGCACAATTTTAAGGGGGGCTACGGTGGACTATCTAAAACAGAAACGGGCGCAGTGAATTTTTGCTACTTGACTTCTTATGAAAGCTTTAAGCACTACAAAGACATTCTTAACTTTAACAATAAAGTCATAAGCCAAAATCCGTTCCTAGGCGATTTTCTGCGAGATGCGACGCCTATTTTCGAGGCTCCCTTGACGATTGCCCAAATATCATTTGAATCGAAAAAGGCTGTCGTGAATCATATGTTGATGTGCGGCGATGCTGCCGGATTGATCCATCCACTTTGCGGGAATGGGATGGCTATGGCCATTCATAGTGCTAAAATAGCTGCGGAACATGTTCTTCACTATTTTGACTGTAAGGATGTCGATCGATCCGACTTGGAGATGGCATACACGTCGACTTGGAATACGAATTTTGAAAGACGTTTAAACAGAGGGAGGCAGTTGCAATCGATCTTGTTGAACGAATCCCTTTCCAATGTGGCCATGGCCACACTTGCCAAATCATCATGGCTTCTACAAAAACTGATCGCACAAACCCATGGTAAACCCATCATATGCTAGGAAGATTAAAGAAAAGGAGCACGGAGACCGAAATTATGGATGACTTCAAAAGGGGGGGAACACAATTGAAAGAAGTTTTGGACGACATTAATCGGGTTAATCGGATTTTGGGGGGCAACGCCATTACCATCGAAGCGTTTGCCAAATTGGTACGGGAGCATCCACAAGAACGTTATATTGTTTTAGATGTCGGTTGTGGTGATGGCACGATGTTGCGGGAAGTAGCCCAATATTGCCGAAAGCGTGAAATAAATGCTGATTTTATCGGTATCGACCTGAATACCAACACGCTACAAATCGCCCAAGAGGCATCGGTCGGTTATCCTGAAATTCGATTTTTGAAACAAGATGTATTGGAATTGAACCAAACCGATTTGAACTGCGACATCCTGATTACAACCCTGACCACACATCATTTTAGCAATGAGCAATTACCGGCATTATTGAAACAATGCGCCCGCCTGGCAAAAATCGGTGTCATCAATAACGACCTGCACCGAAGCCGCGTGGCCTTTTATCTCTTCAAGATATTCAGTTTGATATTCATTAAAACGAATACCGCCAAGATCGACGGACTCATATCTATTCGTAAAGGTTTCAAAAAGCATGATTTACTGAATTTCGCCAAAGATTTACCCCATATGCGCCATATTATCGAATGGAAATGGGCATTTCGCTATGTATGGATTATGCAACCCAAACGACCAAACACACCATGAACGACATCCGTATTAAAACAGTTGCCAAGCAGCTTCCAAAATATGCTAAGGCTACAGCCGATATTATTCCATTTGTGGAGCTTTGGCTTGGTGACCGGGAGGAACGCTTTCGACGTAAGGTTATCAAAATTTTTGAAGGTGCGGCCGTCGATAAGCGGTATAGTATCATGGATCCCGAAGAGGTCTTTACCGCCACCTCGTTCGAGGATAAGAATGCTATTTATGCTCGTGAAGTAAAAAAATTGGGTTCCCAAGTGCTCACAAAAGCGCTTAAAAATGCCGCATGGAAGGCCAAATCCTTGGATTTTATCATTACGGTAAGCTGTACGGGTATCATGATACCGTCTTTGGATGCTTATTTGATCAACACATTGAACTTAAGGGACGATGTCGTGCGCTTGCCTGTTACCGAAATGGGCTGCGCGGCCGGTATTTCGGGCTTGATCTATGCCGAAAACTTTTTAAGGGCGAATCCCGGTAAACGTGCGGCCGTGGTCGCAGTCGAGAGTCCGACCGCTACCTTTCAGCTCAATGACTACTCCATGGCAAATATGGTCAGTGCCGCGATTTTTGGTGATGGTGCGGCTTGTGTCCTGTTATCATCTAAAAAGGGGACTACTGGACCAAAAATCGTTGGGAGCGAGATGTTTCATTTCCCCGATTCTACGCATCTCATGGGTTTTGACCTGACGAATTTCGGGCTTAAAATGATTCTAGATCCCAGTGTACCTCAGGCGATTTCAGACAATTTCGAACACATTGTTCATCCCTTTTTAGCAAAGATGGGCAGTTCCATAGCCCAAGTAGATCATTTGATCTTTCATCCCGGAGGAAAAAAAATCGTTCAAACCGTTGAATCCCTCTTTGGGGAATTGGGCAAGGATATCGATGAGACACGGGAAGTGCTTAGACAATATGGCAATATGAGCAGCGCCACGGTGCTGTATGTCCTCGAACGTTTTATGGAACAGGATATAAAGAAAGGAGAGCAGGGGCTGATGCTCAGTTTTGGACCGGGATTTTCAGCCCAGCGTGTATTGTTGGAATGGTAAGGTGGTAATGGGTGTTGGCTATTGGATAGTCGATGTTTGCACTTCGACTGCGCTTAGTATGTAATTTAAGATGTTCGGTGTTTGATGCACGATGCTCGGTGTCTCATGCGCGAGGTAGAATATCTAAAAAATCTTAAATTCAGATGTCTTTCTTGGCAATGCGCAATCATGTCAGAAAGCCTTTAACGCCTCGTTATTTGAATCTTGAATTTGTGTTTGCGATTTAATGTATTTGAAAATGGACAAAAAAGATAAAAAAGGATGGGCCTTAATTCTGGGTGGTAGTAGCGGCCTGGGGCTGGCAACGGCGAAAAAATTGGCCAAGAACGGATTTGATATCCTTATTGTTCATAGGGATAGAAAAGCCGATGCGATGCGCATTGACGCCCATTTTAAGGAGATCAGTTTAGAGCGCGTACGGCTAGAATCTTTTAATATGGATGCCGTTAATCTGGAGAAAAGAGCTGAAATCATCCGCTCCTTAAAGACAATGTTGAAAAATTCGCAGGGCATACGGGTGTTGGTGCACAGTATTGCAAAGGGCAATTTGAAACCGATGCGTTCCGAGGGCGGTCGTACACTTTCAAATGCCGATTTTCAATTGACAGTTGATGCAATGGCCCTTAGTTTATACGATTGGGTAAAGGCCCTGCATGCGGAACAATTATTCGCAGAGGATTCCAGGGTGATTTCGTTTACCAGCGAAGGAAACCAAAAGGCATGGGCCAACTATGCCGCGGTTTCCGCGGCCAAGGCCGTATTGGAAGCCATAACGAGAAATATTGCATTGGAATTTGCCGATTCGGGAATAAAAGCGAATTGTTTACAAGCCGGTATCACTGACACCACCTCTTTTCGTATGATTCCGGGCCATGAAGCGCTTAAAAAAAATGCCTTGTTGCGAAACCCCAACGGGCGATTGACAAGCCCGGAAGATGTTGCCAATGTAGCTTATCTTCTTACTACCGAAGACGCAAAATGGATTACCGGGACAGTCATCAAAGTCGATGGAGGTGAAAGTTTACGATAAAAGTTTGGAAGCAGTCGTTACAGGGCTCTTTTGATTTCGTTTTGTAAGCAATACCACCTTATTTATGCACTATACGGCTTGTTTAAGTACGCGCTGTAAATCGTCCGAAGACATCGGTTTGAGGATATAATCATTAACAATGTGGTATTCCTTGATTCTTTCTAAATCTCTAGGGTTAACGGAAGAACTAATCATATAGATAGTTACTTTTTCCCTATTGTTATTGGGTATTTTTACAAAGTCTTCCAAAAATTCCCATCCGTTCATGATGGGCATATTCAAGTCGAGAAATATCACCGATGGTAGTTCTTCTCCATTGGCGGTCATTTGGTTCAAGCCGTCGATAGCATCTTGTCCATTATTGAATACCAAAATGTTATCACTAAAACCGATTTCTTTGATGAGACGCTTGGTACCATATACGAAAATATGATCATCGTCGATTATACAAGTGCTTCTCACTTTGTTCATTTGTCACTTAATTTAGAGTTTTATATAGGTTTAGAGTACAAAATGTAAGGTGAACGTCGTTCCTACATCAACGGCGCTTTCTACCGCTATTTTACCGCTCATAGCCTCGATCTGATTTTTTGTGATAAACAGGCCTATTCCCTTGGCGTCCTTATTACGATGGAATGTTTTGTACATGCCGAACAGTTTACTGCCATGTCTATCCATATCTATCCCAAGACCATTATCGTTAAATGTCACGACCAAATTATTAGCCGTTTGCGTGGCGCTTATTTTTATAATTGGTGCCCGATTAGGGGAACTATATTTGATGCTATTCGTATAAAGGTTCAAGAGAATACTATCCAAATAGGCCGGAATGGCGCTTATGGTTTGATTCTTTGGTATATCGATACAACTGCTGGCATTTTTTTCCTGGATAAGAAGGCTTAGATTTTTTTCAACATTTTTGATGGTATTGTAGAGGTTCACCTTTTTCATCTTTTCAGGTGCGCCCACTTTTACCTGAACCACTTCGTTCAAATGTAATACGGTCTCCATAAGGCTGTCCGAGGCCTCGCTTAGCATACCCAGCAAATTACCACGTTCCGATTCGTCTTTTTCCGTATGGAGAAAACCGGATATCATGGACAGATTACTGGAATGTGATCTGAGGTTATGCGATACAATGTGGGCAAAATTCAGCAGGCTCTCATTTTGCTCTTTGGTTATCTCAGCATAGTGGGTCAATTTATCCTTGATTTTGATTCTTTCTGAAATATCAATGATTTGACCAATAAAATAAGACAGTTTACCGTGGATATCCTTGCCGGCACTTACGGTAAGAATGGCATGAACAATAGTTCCATTTTTGTGGAAATACCGTTTTTCGGTTTGAAAACTATCCTGTTTTCTATCCGTAATTTTTTTGAATAGCGCCAAGTCCTTTTTCAAGTCATCGGGATGTGTAATATCCTTAAATGTCAGTTTGCATAAGTCCTCTTCAGAATAGCCCAAACTCTTGCACATACTTTGATTTACTTCCATAAAAGTCCCATCTAAGCTGACTGTTACCAGGCCGATGGCCGAATTTTTAAAGGTATTTTTAAAAGATTCCTTACTGCGCACAAGCTGTAACTGGGTGTTTTTCAGTTCCGTAATATCCCAGTTGGTGCCGGTCATTTTAATCGCTTTACCATCAGCATCTCTTTGGGTTACGGCAATGGCGCGAATATGGCGTATTTCACCTGATGGCCAAACCACGCGAAACATGGTATCAAATTCCTTTTTGCCTGAAATGGCCATTTTAATTTCTCGGTCGCCGCGGGCTTTATCCTCTGGATATAATCCGGCCTGCCAAGCCTCATATTCACCCTTAAAGTCGCTTTTATTGACGCCATAAAGACTATACATATTATCGTCCCATACCAATTTGTTGTTCACGATGTCATAGTCCCAAATGCCTACTTTTGCCCCTTGAGTGGCAACGGAGAGCCTTTCGGTTGCTTTTAAAAACGCCAGTTCTGTCTTCTTTTGTTCATCAATATCCTGAAATGTACCATAAATACGCACACATTCGCCATCTATGACCTCGGCTTCGCCCTTGGCCCGCACCCATAATTCTTTGTGCTTTGCGGTTACGATGATGAGCTCGGTATCCCATGGGGTTCCGTTTTGGATGGCTTCACTGACCATACGGGTGATATTATCCCGATGTTCTCCTTTTTTATAGAAGTTGATGCCCTCCTCGAGATTCGGCTCATAGTCTTGCGGTACCTCATGAATTTCTTTGGTAACTTCCGTCCAATATACTTTACTGGTCGCCATGTCTACTTCCCAACCCCCAATTTTGGCAACTTTTTCGGCTATTAACAGCAATTCCTCACGCCGTTTGGTTTCGGTAATGTCTTCCTGTACGATGATTAGTCCTCCTATATTTCCCGCTTCGTCTTTCCATGCATTGATTTTCCATTTGAGCCATTGTACGGTGCCGTTGGCATGAACGAATTTCTTCCCTTTATGCTGATTTAGTTTGCCTTTTAGGCATTGCAGATGTATTTTTTTAAGCGCTAAAGGAGTAGTGGGAAGGACTTCGTAATACGATTTACCGATCAATGAAGCGGACTTTGAAGGAAACTCCTCAAGCCATACCTTAGAATGACCGATAAAGCACATATCCTTGTCCAGAATGGCGACGGCGGTCGGAGAGTCTTTGATGAGAAAATTAACGGAAAGTGTTTCCAAAACGGTATTGGTTTTAATTTAAAAAAAGATCTCTTTTTACAACGTAAGAATTACCCTAAAATTGTAGGAGGGTTTTTACAGGTGAAATTTTCCTAAAGGCTCTCAAAGGCTGCGGGATGAAGGAATAGCTTCTGAACTCTCATTTTTAAGACGATAAAATTGTAGTATTTCCGATTTCTGGAGTGGTAATGTACTTTCGATGTGTATGGGCTACTGTTAAGCATACATATTCTCGGTATTCCGTTCAGGAATTGGATACGCTTAAATGGCCTCTTCCAAGATGTTTAACAAACGTATTTATTTTGAGCGTGTCAAATGGTGCGAAGCTTCGGGATTAAGCGCTATTTTTGAAGAAACGTAGCTATACTAGTTGCGTAGCGGAATACTTTCTTAAGCATAATAGAATTTGAAAATAACCACATGGCGATAGAGAACGAAATCATGGCCGCACTTCCGTATACCGAACCCTTTCTTTTTGTGGATACCTTGAGCTCAATAAGTGATGAAGGAGTTACGGGTACCTATACATTTAAGAAAGGCTCATATTTCTACAGGGGCCATTTTAAAAATAGGCCGATTACTCCAGGTGTGATCTTGACCGAGTGCTGCGCTCAGATTGGCTTGGTTTGCTTTGGAATTTGGTTGCTGCTAAAAGAAAATAGTTCCACAGCCGGACTTCAAATCGGAATGAGCAGTTCCGAAATGGAATTCTTGATACCTATACTGCCCAATGAGACGGTAACGGTGTCTTCGGAAAAGGTTTATTTTCGATTTCAGAAACTAAAATGCAAAGTACGAATGCATAATGCCCAAGGGGAATTGGTGTGCAGGGGCGTCCTCTCTGGCATGCTAAAAACAAAGGTAGATGGATAAACGTGTCGTGGTTACCGGTTTGGGAGTTTGTGCCCCTAATGGCGTTGGCTTGGAAAATTTCACCCGTGCCATGCAAACAGGACGTAGCGGTATTCGTCATCATCCAAAGCTCAAACAGCTCGGCTTTTCTTGTCAAGTGGCAGGGGAGCCGTTGATTAAAGACAATCTACTGGCCAACTATTTTACGCCCTTACAGTTGCGTGGACTCAATTCAAGCGGACTTGTCTATGGCGTTATTGCGGGGCGTGATGCTTGGAAGGATGCCGGTTTAGCGATTGTGGCCAAAGGAACCCCTGATTGGAATAGCGGTATTTTATTTGGAACGGGAATCCTTGGGGCCGATAAGTTCCGGGAGTCCATCTATCAAATCGATGCCAACAACGTTCGCAAACTGGGCAGCGGGTCGGTCATGCAGGTCATGGCCAGTGGTATCAGTGCCTATTTAGGGGGTATTTTAGGTTGTGGCAATCAAGTCACCACCAATTCATCGGCCTGTAGTACAGGAACGGAGGGGGTGATCATGGGCTATGAGCGTATTCGGGCGGGAAAGGCAGAGCGTATGCTTGTAGGGAGTTGTAGCGATAGTGGACCCTACATATGGGCAGGTTTCGACAGTATGCGTATCCTGCCGCGAAAATACAATGACGACCCGACGCGCGCCAGTAGACCAATGAGTGCCAGCGCGGCCGGTTTTGTTCCAGGAAGTGGGGCAGGGGCTTTGGTATTGGAATCTTTGGAAAGTGCCCAAGAGCGCAACGCGCATATTTATGCCGAGGTCTTAGGCGGCGCCGTCAATAGTGGTGGGCAACGCGGCGAGGGCAGTATGACGGCACCGAACAGCGAAGCCGTAATCCGCTGTATTCGGGAAGCGATTGGTAATTCGGGAGTGCAAGCTTCCGATATCGATACCATCAACGGACACCTTACTGCTACGGGCAAGGATGCCCTGGAAATAGAGAATTGGAAGACGGCCTTAGGTGTTTCAGGCATGAACTTCCCCTTTGTAAATTCCTTCAAGGGGCATTTCGGGCATTGCCTGGCAGCTGCTGGAAGTGTAGAATGTGTTGCTTCCGTTTTACAAATTGCCAAAGGTCAGGTGTTCGGTAATTTAAATTGCGAGGATTTGAACCCGAATATACTGGAACAGGTCGATGCTACGAAAATTCCACAAAAAACCATCTTACACCAACCGCGTTTCCTTGCCAAGGCGAGTTTTGGTTTTGGGGATGTAAATGCATGTGTTATTTTTGGCCAATATTGCGACTGATACCATGTGTGGCCAATAAACGAGATGAATTTTAAAATACCAAACCCAAGATTTCATAGGGTTTAAATGAATGCTATGACGAAAGAAGAACGTTACCAAAAGCTCAAAGACATTGTGGCGATTTACCTCCCTGAGGATGTAGCCGTTGACGGGATTACCCCTGAAAGTGATTTTACGGGAGAGCTGAATATCAATTCCGCCAATTTGGTCGATATTGTACTCGATGTAGAGGATGCCTTTGATATCCAAATTGAAAATGAGGACATGGATAAGATGCAAACGGTACAAAATGCGTTGGATATTATCGATGCCAAGCATAGTTCCTAAGCCCATTTGCCATGAACAGTTTTTTGATTTGGGCTAAGGATAAACTACAGGTAGACAAGCGATTGATAGCCCTGTACTGTATCGTTTATTTTAGCTGGGGTATGGCGATGGATTGGTTCGGGACCCAGGTCGAAATCGCTCGTTTTACATATTGGTGGCAGGTAATTACCTGTTATATCCTCTACATGGTTCCCATCTCTCTTTTATTGCGCAAACTGCCTTTTCACGCGCAATATGCGTACGGTCTCATTGCCATGTGCCTCTTGGAGTTCGCGGGATACGCCCTCGAATCATCTTATGCCTATCCCGATAATGTTTTGGATAAGGTCTTTGGGATTCGGAATTTTAGCCTGGGAATGGCCATGTTCTTCGCGCTCTATTTTCCCTTGGGCAATTGGGGCGTAGGAAGACTCTATCATTTGTTTTTCAAAATCGACCCATAACCAATTTTACCCGCGATACGCCCGCTGGTTAACTATGGTTATTAGCTGGTCCTAATGGTGTAATGGCAAACTGCATTATGAAAAAGTTAAATTTCCAATTTTAACAGTAGTGATTGTTTCTAAATTCCTACAATTTTTATAACTTTAAGAGTCCAACCAATAAAGTGCCTTGGGCACAAACGAGAATCCTATACGAGAGTTACCTTTGCCGATGGATTAGTTGTATTTTTTTCTTCCCCCGATTGACGGCTCATTGGCGAATTTAATCGATTTTTTATCCTTATCGCACGACGTGTGCGGTGCTTATTTTGTTAACAACCCAAAATCTGAACGGCATGAAAAAAACCCACAACCGTATTGGAGGCAATCTGCCCAGCACCAATGAAATTTTGCGCCTACAACGCGCCAACAAAGACTTGATGCAGCTGAGCAACACGCTCAACAGCTATACCTGCGAGCCCTGTACCCAAACCCATTATGAACAGGTACAATCTCTGAGAAGCCGCATGGAACAGCTGAAAAGCTCGAATAATGAAGTACTTAGTTCGGTAAAGCAGCGCAAAAAAACTTTTGAAGACGTTGCCAAGGTGGTCAAAAAACAACTACGTGACTTTAACGAGTTGCAAAAAGGCGTTTTTGATTACACCCGAATGGTAAAATCGTACCATTGATAAGCATTCTACTAAGGTTTTTCAAAAAACCTTTTCGTACCGGCAATTGAAAATCAATTGTCGGATGGATTTTTGTTTTTTGATTGTTCGGGTTGTAAGCGCACTGGAAATTCCGTTTCGCCGCCATAGAGCTTAATCTCATGAATGTCGGCTGGCATGTAGTAACCAGCATCCTCCAAGGCTTCCTTCACGTTTTTCACCACGTTTCCTTTAGTGATCAACGCCATTCTTCTAAAGTCCTTCGTATCCACCCAGAAGAATACCTTCAAATTAACCGTACTTGTAGCCAGCTCGTCTTCGACGACAAAATTTTCGTGTTGATCATCCTCTATGACGTTTGGCTCTCTGCGTAATGCTTCCAACACGGTATCTTTGGCTCCCTTGATATTGTCCTCATAGGCGATTCCGATGACGAAATCCCAACGATAAAAACCATCTTCAGTATAATTGGTAACCGGTTTGGTGAGCACGTCACTATTCGGAATATAGACGTCTTTGCCATTAAAAGTTTTCAACTTTGTATAGCGGAACTCCAGCGCCTTGACTTTTCCGAAATTCGCGCCGATTTCTACCGTGTCGTTTACATTGAAAGGGCGACTGAATGCCAGAATAATCCCTGCAATAAAATTTTCACCTATGTCCTTGAACGCAAAGCCCAAAACAACGGCACTTGCTCCGGCAGCGGTTAAAACGCCTGTTGCGATACCTCCTAGACCTGCGGCCCTGAGGGCCAGCATTATGGCGATGACGATGAGCGTATACTTGATCGCCTGCCCCAGAAAGCGGCTCATAAGTGGGTCTTCGGTTCTTGCCGATATTTTTTTACGGGCAAATTGGCCTAACCATGATCCAATCAAAAGGCCCAGGACAATAATTAAAACTCCCATTGCAATGCCTGGAAGTTGCGCGATGAATTGGTCGTAAAAAGAAGATAGCGATTCGCTTATAGAGGTAGTGGATTGTGGCATGACCTTTTATTTTAAAGCGGATAAATTACTGTAAACTGCAGCGGTATTTGTACTCAAAAAAGGAAATAACTAACCCAAGACCATTCCGAATCGATTTCTTACCTATTCGGTCGGTTCGATGTTTTTCTCGGGTATCAATAAGGAAGCCACAACTCCGGCAATTAAAGCGAGCGATATGACGACGAGAGACAACCATTCCGGCAGTTCGATTTGATGTGAAAACAGCATCTTAAGGCCTACGAAAGCCAATATGACCACAAGACTGTAATTGATGAATCGGAATTTCTCTAGCATCCGTGATACCAGAAAATACATCGAACGCAAACCGAGTATCGCCAAAATATTGGAACTGAACACGATAAACGGATTGGAAGTGATCGCCAAGATGGCCGGGATGCTATCCAAGGCAAATAGAATATCCGTCAATTCTATAATTACGAGGGCGACGAAGAGGGGAGTGGCCGCTTTGATGCCCATTTTTCGAACAAAAAACCGATTGCCTTGTATGTTTCCAGTGATGGGATAGATTTTTTTAACTTGTCGAAAGACAAACGAATTTTTCGGATCAAAGTCGTCGTCCCCACCTTTTAGCATTTTGAAGGCTGTCCACAATAGAAATACACCGAACACATAGATGATCCAATCGAACTTCGTTATCAAGGCCACCCCGAAAAGGATGGTGAGTCCGCGAAAGACGATTGCCCCTAAAATACCCCAAAACAAGACCCGATGCTGATACAGTGCCGGAATTTTGAAAGAAGAGAAGATAACGGCGATGACAAAAACGTTGTCGATACTCAGGGACAGCTCGATCAGATAGCCGGTAATATATTTTAGCACTGCCTTGTCTGGCGTTAATCCTGTCGGGTTATCGACCATGCCATTCGAAAAAAGCCAATAGATAACCCCACTGAAACCGAGTGCCACGCTTACCCAAATGGCCGTCCAAATACCGGCTTCCTTGCTTTTGACCACGTGGTCTTCTTTATGAAAAACGCCAAGGTCCAACGCCAAAAATAAAATGACCAGGGCCAAAAAGAGAGTCCATACCCACATACGAATCGCATTTAGCATGCGAAGGTACTGATCATTTGGTTACGGCAAACAATATTTTAAGAACCGGTACGAATTGCGATTAAGATTTATGCGAATGAGTCAAAGGCCGGGGAGTGAATCACCTAAATTGTCACTTCAACTAAAAAAACATTCTTATGAAATACATTTTTTGGATTGCAATCGCATTGTGTTCCTTTCAAGCTATGGGCCAAGATCCCTATTTGCAGAATTCGACCCAAGAATCGGAATACATCTCTGAAGAAATAACAAAACAATATCGTGGAAAAATGGGTATGCCCGTAGACCAAACGACCCGGTTTATGAACAAGATAGAGGAGTTCGTGCTGCGCAAACAGAAAATAGACGCCATGGACGTACCGGTATCCGAAAAGTTGGATTTGTTGCAGCAATTATCCGATCAAGAAACCGCCGAAATGGCCAATATTCTTACGCGACGGCAATTGAGAAAATACAGAAGACTCAAGAAAAAAATACAGCCCGTTCAGGTCGTTGTAGGCGAAGTGGAGGACTGAACGGCTAGTTCAATTGAAACACCATCTTGACGGAGACTTTATTGTCTTCCCGCTTCTTTTTGATGTTAATGCCAAAATCGGATGCATACAAGGTTGTAGTCCCCGTCAATTTTTTTCCGTTTCTGGTAAATGAAATGGTTATCGGTTTGGTGACATCCTTGATGGTCAAATTTCCTTTTACGGAATAGCCCGAGCCGGTCTCGCTCACCGAGGTGCTAGTGAAGGTGATAGTAGGGTAGGTATCGACATCGAAATACTTACTTCCCCGCAAGGACCAATTTCTTAAAAAGTTCCCGGTTTCTAAGGTCTCAGCCTTTACTTCGCCCTTAAAAACAGAATTTGAAGGGTTTTCGGTGTCAATGGTGGAAGAAGAGCTGAAACCCGAAATACTGCCATCGGTATCATTCGAAATAAAAATAAAGGTGATTTCTGCCGAGGAAATCGTTTTTGGTGTTTGCCCGAATAGCGAAAAAGGCGGCACTAGTAGAAAAAAAACAAGCACTATTGTATATATTCCTGCTATTGGACTTCTTAACTTTTTTGAGTAACTTAATGGCATAATGTGAGCATTTATAACTTGGTTGTAAAACCAAAGTTACCGATTTAAAATTTTTAGGAGTTACAGTCTGTGAGGATACGGACAAAATATGAGCCTTATAGGTTTCATATCGGTTGAAAATCTTACATTGCACGCAGATACACTATTTTAAAATGAAAAAACTACTGACATTATCCGTTTGCGGATGCTTTCTTGCTCTTGGATGCCAACAACTACAGGCCCAGCAACAAGAGCCCAAACCGAACCCTACGCACAAGCAAATTGCCGAAGAAGAGGAGGACGGTCCCAGCATGTTCAAGTTCGAACCCGATATTATGGCTAAGAAAGAAGCGAAAATGGCGCGTATCGAACGGGCTAGAAGAATATTGGATACCCTTGACATTCCCGAACGTCGCAAACGAAAATTACTGAAAGACCTCTACAAAAACGGTATTACGGATCGACTATCCAAATCGGTTTTAGCCGATATTAATTTCGAGGATGTAGATGAATAGCGTAACTGGGCGAAGTATAATTCATCGATGAAGTGCATCCCATTTTCGATGAATTGTTTCGTAACCTACGAAATTATCACCGATGACGTAAAAAGCGTACTTTTAAAGGAGAACATTATGAAAATTGCAATGAGAATACCAAGAAACAAGTTATTGGGACTTGTCGTTGTTTTGCTCGCAGCCATGCAGCTTTCGGCGCAGCAGACAGCTCCTGAAAACAGTAAAAAAGAAGTGGATGTACAGCGCCATACCGTTATGGAACAATTCGCATCTGAAGATTTGTTTACACTAGAAGAACGCAAACAAAAAAGGTTGGCGCATCTGGCTGAAATCGAAAAGTTGAAAAAGGCTTTGGACACGATGGACATTTCACGTCGTAAGAAAAGAAAGATTTTGGCCGACTTGATCAACAAACCCTATTCTGACCGTGTCAACCAGGCCATGGCAGAAATCAATTTTGAAGAAGGGGATGAGATTATAAAAGACTGACCGAAAATCTTTTCGGACCGTACAAATTGCTATTTACTGTAATGCGCCCTCATTTTAGACTTGCGCTTTTGCAATTGTCGCTCCAAATCAATCGTTGACTCCGCGATGGAGGCCTCAAACGAACTATTGCTCGATTCGGCAAAAAGTCGGGGTCCCGGAATACTCAAACGCACATTGCAAATCATACCCGTATCCGGGTCCGAAGTATTTTCGGTCTTAAAGAAAACATCGGCACGAACGATAAAATCAAACTTATCGAACAACTTTTCGATACGTTGTGCGGCCATTATTTCCAATCGATTGCTAGCTTTTACGCCATCATACTTAAAATTGATGTTCATAGGTAGTGGGGTGTTGACTGTTTTAGAGCTTATTAAGTTACGATTCCCCCATGAAAGGAACAAATAAGCAGTAGTAAAATTCGTGTTAATCTGAAATACGCATCCTATATTTTCCTACGCTGCCTGTCTTTCCTTATCCCGTTGTGACCAATAATTATTGCTTATTTTAGTGGACAACTATACTAAGCATATGAACACCGGCCCAAATAGCACCTCTCGAAGAAATTTTCTCAAAAAATCCGGTTTAGCTGCCGCTGCCACGCTGGTACCCTTACACAATTTTGCAATGGATATCGAACCCAATTATAAAATGGGCTTGCAACTTTTTACCATACGAGATGCCATGGAAAAAGACCCGCTAGGAAGCCTAAAGGCGGTGGCCGCTTTAGGATATGCCGATTTGGAAACCTACGGTTATGATGTTGTTACCGATTCCTATTACGGATGTAAGGCCAAGGCCTTTAAACAAATTCTCGACGATTTGAACCTTACGGCTACGAGTGGTCATTACGGATTTTCGGATTATTTCGAGAAATCGAAGGAAGAGCTTTTTCGATATGTTGAACAATGTATTTCGGGGGCACATACCTTGGATAAAAAGTATATCGTTTGGCCATGGTTACATCCCCAGTACAGAACCTTGGAGCATTTTAAAATACTCGCGGAAAAACTAAATCGTATTGGCGAACAGGTCACGGCAGCGGGACTGGGATTTGCCTACCACAATCATGATTTTGAGTTTACGGACCATGACGGGCAGACCGGTTACGATATTATTCTTGAACAAACCGATCCCGAGCTCGTAAAATTGCAAATGGATCTCTATTGGGTGGTACATTCCTCCAAATCGAGTCCTGCTGAGCTTATCGCCAGCCAACCGGGTCGCTATGTCATGTGGCATATCAAAGACATGGATAAAAAGACCCGGGATTATACCGAACTTGGTAATGGTTCGATTGATTATACGGATATGCTCTCAACCATCGATACGGACGCCTTGGAATATTACTATCTGGAGCAGGGAGGTAATTACGCCAACAATTCGATGCAGAGTATTGCGGATAGTGCCAACTATTTTAAAAAACACCTGCAGCGCTACTTATAATGACACAGACATTTAAAAAGATACTATGGTAGAAAAAATTCACTGGGATGCCATCCCGACCGAAAAAGTAACTCCACAGATGGAGCGGAAGTTGGTCTATGGTGAGAAAGTAATGGTTGCCAAAATGAAGTTCAAGGACGGCTTTCGCGTACCCTTGCACTATCATGAGAACGAGCAGATTACCTCGGTACTGTCGGGAACGATACGGTTTTGGTTCGGGGCCGACAAGGAACAGACCTTCGATTTAAATGCCGGGGAAGTCGTCGTTATTCCGGCGAACGTACCCCATGAAGCCCTAATGATCGGCGATGTGGAGGAAATCGATACCTGGGCACCCATCCGCAAAGATTGGCTAGACGGAACGGACACCTATCTGCGGGAATAAATTATTATATAAATCAATTTCCAACATGTCACACTGAGCGCAGTCGAAGTGCAAACACCGAGCACCGAGCATCACGCATCGAGCACCCAACAAGTCACACTGAGCCCAGTCGAAGTGCACACATAGGGCACCGAGCATCGCGCATCGAGCACCCAACAAGTCACCCTTATCGCAGTCGAAGTGTAAAAATTAAACACCATGAGCACCACCCATTTCGATTTAACAAATAAGACTATCCTGCTTACCGGTGCTTCGGACGGTATTGGAAAAGCGCTTGCAGCGTATTTGCTTCGAATGGGGGCAAGCGTCGCCGTACATTACAATAGTAATGAGGCCTCTGCAAAAGACTTGGAAGAGCAATACCCGGACCTAGCGAAAGCCTTTCAAGCGGACCTTTCCCAGGAAAAGGCTGTCATTGAACTATTCGAAAGGGTAGTGGGGCATTTCGGAAAATTGGATACCATTATATTGAACGCTGGTGTCTTTTTAAAACACTCGTCTACAGCCATTACAGAGGAATGGCTGGCCGTATGGAAAAAGACCATGGCCATCAATTTGGATGCGGTAGGCCTACTGACCAAACTTGGTCTGGACCATTTTTTGCCAAGGGGCAAAGGGCGTTTTGTTTATATCGGGAGTCGGGCCGCTTTTCGAGGCGAAACCGAAGAATATTTGGCCTATGCGGCCTCTAAAGGCGGCCTAACATCCTTGGCGCGTAGTGTCGCCCGTTCCTTCGGGAAACAAAACATCAAATCGTTTATCGTTTCCCCTGGATTTACCCGAACCCGAATGGCCGAGAGTTTTATTGCTACCTATGGGGAAGAGCGCGTGCTCAACGAGATCGCTTTGAAGGAGCTGACCCGACCGGAAGACTTGGCCCCCCTAGTAGCCTTGATGTGCAGCGGAGGTATGGACCATGCTACAGGAGCAACCATCGATGTGAATGCCGGAAGTCATATTCGATAAGACTTCTTCCATCCGCATGACGGAATCTGAAAACGATTCAAATGTATCAGCACAAACTTGACTGCCACTAGTTAGGCCGCAAGAGAACTTCATTATAACAAAACGATTTATAAATCAGACGACAGGAGCAACACGCCGTTACAACACAAAATCTACAATCCAAGCCCTTTTTTCGACATTTCGGTCAACTAAGTTCGTTCCGTTACTAGCTTGTATCGCTTCTTTGCAGTGTAATCATTCAAATACGATATCATGAAAACCACTATTCAAAAGTTTATCCTATTGCTGGCTTTCTTCACACTGACGTACAGCGCTATAGGGCAGCAAGAGCTATCGACCCAGCAATGGCAGGCCGATCTTACCTATTTACAGGAGACGGTCAACGCTAACTTTCCATTTCTATTCAAAAAAGTAACAAAGGAGGTCTGGAATGCCGAAGTAGATAGCTTGTATGCGGAAATTCCAAATTTAGAACCACATGAGATCACTGTAGGCCTGGCCCGAATGGTATCCCTTTTTGAGTACGGCCATACACAGATTCCATTTAGTACAGTAGCCCAGAAGGGAGTCCTGCCGGTCAATCTTTACCATTTCAAAGATGGTATCTATGTAGAGGGAACACAGAAAGCACACGAAAAGATATTGGGTGCCAAGGTCGTAGAAGTTGCCAATATTCCTGTGGAAGAAGCTTTGGCGATGATTCGCCCCGTCGTTCCCGTCGAAAACAAATACTATTTCAAACGCTATGGCTTGCGGTTCCTGACCGTTCCAGCCGTATTGCATGCGCAGGGCGTTATCCCCTCATACAATGAAAATGTCAGCCTCACCTTGGAAAAAGAGGGAAAGTTGATCCAGTATACCTTACCCACGATACCTTTAGACGAGCTGTCCCGGGGCTATGGCTTCACCATTCCCAATAACGAATGGGTCGGTTCACGAGCGGAAGGGGAGACACCGCTGTATCTGAAGCATCTGGACGAAAAATACTATTACTTTGAGTACCTGCCGAAATCCAAAACCCTCTATGTGCGACAGAGTTCCGTGTTTAGCCATGAAACGGAAAAACTTACGGACTTCTACGAAAGGCTATTCGCCTTTGTGGATACCAATGACATCGACAAATTCATTTATGATGTGCGATTGAATGGCGGTGGCAACAATTACAATAACAAGCCCCTAATTCAAGGAATCATGGCCCGCCCAAAAATCAATGCGGAAGGAAAATTCTTTTACATTATCGGGAATGACACCTTTTCGGCCTGCCAGAACCTGACCAACGAAATCGAAACCTATACCAATGCCATTATGTTGGGCCAGCCCACTTCGGAGAACAAGAATTTCTATGGAGACGCCAAGAAAATCGTACTGCCCAACTCCGAAATCAGTGCCTATCTCTCTTTTGCCTGGTGGCAAGACAAACCGCAATGGGAGAATGCCGATGCCACAACGCCGCATTTTTTAAAGGAGATGACCTTTGAGGAATACCGTACGAATCAAGATCCTGTGCTGGAAATGGCCATGGGGTATGATTACGACGAACTGATAACCAATCCGATGGACCATTTTACCAAATTATTTATGGCCGGGGAAATGGAGCAATTGCGCACCGATGCCGCACAAATACTGAATGACCCCATGTACGCGCATATTCCCTTTGAGGAACAATTTACCCAGATCGGATCGAATATGTTGGCCCAGAATCAATTCGAAAGTGCGCTATTTTTATATGGAATGTTTACGGAGTCCTTTCCCGAAAATGTTATTTTTTGGGAGGGGTTAGGGAATTCCCTAAAAGGCCTTGGCAAAACCAAGGAAGCAGAGGAGGCCTTTGCCAAGGCCGCTGCCTTATCGAAAAACGATTAAAACGCTATCCGTTGAGGATGGAATTTTTTCCCCTAGCGATAGTTTTTGTGAATAGCTCGAAAGGTTTTTAAATTTTGGTTAAGTCCAATTGTACACGCCATCCGTTTACTCTTCTTGAAAGGTAAGCGGATGGCGTTTTATATGGAGTATATTCACTTTGTGGTATTCCATTTATTCGTAATTTTAAACTGTTGCAGTAGAAACTTTGGTGCAGTTTTTGAAGTGTCTAACTGAACCTTAATTTGAAGACAAGATGTACAGGAAACGATTACAAAGCATAGTATGTGGGTTGGCGATAGGTCTGACGCTTATCGGATGTTCATCATCGAAAAAGGCGCCAATGGCGAACGCTGATTTAGACACTATGGTCCAAAAAGAGCGCTTTGAGTTCAACGCTAGAACGGCGCGTCCCATGGTTACGAATGCGATAAGCCAAATTGCACAAAGTGGACTCCTAGCCCCGGGAAATTCCGTTGGGCGCATCGATTTGGGGGGGACTGCAAATTTTCTTAAGATTGCCGGCGATTCAGTGTCTGCGAATTTGGCGTATTATGGTGAAAGACAATTGGGTGGTGGTGCATACGGTAACAATACGGGTATCGTATTCGAGGGCGTACCGCAGGATATGGAAATTACCAAGGATGAAAAGAAAGAGCGATACAATATCAACTTCAGCATCAAGGAAGACATGGAGTGGTACAACGTATACGTTCAAATCAATCCCAATTTATCGGGAACCGTGGACGTGGTTAGCTCACACCGAACTAGGATAGGCTATACAGGAACCGTGAACGCCTTGCAGGAAGAGGAGTAGCCTATTTTAAGATGGAGACGAGAAACGATCAAATTTCATGAGGGGACTACTTGCCGTTGGTATTGTACTATTTTTAGCCCTATCGGCTTGTAAGGAAACCAAGTTCAAAGAACTTCCTATGCAAGAGGAGCCGGCTGTCCTAGCCCCCGAACAAACTCCAGCATCCGTTTACGAAGATATGGATGGAAACCCCGTCCATCTTAGCGATTTCAAAGGCAAACGCATATTCTTGAACTATTGGGCTACTTGGTGCAAACCCTGTATCGAAGAAATGCCTGTGTTACAACGTTTGCAAACAGCGCTATCGACCGGAGATTACGTTTTTTTATTCGCCTCGGATCAGTCCATTGCCATCATCGAAAAATTCAAAAAAACCAAGGATTTCGACTTGACCTTCATCAAGTATAATGGGACCTGGGCGGACCAAGACATCATGGCCTTACCAGTCAGCATAATCTATACTAGTGCAGGGGAGCAGCTTGCGCGATTTGACGGGGTCATGGACTGGGAGACTCCCGCCATGCTTCAAAAATTAAAAGAGCTACATTAACCAAAGTACCGAAAGGGTACCTTATAGCCTTGAAATGGTTAGATTTTGAACCGAAACAAAATGAATGCATCGAATTATAAGAGCTAGTATCCTGTCAGTGTTACTTATCAGCTGCGTTGAGCATCCCAAAAAGGCATCCCAGGAGAAGGAGTTGGAAGCACCTGTTGTTGTGGGCATGCCCATCGGTACGAACAGTTCGCTGCCTTTTTTATTTTCCAACGGGGCGCAAACCTTGCTTTCCTTCGTTGAGCAAAAGGGTGATAGCATGGCGGTGTTGCATTACACCGCGTGGATAAATGGGGAATGGCAACCGCCCAAGGAAATCCTGCGCGGTTCGGACTGGTTCGTCAATTGGGCGGATTTACCGATGATTGCTGAAAATAAAGGGACGTTATGGTCCCATGTTCTTCAAAAATCCGCGGCGGATACCTATTCTTACGACATTAAAATGAATATCCTCACCGAGGGAAACAAGGAATGGCAAACCGATATAGCGCTGCATACCGATAAGACGCCAACAGAACACGGTTTTATTTCGGTCTTACCATATCAAGACGGCCTTTTTGTGACCTGGCTCGATGGACGCAATACGCTGGAAAATGAGCTAGGGGAGCGGGGTGCCATGACCTTAAGGGCTGCCGAGCTTTCCGCACAGGGTCTTATTTCCGCCGAAAGCAAATTGGATGCGCGGGTTTGCGATTGCTGTTCGACAACCGCCGCGGTAACCGCTAAGGGACTGGTAGTGCTCTATCGGGACCGTTCGGAAGACGAAATCAGGGATATCGGTATCGTAAGGCAAATCAATGGGAAATGGACAACGCCCCAAATAATCCATAACGATGGCTGGCAAATAAAGGGGTGTCCCGTAAATGGACCCAAGGCCGCAGCACTGGGGAATACACTGGCAGTCGCCTGGTTTACGGGCGCACGGAAAAGTCCAAGGGTGCAACTTGCCTTTTCAGGCGATGGCGGGGCACATTTTGATGCACCCATATCCGTAGCGGGAGCCAGTTCCTTAGGAAGGGTGGATGTGGCCGTACTGGATGCCGACACCGCGCTAATCAGCTGGATGGAAACCCATGACCGACAGGCACAACTGAAAGCGGCGAGGGTTTCTCGAAGGGGTATGCATTTGGTTCCAAAGGTCATCACCGTAATGGATGCTTCGCGAGCTTCCGGCTTCCCGCAAATGCAAGTGGTGGGGGAGAACATCCACTTCGCATGGACAGATATCACCGACGAAAATACCCAAGTGCGCGTAACGACGGTTCCAGTTGCTGATTTTTGAGCTTGCTAGGCCAATTTTATAGATGTCGTAGAACGATAACAACGACCTCAGGCTCAAAAAGCGTACAGCGAATAGCGCCAAGCGCATAGCGTAAAAAATTGTGGCACCATAATTGAGCTACCCACTGTAATTAGTAACATTAAATTAGCTTACAATGAGTAAAGGAACAGTAAAATTCTTTAATGAGACCAAAGGTTTTGGTTTTATTACGGAGGAAGGTTCAAACGAGGAACATTTTGTTCACATTTCTGGATTGGTAGATGAGATTCGCGAAGGCGATGAAGTAACCTTCGAACTGACCCAGGGTAAAAAAGGATTAAACGCGGTAAACGTAACAGTACTATAAAAGACGCTTAAACTTTACACCAGAGGCCCATTCGCTACCATGCGGATGGGCTTTTTTTATGCAATGGCTAGGTAGGCACAGGGGCTTTCCAATGAGATTCCTTGACAACTGGGTAACCCAATGTGGTATGGGGTCGGGTTTGGTCGCGTTTCACGTGTGAAAAATTAGTCGTTTACAGCGATCAGCTCGATATCGAACAGCAGGACCGAACCTCCGGGAATACCGCGATTATTGGAACTGCCGTATCCCAGATGGGAGGGAACCAACAACATCCCGTTTCCACCTTCTTGAAAAAGGGGAATACCTTCGGTCCATCCGGGAATCACTTGGTTCAAGTTAAAGGAGACACCTGCGGAACTGCTTTCGTCAAAAACCGATCCGTCTAGAAAATATCCTTTATAGGCTACCGTGACGTTCGAAGAAGCGGTAGGACGAGCACCATTGCCTTGATCCTCGATGATATAATATAGGCCAGAACTGGTTCTTTGGGCATTTAAATCATTATCGGAAAGGTATTGGATAATCTCCGTTTCATTTTTGGCCAAAAAATCGGTCTGTTCCTTGGAGTTGCAGGACAAAAGCGATAGAAACAAAAGAAAAAGGGGAGCGAATTTCATGGATATGGATTTGGTGCAAAGATACATTTCCTTAGAAAGAACAATCCATAAACCTATAAACCCATAAACCTAATAACCAATAACCCAATAACCCAATAACCCAATAAAAACATTTTTTCGTAACTTATTGACAATGAGGTTGATTCTTCTTTCAGGGATAAGTATGTTGTTGTGTTTCGGGCTAGCCGAGGCCCAAGTCGATTACGACGAACTCCGAAAGGCGATGGTCGAAAATCAGCTAGAAGTCCGCGGTATTCGCCATTCGGCTACGCTAGAGGCCATGCGCACCGTGCCACGACACAAATTTGTGCCGGAGGAGTTGCAGATACAGGCGTATAACGACCATCCGTTGCCCATTGGCCAAGGCCAGACCATTTCGCAACCCTATATCGTGGCGTTTATGACTGAGACGTTGCAATTAAAAAAGTCCGATAAGGTATTGGAAATTGGCACCGGATCCGGATATCAGGCAGCGGTATTGGCACAAATCGTAGATTCGGTCTATACGATTGAAATTGTGGAGAAACTGGCGTTAGCGGCCAAAAAACGGTTAGGAGAACTGCAATATGGTAATATCAGCGTAAAAGCAGGCGACGGCTATCACGGATGGCCCGAAAAAGCACCTTTTGATGCCGTAATTGTCACCGCTGGTGCAGAGTACATTCCAGAAGCTTTGGTGAACCAACTCAAACCAGGCGGCCGCTTGACCATTCCCGTAGGTCCACATAACGGAACACGACAGCTGCAGTTGTTTATCAAAAAGAAAAACAGGCTTGTAAAAAAGAATTTGATGGCGGTACGCTTTGTACCGCTTACACGTGCAAAAGACTAAGGTAAACCTTCGGTTGTAGAAATCTTAAAAGAATACAAAAGGCAGCTAAATCAAGTATAGCAGGGCAAGGGCTCAAAAAATCTATTTTACATAATATAAATTATGGTGCAAAAGTAGCCATTTGGCGAATAGCGCTATTTTACATAGTTGCGTTATAACTACTGAGCATCCCCCCGAAAATAGGACAGGTTTTACATTAAACTAAGTTCTGGTTATTGATCATTATGCTGCTTTTTGTTGTTGTTTCAAATACCTTTTAAAAGGTATTTGATTGTCGATTCCCTGATGTCTTCTTCTGTTATTGTAATAGTCAAAATATCCGTTGAGTTGTTCGTATAGATCGATTCCTGAGTCTGGGGGATTGAGATAGATACTTTCATATTTAACGCTTCTCCACAGCCGTTCTATAAACACATTGTCTATGGCCCTTCCCTTACCGTCCATACTCAGCTTGATATCATTTGACAAGACCAGATGTGTAAACACCTCGGAGGTAAACTGACTGCCCTGATCGGTATTGACGATTTCCGGCTTTCCATGTTTCGTCATAGCCACTTCCAAGGTTTCTTTGCACCATTGTGCGTCCATGGTATTGGACACTGACCAGTTCAATACATAACGGCTATGCAGGTCTATGATGGCTACCAAGTACATGAAACCTTTGCGCATCGGTATATAGGTGATATCGGTTGCCCATACCTGGTTCGGTCTATAGACCTTCAGGTTCCTGAGCAGGTAAGGATACACTTTATGGGCCTTGTTGCGCCTGGAAGTATGCTTTCCCGGCATAATGGCACTCAGGCCCATTACACGGTAATACAAACGATCTATACGCTTTTGGTTCACTTTGTATCCCTTGTCCATGGTCAGCCAAGTGTGCATACGTTTGGCCCCTTTAAAATAGTGGTCGGCGTAATGTTCGTCCATCAAGCGCATGAGTTCCAGGTTCAGTTCACTCTCGCCCTTGGGCTTATAATAAAGACCTGAACGGTGCAATTTCAAAAGCTCGCTCTGTTTTGCGATACTTAGGTTGGAATGATCCTTGCTTATCATTTCTCGACGTTCTTTCAATGGTCTCAGCGCAAGGCGTTCTTTAAAAAATCGAGTTCCACTTTCTGCTTGCCTATCACCTTTAAAAGATGGTCCTCTTTTTCTTCAGCTTCGCTCTTTGCCGATTTCGGGCCTTTTATGAAAACCGACTCCGCTTGGGCCAGAAACTCCCGTTTCCAAAGGTTTACCTGTTGCGGTGATATCTCGAACCGCTGAGCAAGTTCTTGAGCCGTTTCACGCTCTTTAAGAGCCTCCAAAACTACCTTTGTCTTGAATTTGGGTGTGAATTTTCTTCGTGTCATATAAGTAAATTTAAGTTTCTTTTTGGGAACTTAATTTACTGACCTATTTTCGGGGGGATGCTCATTACATATTTGTTCTTCCATAATAGAAAATTTTAAATTGTTTAAAGATTAATTTTTGGGGAAAGACTATACTTTCAAATATATTAAAATTTAACAAGTAATGAATTACGGAAATCCGTTAGGCAAACAAAAAATGTAGTAAAATACTATTGCCCAATGAATACGTTTTTTAATTATTATCTTATATTGAATTTTACTTAGAAATTTAGTATGAATTATGTTACGCATTCATTCAGGCATTCGGAGGTAATTTTAAATGAACCTGAATTCATTGACTTATTTACAGAAATGACAGATTTATTAACTGGAATATCTGATGAAGATTTAATTGCAAAACATGAAAGTTATGGGGCAGATAACCTTGTAAGAACACCTAAAAGCCTTTCAAAGGCCATTAATGACTTGCTCAAGGAAAGGTTTGTCGCTAACGAATGGTCAGCCGAATCTGCTATTTTTCAAAACCCTAACTATACTGGAGATACTTGGCGCTTAGATTTTGCCAAAGAAACAATTTCAATTGAGGTTGGTTTTAATCATTCTTCTGTCATAGCTTGGAATCTCATAAAACCCGTTCTAGCAAGCGAATTAAACCACGTTGAAAAGGCTATTCAAACTAAAATTGGAATTTTAATAACTGCAACGTCAAATTTAAAAACCAGAGGTGGATTCGATAATGCAATTGGGACTTATGAAAAGTACCTTGATTATCTGCCTCCTCTACAAAATATGTTAACGGCTCCACTTTTTATAATTGGTCTTGAAGCACCAGAAAGTTTTCATATTGTTCAAGAACAATTTGCACCTAGAAAAAAAATTGGTCGTGTGGTAATTAACCCATAGAAATTAACAAAGTACAGTTTCGGGTATACTACAATTTTCTATTTGTTCAAAAAGCTCAATGCCAATTCTTTCAATCAACTCAACGACAAGTGCATTGCCCATAAAAAAGGCTCTTTTGGTATCAGTAATTTGAGGATGTTCTGTATGATTTTCAGGAAAGGTATTTAATCTCTCTAATTCTAATGGCGTAAGTCTTCGTAATCTTCCGTTTTGTTTTATAACATGCTTGAATCTTGAAGGAGATTTACCACCCTCCCCAGTTATAATAGTTCGAGATGCGTTGTCCAATGCATCGGGAAATATCATACTACCTTCAGTATAATTATAATAATAGTCCAACTTCTTATTATATCTTGGCTCGTTCTTAGAGCCTTTTAAATATTTCCAGCCTTTCTCTTTATTCACTTCTTCTTGTGTAATGAAATACTCTTCTGGAACATCTTCAAAATCAATTAAGACAGACCCTAAGGTTCTGTAAGGACCATTATAAGATGGAATTGATTTTACAGTATGAAATTTACCATCAATCATCAACCCACAATTTTGAAATGGACTTAATTTTTTATTCAAATTAAATTCATCCGAAACCTTGATTAAGTTTTTTCCAACTTTACCCTCTGTAACTTTTTCTGTTATTTCTCTAATGGGAAATGAATTCGCCAAAACTCCTTCAGAATCTAACCAGTCCACTTTTGTTTGGGTTTCTTTCAATCTTTTATAAATGGCTGTACTATTATGATAAGCAGTGAAAAAAACTCTTCTTCTTCTTTGTGGCATTCCATATTCGGCTGCATTTATTACTCTCCATTCTACTGCATAACCAAGATTATTCAAAGATGCGAGCATTACAGCAAAATCTCTTCCTCTTTGTTTTGAAGGCGACTTAAGTAATCTATCTACATTTTCAAGTAATAAATATTTGGGTTTATTTTCCTTTCTTCTCAAAATAGCTTCAATACTCCACCAGAGAACCCCCTTTTTTCCAATAAGACCTTTAGAGTTTCTTAAGGTAGTAGCAACCGAATAATCTTGACAAGGAAAACCTCCAACTAGTAAGTCGTGATCTGGTATAATGTCAAAGTTGTTTTCAACTACTTCTTCAATATTTTCCTTACAATGATTGGCGTTTGGCCAACGTTCATTGTATACCATATTAGCATGTTGAGTTTTGGTGCTTGGTTCCCATTGATTGCTCCAAACAACTTCATAATTAGAATCTTCCCTTTTAGGATAACCTTCAAGACCTATTCTAAATCCTCCAACTCCTGCAAAAAGCTCCACAACTTTAATTGGCATATTCCTTAATTATTATTAAATAGATTAGAGCTTCTAAATTATCAGTTTTTGATATTTATTAAAATGCTTTTTGAAAATTTCAATACACTACTTTTTAACAATAGGAGAAATGTAGTGATTGACCCCATTTCACTCATATTCCACTCTCCTCTAATTTTGAATTCGTGAAGTAAATTGGATTTCTACTTTTGCTGATTATACGTAAATTTCTTACATTTAATATCTTCCCCTACAAAACATTTGTGCCAACCAAACTCCTCTTTTATGAAGAACTATGTATTTCTTATAGTTTTATTAGTTCATTTTTCAAGCTGCCATGCGCAGAAAAAGATATTGGTATTGGGCACTAAATTCAAACAAAGTGATTTGTGCGCTGAACTAGGCTTTGCCAAACATTGTAATCCTTTTCCTTATGGCACCCCATTGGTTCTACAAAAAAGAAGATGGTGCTTTCCAACAAAGGAAAAATCAAAAAATAGAACAACTAATGATGAAACTTTAGACATTCATGATATCGCCCATAAATATATTGGGGGAATAATGGTAAATCAAAAACTACCCGTACCAGCAGCAGATCATTTACAAAAGGCATTTAAAGAAAAGGAATACATAGATATACATAAAGCTTCAGTCAGAATAACTCTGAAGGACTCAATAATCAATACATTCGATATTAAAGGTTCGATTGATAATATATTGTCTGCGGCAGTTGCGGGGGAAATTGTTGGTTTAGAAAAGTTTATAGAGGGTAATTTTAGCAAGGTAGAAAATGAACTTAGTCAAATATATAGTCGAATCAAAAGAAAAGGGATGCGTATCAATCTTGTATATCATAGCATAAAACTCAATGGCAATTGGTATAAAGAGGCACTAAACCAAAATCCCACTGCTATTGAAGTACTTGATACAACTAAGATAAAAAATCCTTTAAGAAAACATCCATATTTAAAAAACGACCGATTGGCATTTATTGGTGGTATGGGGATCATTGAATATGATGTCTCGTCAGTTATTGATTTAGATAAAGATTTGGATTTGGGAATAGATAAAACGCTTGAGAGTATACTTAAAATTCAGGTTAAAAGGGAACTTGAGAGGGAAATTGAAAAAGTAGTTCCTTCTAAATACGACCTTGTCTTTGTTTCATTATTGGCGAGGACTTATTAATTAAAACCATCAATCAATGGAAGAAAAATTGTCTTTTTATAAGCTTTTCATTGTTAGATTAGTATTCTTAATTTTTACAGTTTTGTTATTGGGATGCTATTCTTACAATAGGCCCTTATCATCTCCCACTACAAGCATAGCTACTGTCGGTATCACAAAGGTTTTTGTGGATGTGAATGGAGACTATTATCCAAATAATTGGCAAAGTCAAATTAAACCAAATAAGATTAAATCATCGTTATTTTTGGCATATAGTAATGTAGATAAGGAAGAAATTCTATATCGATTTAGGGATGATTTTTTAGCGGATTTTAGGGAGAAAGTTAAATCCAAAGATAGAATTTACATACTGGTGCATGGCTACAACAATAATGAAATACAAGCCAAACGTGCGTTTTCAAAATTAATTAAGAAAATTAATATTGACCCAATAAATGACGAAGTTGTTGAATTCTACTGGGACGGGTTAATTGGAAAAGGTATTGGTTCAGCTAAGATTTGGTCTAATGCAGCAGGTTATAGCCAAATGTCGGGTGTCTTAGGCCTACGCCCAATTTTAAATCAACTTAACAATAAAGAGATATTCCTAATTTCTCATAGTCGTGGGGCTTCTGTTATCCTCAGCGCAATCAGTGATCCATCCTGGGATAAGAATTTTTATATCAAGACTGCAGGCTCCCTTAGAGAAAGGTTTTTAAAACCCAAAGGTTTATTAAAAAACGATAATACAATCAAAAGTATTATGTTGGCTCCCGCTATTGGAAACGTGGATTTTTTCAAATTTAGAAGGAAAGACGATTATATTTTAAACCATGACAATTATCGTCTGTTTGATTCACAGTTTTCAGAAGTATATTATACCGTTAACAAGCATGATGTTATCCTTAAGAAAATTTTTAAAAGTTTAACAAATAAACTAAATCCAACGGGTATTGGTTATGATGGTTCTGAAGTAGGTGTCCTTATGGAGATATATGACTCTCCTAAATTTAAAAAATATGACTTTTCCGCGGGGAACCATGCTCACGACTTTTTGGACTATGTTGGAAACTCTAAACTCAATGAAATCCTTATAGATGCTGAAGTACCAATAAAAAGCAATTAATTGGAAACATCTATTCATAGATGTTTGGTTCATTCTTATCTCTAATGTTATTGCTTATAAAATTTTCGCAATATCTGACAAAATAATTAGTTGAGTCGAGAGAACTCAAACTTGAATATTCAATTTCTATTATCAGGTTCTCCATGTCTTTTCTAACAAGAGTTTCATAAAAATTTTGACTAGTATCCCCAAGAAGAAATATTTTATTTTCTTTCCCAACAGTAATTACATAGTCTTTTGGCAAAGTGTTAAGTTTTTCAAATTGAAGACTATCTTTTGTAAATGTTAATATTCGATTTTTATCAACCCAACTAGAAGAAAATATTTTCTTTTGAAAATCTTGTTCGTTTATAGAATATTTGAATGATTCTATTTTTGCTGGTCCATGTCCAATATTATATACAATGATTCCCTTCATCTCCTCGTAATCGGCTTTTAAAAATTCAAGTTGTACATAAGGTCTTGATTTTTCATTTTCTAGTGCAATTGACCTTTCTGTTTGTTCTCGCTCCTTAACGACAGACAGTTTATGTTGATATATTGTATATGCCAAAGCTGCTGCCGCTATTATTAAAGCACAAACATCGATTACCCCTTTAAGCTTAGACTCTGCCATAATTTAACCTTATCATTTCTTTATGAATTTAAAGAATTATTTCCATTCCACACACATTGCCTTCCCTCCTACCGTCGGTCAGTTAATAAGTGTTTCATTACCCTTTCAGAGAAAGTTTTAGAAGAAAAATTTAAAGGAGAAGTAGTACCAATTACTTTGCTTTACCAAAGCAAAGTGTCATAATGCAAGACATTATGTTCCAAAAAGGAACATAATCCGACGTTATATAAAATAGCGATAAGTTATAAGTAATTTCAACTAATTCCTAGCTATTTTGTAGGTTGCGCTCATAGTCCATGCGTTGACTTAGCACCCAAAGAATAAAAATTCCGCTTGCCGTATGCAGATGAAATATAGTGTGTGCTTTATAAGGGAATCTTTTTAAGTCAGTAATAAATTCTGAAGCATCTCGGCCTAAGTTCCTATTTTCAAATAGTATTTCAAATGTTTCATGCGTACCATAAAAATACTTCTACGCCTGGAATAGCCCAAATTTGTATCTGCCAAACTCATATAGTTCAGCCAAATCAATTTCGGCTTTGCTGGAGAGTTTATAAACGGCCATTTTCGCGCATATATGGCTCTACTTGCCCACCGGTACCTTATGCCCTAAGCTTTAGCTACAGCTATCATTGGAATAATCTTGCTTAGGACTAAGGGGTCTGCGGATTCGCCATACGGCTTATCCATCGACCAATGTTCATGGTGTCAACTCCTGTTGCGGTCCTATTGAAAAAAGTGGCGACAAAAGTTCCTCCTACGCTATTAGTCTGTCTAGTAACGCCGATCAACACGCGAGGCAAGCCTGGACGTAACCAGTAAATAGGCCCTCCGGAATCACCAGGTAGAATTCTTGCCCCGCCAATACCATTGGCACAAAACTGCGCTCGCCTACTTGCTGCGCTGCCAGTTCCGCATAGAAAACCTCCAAAAGTGGCCAGCCCGGTTTGTCTTAGGCGTCTAGAATTTTGGGGGAAACCATCCCCCGGCCTATTAGTGGCGAATATTTCCGTATCGGTCGCGGCCATAGCCCTAATATCGTTCGCCTCTCCCTCATAACGCCAATCGAGGTCTCGGCGCCCTGTCGGTCTGGACCACATGGTGTTGGTTGCTTGTGCTCCATAAATTCTACCGTTTGAGGAAGCTAGGGCGATAATATCATTTGCGTGACCTATATTGGCCCAGGGAGCATCTTCCAGAACCGGTTCGCGCACTACCAACCGATTGGAATTTGTGGTCGCATACAATTCGTTATCGATCGCTGTCATAGCTGTTATACCATTTGCGTGGCCAATGCTTTGCCAATTGACATTTATGGGTACGGCATCGCGAACCCATAGTTTATCATCACTGGTTGCAGCAAATAATTTACCATCGAGGGCCGCCATAGCGATAACATTATTTGCATGTCCGATTTTTTGCCATCGCACATTCGCACCGGACGCGGGTCGCATCCAAAGCGTATTTCCTTCGGTGGCCGCAAACAAATTACCCTCACTTTCGGCCATTCCGGTTACAAGGTTCGCATGGCCGATTAAATCCCAGCCAGCATTCACATTCGTATTGACGGTAGATTTTTTCCATAGGTCTTCTAGACCGGATGAACCCCAACCAACCATTTGCAGTTGCTGATCTTGAAGGGAGCTCACCGTCAATTGCGTGGCAACCGTGGCCGGAATGGCAACAGATCTCGGCACGGGATTAGCCAGTCTCAACATGATTATATCCACACAGCCTGGCAGTGAGTATGCATTGGCTTGGTATGTGGCTTCCCAGTTTTCCGAATCGTTCCCTATCCGAACAGGAATCGTTACCCCGCCATTAAAAGGATACCATTGCGTCGGGTTTTCCCAATCGTTACAACCATGTGGGTATGCGGTTCTACTTCCTTGTACCTGTCTAAGGTCCTCATCGAAACAATGGCCGGAAGTAAGAACAATATTGTTGGCAATAAGTGTTCCCGTACATGTGCCTACCTTCACCGTCGCGTTGGCGGTTGGCGTGTTTACGTCGGCAGCTCCTTGCCGTAATTCCGAACTTGTAGAGCCAATATCATCTTCTTGGGAAAATGTACAATACGGAATGCACACCATAATTAGTATAGACCATATAAGTTTCTTTGTTGTCATTAAAGTTTTCATAGCGTTAAATTTTAAATTAATATTTCCTCTATGATCTTAATGGTGGTTTTCTGTAAGGGTTAACCTACTTGAACAGATTCTTAGTAAGAAACAGATTTAAATGACACGACTGAAGACACACTTGCCTGCCGCGGGCCGGGCATTACATACCTCTTTTGTTGGAATAAGGAACTTGTACCTCGTCCGACGCCATAAGCTTTGGCCGAAGGTGTCCGCTAGCCTACTTGTGCCTCCGCTAAAGCTTCAGCACACTCGGGCGGTGGACAAGCAACCTTAAAAGCCTAGAAGGAATATCGATTCATTAGGGTCCGGCTTCCGCCAGTAGGCGGACAGGCGCATAATAAGTGCTTTGGCCACCGAAAGTTTACTGTAGGTGGGTTGCATTACCTTTCCAGAGAGAGTTTTTAGACGCGAGAAAAAGTAATTACCCAGTGGGTGATTGCTTTTTTCGGCGAGATGAAGCGTTGGCAAAAAAAGTGAAGTGCCAAATACGCACGCGCCAACCTCCACCAAAAGGGCGGACAGGCTGCTCAAAAAAAAAGGTCTACTTGACCTTCTATTTTATTCCGTCAAAGCAAAGTGATCCGCCGAAGCCATTAGCCATCAACTAAAGTTCCCTTAGGCCGTTTGCCAGCAGCAAACTCCTAACATAATCGCTTTTAAAGACTATTTTCTTTCCTATATAAAGATGGAGTTTTGCCTTCAAACTTTTTAAAAGCACTATTGAATGACGACAAACTGCTAAAGCCAGAATCATAAGCAATAGTGGATATCGTATACTTATTGCCGCTTGAGAGCATTTTTTTGGCTTCCCCGACCCTGTAGTAATTGATAAAATCGTTAAAATTCTTTTTTGAATATTGATTGATTACTTCAGAGGTTTTTTGAGTGCTTTTATTAATTAGCTTGCTTAGGCTGGAAAGGGATACATTAGGTTCCAAATAAAATTTATCAGTAGAAATTATTTTTGATATTTGAGCGAATAATTCAATGTCATCGTTCATTTTGAAGACTTTGCCATCCATATCGGTTATTTTAAGTTGATAGGCTTTAAGGCTCAAAAAATAAACGACCGCAGAATACATAAGTGGTCCTACGACGTATGGAACGGCGTTTTCAATAATATTCAAAAAATAAGAAACCCATATGACTACAAAACCAATAATCAATAGTTGTAACCACAAGATTATCGCTTTCTGAGATTTAGTCCGCAATGCTTTGACGTGGTCGTTCCTTACTCTTTTTAGTTGCCGATAAGCAATGAAAATATAAAAAGCAAAATGTAAATAAATAAAAATAAGCACGCTGGCAAAAACTATGACAGCCTCTTTGTTATTGGCCTCAAACCAATTTTTGTCGATGAAGAAGCTCGATGTAAAAAACAACGCAAACGGTACTATTTCCAAATAAAACCGAGGGGGTAATTTAAAATCGACTTGGGTCATTCCGGCAACATGCCATCGTAATAAAGGACCTATTAAAAGTAGAAAAGCCAAACCGGCAAAAATGAAAATCGGCTCTAAATCATTACCAAAATTCAACATAACCGACTTCCCGATTCTGAAAGCCATGAAAACCAGAATTAATGCCAAAAGATAATTGCTTATCGTTTTCTTTTTTTTGAAAAAACATAGATATACAGCAAATGCAAGGCCATGTAATAGACCTGCACTACTAATGATTACAAGAAGTACATCCAATAAGTTCAAGAAGTTATTTTTTCCGAAAGTAATTAAATATCGGCATATTTGGATTCACATTTTTTCGCAAAGGATACCAATCGAATAAGATGATAAAACTGCCCTACTTCACCTTTCATAGCCGCTAGTAAACCATGCTTTGCTATTAACACCCTATCAACGGGTTTCTTTTCTTTCACTAACATGGTCTCAATCATTTTCCTTGCTTTTTCCTTACCAGCTGCTTCGTAAATAGATAGAATTTGAATGGCATTTTCTTCATCCGTTATTTCTCGGTGTTTTGGCCGATATCCCAATTGTGAGATCATACTTTCGGCCAACCGCCATGTTGACCACGGATTTTGGCCCGTAATCAGATTTTTGTCTTGGCTTATTTTCTCCAAATACATGGGGCCTTCATTAAAACGGGCGCCTTGTTTCACCATCTTATCCTGTAAAAGAAAGGGAAATATCGATTTTGCTTCAGCTATCAAAAGCAATTCTTCTTTATTCGTAAAACCACTTACGCTTTTCTGCTCCAAAAGTGGCCGTCCGTTATCCAAGGTGACGTTGACCAAAGCAGCAGGGCCATGACAAACCGCTCCGATTACTTTGCCGCTTTGATAGTAATCCTTTACTATGGATTGAATTGTCATATCATCTGGAAAATCGAACATAGCTCCTTTTCCTCCTGCGAAAAAGATGGCTTCATAATCCTCTGGAACTACATTTTCCAGTTTTATGGTATGCTTCGTTTTATATTGCGCTATGGAGTCGTTTAAAAATGCAAAATCGTAGGCGCCCATGTCTTCATCGTCAATGACAACAGGGGGGTTGCCTCCTTTAGGACTTGCAATGTCTACTTCGAAGCCATTCGCTTGAAACGTATAATAGGCACGTGCCAATTCCGATAATTCATATCCCGTAGTTTTATCCGTATCGCCCATAACCGCAGTGCTTGTTACCACTGCTAGGATTTTACCACGAAATGGTACAACATCTTCGGATAAATAAGGCAGGTTTTCAACTAAAGTGGATTCAATTTTAACATCCCTTGGAGGAATTAAACTCTTAAACCATAAACCAAAAGAGACGATTGCAACAATTAGACAGAGGAAAAAAATGGACACCCACTTAAGTATTCGATATTTTTTGAACATGATATTATTTTTAGGCTAAATACCTGATTATATACTTCAAATAATGAGTAAATGATAATTCCGTCAGATTAAAAGATAATTTGGTAAGTGAAATACCGAATACACCCCATTCCACAAACATTTACAAATACGTTGCATATAGCTTTTCAACGGTATTTGTGAATCCCTTACGTCGATTTCACTCCCCTCCTATCCTCCTTCTCGGCCATAGGCGCATAGAGCGGACAAGCTAGTCTGGTCGCATAATATGTGTTTACGCATTTCCGGCTATTTTTTCAAGGGAATTCATGAACCTCTTAAAAAGGTTCGGTCGTACTATTTTTTTTGGAGAGAACATATCGGTAGAAAAATAAAGGGGATGTAGTACAAAATAGATAGGCGCGCTAACCTCTACCAAAAGCGGAGAGGCTGCTCAAAAAATAGAAGGTCAACTAACTGAGTTCACAACATAATCAAGTAAATCCAAAAGGCAAAAGCTGCCTGCTATCGAAGGATTTCTAAAGGCAATAGTATAATATCGTCCGTATATGAACCTTTACTAGATGGGTCTTGGTGGGCCCAGGAAGCATTTTAAAGGAAAAAATGTGTTGTGTATGGAATACCTGCACATGGGGATATTGGCTTAATAGTACAATCTAAAATCCAATAATTTACAGACATTGTAATGCCGCTGATGCAATTCTTCTACCACGGCCAGCATATCATCGTCCTCTTTGAATAGGTTGAAGAAGGCTTTATCGAGATGGGAGCTCGTTATCCCATCAAAAGGATGACCATACCCGGAAACCCCTTTGGCACCGGTGATATCCAAAAAATATTGCGCTTCCTCTTCGTCCAGATCCAACACTTTGGCATTCGAAAAATGTAAAATCTTCCCCTTTAGCCTTCCCTCAAAAATTTCCGCGATTTCCTGTAGACTGTAGTAATAATCGTTGAGACAAATACTGTTGGCTTCCCCTGTCATGATCAAGTAGATGATTTCGTAATCCTTAAAATAATGATCATCCAAGACCAAGGTATTCAAACTCTCTTCCAAGCCTTCAATGGTGTCGCAGGTGTTATAAATACTGGCTATACCATACTGCATGGCCAAATGCTCAAGGCTTTTTTCCGCTTCGGTAACTACGTCCGTTTCGATATCGTCAACCGCTTCCAAGCAGTAAATAAAGTGCGTTGTAGCTGTTGCTTGTTCTTGGGGCAACTGCGGTCTTTTTTCTAACAAATCGTAGCGTTTAGGTAAAGCGTTTAAGGCACAAAATTAATGCAACGCTTTTATTATTTGGAACGTTTTTCGATAAAATACAAGTCCATATACTTGCCTACAATAGACAGGTATCCTGACGAAAGTAATAAAGCAGGGTATCCAACGTTTTTAGTAGATATCCTAAGTTTAAAAACCAAATCCTATCAAGATATGAAACCTGCAAAATTATTTTTTACAATTTTTACCGCTGCCGTTACACTTGGCTTTTTCGGATGTAGCGACAATGATGATACTACCATGGCCCAAATTCAAGTAAATGGGGTCGTTTTTGACAATGGGGATGATTTCAATGGAGATATCGATGGTGATTTTAGGGGTACCGGTGAGAGTGCGACAAGAACATTTTTCTGGTTGAACAATTTCACTACTGCAGACTACAATGCCGATATTACAGCCGCTGCGGAAGGTACTTTTGAAATGACCGTATTGGATGCCGACGGAAATATCGTTTTAAACAGAACATTGAGCGGAGCGGTCGAACCCGATTCTTTTTCAGGAGTAACCGATGCGGGAACCTCCGGCCTTTGGTCCGTTACCATAAGCGTTGTTTCTTTTGATGGCGATGGTAGTTTTTCTTTGAGCGAAGGCGACTAGTTGTAAATTTGTCGAGTAGTTACCATTATCCAAATCTGGGAGCTATTTTATATGTACTCTATAAATGCCCGCGAAACGACGCTTGCGTTATAGTAAACATTTCTTTACCGAATAAAATATTCAACAAGGTGAACCCATGTAGAGCTTCCATAAACCTTTGGTAAAACACAGAGACATCATACAATGGCATGTTTTTGTACAACAAAATTTAGTGTATGAGGATTTTTTTACTGCTGGCGTTAAGTATTATATTTATTGGTTGCACGAACAAATACGACGAATACCATAAAGTACCGGATTACATCACCGAGGCCTCCGGTTCGGATAAGGCCTATTTTGATGCGTATGACGAGACCTTGAAATTATGGGACGTCTCCTATGAAGAATTATATATTCCCACCACCAACGGAATCGCTCATGTAATCGTAAGCGGTCCTGAAAATACGGAACCTATCGTATTACTCCATGGAATGAATGCCAGCGCTACCATGTGGTATCCGAATATCGAGGCACTGAGTAAAAACCATCGCGTATTTGCAATCGACCTTATTCTGGAACCCGGCAAATCACATATGTACAACGAAATCGAAGGTATGGACGAGGTTATCGATTGGTACCAAGAGGTGCTATTCGTTTTGGACCTGGAAGCGTTTCATATTATCGGTGCTTCAAAAGGGGGTTGGATGGCCGTAAGCCTCGCGTTAGACCATAGCGCAAAAATAAAAAGCTTGATCCTCTTGAGTCCTGCTCAAACCTTTACGTGGATTCGGCCCAGCACGGATGTATTTAAAAATGTGGTCGCCCTGCTGTATTCCGAGGAAAAACAGATAGCTAAAAGTTTAGAGACACTGTCTAGCAGACCGTCACACATTAGCGATATATATCTTGAACAATATCGGATTGGTTTGTCGCAAAACATGAAAAACAGATTTATGGCAAGCATGAAACCTTTTTCCAACGACGAATTAAGGTCTTTACAAATGCCCGTGTTGGTATTAATCGGCGATGACGATATGATCAATGCGGATAAAACCATCGAAATTGCGAACACGCTTCCGAACGGGACGGGAGAAGTAATCCGAAATTCAGGACATTTTTTATCGATTGATCAAGCGGAAACGGTAAACGAAAAGATGCTATCTTTTTTAGCAAGCCAGTAAAACGACCGTAACCCTAGATCATTCCTTGAAAACACACTTAAGAGACCTTTTGCCGGGCGGCCAGCACTATCCGATTTCAGATACTCTTCAGAATGGCATCCGAAACGGTTAGCACATATTTTCTAGCGCTCTGGCCTACATCCCGATAAACCCTTGATGAAGCCTAATTTTTAAATTCATTACCGATTTTTTCCCCGGCTTTTTCAAGTTCACTGCCTATTTCATTGAGAATCGGTTTCACCTCATTGCCTAATGTTCTAAATTCTTTTTTTAAGGAGCGTATCCATTTTCGGTATTCCCGGTTCGATTTGATGTGTTGAACAGCTTGTTCCCCATCTTTATAGATGGCTTTGATACCCTTCTTCACCTTACTCGTCTCGTACTCGGTTTTCAAGGCGACCAGTCCTTGTTTGACATCAACGGCCAGCTGCTTTGAGGTGGTTTTCACATTGAATTCCGTGCCTAAAACCTTCACGGTACCATGTTTTGTGGTCACCGTAAAATCGGATGTATCGGAAACCACAATGAAGAATGCTTCCCCACTGAGGGATACCGTTCTCGGATCGAAATGCTCTTCATAGGAAATCGTGCTGTCGTGGTTCAGGTATACTTGTGAACCATCTGGAAGTACAACCGCTTCAAAATTTGCGTTGGTATTGATTTCCATGGTTTTGCTACAAGCTGTACAGAGTATGAGGCATAAAATGACAATATTTTTGTTCATAGGATTGAAATTGGCGAACTAAGTATGAGGTGCTTCCTATTTAAACACAAAAAAAGCGGGATAATTATCCCGCTTTTATCCTTTTTTGTTTGTGCTACTATTCTTCTAAGACCAATTCAAAATCTTGGGTCGTTTTATTCGCGGCATTGATTTGAATATCATCCACCGTTTGCATGCTATAGCCATCTTTTTCTACTTCTACACGGTAGGAACCGGCTTCCAAGCCCATGAGCATGTAACCTCCGTCAATATCGGAAAAAGTGGTCGTATTTAAGGTGTCGGCAATGAAGACCGCTACCTGAGCACCTTCAATACCCTCAAGGGCATCTTGTTCCATCGCCGTAACGGTACCCATTAAGGTTCCTGCCGTGGATAAGTTGCTTGCTTTGATTACGGGTTTAAAGTTGAAACCACCTGATTTTTGAACGAACGATTTGCTCACATCAAAATCAAGCAGCAGGTCGGAAGAGAGCCCGCCATTCACTATCAATCCAGGTTTGATAAAAACCTTGATGCCCGATTGTGCACCACTGGGGACATCCAAATTAAAAACGGTTCCATCGGTCAGAACGACGTTGATTCCCTTTACATAGACCCTGATCAGATCATACGACCCGACGGGTACATCGGTATCTACCAAGGTGGTGGTAATGCCATTGGTCAACTCCAAAAGGTTAACCTGCACTTCATTTTCCATGAGCACTACGAAAGGATTTCCCTGATCGGTTTCAATGAGCACATCGGTACTGTCCATAGCTTGCATATCAAGCGCAACATCACCTTTGTAACGGGCATCGACTTTGAAAATAGTCACATTGGCCTCTGCAACCAAGTCATGTGGAAACGGTGCGTCGGTTAGCTGTACCTTTAATCGGCCATAATCATTGGGATTCTCGCTGTTTGAGCAACTGATGAACAGGAAACCGAAAACAATAATTGCAATGGAAATAAAATTGGATTTCATAGGTTAAATATTTAAGATGTATTTGGACGAGCCTCAAAATAAGAGGTCTCAGCACCCTTAAACAAAGGAGAACGCCCCTACCCTACCTTTTATACCGCATATTCGATGAACTACCCAAAATCGATATGATTTGGCAATATATTCTCATTTCGTACAGTGGCCTACCGGTAGATGGATCAGCAATTACAATAGCTATTTGGTGATTTCGGAAATACCTTGGCAAAAAAAAGCTTGTAAAACAACCGTTTAGTCGTTACAAGCTTTTTTCTTCAGACTTTTCAATGCGTACCGCATGAAAAGTAATCGGTTCTCTATTTTCTATTTCTTCATGTTCACAAAGCCAACCGGTTGCAATAGTTCTTCCATTGCAGCGATATGAAGTCCTTCACCAGATGTAGACCCTTTGGCTGCTACACCAGCGGTTCCTTTTGGCAGGTCATAAGACTCCCCAACAGAGGCTGAACCATACCCCAAATCTTTCATCGAACCTGCTGTGATTCTACTGAGTGGGTTATCGCCTAAATTCAGGAAACCTGTCATCAATTCATTGTCCAACGCTGCTTCATCCCAGTGTCCGAATCGTGTTCCAGGACCAAAATCACCTTCAATTGGCAATTCTAAAGTGCCGCCCTCGGCGTTCCAGAAAACATTGGCTTTTTTACCTAGGAAGTAAGGCGCTTCATCGGAGCCTCCTCGTAGTGTTCTGTCAAAACCGAAAGGCGCGACATTCCAAAGGGTACCCACACCCAGAACGTGGCCCATTTCATGAACGATTACTTCCTCGAACAAATCCAATTCCTCTAAAAAGTCAAGGTCGGCCACGTCAAAGAACATAATTCCTGACAGTGTCAAGAAGTCATCGGTACGTACAAAACGTGGTCCGGCCTGGCCAAGAACATTACCAGGTCCGTCAATTGGTGCCAAGGCTACCTCAATAATAATATCATCGACAACACCCTCGTCTACCAACGGTGGAAAGCCTTCAAAAGCTGAAGGAATCGAACCTGTGAACGACGGCTCGTCTTTGATAATGATTTTTTCCCAGCGCGCGGCCGCAGCTTCAAAAACCTCGACTTGTCTCGGCGTTGGGGGCAATAGGTAACTCAAGGTAATATTGAATCGCCCACGGTCAATACCGGGTGCCTCGGTCGTTTTTAGGGCATCGGTACCCAAATCATTAATGATGATCGGATCGGCGGAGGGTGCTTTTAATGCAAGAGTTAATTCTTGTGCATCGGGTGCGGAAAGTGTTTCCTCTGGTAAGGCTTCCTCAGAACAGGATGTTAGGGATAAACTGCCGAAAACCAGACCGCAACCAATTAAACGTAGGGAACTTTTTAATGTGTACTTCATAATAGATAAAATGTTATTAGTTAAAAATTAGTCATAAAAACAGCTCCTATTTGGAGCTGCTGTTAAATTTAATACTATTCGTAGCCAATTACAATATTTTTATAACAATTTGCTGGATGATATCCAGCGGCATGCAAGTGTTTCTAATCAGTTTGCTCCTTTACCAAAATACTCTTCTTCAAGTGTATTGGAGCATATCTATTTTATTACGGTACACTTCGCCCTCAACGCTATTGATTTTGTCTGGGTGACCTACTTGACCCAACCTAATGTGAAATTGGGATTACAAGTGGTTCAGATATCGTTTTGGTCAAAATCCGCATCAGAGTCGACCTAAAAAGTCCATCTTGTATGGTCCGAAGGAGTAGGTTCGCAAGTCAGTACTCCATATTGGCATTCATAGGACGTGGGTAATTGACCATAAAAGTCTTATTTTTAGAAATAGCGTTTATAGAACGACCATTCGGTGATAGCCATTTGCATCACGCGGGTGCAAGCAAGTAATTGATATATGCGATGGGGCAATCGATACACCATGGGCAAGTCGGTTTTTAAAATAATTTAGGGATACAGGTATGGGTAAGGTCAAATTTTCGGTATGGAATATGGAATGGATGAACGAATTGTTCGAGGGCGATCCGCCACGATTCAGGGCGGATGACGACAAGGGATACCGAAGCAAACACCTGATCAAAGCGCGTCGCGAAGATTTAAGCGGAATCCTGAACCATATCGATTCGGATATTTGGGTGATCGTGGAAGGGCCAAATCAGGTGAGCGAACTACAGCTTTTCTTTGACGACCCTAACGTAAACGGCGATTGGAAATGCGCTGTGCAACCCTCCGGTGCCCAAAGTTTGGGGATAGCGGTAAGAACCGATAGGGCTAACTTTGCCGACGTGCCGTTGACGTGGTATGATGTAAAAACGAATGATGAGGCCGAATCTTTACGCTTGGCGACCAACGAATTTCAAATGGATACGGATAGTGATGGCTTGGATGAAGTGCACAAATTCGAGCGAACCCCCATTTATGCGACGATTCACCTAAAGAACGGAAAGGAATTCCGGGTTCTTGGCCTACATTTAAAAAGTAAGGGCATTTTTGGAAATGCGCTGGAATGGTCGAAATGGTGGTCGAGAGCCGATGGCAACCGGAAGAAAATCGTTGCCCAATGCTTTCAATTGCGACAGCATTTTTTAAACAAATACCTGCAGGACAATGCCACCAAAGACATTCCTTTGATTGTTTGTGGCGACATCAATGATGGGCCCGGTTTCGATACCAGTGAAATGAGACTACAATCAAGCGGTATTGAAAGCTTGATGGGTTCCGTCTGGCATCCGAACCTCTGTCTCGGCAATGCGGTATTCGATGCCTTGGATGCTGAAAATCGGGAGGAATTGGACTTCCGCAGCTTATCGACTACCAGTTTTCGAGATCCCATTTTCACTGGAAAATACCGTAAAGTGTGGATCGACCATATCCTCTATTCCCGAACGGATACCGATTGGATTACGGAAGGAACGATCAGCAAATCCCTCCCGGGCGAAGATGGCGGGAAGCCCGTTCCCTTTTATAAAGCGTTCCCGACAGCCTCGGACCACTACCCTGTGAGCTGTTTGATCGATTCCGATGCGCTTTAGAAATCAGTTTTCCCTAGAACATTAGCTTTGATTATTGGCCTCAACCACATAAAAATCAATTTTGTGCATGCGAAGACAATTTGAGTAAAAAATCCGCCTTTTTGCGTCATTTTTAGTCAAAAACGGCCTAAAATGGAAAGAAAATCCCCTTTTATTAGGTTTTTCGCTAAATTTTCTTAAGTTATTAGAACATAATTTAAACCTAAAGATATATATGAGGCAATTAAAGATCACGAAACAAATCACAAACAGAGACACCAAATCATTAGAAAAGTACTTTCAAGAAATATCGAAGATAGATTTAATTACCGCGGAGGAGGAAGTAGAACTGGCCGTTAGAATACGTGAAGGAGATCAAGTTGCCCTTAATAAATTAGTAAATGCCAATTTGCGATTTGTGGTTTCCGCCGCAAAACAGTACCAAGGAAGCGGTATACGCCTTTCCGATTTGATTAACGAAGGCAATATCGGATTGGTCAAAGCTGCCAAGCGCTTTGATGAGACACGGGGATTTAAGTTTATTTCCTATGCCGTATGGTGGATTCGTCAAAGCATACTACAGGCCATGTCCGAACAATCCCGAATGGTACGTCTTCCCTTGAATAAAATCGGTGAAATCAGTAAAATCAAGAAAGTCTATTCCTCATTGGAGCAAACCTACCAACGCCCACCAAGTGCAGTGGAAATTGCTAGGGAGCTCGATATGAGTGCCGCACAGGTGAAATTGGCGATGAAAAATTCCGGAAAACATCTCTCTATGGATGCCCCTTTTTCGGAAGGCGAATCCTCCAACCTATATAATGTCATACAGTCGAAAGATGCCAACAGGCCGGATGAGAAAATGATGAAGGATTCCCTGACTACCGATATCGAATTGGCATTGAAGTCGCTTCCCGAACGGGAGGGTGAAATCATCAAACTGTATTACGGTATCGGTGAAAGACACCCAAAGAGTCTAAGCGAAATCGGTGAACTTTTTGACATTACCCGTGAAAGGGTACGACAAATCAGGGAAAAAGCAATCCGCATCCTACGTAATAGATCGCAGAATCAGGTTTTAAAAGCCTATTTATAGACGCAAACAAGAATATTCGCAGCAACAGAGCCGACTTGAAAAAAGTCGGCTCTTGCTTTTTAGGTGGTAGGCTCAGCTTGCCAAACCGTAACTCTTATCGAATGCCAAACGATAGTCATATGCTATATCTACACAGCAAATCCACAATTTGTTCAACTGGCGCGATAGACCATGGTATGTCCATCATGCATCACAATCTTTATCCGGTTTTGGGTGGTATATTTGCGGTAGTGAAGGTTTCATACACTCTGAAAAAATCAATTCATCCATTTCCATGCCGTTTAAAAAATTGCAACCCGATATACTTGAAGCCTTAGCACGTTTGGAAATAACAAACGCCACCCCTTTTCAGGAACGCAGCATTCCGGTCATAAAAAGTGGTGTCAATGTGTTTTGTACGGCCTCCGTAAGCGCTGGGAAAACAACCACATTAATCCTGACGACCCTACAAAAGTTAAAATGCGAGGCAGTGGGGAATGCACCGAGAGCGGTCGTTTTGGTCGAAAATAAAGAAAAGGCCTTGGAGCTATACCGTGCATTCTTGAACTTCGCCAAACACACTTCGTTACGGGTGTATGTCGGATACGAAGCCTTGCATATCGATATCCAGAAATCGGAAATTTTCGAAGGTGTGGATATCTTGATCACCACCCCTAAGAACATGAACAAGTTGTTTTTATTGAACGGGGTAAGTATCTCGCAATTGTTATTGTTCAGTGTAGACGATGCGGAATTCCTGCTTCAAAAATCGGACTGGAACGCCATACTATCCATTACACAGAGTATTCCAAAATGCCAGTATGTATTGTACTCCGAAAAACTAAATCCAAAATTAAAACGCTTCGAGTCGTACTTTATGGAACGGGCCAAAACAATCGGCACCTAAAACGAAAAACCCATTCTCCGGTTAGAGAATGGGTTCTTGCTAAACTTGAAAAGTATATTAAATAACTTTTACGTTTACTGCATTTAAGCCTTTGTTGCCTTCTTGAAGATCAAATTCAACTTCATCGCCTTCACGAATTTCATCTATCAAGCCGGAAATGTGCACAAAGTGGTCTTTTTCAACTCCTTCTTCGGTGATAAAACCAAAACCTTTTGTGTCGTTGAAAAATTTTACTGTTCCTTTATTCATTTTTAATGTAATTAAATTAATATACTATTGTGAAATGCAAAGGTGACGCCATTAATTTGATTAATAGCCAATTAACCGATAAACTTTTCAATTCAACGGAAAGTTTGCTAAAATAGCTGCTTTCAAAGCACTCTATACGGCAAAAAGCCATTGCACAAGGCAGTGGCTTTTTAAACTCTAATTCATAGCGTAGTTTTTACTCCGGCATCACCACGGTATCCAAAGCGTGAATTACGCCATTGGAAGCCGCAACATCGGCGATTACAACGGTAGACATGCCTCCTTTAGCATCGGTCAACATCACATTGCCGTCCTTTAGACTCAAATCGATGCTTCCTCCTTGAACGGTAGGAACCGTAAATTTTCCATCATTTGCATTTATCGCTTCGATCACGGCCGCGGCCTCATATTTTCCGGAAACGACGTGGTAAGTAAGAATTCCGGTCAAAGCATCTTTACTTTCCGGCAACAAAAGATTATCGACCGTGCCTTCGGGTAATTTTGAAAAAGCATCGTTTGTCGGTGCAAATACCGTGAAAGGTCCGTCGCCACTTAGCGTCTCTACCAATTCTGCAGCTTTCACCGCGGCAACCAAGGTCGAAAATGCATCATTGCCGGCAGCAACTTCAACGATATTCGGACCGGTCTCTTCCATAGTTTCCATTTCAGTCGTTTCCTCAACTGGCTCTTCGGCTGGCATTTCTTTTTTCTTTTCGCCACAGGACGTGACCAATAATGCAAAAGCGAAAATACCAAGTGTTTTAAATGTGTTCATAGGTGTAATTTGTTTTAATTAAGTCTCGAAGATACTGTGAAATTATTTTTGTTTAATTAATTTAACATAAGATTAAACAAAAAAATAAAATATAAGCAGCTAATGTTGTTTACATTGGACAGCTCAAAAGCGTTGTGGAGAATACCGTATGAATTCATAGTAACTCGTTTCTCTACACTTATGTAGAATGACCTTGTAATATTTAGCCAATGACGACACTTTCAGTCTTAACATTTTTCTCTGCAATATCCTTTTTATTTTTCGGGCTTGGCTGTTTTGTAGCACCACAAATGAAGAAAGAGTTTGAAAGGTATGGACTTGCAGCGTTCAGAAGAATTGTCGGGGTACTACAATTGGCAGGTGCCTTAGGCTTGATTTTTGGATATTTTTACTCTCCCAATCTACAGTTCGCTGCCGCCGTAGGTCTTTGCTTGTTGATGGCCTGCGGATTCGTAGTACGCCTGAAGATAAGGGATACAGTCCTGCAAGCCGCGCCTTCGCTAATCTATGCGGTAATAAATGCCTTTATAGGAGTGGGCTTGGTAGACACTTTATGAAAGTACGATCTTATCGGAAAAAGCGATATATACGCACATGCATAGAAACAAGAACGCCGGGAAAGACTTTTTTATGGGGTCGCTTATTTTGATGTGCATAGCAATAGATCCCATCAAAAGAACGGCAAGTCCTATTGCCGAGGGCTCTTTGAGTTCCGGGTACCAGATAGCTGCGATAAGCCCCAGGGCAAATAAAACCTTTAAAGTTCCTATAACATAGCACATCCATACGGGAAGACCGTACACTTCGAATTCCTCGATAATCGTCGTGGCATTTCCTCCGCGCCATTGTGTGGCCTTTTTATTTTGAACCAGCCAAACATTGAGTATGCTTATAGCAACTATACATTGTAATGCGATAGTAATGTAATTCATTTCTTCCTTATTTTAAATGGTTTAATATGGATATCATTAATTCCGTTCAGCGCTTTTGCTATTCCAAATAGACTTTTTCGATTTCAAGCGAAAACGACTCCTTTGTTTTATTCCCGATCAGTATCGCGATTTCTTCCATCGTATCACCACCAAAATTAGGTTTGTTCAATCGATTTCCCCGGAAACTCGGATAAAAGGACGCCAGGGATAGTGAAATCGTCTCCCACTCGCCAGAAGTCTCAAAGCTATTGATGTAGGAATACCGTGTATCCCGATCTGCCTTTACTCGAAACTGATATGATTTTCCATCGCCTTTCAATCGAAGTTTTACGGTTTTATAGTTCGAAACATCCTTCGTCTTAAAACCATAGCGTACCGAAGAAAATCCGCCATTATTTTCAGTACGCACCGTACCGGAATATAGCGCGTTTCCTGCTGACGTGCTATTGAAAGACCCTTCGGACAATCCACCCATTACCCCATCATCGACCACGTACCAATTTTTAACGACTTCGTCATTACTAAAATCACAGATAATCAAGGAAGTTTCTTGGTACATAAAACTTAGCGTTAGGATGAGTAGAATTGCTTTCATCATATTGTTTAATCAAAATTAAATAATATTAAACAAAAATAAAGCGCTTTAACGAAACCTTATTACTTATTGCTGGATTATATGGAATTCCTGAAGTTCGATATGCTCAACAAATCTGATGGTAAAAAAATATAGGAGTACGAATTTGTAGAGGTCAGGGGGAATAATCAATACGAATTTTGAATAGGCTCTGATCAGTATTCAAAGGAAAGCAGAATAGGATATGCTACGGTGTATGCAACGGGGTCAGGGGATTGTCGTTCTAACCGTCTTTATCGTCTTTCTCCAGCTTATCGGCTTTCCAAATGCCCTTGGCCACTACTTTGCCATCGGCACCATAGAAAGCGCCTTGGCCATCGCGCTTATCATTTTTCCATTGGCCTACGTATTTTTCCTTGTTGGGCCAATAGTAGGTACCCAGCCCATTTCTCATGTCGTTGGCATAGCTCCCCTCGTAATGCTGCCCATCGGCCCAATAGAAAATACCCCTTCCGGAGCGTTGATTGTTCTTCCATTCGCCCTCGTATCGGCTTCCCGTATCCAATATCGCGATACCCGTACCATTGGCCTGACCGTTCTTTACCTGCCCTACGTAGTGCAACAAATTTCCTTTCTTGCTCTTGAAAGTAAGATATTCCCCAAAAGATTTCAGTTGTAATTGCCTTCGCAAATTGTTTAATTCAACTTTTGCCTTTTCTAATGCGAAACTTAGTGAATCAGCTTGACGTACACCCAGTTTTCCAGCGGTATTCGGTACTGCTAAGGTATCTCGGTCGTCGGGAACTCCGCTTGAATTGAAATTTGCTCCCCTATTTAACTGTTTCATTTTCTCGGCTACGGCAATGCGCAAAGGAAGAATCGATTTGCCGTCCTGTATCGCACCTAAATTTTCAGAATACGATTGCAAAGCCTGATTGTAATCGCCATCGATCAGCATAGAGTCGACCTGAAAAACGGCCTCGTAATCCGTTATTTTCGTCGTCAATGAGTCTTGTACTTCTCTATTTTTATCCACTTTTTGCTGTAGCGATCTAGTTTTGAACATCAATACCAAAACGGCAACAGCGGCCAGCACGAAAAGGAGGTAAGGAATGAAAGTTCTTTTTTTCATGGCTTTGCTTTTACAAGATTAGGCCGTTTGCATATTAATCGTCGAGATGTATTTCCGGCAACTTGTTTCGTACCTTTCTAAAATCAGGGGAATAATACATATGAAAACGCATTGTCCAACTTTGTTTGTAGTTGCCACCGTTGGCTAAATCCTGACCCTGAGAATACATTAAGCCTGCCGCGAAAGTCAACCTTGGGGTCGCGATATAGCCCAGAGTAGTTGTGAGTCGAAGATCTTCCATTGGACTTGCGACCACTGCCTTTCCACTTTGCATGATCAATTCCGCCTCTGGCGAAAGATAAAAGACTTTTGGCTTTAATTTGTGTGCATTCAATGGAATTTTGGCCCGAAACATATACCGCCATCGGTTTCTATAAATGTATTCACTATTCTCGGCGAATCCCTGTGTCCATCGATGTTCAATACGAATACGATGGTAAAGCATCGCACTGTATAAGGGCATGGCAAACTGATACTGGTGCCAAATACGCCATTCGGGAACCACATTTCGGTCTTCGGAGGCTTCATCGGTATTGAAATTGATTCGCACTACCCCACCAAGACTAAAATTTATTTTTTTGTTGTAAATATAGGCAAGTGCGTGCCTGTTGTAAACTTGGGCGATTTGCCCGATAAATGGTGTTGCTTCGGTTTCTTGAAATCGAAAATGTGTTTGCGCATCCCAAAAAAAGCGCTTGGCGACACGTATTTTCCCATAGGTATTGAACCAGACTTTGGTGGTCGGGTCTTTATAATTCGATTCCAAAGGAAGTACTTCCCTTTCCTCTTCCTGAGACCAAGCGGTACCGAACATGCCCAAAAGAAGGTACACTAAAGAGATATAGACCGATGTACTTCTTCTCATTTCTCGGCTGCTTTGGATGTAAATTCCTCGATTAGTCTTAGTATTTCCGAGGGTTCTTTCGCTCTCCGGAGTTTTCGTTCAAGTTTTTTCGTATCCTGTTCACGAAGTGCTACTACCATTTCGTTTGCGCGGCCTATCCCGTTCGAGATATTTTCAACATTGTCGCAAGATAGATCTGTGGCAATGCGCTCTAAAAAAGACGGTATAAGAATTTTGGTATGTGCGTTGATAATCCGCTTTTTAACCGTCTCCTCCATTAGGGTCGCCATAAACGGATTCCAAATGTTATCGGTGTAAAGCGAATCGATCGCCTCTGTTTCACTAGGAAGACCGCCTAAGGTGTTTGACAAGGCCATCAATGAGGTCATACAGACATCCAAAGTATTACCATATACCAACTTTTGGTCCATATTTTCCATACCGGCATAGCTGCTCAGAGCGCTATCGGCAAAACCTTTTATGTTCTCCAAGGCCTTGTGATAGGAAGATGGAAGGGTTTTCTGTAAAGAATCGATACGGCGCACCAAGGAATCATTTTTGGCAATCAAATCTACTTCGAGCGAGTTCAACGCCAGAATAGACTCTTCGGAAGTCAATTGATCGGACAAGGACGCTTCTATCGCCTCCATACTCATTTTGGCATAAGCGGCTAGCTGCCCTACCGAATCGAGGTCGTTGCCCTCAAAATCGAAAGTTTCGGTGTTGTCCAACGCAAAGGTCCTGTCGGCCTGCAAGCTATCCCCCTTCACCTCAATTCGTTTTTCGGGTTTTCCATTGGACCAAATCTCCGCCAACACATCGGAAAGGCCCAAATAAGGCACGATACTATCTTTCTGAGCAGCAATTAGCGATCTTAATGGTTCGAGGAAGTCCTTTTTGATTGCCGATGCGACGCTGTAGAAGTAACGCACTTCGGGGTCGGTACGCTTCACAATGTTCAGATGGCTGTTGTTTAGTAGATTATTTGCAATGAGATCGGCAGCCTCAAAATCGCTAACAACGGTGCTGAGTTGCGCAGATTCCAAAGAATCCAAGGGCTTGTAAGGTACTTTCACTCTGTACTGAATTCCGAAACCTGAACTGCCCATTTCAGACAAAATATCCTCCAATTTGTTGTAGTAGCTTTCGTTTCTTGTCAATAAACCTGCAATTCCCTTCTTGGGATTAAGAGAACTGCCACTAGCCTTTACTGCGGAAGCCACTATCTTAATATAGTTTTTATCAAGCATAATGGTTTGTAAGGGCTGCGGAGAGTTTTCAAATACCGGAATCTCATTTGATGCTCCATCGGAGACGATAACGATGCGTTGTAAAAGGCCCTCGTTAAAAAACCAGGTTTCCGTTTCGGAGACCGAATTTACCGCAAAGGACGACCATTCGTCATGGGCCTGACCGTTTCGTAGAAAACGCCCGACCAGGACGACGCTATCGCTTGCAATCTTAAAATTTTGCTGCGGCACCCCAGCATCGAAAGTCATCTCACTTTTGAACAATACACTTTCGACTTCAGAAGCCTTTATCTTATTCACCTCATAAACCCAATCGCCATCGGGCGCACCGTCCGAAAGGGAACCACTTCCCTCCTCTTGAATACCGCTGACCAGCACACGGTATTCAAAATCGACCAACTTCGAATTTCTGTCGGATTGAAATGAATTGAATTGAAAGCGCCATGGACCAGTGGCAACGCCTTTGTCAAAATCGCCTGCGATGATGAAAGAGGTATCGCGTTTTTGGAGCACCGTTTCCAAGCTGGACTTTTGATAACGAAAATCCCCATCGTAAATGGTATCGCCGCCCACAATGAGATAATCGAAATCCGCATTGCCCGAATACGGTCCGATTTGAAGCGAACCATTAAAATGCTGCCTTTCCTGACCATGGCCAGACAGCGTTAAGAGCAGCACAGGCAAACAAAGAATAAGGTATTTTTTGGCCCACCGAATCATCCCGCAAAAAAAGTAAATTTTAGCAAGGTTTGCGAAGAATAAGTGAGAAAAGTTAAAAAAATGTATCAATTCACTTAAAACATCGCTTTATCGTCCGGTGTTTCAAAAGAAATCGGTCAAAGCCACTACACCATTATAGGAAATGACGCAGGAAAAGAAAAATGCCGCGAACAAACCAATATTCAGCCAAATACTCGCTTTGTACTCGCGCATCAACTTTTTGCTGTTGATGAGTAGGATGATCCCCAATATCACCAAGGGCAGCACGAAAACATTGAATACCTGCGACACAATCTGCATCTCAATGGGGTTGGCACCGAACACGGGAACGATCAAAGCGAACAGGCAAGCGACGGCCGTTATGACCTTAAACTGTTTGGAAGTCGTGTCTAGCTCCCCCGATTGATAGTCGGCCACTAAAATCGGAGCAATCAGCAAGCAGGGAAAAATCGAGGACAACCCTGCGCTCAATGTTCCGAAAAAGAAGAGGGTCAATGCGAATTTACCGGCCACGGGTTCCAAGGTATTGACCATATCCAATACTTTGGTTACCGGTTGCCCTTGATGAAAAAGTGCGCCGCAGGCCACCGCCATTACCGAAGCGCTGATGAGAAAGACCAGACAAGCCGCTATGATCGAATCCTTCTTTTGTTGTGCGAGATTCTTAATGGTCCAACCCTTGCCTTTAACAAATAAAGGACGTGATAAGAATGTAGCCGCCGCCATCGTCGTACCCACAAAGGCCGCTACCATCATTTGACCGCCTTCCACCTTTGGAATAGAAGGTACTAATCCTTTTGCAACCTCAATGGGCAGCGGATACACCATAAAGAGCGAAATAACAAAGGAGAGCCCCATGATACTAACAAAGACAACGAGAATTTTTTCAAAGAAGGCGTATTTTCCTATCAATAAGAATCGGTAAAAAACCACGATGATGACAATGGCTATGGTCAGCACGACTTCATATTGATAGCCGACCAAAGCGGGAAAATAAATTAGGAAAATCTCGTAGATGATGTTGGCGGATATCCCCAAAATACCCATGAGAGAATTCCATTGCCCGAAAGAAATACCGACAATGATCAGAATGGCGATCAATTTCCCCCATTTCAGATGCTTTTTAAAAGCATAAAGCGCGGTTTCGCCGGTAACCAGGGCATAGTTTCCATAGGCGAACATAAGCAGTCCGGAAAAGATGCAGCTTAAGAGTAGCACCCATAACAATTGCATGCCGTAGGTACTTCCGGCAACGATCATCGACGTTACACTGCCGGTACCAATGGTATACCCGATGGCGAAGATACCGGGGCCGAAAGCCAAAACCAAGGCCAACAATTTTTTCCAAATCGATGAGTTGGCCTGTTTGTCCATCTTTATTTATTCAATCGCTGAATCATGGCCAAAGTATCGCGAACCGTATTTGTCAATCCGCTGTAGTCTTTGTTGGCCAACACTTCTTTGCTGATAAGCCGAGAACCCATACCCACACAGGTTACCCCTGCATCAAACCATCCTTTCAAGTTGCTCTCCTCGGTGGTTACCCCGCCTGTTGGCATGACACTTGTCCATGGCTGGGGACCTTTAATCGCTTTAACAAAACCAGGGCCATAGGTAGACCCGGGAAACAATTTCACGATTTCACAGCCCATTTCCTCTGCCTTATTTATTTCCGTTAACGAACCGCAACCCGGAGACCACAGTACTTTCCTTCGATTGCAAGCGATGGCAATATCTTCCCTCAAAGAAGGGGTGACTATAAAATTGGCTCCCATTTGCATGAACATCGATGCGGCACCCGCATCGGTAATCGAACCAACCCCCATAATCATTCCAGGCAATTCTTTGATGGCGAACTTATTCAGTTCCAGAAACACCTCGAAGGCAAAATCACCCCTCGCCGTAAATTCCAATAGCCGCGCTCCACCATCGTAGCAAGCTTTCAGTACGTTTTTTCCCAGTTCGATATCCGGATGATAAAATAGAGGAACCATTCCGGTTTCCTTCATCACTGTTACTACTTCTATTCTTGAAAATTGTGCCATAAGCCCATCATAAATCCTTCCCCAAGGGAAGGACTTTATTATTTAGTTTTTATTGAAGCCGTCTTGAGTTCATTCACACAGTTTGCAGTATTCATCAATTTATTTGACAAACCACATTGCAAATGTGATATATCGTCCGCCTTCGGAGGGGTCAGAGAAGGCTTACCTAGCCACCCTTCCGGAAGCATCGCCGCCCATCAATTTTTCAACCTCTGATACGGTAACCAAGTTCGCATCTCCTTTTATAGTGTGTTTTAAACAAGAAGCGGCTACCGCAAAATCCAATGCGTTTTGATCATCCTCCGGATATTTCAATAAACCATAGATCAGGCCGCCCATAAAGGAGTCACCACCACCCACTCTATCGACGATATCGGTGATTTGATATTGCCGTGTTTCGTACATTTTGGAGCCGTCCCATAATACACCTGCCCAAGTATTGTGCGATGCGGAAATGGAACCTCTTAAGGTCGTAATTACTTTTTTGGCCTTGGGGAATTTTTTCATCATCTGTTTGCACACCGATAGAAAAGCCTCTGCCTTGACGTCGTGACCATCTTTGTGAACGTCCAAGCCTTCAGGGTGAATTCCGAAATGTTTCTCGGCATCCTCTTCGTTTCCGAGTATGATATCGCAATAGGAGGTTAGTTCCGTCATTATTTTTTCCCTGTCACCGCCATAGGTCCACAATTTGGCCCGATAGTTCAAATCCGTTGAAATCGTAATGCCTTTTTTATCAGCTGCCTTTACCGCCTCTAAGCAAACATCGGCAGCTCCTTGGGAGATGGCCGGGGTGATACCCGTCCAATGAAACCATTCTACGCCATCAAAAACCGCATCCCAATCGATCATTCCCGGTTCTATTTCCGCAATAGCGGAGTGGGCACGGTCATAAACAACCTTTGAGCCACGGGATACTGCGCCGGTTTCCAGAAAATAGATACCCAAACGGTCGCCGCCATAAACAATTTTGTCTACGCCTACACCTCTTTTGCGCATTTCCATCATAGCACATTCCCCAATATCATTTTTGGGCAAACGTGTTACGAAATCTACCGGAACACCATAATTGGCCAAAGAGACCGCTACGTTAGACTCCCCGCCACCATAGACCACGTCGAAGGAGCTGGCTTGTGAAAAACGTAAAAATCCCGGGGGTGATAAACGGAGCATGATTTCACCAAATGTCACTACTTTTTTCATTTACAATTGAATTAAATTAACAATGTTCTTTCTAACTGCCGAAGCTCATTCGCGAGGGCGGCACTGCTTTGGCCGTGGGAAAGTAATAAAATTATGTACTAGTATCCTAGGTATCGGATATTAAATCCCCAAACCTTGTCCACCGCCTACCTGAATCGTTTCAGCGGTCATGAACAGGGCGTCGTCGCCTGCCAGAAAAGAAACTACCGCCGCTACATCTTCGGGCTGTCCCAATCTACCTAAGAGGATATTGTTTTTCCATGAGGCGAAAACTTCGGGTTTTGTAGATTTGATTTGTGAATGAAAAGGCGTGTCGATAGTACCCGGCGATACGGCGTTTACGCGAATCCCGTATTCGGCGAGGTCTTTAGCTAAGGCCCTGGTAATCGCATGGACTCCTGCTTTTGATGTTCCGTAAATTCCGGCACCGGGACCCCCGGCGTTCCACCCTGCAATGGACGTGTAATTGATGATGGTCGCATTCTTCCCTTTTTTCAGATAAGGAATCGCCGCCCTTGAGGCGAAAAACGTAGAGTCGAGGTTCAATGCCATGACCGATCGATAGAATTCCGTGGTCATTTCTTCGAATCTGGATCTTCCACCCAAACCTCCTGCGTTGTTGACAAGCACATCTATTTTTCCGTGCTTTTCCCCAATTTTCTTGATGTTGGAACTTACCGCCTCTTCATCCGTCACATCAAAACCATAATATTCCGCTGTGATGCCTTCCGCGCTAAGCTCTGCTACCCGCTTCGCTCCCTCATCGTCTTGTATACCGTTCAAAACAACGGTATATCCTTCCTTTCCCAATCGTTTCGCAACTTCAAAACCGATACCTCCCGTTGCTCCTGTTATTACAGCTACTCTTCCTTTTTGACTCATTTTATTTAATTATTAATCTGATTATACTGATTCAACCTCTACAGGCCTTATTCTTTTTATTAATGTGTATATGGACAATACTGCCAAAGGCGCCAATATCGCTATTACGATAAACGCCGGGGTGTAGGACACTTGCGCAATCATCGGAATCAATGAATTCATGATGATTACCGAAACCGCAGCTACCGTTCCCGCCAAACCTGCCAAGGTGCCTACAGAAGGGCCACTGAACAAATCGCTTGATAAGGTCTGGATATTCCCAATGGCAAACTGGAAGCCGAAAAGTACTACCGCTACAATATAGATAAAGGTCATGGGATTGTTCTCGGTTACCAAGAAAATAATACCTAGCAAGCCCAAGAAAATCAAAGCCCCTCCGATGGATATCGTAATTTTCCTTGCCGCATCGACCGTTTTTGTCTCCATCAGTTTGCCACAATACCAACCTCCGATAATACTTCCTGCCATGCCGCCTAAATAGGAAATCCAGATCGTAGAACCTATTTCCTCGATACTGAACCCGAATTTGGAATTTAAATAGAGTGGCATCCAACCAACAAAAAGCCACCAAATCGGTTCGATAAAAAATCGGGACATGAGTACGCCCCATGACTCCTTATAGCTTAATATTTGAAGAAGCGACAATCCTTTTTCCTTTTCATCTTCGCCGGAAGGCTTGATTTGATCCGCCAATATCATCTTTCGTTCCTCTTCGGTTATCCAGGAATGTTTGCCCGGTTTGGCCTTGTTGATGAACAACCAGGGAATGACCCAAAGCAATCCCGCAGCCCCTAAGATAATGAAGGTAGTGCGCCAACCGAATTGGGAATACAACACCGCGATAAGGGCCGGTGCGATAACACTCCCTAAGGAGGCCCCTGCATTGAAAATGCCCTGCGCGATGGCTCGCTCCTTAATCGGAAACCACTCTCCATTGCTCTTTACGGCTCCTGGCCAGTTGCCCGCCTCACCAAGACCCAGTAATGCCCTGACGATACTTAGCGAGACCAAGCCCTTTGCAAAGGCATGAAATACCGCCGCAAGCGACCATACTACAATCGACACCACGAAACCCATTCGCGTACCGATCATGTCATATAGTTTTCCGGAGAGAAATTTACCAGCTGCATAGGTAATCATGAAGACGTTCAGCATCACGGCATAGTCCGATTCATCCATACCCAAATCCTTGCCCATTTCGGGCCACATAACCCCAAAGGCCGTACGATCGATATAATTGATTACGGTAGCCAGGCATATTAATGCAATGATCCACCATCTTAATCCTTTAACCTTCATGTATTGTTATTTTGGTTGGTGTTCGTATAAATCAAATAGTTGTTCTAGTATTTGGCTCTATTGCAACTGGACCCGATTCCCCAGACGAGCTATTTTGAGTTTCCTGTCAAGATTGAGTGTACAGTTATTTCATGGTAAATCATTCATATCGATGTTCTTACTTGAATCGGTTACACATTTTTAATCCGTCAGATTGTAACAGTATTGATATAAAGTCTTGAAATGCACCTTCATTTTTGCTTTCGCCAATTGTGGATCTTGTTCCTTTATGGCGTGAAAGATATCTTTGTGTTCTTCAATACCTCTAAAGGCCATATTCTTGTCGCAAACATGGTATTTTTCAAAGTTGGTAATGATTTCGGGTGTAATGATCAACATAAAGGTATTCATGGTACTGTTACCGCTTGCTTTGGCAATGGCCAGATGAAAGAGCAGATCTTCCTGAACCGCATCTTGGTTATTGAGTACTTTTTCGGTGTATGCATTCAAGGCCTCCTCCATTTGTTTTAAATCCTCATCGGTTCTTCGCATTGCTGCCAGTCGTACTGTTTTTAGCTCAAGTAGAATCCTTGTTTCCACCAAGGACTTGAAATCAGGTTCCTCCAAACGCAAAATATCCTCAATCATACCGTTCATGGCCACTTGCCCGATATCGGCAACAAAGGTTCCACTTTGTGGCTTTGAAACTAATAGGCCGTAAAACTCCAATTTATGTATCGCTTCGCGCACGTTACTGCGGCTTACTTCAAATTTTTCAGAGAGCATTCGTTCCGAGGGAAGCTTATCACCAGGTTCAAGATTTTTATAGTTCATCAAATCCCTGATTTTGGAAATAATTTCGTTTTGAATTTCTTGATTCTCGCTTCTTGTGAGGATTTCTATTTTCATAGGCTTTACTAGAATTGTTTAAAACTGGTTGACCAGATTGGTCTGTTAAAATTAGCCAATTAAATCGGTCCTAAAAAAATTAAGCCTGTCCCAATCGTCTATAAAAGGTACAATATCGTCCTAGATTCGAGCATTTCTACCGGCCCGTCAAGCGGACCGGTAAAATGCCACAAAAACTAACTCGAACAATACAGTGAACTATCTTAAAAAGGCTCATCTGTAATTTTAACGTTATAGGTGGGTAATTTAATGTTTAACCTCTAAGTCATAAAATTTAACTTTCGCAAAAGCCTCTTGATCCGTTGTTTGCAAATAATTTCCCGCCTTAAAATAGTTTTCAAAAACGCCCCATTTTAAAATGTGTATGTCCTCAAAAGTTTTAGAATCGCTTTCGTTCAATATCACTTCCATTTTTCCTTCGGATACTTTTATTTCAATAGTGAACTTATCAAAGTCAACCTTATCGGAAAAAGTATAACTCTCCCCATCCTCCCAGGCATCCGTATACAATATTTCTGTATCGGAAGCATTTAAGTTTTTTAAAGCCTTTGTTAAGACCCTTACATACCCATCCTGCCAATAGATTTTCAACATGGGTGGTGCATTATTATCACTTTCGCCGATTAAATCCCGTTGTTCATTAGTCAATCGACCATGTATTTGCATAACCATTGTTCTATGATAGTCGCCGTCATTATCTTTTGAAATTTCTGCTAGAGCAAGCGTTCCCTTCATAGATCCTCCCTGTCCAAAAGTCCAGTTGGTCGAATTGCTACCCGGGTTCATTTGTTCCCTTAATTCAGTTCTGGAGTACGATGAATTGGTTGTCGTAGCCCCAGGATACGCATAGAAAACCAGTGCCCCGTTAATTGAATCATTGAACATAAATGGTTTCAAAACGTCATTGGTAGCATAATTCAATATTTCTGGTGGCTCTACTTCAATTGGTTTTCCATTTACTGAAATAGGTAAGGTCACTTTCCAATTATTTAAATCAATTTCCGGAAGATTAAATGATGTTTGCTCTTCCTCCTCAACTTGATCTTCCGGATCAACTTGTTCTTCTTCTATTTCTTCAACTTCTACATCAATATTATCGCTACTGCAAGAATATGCCATTGTAAAAAGAACGAAGACCAACCCAAGCCTAAAATTTAGTTGATTTATCAAAATCCCGTATGTGTATTTTTTCCCTGCCATATTCATTCCTTAACATTAATGTTCTACATGAAGCTCATAAAGCTTTACCTTGGCAAAGGATCCCGCATCCCTTGACTGAAAATAATTCCCAACCTTAAAGTAGTTTTCAAAAACCCCCCATCTTTTTATGCTTGGGTTATCATAAACAAAAAATTCATTTTTATTGAGCGACACTACCATTTTTCCTTCTGTAACCTTTACCTCAATCGTAAATTTCATAAAGCCCACGTCTTGTTCAAAGGTTTTTCCATTATCATCGGTCCATGCCTCCTTTTGAAGTATTCCTACTTGATTGACACCCGCATATTTTAAAACCTTCGTTTTTACCCGTATTTTCCCATTATGCCAATAGATTTTTAGCATAGGCGGTGCATTATTATCTTTTTGCCCTATCAATTTACGTTGTTCGTCGGTTAATCGACCGTGAATCTGTGCAACAATAACCTTGTGGGACGTACCATCATCAGTTCTTGAAACTTCCTCCATGGCCATTTTTGCTGTTAAAATTCCACCTTGGGCAAATGTCCAGTTCACGTTATCGTTTCCAGGCTCCATCTGTTCCCTGAGTTCGGTACGTGAATATTTCGTATTCGCAGTGGTTGCATTAGTTGGGTAAGCAAGAAAAACCAGTGCCCCGGAAACTGAATCATTAAACATAAAGGGTTTTAAAGCTTCATTGTTTCCATAATCAAGAATTTCAGGGGGTGATATACTTAGTGCACCTCCTTTGCCCTTACCTTCGGGAATTGTAACCTTCCAATGGCTTAAATCTATATCGGGTAATTTTACCTTTCTTTTTTTCTTCTTTTTACCGCTCTTAATTTGCAAATCTTTGGCACCACTGCTCCTTTCCTGGCAAGTGGCACCAAGCGTAAGAAATAAAACTAAAAAAATCGCAGTATATTTTTTTGAGAACACGTTCATCCTAAAAGTTAAAAGATGCATTGTATGACTGTATTTCGTATTCCTTAGCCAAAGTCCTTAAGAACCACCCGCATGCAACCTGCGGGTGGTTTTAAGACTTAAACAATAAATCGTTTATTGTACTATTGAGTAATTTCTATATTATCAAAAAAGGCCTCTGCCGAACCATCTACAACATCAATATTCCTGACATAAATAACAATCGCATTCGTCGATGCCGTGAAATCAAACGTATGGGTCGTATAGGCATCTCCGTTCGTGGCGAAACTATTGGGTATTGCAAAATAAGCGTCGACAACTGGAGCGGAAGTAGACGCATTGATAGCCACCTCATCCTCGATTTCCGTATTTAGGATAAACACCTCTGATGTTATCCCTGCTGCGGTAGTACTTGCATCAATCGAGAACGTGTACGTCTGTCCTTGTTGCACGGTTACTACTTGGTATAAGCGACGCCCGGTCTCGTCTAATTTCGCACCTCTGGTATCATTGTTTCCATCGCTAGTAGAGCCGGCTTGCTCACTATCATCCCCATATTCCCCCTCAAGCCAACTATCTAATGCAGGGTTGTCCCAAAGGTCGGCGTAAGGACTGGGGATATCGTTGCCATCACAATCCTTAATGGTCGAATTGGTGGTCATATCCCAAGGATCTACATTGTCTCCTGTACTTTCACCACCACATCCGGGAGTGGTGCCGTAAAGATCAAACGTACCATTGATAACCTGTACGATAAATCCTTCGGACACGACCAGTTCCTCGCTGGCGACGGCAGTATTGCCCGTTATACTTGTTGCAGTTAAAGTAACCGTATAGATACCATCTTCATCATAGGTATGTGTGGGATTCATTCCCGTAAATTGGAAGCCATCGCCAAATTCCCACAGCAACATCGCCGCTCCCTCGGAAGCATCGGTAAAATCGAACGTTCTATAATCACTTGCATCGACCTGAGAAGTGAAATCGGCAGTTACAGGAGCTAGAATCGTAATAGAGCGACTTAATGATGTCGATAAATTATTCCCGTTCGTTGCGGTAAGTACTACTTCGTAGGTATCGGCATTTTCATAAATATGCGTCGGCGATTCTTCGGTTGAAGAATTTCCATCACCAAAATCCCACTCGAAACTAACAGCTCCGGTTGATGAATTCGAGAATGAATACTCCAAGAAGTTGCTTTCGCTTTGTGCAGGAGTAAATGCGGCAGAAGGAGGAACTGCCCCGGGAGCTCCAATATCGATTGTAAAATCATCAAGCCTTGCTTCAACCTCCCCATTCGTAAAGAATATGGCCACCGTATTATTATCCCCTGAATTAAAGGACAAGGTCTGTTGTACGTAAACGGCCGGATCCTCGTCGTCGGTCACCGTTATAGATGCGATGGTCTGATCGGCTACCTCTTCCATGCTAGTAAACGTACCGCCATTTTGGGTTACGGCCAAAATAGAAACTGTTAGTGAAGCATCCGCCGAACCACTCAACATAGTGTACCAAAAGGCCAGGTCATAATTAGCTTCCGGATCAACGGTGATTTCTTGGTAACCGATACGATCTCCCGCCGGCGTAGGTAATTTGGCACCTTGATCTCCAAAAGTTACGGGGGAGCCTGTAATTTGAATGACACCGCCCAAATCATTATTTCTCCAAGAATCACGCCCGTCGCCGCCTCCCTCTGGTAGGGTGTCGTCTTCAAAACCTGGTTCTAGAATAACTGGTTGAAAAGGACCTTCTACAACAATTACATCTATTGTAGTAGTTCCGGTTATACCATTGCCATCCGTGGCCGTCAATGTAACCGGATACGTTCCTTCACCATCTTCAAATACAAAGACAGGATTTTGATCGGTCGAGGTATTCCCATTTCCAAAGTCCCACGAGAACGTGGCGGCTTCGGAAGAGAGGTTGCTAAAAGAAATCTCCCTGAAATTATCCGCAGAAGAAGCATATGAGAAATTAGCGTCCGGAAATATCTCATCCGCCTTAGAATTCGCTTCCGGCAAATCATCCCTAAAAAGCCCTTCATTAACACAGCTAATAGCGATGGTGGCCGTAACCATCATCAGTAGCAACAGTTTGGTCTTACCCATTATATTTACTTTACAATTCATAGTTTTTTATTTACGATTAATACCCCGGATTTTGTGTCAAAAGCCCTCCGCTTAAATTGATTTCCCTTGCAGGAATCGGAAGCAATAAGTCCGTTCCAGTAAAAGTATATCCCTCTTCTAGGGCATGTGCGGCCAATACCTCTGCCGCTACTCCAAATCTTTGCAGATCGAACCAACGTTGATTTTCAAAAGCCAACTCTACACGTCGCTCCACCAAGAGCTCCTCTTTTGATATACTCGAAACGGAATTAGGTGCGGTTTCCGGAAAAGCCCTGTCCCGAATCAGCTGAAAAGATCGTAGCGCACCTGCGTTAGTCGTACTGGTACCCGTTCCTATGGCAGCCTCTACTTGCATTAGTAATATGTCTGCATAACGTAACGCGATGTAGTCATTTCCGGCGTTACGGGCATTATCGCCATAAGATGGCGGAAAAATGGACAAGTCAGAACCTTCCGGCAGGTATTTAGTCACTTCGCTTCTTGTGGGAAAAGTGATAAAAGACACGTCTGTACGGGTTCCTCCGAAAGCCTGAAAATCGGCTATCAAGTTATCATGCAGAATATTCTGCCCATCGTCGGTACCCTGACGGAAGGTCGATGCAAACTCCGCAGAATAGCCTTGACTTTCTTGCGGATTTCCAAAATCGTACTGAATGGCGAAAATTATCTCATCGTTCAATTCGTTATAGAACACATCCGAAAAGTTATCTTGCAGACTAAACTCACCACTATTTATAATGGCTTCGCAGAGTTGCAGCGCAGCTTCATAGTTGCGCGTTGGTTGGGACATATATACCTTCGCCAACAACCCTTGAGCGGCCGCTCTTGAGGCCCTGGACTTATACGTATTATCCAACACGGCAATAGCTTCCTGTAAGTCTTCAACGATTTGGGCATAAACCGTTTCCTCCGATACCCTCGTAAAAACCGCTTCACGATCTTCCGCAAGTACCACCTCGGTGACCAAGGGAATATCGCTATATAATCTCACTAATTTAAAATACGCATATGCTCTTAAAAATTTAGCTTCGGCCGTATATCTCGCCTGATTGCTCTCATCGGCAATATCAATAAAATTTAGAATATTATTGGCCCTGAAGATGACGTTATACATCGATGCCCAATAATCCTCTGATTCTACATTAACCGCCTGAATTACATATCTATGAAAATCGGCTTTAGAACCTTCCAATGTAGCGTTGCGGGTATTATCGCTACGGTGTTCCGTTAATAAATGCTCAAACTGAACCCCCCTATTAAAATTCGCTTCGCTACTTTCGGTCGCGTCGTTAACACCTTGAAGAGCATCGTAGATACCTATAACACCCTGTAGTACATCGGCATCCGATTGATAAAACGCTTGTTCTACAACCACGGTGTCAGGTATGGGATTTAAAAACTCGTCTGCATCACAGGACATCAAAATTGCCGCTAAAGTGAATGTCAAATATTTTATATATTTCATAATTCTCTTTTTTTATTTTTAAAAATCAATATTAAGACCTAATGATACGGTTCTAAAGATAGGCGTACCCGCTCTTTGTGAACCATATGCTCTAGGGTTCCCATTATCATCGTGCTCTGGGTTAAAGCCGTGATAGTCATCCGCCGTCACATACACAAGGTTTTGCCCGGTCGCATACACCCGAAGACCCGTTAATCCAATTCTTGAAAGCGTCTTAGCATCAAAATTATAACCAATATTAACATTACGTAAAGAGAAATAATCCGCACTTGCGATTACCTCACTGGTTAATACCTTCTCTTGAATAAAGGACGTATCGGAAACCAAGCCATCTGCAACGGCTTGTTCCGCACCTCCACTGGCAGTAGCATTACCGAACCAATTGTAAAAATATTGATCGCCAATGTTGTTCACTTGTGCCCCTAAACTACCCTGTAACTGAAAAGAGAAATCAACTTGACCGAATTGAAAATCGTTCGTAAAAGCATAAATCAAATCCGGATAAGGATTTCCGAGAATAGTTTTATCCTCTGCCGTAATAATACCATCTCCATTCAAATCTTTGACTATGGTATCCTCTGACTGACCATTTATACGATTCCAAGGGGTACTCACATAAGTAGTCCGAAACTGCGTTTCATCAAACGCTTCATTATCTACAACATAGCCCCAAAAAGAGGATATCGGTTCTCCGATCCTGTTGATCCATTGCGAATTTCTACCATAGCTATCCTCGATCAATGCGTTATTGGAGTCTCCGAAACTCAACAGTTCATTTTGATTGGTCGATGCTATGAAAGTAGAATTCCAACGAAATTTCTCATTGGAAATATTCTTGGTCCTTAGTTCAAATTCCAAACCTCTGTTTTGAACCTCGCCTAAGTTTACGATGCCACTTGTGAATCCCGTAATGTAGGAAACCGGATTTTCCAATAGCAATTCATCACTGTTTCTCTGATAATAATCGATTGACCCCGTAACCCTATTATTAAAAAAACCATAATCAAGTCCGATGGTAAATTCCTTAGAGGCCTCCCACTGTAATAAAGCATTTGCGATGTTCAAAGGGGATACACCAGAGACAATACTACCTTCTACAATAGCATTGCTATTCTGCAATAATGCCAAATAGGGCCAAGTATTGACCACTTCATTCCCTACATTAAAGTTTTCGGCGCCTGTAAGACCGTAGCTGGCTCTGAACTTGAGAGTGTTTACCACTTCACTATTCAATAGGAAATTTTCTTTTGCCACATTCCAACCAACAGACACGGAAGGGAAATTACCCCATTTGGACTCCACACCAAAAACAGAACTACCATCCCGTCTAAAGGACGCATTAAATAGGTATTTATCTTTGTACGCGTAATTTACCCGTGCGAACATACCTATTTTCTTCAATTCGGTATTGGATTGAAATACGGTTGTATTATCAGGATTGGCACCTTGTATATTTCTAAGACGATCATCCGAAAACCCGCTACCTTCTACTTCGCTGGTCTCACTTGTACGTTGTTGCACGGTAAGACCGCCCAGCACACCGAGTACATGATCACCGAATGTCTTGTTGTAATTCAAGGTATTATCGGAAATAAGCCTTTTTCGAGATCTGTTCTGTAAATAGTAGTTCGATCTACTTGCACCGGCGGCATGATAGTTTACACCGTCATAGCGGTCTCTTGTTCGCTCTTCCAACGTAACACCTAAAGATGTTTTGGCGACCAAGCCATCTGCAATCTTATAGCTCAAGTAGGTAGAACCGAACAGTTTCGTATTAAATTCATAATGCTGCCGTTCTACGTATTGTTGAAATGGGTTAGAATCGCCTGAAGTTCTAGGGCGTTCGGTATTTTGCGAACCATCACCATTTAAGTCGTTATCATAATTCCTGTTTTCTAAATGGTTTTCCCAAAAGTAGTCCCCTACACCAACATTTGGATATACATCGCGGTTGATAAACTGCAACGATTCTTCAGTGTGGTAAATAGGCAACCAAGGCGATTGTCGCGTCGGATTATGAATCGAAGTTGGTAATCTTCTTTGTTCGGTGTAAGAAGGGGATGCCGTTAGGCCGAATTTTAATTTCTTACCGATTTTAGTATCGAACTTTAGGTTCGCCGTATATAATTTGTAGTCATCGGTAATTACTACTCCCTCATCATGTAGCGCTCTTAAAGAAGCGCTAAAAGTGGAGTCTTCCGAACCACCTCTTGCAGAGAGCGAGTGACTGGTTACATTACCCCCGTTAAAGAAGACATCTTGCCAATCTCTGTTCACGCCCGTAACTCTAGCTAAATCGAGAGCGTACAAGGTTTCTCCAGAAAGGGTTCCCGTTGCCGCTTGTTCGATATCGGCCCATTCATTAAGGTCTTTTCGATAATCATCACTACCATGAGCTTGTTTAAACCCTGTGTAGGTTTGGTAACTAAAATTCGTTTTTCCCGCTTTACCGCTCTTGGTGGTTATCAAAATAACCCCATTTGCCCCTTCACTCCCATAAATAGCGGCTGAAGCCGCATCCTTAAGGATTTCAAAGGATTCAACATTGTTCATATCTATGTTGGCAAGAAATTCTGAACTTACAACGATGCCGTCAACCACCAAAGCGGGACCTGAATCAGCGGTTACCGAGCCGACACCTCTAATGGTAATGGTAGGTGCACCACCAGCTTCGGCATTGGTTGCCTGAATATTAACTCCCGACACTTGACCGATAAGCGCCTCATCTACCCTTGCTACTGCAATCTGATCCAAAGTTTCATTGGTAACTTTGGAAATCGAACCTGTAACAGTAGATTTTTTTTGAGTACCATATCCGACCACAACAACTTCATCCAGTTGGCTGGCATCTTCCCTCATAAAGACTTCTATATTGTTTTGGCCGTTCACGATAACGGTTTGGGTGACATAGCCTATATAAGAGAATTGAAGTACGTCATCAGTAGAGACGTTGATTGAAAAGTTTCCGTCGAAATCGGAAGCAACACCGTTTGTAGTCGTAAGGACAACGATGTTCACCCCAGGAATCGGAACACCCGCTTCGTCTACGGTGGTACCCGATAATGTGTAGCTGTCCTGACCGAAAGTGGCCATACTGATGAACAGTGAGAGGATTAAACTCAGTTTGATTTTTAAATTCATTTGTGTTGATATTAAGTTAGTTAAGAAAACCGGCCATTACTCCGATGTTTTTCACATGATTTCACGAAAATCACGGTTCACCTGCCATTACACAACTTCAAAGAATTTAACTATGTTTGTTAGAAGCGTGTAGCTAGCAATAGTTACAAGTTTTACTTCGCCTTAGAAATGAAGTAATTTGATTGAAAGGATGGGTTGCACCCCATCCTTTTTTTATGAGGTTTATTTATGATTTCATCAGACAGTTATTTTTGATTATAATTGGTTTTCCATATTGGTTAACCAGTTTGGTTGACCAAATATATGTTATTTATTCGTTAAAAAAAGGAAAAATGAAAATTTAACATTTCGGGCTTGCAGTGTTAGGATGAAACCTGCCTTTAACTCTTTATCCGTGAATCCACGCTGGCTAGGAAAAGGGCGGTCCACCGTTGATGGCGATATTCGAACGGGTCTTAAATGAGGTATCGGTAGGCGATAGAAAGGAAGCAGTGTTCGCAGTTTCTCCCTTAGCAGCTTCTCGATGAAGTATTTGATATCGGCATCGCATACAAGTGGAGTTTTACGGGAGTTACATATTGTAAACGCCACCATTGATGTCGAGCGTTGCGCCGGTAATAAAACCATCGTATTCGGACGCCAGATAGCGCACCGCTCGTGCCACGTCATCCGCATTACCGGCACGTTGAATTGGAATACCTGCCGTTGTAGCGGCTGCGGATTCTTTTGTGGTGTGCGTATTGTGGAACGATGTTCCAAGAATAAGGCCCGGGGCAACTGCATTCACTCGTGTACCAAAGGGCCCCAATTCAGAGGAGAGTGCCCTTGTAAATGTAAGGATAGCTCCCTTACTGGTCGAATATACCAATGATCCCGGATGCCCCCCTTTACGCCCGGCAAGCGATGCCAAATTAACAATACTGCTATTTTTGTTTTTTGTTAGATAAGGAGTTGCCGCTCGCGTTACAAACATCATGGACGTAAGGTTGATATCCATTACCTTGTGCCAGAACTCGGCCTCCATTTCGTCAAGCATTTTACGCGCTACTAGGGAGCCCGCATTGTTGATTAATATATCCAAACTACCAAGCGCCTCCACTGCTTTTTCAACTAAGTCGTTCGCCTGGTCCTCTATTGTTAAGTCGCCGCTGACCGCTACCGCTTTTAGTCCTTTACTAGTCGCATATCCTGCCAATTCGATTGCAGTTTCCGCACTCGAAAAATAATGAATGGCCACATTGGCCCCACTATCGATAAAGTGTTTGGTTATTGCTTCGCCAATGCCTTGGGCACCAGCTGTAATGAGCACATTTTTTCCGGTAAGTTTATTTTTCATATCTATTCCACTTTAGCGAATAGCGCTTGTTTTATTTTAAAATTAAAGGCAGTCATGAAATTCTAATTTCATTGACTGGCTTTTTTATTAAGATTCTTTATCTCCAAAATAAGACACGCCATCCCCAGTTAGAAAATCTTCTCGAACAGGGCTAAAGGTGTCGATAAGCATCCCCTCTTCCAGGCAGATTGCACTGTGCAACAAATTAGGTTCAATATAGACCCCATCCCCTGCTTCCACAATTTTCTTTTCTCCATCAATCTCGAATTCAAATTTACCTGAGACACAATAGGTAGCTTGGGTGTGAAAATGTTGATGTGGGGATCCCAATGCACCCTTCTCGAATTTTACTTTTACCATCATGATTTGGTTATCGTACCCTAAGAATTTTCTTGATACTCCTCCACCGAGTTCTTCCCATTCCAATTCCTTTGTGGTGATATATTTTTCACTAAATCGTTTCATAATTTTATCTTTTTTAGTTGAAATAATGGGGGCCTGACCATGAATAATCATTCCCGTTAATGTTTAATTTATGCTTACTCGTCTTGGCGGCATCGCTGTTTGAAAGTATAAATAAGTGCTTCCCACCATCAATAGACGCTATCTCTATTGCCGTATACCTGTCGTCGTCGTGAAGGATTTTTACAGCTGCAATGCTACTTTTTGAATTTACTGCAAACTCCGAAACGGGACTATAACTGCCATGTGATTCGATTACCGACACAAAGGTGGTATGCTGCACATCTTTTCGCTGCAGCAATAATCCTGCATCACGTCGCAAATTGAATTCCGGGTCATTTGCCCCTATTCGAACAAAGCGTATTTCATCAGCTGCTGTAGTTGTTGTAGTTAGTGTGTAAAAACGACGCTTATTCATCCAACTAAATTTGGTGTTTTCGCCGCTTGCGTTACCTACTCCTTCCGTCCATAAATGTTGATAGCCGAATGTATTACCTAATGGCTCCACGGTTTCTGGTGCCTTATACTCAAAATTTGTTTGTATTACTTGACCCATAAAATAAAAAGGTAGGTCATATTGATGAATACTGTCGGATGTTACTTTTAAAATATCCAAGAGAAAAGGTTTTTCAAAACCATCCTCCTTTATAAGTGCCATTGTGCGATGCATTTCGGTACCGGGATAGGCATTACTTTCTTTCGCACTTACTACTTGGACTTCACTTTTTGAAGCATCAAAGAAATACAATTCTGAGTGATGCTTGCTAGCTGTTTCATATATGCCTTTAAAATGGGAAGTTTTGTTCTGGACCAAAGTATTATGCGCTATGGTCTGCTTTGCCCAAGTCTTGTTTTCTTTTAAGTAATTGCCGCCCCCTTTTTGTTCAATATTTACAAATCTCGATAAGCCATAATCCTGTAGTACTTCATCTCCTTTTTCAAAAAAGGAATAAGACAACTTATCATAATGTCCGTGGCTTAATCCTTGAGCAGCATATTTGAATACCAAGGTCAAATCTTCATTGCCATATCGCAAAATTCCAACTCCACCCTGCTCCCCCATAGAACCATCGGACAAATTGATGGACTTTTTTTCAAAAGGCACTGCCAGTCCATCTCTAATACCCATAGCAACCGCCAAGCCGGAATCATCCAATAATACTTTGCCTTGTTCTTGGGCTATGCTTAATAATTGCGGATTGTTACCCCCGTAATGATAGGCAATATCTACAGCACTTACCAATGAAGAGGTATAAATCGACATTCCTTTTTGCCCATCGTTTAAGGGAAAGAATTCTCCATCGGCATCCGAAAGGTTTAAGAGTGCATGAACAGCCTTTAACAAAACGCCATTCTTATACTCGAAAATCTTTAGTTCCGGTTTTACGTTTTCCAATCCTTCTGCAAAAATCAAGAACGGATACATGGCATAGCGCTGGTAATAAGGTCCTTCCGTATAATAACCATCCGGTGAAAATGGTTCATCAAGATTTGCCAAAAAACCAGCTTTACCATCCTCTGCATAAATAAAGCCACCATCATCATCCTTTTCCCCCGTATTTAAGGGAGCATCTTTAAGACCATACAAAGCTCTATCTACCAATTCATCATCACCCATAACCAAACCAATCATGCCCACAGCGGCATTACCCCATGTGCTGTGGTTGTGCACACGGTTGTAGAACTGCGGATTTTTTACGGATATCCAATCTGCAAAAGGTCTAAATAAATTCTTCTCTAAGTTTTTACGTTCTTTTTTAGAGAGCCAATCGTAAATGCAATCGTAAGCCTGACTCACATAAACCAACCAATTGGAATCGTTTAGACATTGCCAGAACAGTTTACCCCTGGCATAGGAACGCGTTTTTGGGTGCGCCGGTAAAGTAGGATACAACTCCGCATATTGCAATAACATATCCCGTACATAAATCGCATATTTCTCATCCTCTAAAATCTGGAAAAGCAGACCTGCATTTTGAAGGACTATCCAATTCTTTTTATGACGGGTATGGGTGTAGCCCCCAGAATAATCTTTTGGGACTGGAGTATCAATATCCAAAGCAATTTCAGCATCGACCTCTTTTTTCAGTTGCGCCAAGGACGCATCGAATAGGGGCACCTTGCCCAATTCAGCCCTGATTTTTTCGACACCAGCTTTGGTAAGAATTAATTTAGGGTGCTCTTGGGCCTGCAGTGAAGACGCAGATACACTTAGTGTCAAATAAATAAGGCACATCAAATAAATTATAGTCTTCTTCTTTTTCATTATATTCAAAAGGCATCTGAATTGGTTTACCAAATGCACCATTATTTCTAAGTTAAGTTATTTAATCGTTTTTAGTGAAATACCCTTTATTTGAAACCGCGGCATCACTTATCGTAATACTCCCTGATTTAAACCAAACTTCTGCATAATTTCCGTCCGCATATTGTTTCTGAATGTCCCCGCCATGCGTTTCCGCTCCAGAACACCAATTTTGATTTTCTTCAGGGGATTTTCCATTCGTTTGATTGTAACAACCCAATTTAAAGAATAAACCCTCACCTGTATATGCGGTTGCACGCTCTACCCCATCTTGACCAATCGGAACAAATAATTTTTGTGTCTGCTCAGGTATATCTGCTGTTGTGGTAAATTCCGATTCAATCAAGTTTTTTATAAACGTTTTGGTTTCATGACCGTCACTGGAAAATTTTAAGTTCATTATACCCTCTTTAACCTCGATTTGATAACTAAATTCTTCACCTAATAAAATACCGTCTTCGGGCTCTTTTGGATAGGTTTTCGCCGAGTCGCCGACAACAGAAAAGTCATGGCCCCAGACTGCGGAGGAATAATCCCATCTTCCCGAATTGTCATCACCGGCTGTATTGATTTCATAGTGCCAAAAGACAGAACCCTTCGTGTGCCCTGGAAACTTTTTATAAAATATTTTTAAAGGCTCGTTCTCATGCCCATCGGCACTGTGAATCTGTCCTACCACTACCGAATGAGTCGAGGCGACACGAGCATCACCCGTGGCTGATACGTTCATCACCTTCAGCGTAGCCGACAATTTATCATTGGCAGTTTTTGGATACCATTTTTTTAACTGTGCCAATTCGGTTCTTGTGTTATTAGAGGTGCCATGTGTGTCTCCACCATTCGGCGTCTTAAATACGACCCAATCGCTATTGCCGTCATTTGTGGTGTAAAAAAAATCCTTATTCTCGTAGTCAACCGCCTTACCCACATTAGAACCGTCGCCCAAGATTAAATTCCAATGTTCAAAGAATGGAATAACATCACTCGCGTGTACAGCTTGTTGCGTCGCGTTTTTACCGGTGTTAGGGGAAGTAGGAGTATTTGGTTTCTTATCGGTGTGCTTGCAACTACCAAGTATTTGAAAAGTACAAAGCGCCAAAGGGATAATAGCGGACGTGAATACGTTTTTAGTGTTTAGTTTCATCTTTATATTAATTGGGTTTTGTTCCCGCACCAACGGTTGCATCCTTAAACCATACCTCGGCAAAACTTCCGTTAGCGTACTGCTTTGCTATATCACCGCCATAGGTTTCTGATTTTGTGGACTTTCCGTTTGCCTGATTGTAACAGCCTTGCTTAAAATATTGTATTTCTCCAGTGTAGGCCGTATCTCGTTCAACGCCATCACGGCCTCTCTCGTAATAGGTGGCTAAAATTTGTTCAGGGACATCGGCTTTTGTGACAAAATCGGATTTCAATAAATTCTTGGCGAATTTTTTGGTTTCATGACCTTCAGCCGTAAAAGTGAGATACATCATACCTTCAAAAACATTTACTTCATAACTGAATTCTTCGCCTAGGGCCACACCGTCTTGCGGTTCTTCAGGATTTTCTGTTGCACTTGCACCAACATCTGAAAAATCATACCCCCAAACGGCGGTCGAAAAATCCCATCGGCCCTCATTACTCCCGGCAGTGTTGATTTCATAATTCCAAAAGACCGAACCTTTTTCATGGCCGGGAAACTTCTTGTAAAAAACTTTTAAAGGTTCATTCTCATGTCCTTCATCGCTATGGATTTGTCCAACGACCGTCGAGAAGGAGGAAGATACGGTCGCATCACCCGTAGTCGACACCTGCATTACTTTCAGGGTACCAGTCAGTTTACCACCGGTTTCGGGAATCCAATGGGCTTTTTGCCCTAACTCCGTTCGGGTATTGCTCGAGGTTCGCGAGGTGACACCCGAATTCGGGGTTTTATACACCACCCAATCGGTTTGCCCATCATTTTCGACATAAAAAAAATCCTTCTTTTCAAAATTCACCAAATCTTCTGAACGGGTCCCATCTCCACAAAGAATCTTCCATTCATCCATAAACGGGATAACATCGCTCGGGTATTTATGCGCTGCGGATGCTACGCTTTGAACTTGCTTCGTTTTCTCCTTGCAACTACCAAGGAAGAATAAAAAGCCCAACAATATGAGGATCACAGAGATGGTAATGGCTCGGGTTTTCATTTTGGTTTTTGTTTAAAAGTAATTTTCGCACAAGATTTCCGCCGTTTTTACATTTCGTTTACCTCTTGATGGCACCGGAAGTATCCCCTTCCATCAAACTTTGTACGTTTTCCAGCGATACGGTATTGACATCCCCAGGAACGGTATGTTTTAGGGCGCAGGCAGCGGTGGCAAAATCCAGGGCCTGCTCGTCATCGAAATGCAAAAGCCCGTAAATGAGTCCGGCGGCAAAGGCATCTCCTGTACCGACACGGTCGATAATATGGGTTATATTGAGCTTATCGGTCTTGATGTACTCTTCACCATTCCACATTTTACCTTTAATTTGATGGTGGGATGCACTTAGCGTCGTTCGCGTTTTTTTAACCACTTTATTAACTTTTGGATAAAGAGTGATTATCTGTTCGGCCAAAGACTGGAACTTGCCTTCCAAACCAAACATTTCGCGCATCCCGCTGCTACTGCAAATAATGACATCACAATGTTGTGCCAAATTTGGTATGATTTGCTGCATCGATTTTCCGTATTTCCACATATTGCTACGCGAATTGATGTCCCCTGAAACCATTATTCCCAGCTTGTTCGCTGTTTTGATGGCCTCTAGACAACATTTGGCGGCACCTTCTGAAATGGCGGGGGTAATACCTGTCCAATGAAACCAATCGGCGTCTTTGAGCACATCCTCCCAATTTATCATTGCCGGTTCGATCAAAGAGAACGAAGATCCTTCCCGTTCATAGATAACCTCGCTGGGCCGATGTACGGCACCTTTTTCCAAAAAATATTTGCCCATCATCTGATCGCCATAGAGGACATGTTCGGTACTTAACCAATGCTTTCGTAAGAACTGGGTGGCAGCCTTTCCCAAAGCGTTATCCGGAAATCGCGTCACATGGGCCGCTTTCATGCCCAAGTAGGCACATGAAATGGCGACATTCGCCTCTCCGCCTCCGTAGACCAATTCAAAGTGGGAAGCCTGCGAAAATTTTTCATAGCCCGGCGGGGACAACCGCATCATTACTTCGCCGAAAGTGATTACTTTTTTCGTCATCATTTCTAGTACATTAATTTTAATGGAAGGTTCTGTTCAACAACCAAATCTCCGGAATTCTCGATAACATTATCGGAATGTGAATTGTTCTTTGCCCCCCATAAACGTGCGACCATTTTTACTTGATTGTTTTTGAAGGTATTACCGGAAATGGCGACATTGATTATACCATAGGTATTGATTAAAATCCCGTCCTCTTCTTGAGCTCCGCAATTGATAAATGAACTGTTGGTTACAACTAAGTTGCCGCCCACTGTGGATTCGTCATAGCCCCCCCGGTAATAGTCGATCACATTTCTGCTAACGTTTTCGAACCGGCAATCGGTAACAAGTAGGTTCTCCGCATTGTAATCGCCTTTGTCATCATCTTCCGCCGCGAGTTCAATTCCATTGTTACAATCCTTTATTAGAGTAGCCTTGAATTGATTATATTCGGAAAAGGAATGTTTATATCCTTTCAACACGTAGTCAAAGCTCGTGATTTCGGCGTTCGTAACCTCTAGGTTATATAGGCTGGACATGTTTTCCTCTAAACTGGCAAAGGCATAGTTCTCGCTATTTCCTTCAAGAATTACCGATTCTAAGACCAACTCCCCTTTTGGGTTCATCTCAAATAGCGGGGTTTTTGATGGGCCGTTGTACGTAATGGTAGCCTTTTTTTCACCCTTGGAATATATACTAAGCTTTTTGTCGATTTTCAATGGGGTCTCTAGGGCGTACCGATCGATGGTCAATAGAATCGTATCGCCGCTTTGCGCCTCACGAACGGCGGTTTCCAATTCGGCCGCCGAACCAACGGAATGTTTTTGGGCGGGCATTTTTTCTTGGGAAATAAGGGAATACCAATCCGGCCCGTATTTCGACAAATCCATAAGCTCCGGCTTCCTTTCAGGTTTGCCGGCAACCGCACCGACCTGATTTTTCCCTTTTCGCGAATTTCCGAACAAATCCTCCGTAATTTGGTCAAACTCGAATCCTTGGTACAGCGCTACATCCGGTAAGCCTTCGGTCGGTATAAAAAGATTCTCATCCAACTCCGAAAGCGAAAAGTCCTTCTGCTCAAAAGCGGATTCATACGGGAACGATACCCCTTGATTGTCGATTACATTGCTTTTAAAGGTGATACCATCCAAGGAGTCGTGGGCAACGATGGGATGCGCATCCCCAGTATCGTTATAGACCAGATTATTTGCTACAAGGGTACGAATAGGTCGCTCGGACCGGATTTCGGAAGCGGGAAGCACCTCCTTCTGATCGATATTCGACCCCACACCAAACTGCAGGGGAGCGTCGCAATTTATCCAAGAATTGTAGGCGACCACAACGTCGGTGACTTGTATATACCGATTTAACGGAGATTTTGGAATACCGTTCATCACCGCAAGCGGACTCCTAAATATACTTCCCTTTAGATTGTAGAAATAATTGTTCGTGACCCAATGCCCTGTGCCAATCAAGCGTATCCCTCCAATTTGTTCCGAATTTTCATCCCCGATGAAGTAATTGCCGTCTACGGTACAATAATTTCCGTGCCGGGTGACCAATGAGCCTTCGCTCTTATAAAACACGTTGTTTCGAAATTCATTGAAATTCGTTTTGCTGGAAATCACTTCCACCTCCCCGTTACAACGTTCGAAAAAATTGTTCGCTACCAGCGTATAACTTGGCGCCATAGAGGTATAACTATTCCCGATTTGGATGGTTTCCGCACTGGGGCCTCCCTTGGGTGGTCTTGGCCCAAAATGGTTATTCGTGATTTTATGGTAGTTCTTGATATTCCGATTTCCTTCCAAATCAACCCTGACGGTAGGTCCCCTGTTCGATTTTCCTGCGATGTAACAGTGATCTAATTCGTTATGGCGCCCCTTGAACAGTACCCATAAATCGGTTTGATTTCTTTGGGGTTTATTGAAGCCCTTCAGCACACAATGGGTTACCCGAGAGTGGTTGGCGACCGTATCCCGGCTTGTGGCAAACTCGATGACCGCGCTGGATGGGGAGTATCCGGTGTTGAAGTGTAATCCGTTCACAATCAAATATTCCCCACCTAATTTTAAATCGGATTTGCCCTTAATGAGCACCTCTCCTGCCGTTTCGGCTTTAAGCGTAATGGGTTGTTCCTCGGTTCCATACCCTACAAATCGGATTTCGACATCGTTCCAATCTCCATTCGCCATAACGATTTCGTCCCCCGGTTTTGCATTTTTTATGGCGTTGTGCAATGCACTGATGTCTTTTACATAGATACCTTTCCGGTCGGTATTTTGACCACAGGAAAACAGCACAAGCATCGCGAAAACAGCTAAAAAATAATTTTTTATCATGTGGATTTTTTAAAATGGGTTTTGTGCATATTCAATAGTTATCCTACCGACGATTAAAGGTTGAGGCAGTTTCATCTTTACTAGGGTCGACTATGCATGATGAGATTTAAATCAAGTTATTTCGCTTACCGAACAAATTAAGCAGAATAATCCGGGTATGAAAGGGGGAGCGTCTTCGGTATCACCCGTATTTTCGCGCCATATATTTTAGGATTATCGTTAGAATTTCCTCATCCGAATAGCTCATATCAATGGTCAAGGCTTTTTTTGGGGCTTCAAGTATTTCAAAATCCGACTGGAGCGCGGTACGCGCAACAGCATCGTTTCCCAACTTTTCAAAACGGTTGGCAACATTCTCATAAGAGTCGTTCATAAATACCCAGTCCAATTCACAATCGATATTGGCAGTCAATCTCTTTCGATGCGCTTTCTTTAGTATGGAACAGGAGACTACACAGCCCCTTTGAATCGATTGGACCCTAACGAACTCCTCGATGGCTTGTAGCCATTTTTCTAATTTACCGTTTTGCAACAGCATGGCATTAGGCCGCTCTTCGGAACTGAACAGTTTATCCGCATCAAAGAATGGCACTCCCAATTTTTCAGCCACTCTTTTACCAATCGCACTCTTTTCCGTCCCGCACACACCCACTAGAATGACAATAAAATTTTTGTTTTCCATGCTGAATAAAAATTGGTTAACCAGTTTGGTTTACCAAAAATACATATATTTGCCACATCTGCAAATCTTTTACATAATTTTACCCGAAAGATGTATAATTCTGCTCCAATACGATGAAAGCTAGCGAAAATTCCATTTCCAGAAGAGATTTTACCAAACTAACGGCGACAGCCGCTGGAGCACTGCCCTTTCTTACCTTTGGGAGCACTACCTACACTTCGACCGTGAAATGGAACGAAAAACCGCGCGTGCACCTATTTTCAAAACACCTACAGTTTTTAGACTATAATGAAATGGCGGCGGCGGCGGCTGAAATGGGTTTTGATGGTCTAGACTTAACCGTACGACCGAAAGGGCATGTGCTACCTGAGAGAGTGGCCGATGATTTGCCAAAAGCTGTCGATGCCATGAAAAAGTATGGCATAGCACCCAAAATGATGACGACAGCTATTTGGGACGCTCATGATTCGCGGAACAAAACTGTATTGGAATCGGCAGGTGGGTTAGGTTTTTCACACTATCGTACGGATTGGCTCACCTATCCGGAGGGCCGTACGATTGAAGAAAGTCAAACTACGTTTGGGAAACAGGCAAGAGAGCTGGAAATGCTCAATGAAACATGTGGGCTGATCGGTTGTTATCAAAACCATGCGGGCAATCATGTCGGAGCGCCGATTTGGGACCTCCCTCCTATTTTAAATGCTACAAAAAATGAACATGTAGGCTGTCAATACGATATCCGGCATGCCGTGGTGGAGGGTGGTACTAGTTGGGAGCTCGGGTTAAGGCTCATCAAGCCATTTATTAAATCCATTGTGATTAAGGATTTTAAATGGGGCAAGGTTGACGGAAAATGGAAGCCAATAAATACACCTCTTGGCGAAGGTATGGTCGATTTTAATCGTTATTTTTCCCTTTTAAGAGCATACAATATCGACGTGCCGGTCTCACTCCACTTGGAGTATGCTCTTGGCGGAGCGGAACACGGGAATTCGGTCATTACGGTGGACAAGAAGGAAGTGTTTGCTCGAATGAAAAAAGACCTGACCTTCCTACAGCAAACTTGGCAAAGCGCAGAATAATCGAAACAAGGAATACATCAATATTATGGGAGAACTAGCCGATACCATAGGGAAGTTAAAAAAGGTAAGCACGGCAACCATAGCTACCTGTCTCTTTAAAAAGGGGCTTAAAAATCAATTTATTCAGGAGGTAAAACCACTGAAACCGGGCAAACCGACCATGGTCGGGGAAGCCTTTACGTTGCGCTACATTCCAGCCCGCGAAGATTTGAATCCTATCGAGGTGTTCAAGAATCCCAGACACTTGCAACGCGTGGCGGTAGAGGAATGTCCAAAAGGCGCCGTGCTGGTCATCGATAGTCGAAAGGATGCCAGAGCGGCCTCGGCAGGTTCTATCCTAGCGACACGATTAATGGTTCGCGGTGTAGCGGGAATGGTGACCGACGGGGGCTTTCGTGATTCCGCGGAAATTGCTGATTTGGATATGCCATCATACCACCATCGACCCTCGGCCCCCACAAATTTGACCCTGCATCAGGCCATTGCCGTAAACGAGCCGATTGCGTGTGGCGATGTAGCCGTCTTTCCAGAAGACATCATAGTTGGTGATGATGACGGGGTTATGGTCATTCCTGCCCATCTGGCCGACGAAGTTGCCAACGAATGTCTGGATATTACCCTATTCGAAGCGTTCGTCATCCAACAGGTTCAAAACGGGAAATCTATTGTAGGACTCTATCCGTTAACGGACGCAGCTGTTCAAAAAGAGTTTGAGGCATGGAAAGGCCAAAATTCAAAAAGCTCCTAACCTACAAAACCCAAAATTGCGCATACTTAGCGGGGAAAGAATGTATTCGTATGTAGTTCTCCCAAAACGCATATCTCGACTGCTAGCTTAGCCGGCATGGCAGATACTAAATAAAAAATTCGGGTAGCACCTACTTCGAGGGCCTACCGTGAAATCGCAAGAATAAAAGGATAAAAAAATTCTGAAGTATTAGGATGGATTGAAGTCACTATCGACCTCAGTCTCGATTAATCGGTCTGTAGCCAAGACTTTCCCATTCTTCATCTGCGCGATAAAAGCCATCAGTTCTTCGCGTAACTTACACTCAAGTGTCCAAGCATCCGCGGCATTTTTAGCGCTACAAAGCGCCCTGATTTTCATTGATTTTTCAGTGATTTCTATGACCTCGATGGTCGCCTCATGCTCTTTGTCCCAAAGTTCGGAGGCGTTCAAGAGTGCTTCGAATTTAGTTCGGATTGGCGCTATGTCGGTAATATAATCCACATAGATGATTATGGGGGCGATGACATGGGTGTTCTTCATAGACCAATTTTCGAACATCGAAGAAACCACTTCCTTACAAGGAATGACCAATCTTTTTTGGTCCCATGTCCTGGCCACTACGAAGGTGAAGGTGATGTCTTCCACAACTGCCAGCTTATCCCTGATAAGGATAGTATCGCCTATGCGTGCGGGTCGGGTAAGTGCGATCTGGATACCAGCGATAAAGTTGCCAAGCGTATCCTGGGCCGCCACACCCAGAACAATGGATGCAAGCCCGGCGGAAGCCAGCAGCGATATCCCCAGTTTTTCCAAAGACTCGAATTGGGATGAGATAATCGATAGTCCAACTGCGATGACAATAATGGTGACAAGGCGTCTAGCCACGGAGATATATGTGAGCAACTTGCGGGATTCCACATCTTCTTTCAAGGTCTTATCGCCTAAGGACGTCTCGGCAATGTAGATCATTAAACCATTTATCAAGCGCATCACGAACCAGGCGATCGATCCGATTAGGGCAACCAATAAAATGGTATAGAATATCCGGGCAAAAGGCCCGCCGAAAGAGATAAGATATTCCAATGTCACATAAAAGAACAGCACGCCCAATGCCAAACCGGAGGGAGCGGCCATTTTATTGGCCACCATTCGCATCCATCTTTTATCCGACTTCAAGAAGAGTTTCCTTACTATCCTACTGCTTTGTTTACCGAGAACATACGAAATGATAAGCAGTAAGAATGTCCCTAATATTTTCCAGATGGAAACGCCAAGCACGTTGGCGCGAGACCATTTGGGCATCATTCTGTCCAGCTTGCGCGGTCCGTAAATCTCATAGAGACTTTCGATATTTTCAACGGTATTGGGGGATATCATCCAAAAAGCGCCACCGTTCTCCAATTTTACCCTCTGCATCCTAAAAACAGCGTCCCGAACCCCCATTTTCAATTTGCCGAATTCGATACTCCGCCTTGGTTTCCCTGTAATGGCCTGATTGGTAGACGTTTGTACATCGGTCTGTCCGTCAGGACGATCTGGTAGTTCATCCCAATCGATAGCCACTCTTTTATCTAACACGAAATAAAATTTTTCGGCGAGGAGTCCAGCCTCTTCTAGAGTAAGCTTATCCGGAAATAAGTTGAGATTGAGGGCGTACGCGGCATCCTCATAATTTTCTTCTTTAGCGGATTTTACGAAGTGCTCCAAAGTGGACTGGGGTGTCTGGAAATTAAATTTTTCCGGAGGCAATCCGATATTCCTATTCAGGTGGTCCAGCGTATAATAGGCCTCGTCATATTTCCCGAGCGGATTTGGCGGATAACTACCCGTTTCGCTAACGGTGTCATTTTCCTGAGGAAAACGTCCTTTTTCCGCGTCTGTAGACTGGCCAAAAATCGATGGGTGTACTGGTAAGAGGAATACGCAAAGCGCAATTAAAATGGAAAGGTTATACTTCATCCGGTAAATTTAATAAGCTTGTTAAAGTCAACTTACAAGAAATTTGTTAAAATTAGATGAGCTTAAAATAGGGAATTTTAAAAATATTAAATTTTGATTTGGTCGATGTCCGGACGGTGAATCCATAAGAAAAGATCAAACGAATTCAAGCCTTGACCCAAAAACCTTTAAATTGTAAGCCTGTAATATTGTTCATTTTACATACTAACCAGTTCCGTGCCCAATATCGGGAGGGGTTCGTCAAAATAATGAACAGTTCAATATTGCTTAGAAATTCAAACTAGATAGCCAAATAGCCTATGTCCGCAGCCAAAAATTTTAAACAGTTCGAAGATTTAGACGAAGAACAACTCCCGGTTGCCAAGCATAAACTTCACGATTGGACACACTTTGCCGGACTATACGCGGCCGAGCATGTTGCCGCTACCGAGTTTGTCATAGGAGCGACTTTTGTGGCTTTGGGTGCCAAAACAATGGATATTCTGCTAGGGTTATTGATCGGTAATGTTTTGGCCGTTCTCAGCTGGACCTTCATTACTTCCCCAATTGCGGTCGATACCCGTCTTAGTCTTTATACCTATCTCAACAAGGTTGCTGGCGATTCGATGACCAAGCTGTATAACTGGGCCAATGTGATCATCTTTTCCGTCATATCGGCCGCCATGATTACGGTATCTGCTACCGCCGTTCGCTTTGCCTTCGATATTCCAGCGCAACTCAATTGGTACCCTACCAATCTATGGTTTATCGTTATCGTGATTGCCGTAGGTATCGTTGTCGTGTCCATAGCGCTCTATGGTTTTAATGCCGTATCCGAATTCTCGGGCATCTGCGCACCTTGGCTTTTCGTCATGTTTACGAGTGGTGCTATGGTGCTCCTCCCCGCCTTGTCTTTAGATGTCCTGGACAAAACCTTACCGGCCGGTTGGTCGGATTTTATCGCCCTGGGCGATCAATCCATTTGGACCGGAATTGATAGCGATGGTGCCCCCGGTATCGGACTGATAGAGGTTATCGGCTTTGCTTGGGCTGCCAATACCATCACCCATTTTGGTCTTATCGATATGGCCTTGCTGCGTTATGCCAAAAAGAAGTCCTACGGCTTGGCTACCAGCACGGGAATGATGTTCGGGCACTTCATTGCCTGGATCGCTGCGGGCATTATGGGTGCGGGAGCGGCCGTCATTCTTGGAAAAACGATTGTAGAGCTCGACCCCGGTGACGTGGCTTACTACGCCTTGGGTTGGTCGGGCTTTGTCATTGTCATCGTGGCAGGATGGACTACCGCGATTACCAATCTGTACAGGGCCGGTTTGGCCGCCCAGGCCATTTTCTTTAACCATTCCCGTAAAAGGACAACGATCGTGGTCGGACTGGTAACCATCGCGATTGCCTGTTTCCCATTTGTATTCTCGCAAATACTCCCACTTTTGACCTACGCTGGGCTTTTGGTCGTTCCCGTTGGGGGCATTGTGTTCGCCGAACATCAGATATTTCCGCGAATAGGCTTCACCCGTTATTGGTCTTCTTATCGTAAACTCACCTTTAGTACCCCTGCCGTAGCGTCCTGGGCATTAGGACTGGTTTTTGGCTTTGGGCTGAACGCGCTTGATGTCATGTCTTTCTTCTATCTCTTTATTCCCACATGGATTTTCACGATTTTGGTATATACGCTATTGGCCTCCCGATATGGAGCCAAAGAGCGCTATCCCGAAGCCAAAAAAAATGAGCAAATTCAAAAAGGGCAAATCGCCGAATACCAACTCCTGCAAGCCAAAAAGGAGCCAAAGCACAAGGCTGGTAGAAGTGTATGGTCGAAAGTGCTGAAAACAATAGCGATTCTTGTCTTACTGATTACCCTGGTCCTTGCAGGAAATGTGATGTTCGGAAGCAGCAACGAGAGTGCTTATGTCGAAAATCGGGAACTTTTTTACCATTACGCCTTTATCTGCACCCTCATCTATTTCGTTACCGCCTACATAGCCTTAAAAGTTGAAAAAAATAGGAAAACAAGCTAATTATGGAACCTGTTGTGCCACTTAATGAACAAAATATCGAGCATTTTAAAGACCGGCTTTCCACGCCGACCTACTCCCGCGAGCAAAGTAAAACAGGCATGGTCCATATTGGGGTGGGCGGTTTCCATAGAGCGCACCAGGCCTACTACACGCATTTACTTCAAGAAAAAGACGGTGCATCGGAATGGGGCATATGTGGCATAGGGCTCCGCGAAGGAGATCGGAAAATGCATGACATCCTTAAAAAACAGGATTGCCTGTACACCTTGATCGAGAAGCATCCCGATGGCAAAATAGCTTTGCGAATAATAGGATCGATAACGGATTTTCTATTGGGTGTTGATGATGCCCAAGCCGTCGTCAATCGTATGGCCGATGCCGCCACCAAAATCGTATCGCTCACCATCACCGAAGGGGGCTATAATTTTAATCCGTCTACGGGAGCATTCGACTTTGAAAACCCTGATATACAGCATGAATTAAAGCATCCTGACGACCCGCGTACGGTTTATGGATTTCTAACCGCTGCCCTTAAAAAACGTCGTGATGACGGAATACCGGCATTTACCGTTATGTCCTGTGACAATATCGAACATAACGGTGATATTGCACGAAAGATGCTGTTGGCTTTTGCAATGGAACAAGACAAGTCTTTGGCTAGTTGGATCGAGGAAGAGGTATGTTTTCCCAATAGTATGGTCGACCGGATTACGCCCGTAACGACCCCGTCGGATATCGCTTATCTAAGGGATACGTATGCCATGGAGGATGAATGGCCTGTAACCTGCGAGCCATTTATACAATGGGTAATCGAGGATGATTTTTCAAATGGGCGACCTGAGTTTGAAAAGGTAGGCGTGCAATTCGTTCCTGATGTAAAGCCCTATGAGAAAATGAAGCTTCGCCTGTTGAATGCCGGACATTCCGTATTAGGTATTCTCGGGGCCATTCATGGGCACCCGACCATAAATGCCTGTATGGAAGATGCCACCTTCGTCACCTTTTTAAGAGCCTTTATGGATAAGGAAGCGAGTCCGGTACTGAACGTGCTGGAAGGAATCGATTTGAATAGTTACAAAAACAGCCTTGAAGAACGTTTTGCCAACCCGAATATCAAGGACAGTGTCTGCCGTATTTGTTCGGAAAGTTCGGCGAAATTACCCAAATTTTTAATTCCCACCATACAAGAGAATTTATCGGATGAGGGCAGCATTCAATACGGCACCTTGGTTATTGCGGCCTGGTGTTATTACAGCGATAAAGAAGTGGACCAAAATGGGCAACCACTCGAAATTATTGATGTGATGCAGGGTGAACTGCACGAAGCGGCCCGGGAAACTGAGAATAATCGGTTGGCGTTTGTCAAGCAAGAAACCCTGTTTGGTGCGTTGGCGGAAAATGAGCGTTTTACTGCTACCTACAATACTATGCTGCAAGCGCTGTATGCAGGTAATCAGGTTAAAAAGCTGATGCAGGGCCTGCTGTAACTTTAAGGATACTTCAAAAAAGACTGCGACCACTACGGAAAACCGTAAGGTCAATGCAAACTTTTGTTCGAATTTTAGCGATTAAATAAAAAAGTGAATCTCAGTATACAGATTTTTAAAGATTACAAACGAAACCGTGCCCTTCTTTTACGGAAAACTATTTATTAAGGGGGTTCGTCGGTATTTGTGCGATTTTACTTCTTTGATTTTTACATTGTAGTAGATATACAAGATATAGGTGTTATTGTATCCAAACATTGTAATTAATGAAAAAATAACAAATGAGAATATTTAGTAAAAAACAAAAGTATAGAGCACGCCAAGTTTTTATTCCTGGAGGGCAGCCAACTTTCACATATAATCCTCGCAAAAATTTGAAGCTAGAAGGTTCTTTAGAAGAAGCTAAAGATTTCTTGTGTAAACTCGTTATGATGACCGGTTCAACAAAGTCAGGAAAAACAGTATTGACAAATAAGATATTTCCGAAAACGGAGACAATCTGGTTTGATGGTGGTTCATTTTCGTCAGAACAGGATTTTTGGCTAGATATAGTTGGACAGCTCAATGTTTTCGTTGATAAAACGAAAACACAATCTAAAGACAGTACCACTCAAGGTGGAATTAAAGGAGGTGCAGAAAGTCAATTACTACTTTTTAAGTTAAAAGGTGAGGCTTCTGCATCACTAGCATCTAAGAATAGTAAGGCCAGTGCGGTAAGTAGAAAAGGTAATCCTAAAACAATAGCTTTGCAAGCACTAAGGGAAAGCAAAAGACCTCTTATAATTGATGACTTTCATTATTTACCACGGGAACAACAAGGCCAGCTAGTTAGAGCTGTTAAATCCCTAATTTTTGATGGTCTACCCGTTATTTTCATAGCAATACCGCATCGAAGATTAGACGCAGTGAAAGTTGAGCGTGAAATGACTGGAAGAATTGAGACCATAGCAGTTCCGCCATGGAAAGTAGAGGAATTAATTGAAATCCCAGCAGCAGGATTTCCTATTCTTAATATTGATTTGTCGGATTCTATTATTCGAAAACTCGCTTCAGAAGCCATTGGAAGTCCACATTTAATGCAAGAATTTTGTCGCGAAATTTGTAATATCCACAATGTAAAAGAAACCTTAGAAGACAAAATTGCCATAAATTCTATTGATGAAAAAACATTATTTAAGAGTGTCGCTGAATATACAGGTAAGGTTATTTTTGACAAACTAAGTAAAGGTCCTAGACAAAGAGCGGACAGAGTCCAGAGGCAATTGAGTAATGGTTCAACAACAGATATATATGGATTGGTTCTTCATGCGCTTTCTCAAATACGCCCAGGATTAGAAACAATCGAATATGAAACATTAAGGAATGCGATAAGAGATGTCAGTTCGCTAGCGCAACCACAAGCCCATGAGGTAACAAGAGTATTAGATAAAATGTCTGAAATAGCCGCCTCAGACGAGTCATCAACGCCTGTCATAGATTGGGATAAAGAAGAGAGGGTTCTACATATTACTGATCCGTTTTTTGCTTTTTATCTTCGATGGGGAATTGAATAAAATCACTTTCTATCGGAAGGCAAAGGCGGTACTAAAAAGCGCTTATAATTGTTGTTATTTCAAGTAAATTAAACCTCGAGCAGCTACTTGAATATAATTATTTAAGAACAAAATATTGTAATAACTCCAGCTAGAGGTAGTTTTTCCCCAATAGGACGTGCATCCTGTTCATGCTCGCAACAATATGAAGAAACTGGAATTGATAAAAAATCTATATGGTTACAAGCGTAGCACTTATGCAAGCTAAAGTGGCATTATCAACTCTAATTGTTAACAATACCAATAAGATTTGATTTCTTAAATGTAGGATTAGGACTATTTTCGCATAATGACAAATCTAGAGACTTGGACGTTAATCTTTTCCATAGGTGCGGTAATAGCTAGCGTTTATGCAATTGGAGAATCAAAGAAATCCAACGCGATTGCGGAAAGGGCAACTTCAACAAATAAGAAAATTGCCAAGCGTCAGGGCGTAATTGCGTTGCATATGGCATGGGCAGATATTCATGATATTGACCCAAACAATTTAATAACTTCACATGTAGTCAAAGCAATAAACGCCTTATCATTAACAGCATCTTTATGGAATCATGATGTGATTGAAAAGTCAATACTATATCAATCCTACTGGCAGGCCTACAAAGAATTATACGACCAGTTAATTTGTATTGATACAAAGCTTCCTGGAAAAGGCAAAAGTTGTAAGGATTGTATCTCTGAAGATATAAAAAAAGCTTATCGTCTGATGGATGAAGCTTTATTAAGTCAAGTATTAACCACAAAAGTTTAAATTATGGACAAGTCTGAGATTAACTTTCAATTAAAAAAACTAGTATTGGAATTAAAAACAACTAGTGATAACTCTAAAAATTGGGACAGCAGTATAAATGAATCAATAGGTAACTTGCGAAAGCATATGACACATGTCTCCGGAAGTCCATGTTCATGTTGTGGTGGCTCGGGAGTAGAATAATCTGACGCCAATTCATAACTGAAGATTTTTAACTTTTAAAATAGCTTCTAATACATCTTATAATTTTGTATTTAACACAAATATGATTCTGAATCAAAGGGAAAAATCGGAAATTCTTGAACTCTTAATCTCTAAAGAAGTAGATCTAAGATTGACCATAGAAAAAAATGTAGGAATTAGTATAAAACATCCCAAATTTGAATTTATAATTGCAACCATTAAAAGAAGTGGCAAGAACTTTGAACTAGACTATTTCCAGTCTACTTTTAATAATACAGTATCTGTTGTCTTTAAAGATTTCGCATCCTTAAAACATCGCCTCTCTTTGTGGTTCGATTTAATAAAAAAGGATTATCCCAGTATTCTGCAAGAAAAAGACAATATTAAAAAGCTAAGTAGACGGTATTATAAAATTCTTGAAGAAGCTATTATTATTAAAAACATTGGATTTGAGGACAGTTCTGGAATGATTTTTCGAAAAGCACTTGAAATTCTTATAAAGGATTACTTTCTATTTCTTTTGCCATCGTTTGAGGAAAAGGTTTTAAATAATACAATAGGAAGGTTAATAACATACTTTTATGAAATAAATAATGGTGAATTCGAAGTAAAACAGCACACCAAATTCGGAGTAATAAAGCCACAACTTAAAGAAATCAAATCATTATGTAAAAAAATAAAGACAACATTTAAGCTTGGAAATGATTTTGCTCATTATGAAAGAAGGATGGAAAAATTTAATACTTCGCAATTACATTCAAATATTTTAAAAATAGAGCAATACATTGACTTTCATATGCAGGAAGAGTTTGTAAAAGATATGAAAGCCTTTCTTAATGCAGAATTTGATTCTGATGAACAATTTTAACCTATTAGCCCTCCGCTCGCACTGGTTTTTGACTAAAGCCCACGCTACCCCTAGTTTGTAACAAGTGGCGGCTAAAGAAAGCACCCCACTAGCGCGAGCATCATGCTCGTTCCGTTAAGAACCTGCCTGCCGCAGAGAGGTAATCGCATAATTCCCGCTACCGCTAGTTTCCTCCACAGGCAGACAGGTGCAACTAGTGGCCACAGCATTGGGACTTGCTTTTAAAGAAATAGATTGATTTCCTAAGATATGCGCTTCTGATGGTCAAGGTCAAAAATGAAACTATTTATAGAATCCATATAAATTAGACCGAATACGCTTACTTTTGATCAAAGCAAAACGTAAATTCTAATTCTTAACAAAGTCACATGTCCGATAATTCCACCCAATATAGTCCCGCAAAACTGAAAGAATTTAAAGCCATTCTGGATGCTCAATTAAAGAAAACCATTGAAGAACTTGATACCCTAAAAAGCAATCGAAAAGAGCAAAGACAGCGCCTAGCCAATAGCAATATCGACTACAATGCGAGTAGCAAACATTTCCAAGAACAAGCCAAGGATAAACGACGTATACAAAGCCTTCAGCGAAAATCAAGGGAACTTAAAAGTGCATTGACTCGAATTGACAATAAGACCTACGGTGTTTGTGACCGTTCTGGCAAGCTAATTCAAGAAGCGCGCTTAAAAGCTATGCCCACAGCAAGGTTCGATATCCTGCGAAAATAAACTCGAAGTTTTTATATTTCCGGGCTCCCGTTAGCCACCTTACCACTACTTTCCGCCACAGGCGGACACTTCTGGAGGAAACTGGCGGTAGAAAAGAGTATAGATTATATCACCTGACATCCTTTCATGAAGTACGGCCGGTCTATTCTTTGATAAACACCATACAGTGTTGCCAAGGTAGTTTGGTGAAATTCCGTTCCAATTTCATACCCGCGGCTTCCATTTCCTTTACTGCTTGACTTTCAGTCATTTTATGCAGTTTTTTGATGGGTACTTCGGCATCTTCTCCCCGGTATTCGACCAAATAGATTTTACCATCGGCGCGCAGGGCTTTTTTCATTGAAGCGATCATTTCGACCGGAAAGTTGAATTCATGGTATACATCGACCATTAATATCTTATCCACCGAATTTTCGGGAAGCGCGACACTTTTTTCGGTTCCTTTTACGGTTTTGATATTTTGCAGCTCGGTTTCGTTCATTTTTTGTTGAATGGCCGCAAGCATTTCCTCTTGAATATCCACCGCATAAATCAATCCCTTATCCGCAAGGGCTGCCATTTTAAATACATGGTATCCCGATCCGGCACCCACATCGGCGATAGTATCATAGGAACTTATATTCATGTGCTGCAATAAGGTAGCAGTGTTCTCTTCTTTTTCCCGTTCAGGGCGTTCCAACCAGCCCATTCCTTGAAAGCCCATGACATGGGCGATTTCGCGACCCATATACCACTTTCCAATCCCGTTGGGGTCTCCTTTTTTATACGTGTACAACTCGCTTGTTTCGGAAGTCTGCCCTTGACATTGGTATAAAAGAGGCATTACCATAAGCAAGGTGAAAAGACAAATACTTCGTCTAACCGGTAGAAACCATAATCGTGTACTACTATTGCTTTTACTAAATCCTTGTATCTTCATTTTCTAAATTTGATACTTAAAATTAGGTAACCTATGGGACTTTCTGAAACCAAATTCATAAAAGCGTATTCCTTATCAGGGATTGGAAAGTACAAAGGCAGACTATGGACGTGTACCATGAAGGCGGTAGGCAGAAAGGTCGGCTCGCATGATGATTTGGCTGGTAGTATTACTTAATTACGCTGACGTCCCTTCTGTTATTGATGCTATTCCAGAATACTTGGATTTTTCTTATTCTTTCCAATACTTACGACGCACATTTCCGACCCCATTTTTTCCTGTACATAGTCTGATATTCAAGTTCATCTCTGGCTTTGATTTGACCCTATTAAAGGCATTGATACATAGTAATTTAAACTTCTATAAAATGGTGTTTTGTTTGCTTCCGGAAAGAACCACCCGTTCGAATTATAGCATTTTTTTCAACGCCTCCTGAATTTCGATTAGGGCTTCTTTTTGAGTTTTCCCCAAATTCATTGATAAGAGAAAATCGATTTGCTTTTCTTCCATCAGTAGATATTTTGGGCTATGAAACATTCGAAAAATATTCTTGAACCTTAGAATCACTTTTTCCTTGACGTCATCCAATTTTTCGTCCGACAGCAATAACAGACAGGTATCGACTTCCGCCATACCGATTAAAATAGAGATGTCCTGCTCCGTTTCGTCGCAATCTTCGAGTTCTTTACTTTTCCCGTTTAGGTACGCTACAACATCATCAAGGTCTTCGAGTTCCGGTATTTTTCGTAAGCGATGTAGCAGCGTATGCTCCCCGAGTTTTTCTAGCAGATGTCCTATTAGTACCACATTTGAAAATGCATCAAGACAGTCCCCATCATGCTGATCGGCGCTGGCGACCAAAGCATCATAATAGTAACCCCAAGCCAATTCCAGAAAGTCGATTTTATCCTTTTTCGACAGATGTTCGGAAGCCAATTTATAGGCATTGCCCACGATGTTCAATCGACTTGAATTCTTACCGATGAGAATGAGGTTTCGGATTTTTTCCATATCGGCATCCAGCATATCCTTTTCGAGCTTATAACTCTTGATAATGCAAAAACGTTCTAAGGCCTTTATGGAAAAGTCCCCGTCAGAGGAGCCGAACAATTCCTCGAACTTGTACAAGGCAATGTCAAAAAGGCCCATTTCATCGTAGATAAGTGCTTCTTTTTCTAAAATATTGGAATCCAATAGTTTTGCCCGTTCCGCACCTTCAATGATATCGTTCAATTTTTTCTGGGTCCGCTCCCGGGTTCTTCTTTTGTAGCGAATGGAAACGAAGAGGTTGTCCAAATCGGTATACACCTGTGAGGCCACGACATATTCGTAATCCTTTTTGCGCTGCTTTGTACTGTCTTTAAACTGGTAATATTGGCTACCGTAACATTGATAAGCACCCCAAGTATTCGTATTGCCGTGTTTGTCGAAACAAGCCTTTCGCGCTACCTGTACGGCGTTACCGAAGCGGTAGCCCTCAAGCATTTTGTCATAGAACGTATCGGAGAAGGTTTTTGCCGCTCCGTCATCGACCGCCCAACCCGAAATCACAATAGCCTTTACGCCCATTTCGATAAGTTGGGTCCCCACATTGGCTGCAAGGCGATACCTTTCCCTTGAGTAAATATCATCATCGCGGTTGATGACGCCGGAAAAGCAGCAATTAATAAAAACGAATTCCGGCACATAGCCCAATTGCTTTATTTTGGCGGCATCGATACAAATACCGTTGCCGATGGCCACCCCGGCCTTGCCTTTTTCGAAATCATAAATACCGTGACCCGCAAAATGAAGTATTTTATACCTGCCCGTGAACAATTCTTCCATTATGGCCGCAGTGGTACCATGAATCAAGGAATCTACTGCATATTTATGTACCGAAAGTTTGTTCGCCAGTCGAACACCTTCCTCCTCTGCAGCGGGCAGCTGCGGTAAATTATCGTTTTTATAGAGCGGATCCCCTATGACCAACGCATTATTGTTGCCAATAGCGGTCATGGTAAGTGTTTCGTGGTCATCGGAGATCAACTGACGCACAAAACCGGAGTTCACCGATACGGGTGTCTCATCCGCAGCGGAATCATAAAACATTTCCCACGGAATCTGTGCCGCTTCCTTGTCCAGCTTGATTAGCACATTGTTCTGATTTCTAAGAATATCTTTGAATTCGTTGGGAATCATAAGCTCGAACAAGGCTTTTGACAGCCGTTTGTCCCGTTTGGAAGTCGACGCCATTTGTTCCAATAGGATATTGATATCGTCCATTGAAATAAAAACCTGTTCCCGTTGTACACTGGCATACCCCCCCGAAGAGTTGTAGGAGAAACCAATAGTTTTGGGACGATAACTGGGATTATCGGTATCAAAAGGTTCTTTGATGGCGCTGATATCAAAATCGTGCCACCAGTTTTCCTGACTGTCTTTTAAAAGTTGTTTCTTTTTGGCGCCTATTTTTTTGACCACGCCTGGTTGTAGATCGATGGCCAAACGGTGATCTGATTTTGTCATCCTGTTAATGCTCCAATAGGCCAAGCTGGTTATGGATTCGTAATAATTTACGAATTCGACTTCCTTGATCAATCGCAGGCCTTCACCGGTTTTCTTGATATAGTTATTGGCATTGGTGACCCCAATTAAAATCCCACGAATGGAGGCTTCTATCGGCAGCTTTCCAAAACCAATGCCGATAAGGATAAAGGAAATGCCCTTGGCAAATTTCTTTGCCTTTGGCAGCGTATAATTATCCCGCATGAACATGGCATACTTTAGGGTGGCCATTTCCACGGTTTTGGAGAGTAGAAAAGGAGTGAGCCGGTTGGTGCTTCCCAGTCCGCAGACAATCGCCCCATGTGGATTGGTATTGAGATTGAAAAAAACCTCGCTCTCCCCTATTCCACCTGGGTAATAACCGATATCCCGTCTTTGTGACAAGCGATGGTCCAAATAACTATCCAGTGCTTTTTCGGCCCCAAAAATAATATCCTTATAAAAGTGTCCGACCATAACGGGATAACTCGCTATTTTCAGATCTCCATTAACGACGGTTACGGCTATTTCCTCCGCAACGGGGGCTGTTGCTTTTTCGTTACCGAACAGGGCATTGATTACACCTGTCGGGTTTGTGGCCGGTTCGGCAAACTCATTTACAACACTTATACGTTCCCCACCCCGATGTAGAGGAGGTTTTGTACCGAGTTTGGCCGTTTTTTTAAATTTCAATATTTCAGAAACCCCTTCGAATACTTGTTTTTCGACGGACAAATCGCCGTGAGTCGTATTGGCATAGTACAGATTTGAGGGATTTAGGGCTTTTGGTATGCCCGTTTCCCAAGTTACGCTACCATCGCCATGGGAGGTCGCCAAGTATTCCAGTCGCTTACTCTTGGAAAATATCCGGTCTTTTAACCGGTACCCGAACACAGTCTGTTCCGCTTTGCCACAGACATAGTAAACGTTTTCAAAATCTTCTTGTGTCAGTGACCCTAAAAAGTCGCGTACCTGTTTCCGGTACTCCTTAAAGGCGCCCAATTCATCCGAATTGGAACTGGCATCCGGCATTCGACCGATTTTTGCTTCTTTTTTTAAGGCATTCCAAAATTTGACCTGTGCGAACTCCGTATCTTCCCCAATCGGCAACAGTTGAAGTACTCCAGGAAACTTCCAAAAAACTTTTAAGAGGTCTTCCCGATCATTTTTAAAATCGATCATGGCCAACTGCTTTACTCGGGAACTATGGCCCGTAAGCACCTCCATAATCAAATGGGAACCCAACCAGGGCGTCCCCAACATGACAAATTTATTGTCGGAATTCGACTTGAAATTGTCCCAAGTATCTGGATGGTCGATCATTATTTGTCGCGTAACCAAGCCACCCATGGAGTGGGCGATGATATGTACTTCCCTTCCAGGATGGCCACAAGTGGACTCTAAGACCTTTTTGAATTTCGTGGCAGCCTCTTTCAACGGTTTACGCCAATCATAGGGAAAAGTCACCACATCGTAATCCTTTGAAAGGTACTTGGCAAAATCATCATAGTATTTTTCGATAACGCCCTCCGCGCTAACATTGGTAGCCTTTATCGATAGGTTTTTAGCGATGCCCCCCTTATTGATTTCGCTCATTTCCACCCATTGAGGGTCCGAATTTCTAGTGAGGGTCGAGCCCATGATACCGGGCACCAATATGACGATGTTCCGGGTTCCTGAAACATGGGCCTCGCTGTAGTGCACACCTTTTAAAGAAAATAGATCAAGAACGACCCCTCGCTCTCCGGCCGCTTCGATTTCCTTCTGGTAACTTATGGCAGGTTCTTTCTCAGTGGCGTTCAGGGCCTGCATGATGGCCTGACAGGTGTTTTCATTTCCAAAATAATTGAAATGATTGGTCCGTTCATCTTGTGATAGAAAGTTGAATACACCGTTCAATCGTGGAACGCCATGAAGCATTCTCCCTGTATCGACGACCAAATCGTTTGCGGTTCCGTAAAAGAGATTCGCCAACAACACCTTCAAGGAATTCAGATTAAAACCTCCTACTTCGGCATCACCGGAAATTGTATATAGATCGCTTACTACAACATTTCCTGGTGTATTCAGTGCCTTTTGAAAGAGGGAATCGGGAACCATACTGTTCAAACCGGCCATGACTTCAGGATCGGCCTTCAGTTTAATCAATTCCAAGAGGAAAGACTTGGCCAAGGTATATAACGGACTAGCAGGCCCTAGGGCTAGGGAAACCGCGTTCAACATTAAATTGAAGAAGTGATCGACTCTCTTCGATAAAATGGTCGTACCACTGGATGGGGCGGCAATTCGAACCACTTTTCCTACGGTAATGCGCTTAAGGCGCGCCAGAGCGTTGATCTCGAGCATGAGGGCATGTGAAACCTTATCTTTTTCCTTTACGATGCCCAGCTGGATGGCACTGAACCCGATGACCGTATTCCGAGAATCGCACATGGCTAGAATATCCGCGACAAGTCCACCTCTGGAATGACTGATAATATCGATTTGAATGCCGGTAGCACACTGCTCTAGAAAATCAATGGCATTTTGTATCGGATTAACCGAGAGCGTTTTATGCTCGAGCGCAAGCATCTGCCCACCATACAATTCGAACAATTCGTCCCATATTGCCTTGCCTCCCGTCTGCAACTGTCCGAAAGCCTCTTTTGCCGTAGACAGGGTACCGTGAACAAGGAGTAAATATGGTTCCAAGGTTTCTAAATTACCCGCGGTCGGTTTCAGGTTAAAATTTTTGTCGATATGGTATAATCCCGGGGTGGGTTGTACCCTATTGTCGTATCCTTGGGCCAACTCCTTTCCCGTTATTTTTACGAGGTCTTTTGCCGGTTTTAATCGTAGCATACTCATCGACTTGATGAGTATGCGCTGGAGTACGCCCCTAGTGGTGTCGGATGTGCCCACATTGGCGTCGAAAACAAACGACTCGCTCACACCGGAGCGCAATTCATCGGTGTTCCCATAAATTTCCTGTACATCGTCGGGGTGCCCTATCCATTCCGAACCGTCCTGAAAATGAAGTACGATAACGGAATCCTCCGCTACCTTGAATTTCTGTTGTAGGCTTTTTGATCTTGTGGACGAGAGTGCAACGGTAGCTATATGTTCAAATTCGGTGTAAATGCCCTGAGGAAGCCTGTTTTCCGAACCTTCTTTTTGTTTTTCACCGTAAACCTGTAGTTCTTTCATGCTATTGCCTTTTTTAACGCATGTCCGAACCCCGCCCGATTCCGAAAAACAAATGAAAAGAAAACAAGTTCATTGCTTTCATTGCATGTAGGGCTTGTCAACAGGATATTGTACGTTGTGCCGACTGGTGTAATGCGCTAAGTTTAAAAAGGGGAAATACGAAATTCGCGTTAGCTATGGTATTTGTGGAGGAAGTTCAATTTACAAATTTTCTCTCTTGGGGTGATGAAAGAGATTGAAAATTGTAGGAATTGTAGACTTTTGTTTATCGATGGTCTTATTATCGCCTTAAATGGTAAGCTATAGAAAGAAAGTTCGAAAATAAGTGGTGGATGTACATCTTCTTCAAGATATGAAGTGCATACCTAAGTTCTTGGGCTTTGAGGGATAGGAGAAGTTTAAACTAGTATTATTAAATGGTCTCTAACTTTATAGTATTTCTTTCATAAAGTAGTATGTCAATCTTTGACTGTAGTTCACAGAACTTAAAGTATCTTATGAATACTAAAGTTTGAAAAACTGAGTTCCGAAATTCTTTGAAATAAATTTTTCGGATACTTCATTTTACGGTTATCCTTTAAATGTGTTTTTTACACTCCCCAACTATTTTCAAAGGTCATATCACCGATTTTGATGGTCTTGGCAGAGATTACGATTCGTTTTTGCATCGGGATGGCGTCATCGGCATCGAATTCCTCTTCGAGACTAACGCAGTACGATTTCATAAATTCCACTTTCTGCAATTGCGACATGGCATCCCGTTTGAAGAAGATAATAGATCCGTCTTTGGTCTGGTCAGGCGAGGACATCCAATGAAAGAGATCGAACTTACCTTGGGATTCAATGGTCACCATGATTTGGCCACCGAGAGGTTTGCCGGCCGGTTTGCCGGTACTGTCCATCGGTTGTTCAAAATTATAGGTACAGTGCAGCACATTGTATTCTGTGCCGTCAACGATCATTTTTGCTAAAAAAGACATAGCGGTGGGGTTTTATGTTATTTTCTAGTGGTACTCTACAGCGGAGCGGATTGCGACTACTTGCTTTGCTCGTAATCCGTATCCCATTCGGCGCCTTCGTCGCCTTTTTGTCCGTCCATTTTGATTAAAAAGTTCTTGGCCGGGAAATACGGCTTTAAGCGCACATCCAAGTAAATCCTATCTTTTTGATTGGGATCTTGCTCAAAACGGTTGATCTCAAAATTCTCGATGAGTTTGTCCGGACCTGAAACTTCATCCAAGAAGCGAACGATCTGGTTATGGATTTCTTTTTTAGTCTTGGCATTGAAATTCTCAAAGGCCCTTCTGTTCAAGAAGTCCATTAACACTTTAGTAATGTAATCAAAAACCCTTACTACGGAATAGGTCTGTAGGCCTAGATTATCGCCATTAAATAAGGTCTTGGCAGAGAACGCCATGACCTTACCATACTCATTGACCATCGGTACAAGCCCTAGGTTCTCTAGATTCGCAATTTCACTCTTTCTCAAATCAAAACGCACACCGTCTACCTCACTAAGGCCACCGTGTTTTTTACCAGCGGTAACTTGAGACATCAACGTCTTGTATATTTTACCTGCCAAGGCACCGGAAGGAGGTACGTGAATATCGTCCTGCTCGCCAACTTCATCGGCCTTTCCGCGACCCACTAACCAATTACAGGTCATGATGGTATTGGAAAGATACATGTCGCCACTCGCTAAATTGGCACTTTCGAACATTTCCATAACATCGTCCGGCTCGTCTAAGTGGGCAAAGTCGGTGACTAGGGTGACTTTGTTCTCATGAGCCATTTTTGCCCATTTGTCCACCACCGATTTTGAACCCAAATACCCTGGGAGTACCATTAGACCATAATTTTCCCGGAGATCTAAACGGTCGTATTTCGAAACCAGCTCTTCCCTGATGTAATCGAAAAACCGCGTATTATCCAAATCGGTAAGTTGATCCAGTTCAGCGTTGACAATGGTAACATTTTTCAAGGATGGCATATCGGTATTTCGATAAAACAAGGCTACGGAACGATAAGACGTTTCCAATTCCCTTGTTTCTTCCAAGGCCATTTTCATGTTCTTGGTATATACCTCTTTGGATTCCTTTGCCTTATCATCGGCAGATTGTACCAAAGAAATGATGTCATCGCCCGATTTTAACGTTTCAGACCAAAGCGATAAGATTTTCAACAACGAATCACGTTCCTTTTTCTTATTGTTCTCAGTGAGGAACATCTTTCGCCTAGCCTTACGGTCGGGATTTAGGTTTTGAACGTCATCTATAGCTGATTCCAATAAATCAAAGCCGCCATATTTGGCAAGGTCATCCGATTTCTCCTTTATTTGGTCTATGTATGGTTTATCTTTAAGCTGGGACTGCTTTTGCTTGTTGGGCGAATCTGACATATTGTTATTGGGTATTGTAGTTATTTGGTATTTTTAATTTCCTCGATCAAGGCGTCAATGGTTTGGACCAGCGATTTTTTGGCATCAGCGTCTTCCAGCGCTGCCTTTAAAATCTTATTGGTCTTTAACTGCTTGATCATTTTCTTATATTGGTCACTTTCAATTTCAAGCTCTTTCAGGAATACGCTATTATTGGTAATACCTTTCTTACCGAAATCGCCAAGGTTTTTAAATTCCAATTCCTCGTTTACCGTGCGGCCATCCTTGTCCTCGAAGGGTACTTTTATTTTTGGTTCAAAATGCTCAAAAGCATCTTCGATTGTCCGGAGCCCCTCTACCACTTCAGGTTTAACCGGTGCATCAGGGGTAAGTTTTCCCGCAATTAGTGTTCGGTTTTGTGGAATATCGGTTAGAGCTTCATTGGCGTCGCCTTTTACCTCGTTACCGCCAATTCCTACGTTATCAATAGCCATAAATTATAGTTTTATTTTTTAAATTTAATCAAAAAAATATATACGCACACCAAGTACGCGGTATAAAACGTAAAAAGGAGGCATAAATGCCTCCTTTAGTATATTAGAATGATATTTCAGATTATACCCATTCGTTGATGTGCTCGCCACCTCCGGAAGAAAGTTCCTTCGCAGAAATAGTAAACGTCTCAGTTAAAGGGTTTTGACCAGAAGAATCAAAGTTTTCCTTGTACTTGATCAAATAACCTTCTTTGAAATTGACCTCTTTGAGTGTGGCATCGGTGTCTCTTTTGATAAAGACGATGGTACCATCCTTTCTTTCGAAGTTGTTGGTCATCCACTCAAAGAATCCGGTTTCGCCATTTGACTCAACGGTCAAATAAATACGACCCCCTCTAGTTACAGAAGATGGTCTTCCGGTTGGATCTACTTCTTGGTTTAAATCGTAAGAGCAATGTAGAATCGTGTGCTCTTTTCCCGCTACTTTTAATTTAGCTTTAAAAGACATAATAAATGGTTTTTGTGGTAAATATTACCGTTAATAATTTATATAACGTCACATAAGGACACAGCTAAATTAAAAAACCAAACAAGAAATCCAAATTATTTTCGACAAAATGCACATCTTCAAATTGTTACATTCTGAAAAAAAGATTAGAGGAATACTCGGGCACCCCAATAGATTGCAGTAATGCGCTTAAATTATAAATTTCCTGATACAAATCGTCTATTTTTCAATCATCGGATAAGATGCGCAGCAGAGAATCGCACATGGGCCGTTAGAACATGGCATTCGACCATACCAAATAGAAAAACGAATGGGTTATACCCAGTTAATCGTATACGGCGGTTGCTGTTAATCAAAAACCGCAATATTCATACGCTTGGACGAATGACCTATATCCGCTGTATTCGAGAAGTATGTAAGAAACCGTAGAAGTTTTTGTGTCAGAATGATTTCCAGAAAAGACCGTTCTTGTAGCGTAGGTCCACCGTCATACTTTTAATCAATCCCGTTTCTTTACTGCGATACAATTTAATGCTTTTTATCTCCAGCCGATTGACGTCGCGGATTGTTTTGAAAAATTCGCTTACCGTAAAACGATCTCCCTTACTGTTGAAGACGGGGATATTCGATACGGCAAAATATTTCCGTATGGCCACATCGTCTAAATTCCTGCTGGAATATTTCATCAACATGTCCTGTATTTGGTCACTTGAAATCTCTACGTATGGTGGCGAATCGTCTACTACGGTAACTGGTGGGGCGTCTTCAACCGGCGCATCGGGAATTTCTACTAATACGTCCGCTATGGGAGTTGTGATATCCCTATTTCGCGTCCTTCTCGCTCTTCTTTCCGCGGGTAAGACCGTAAGTATTCTTTTGGCCTCGTGACGCCGGTCTTCGTTAACGACCAATAAAATCGTTTTTTTGCCCGGTGTTTTATAGGTGTAGGTTTCCTTTCTATCGTTTCCATCTACCGTGGTCGTTTCCCCGAAGCTCCATTGCCATGAGGTAGCGAATTTGGAATCATTGAAAAATTCTACAGGTTCCCCTACTCTAATGTATTTTGGCAAAATAATATTAGGGATCAATTCGGGCGATCGGATGATCTTGGTTTTTGAAATGACCAACTCCCTCGTAGCGATACATTCCCCGTTCATTTGTAGGGCCACAGTGTAGGTTCCGGGCTTTTTAAATTGATGGACCACATTCGATCGATAGGCTTCGGGCGCTTCGTCCCCAAAATCCCACGTCCACTCTACCCCTGAAGTATCGGTACTCTTGAACTCTATCAAATCCTCCACGGTATACGAATTGGATATCACATCGAAATCTACATTGCTGCAGTCTACCTCACTATTCAATCGAAACGAAAAAAGGGCCAATCCACATAAAAGCAATACTAAAAATGTGATAAACACGTTTAGGTCAAAGTGGGTTTTAATACTTTTATTGTTCATAATTATTGCCTATTTTTCAGCCGTTTTTCAAGTATCTTAAAAGTACTACTATTTTATGAAATTAAAACTATATTTTCTCATAGTTATTGTGTTACTTTCCGCTTGCGCAAAGAAAACCCAAAGTGGCAACGATACCAGCTACTACAGGCAAGAGATTGAAAAATCGAAGCGTTTGGCGGCCGAGAAAGATAAAATCAAAGAAACCCCGAATATTCCTACGACCCCCTCTTACCTTTCCGCAGCCGAAAAGACCAAGTTCGCAAAATTGTTGGAGGTTGGTGAGGATGAGCTACAAAACGAAAAACTATACGATGTCATCAACGATTGGTTGGGGACGCCCTATAATTGGGGTGGCACGACAAAATCGGGGGTTGATTGCTCTGCTTATGTACAGGATGTTTTCGAAAAAGCCTACGATTTCGAGCTCCCCAGAACATCGAACGAACAATTCAACTATGATATTAAAGCGCATTTCAAAGGACAAAAGTACCTGCAGCAAGGCGATTTATTGTTCTTTAGACTGCGTTTTGACGATAAGGTCGTATCGCATGTAGGTATCTATCTGCAAAATGGGAAATTCACGGGATCCAATTCTCCACATGGTGTTCAAATCGCCGATTTGAATTCCAAGTATTGGCAAGACAGATTCGTTTCTGGTGCACGCTTGCTAAAAAATCAATAAGACATGAAAACGGTCTCTCCTTACGATATACGCCAAGAGGTGTTCGACCTTGGTTTTGATTTGAAGGCCGAAACGTTTATATCCTACCTTGAACACGAGACGGAATTGGACATCTCCCTAACCGATTTTTTCAAAAGGAGATTTAGCAAGGATATTACCGCCATTAACGAAAATCTCGAGAAAGACGGGGTTATCGATGTTCTTCTGAGCCGTCGCGGGTTCTACAATATTTTTCCGGAACGCTTTTTTCACAGTACCTATTCCAGTACGCCATATGTTGAGACCATGGTCGCCGATTACAATGGAAGAAAAATAGAGGAAGAGAACGCCAGGAAATTCTTTAAGCCTTTGGAAACCGAGTTTTTTCTGCAACGCGTAGATATCGAAACTGCCGAAGACCGTACCTTTAGATCTTTGGGAAGTCCGGAACTGGTGCGTTTTCTGATGGATTTATGGAAAATAGATCAAAAGATTCCCCAACGAATGGCAGCGAAAATTTTAAAGACAATGCCCTTCATGTACAAGATTGCGGGAAATATGCCGTTGTTAAAATTGATATTGGAAAATATCATCGAGGAACACTTGGTCATCGAACACGATTTCGCATCGATAGGTGCCGAAACGTTTCACGAACCATGGCAACTTGGGGTGAATATGGCCACGGCGGGAAAACCGAAAACCTTTCTACCCAAGTATATTTTTACGATCGACAAGATCAGCCGCCCGGACGAGATAGGCGATTACCTTCCGCAAGGAAAGCTCATCGCGGTAGTGAACTTCTTTTTGGAGCATACACTGCCCTATGAAAGTGAGTTCGAGGTACGATTTACCCTGGCGCCACAAAAAACAAAATTTGTAATAGGCGAAGCGGTCTATGCCGGACGTCTTGGTGTCTCGGCGACAATTTAGAACCATATGATTAGAAGCTACCTGAAAAGATTTATAAGTATCGAGGCCCTCATGCCATTCATCATTATCATGGTGGTGGTCATATTGGTTTTGACACTCTTGGCTTCTAAAACGCCCGGTTTTAAGAAAAGAAGAAAAAAGTATTATTTCTATTTGGCCGGTCATATTGCGGTAATGGCGATTTTCGTAGCGATCATCTATAATCTACGCCAATCTACCCTCATGGTACGGTATTTCTCGATGCTGACCTTTGCTGTGATTACGGGCGCATTTCACACCTTTTTCTTCAGGTATACCTTTGAAAAGTTCGATGAAGACAAAGGGCTTAAGGAATTGCTTTTTGCCATAATTACCTCTTTAGCCGTGGTTATACCCATAATAATGATCGCCACGCATTTTCAGGATTTGCAGTACCTGCCATACTATTTCTTGGTAGCGGCCGCTTTTACGGTACCCACAAGTTTTTTCATCTTGTACAAATATTCGGTTTCCATACCCGTCAAATTATACACGAAATGGTATTATCCCTTGGGTAAGAAATACGAAACCCCGAAACACTACGAACTACAGAACATGATTGTGCTAAACTTTATGTTCTATAAAAGTACACAGGCGGGCAACATGACCAGTTTTAAGGCAAAAGCCCCAAAGAATATGGAATTTGGTAGGCTTTTCTTTTTCTTTATAAATGATTATAATGTAAAGAAGACACATACCAAAATAGAGCTGACCGATAAATCCGGCGACCCGTATGGGTGGTATTTTTATAGTAAACCCAAATGGTACGGTGCCTCTAAACATATCGATTCGGAACTTACGGTAGAAGAAAACAACTTAAAGGACGGCGATACGGTCGTCTGCCAACGCATATAACCATCATATCATGATAGAAGACATAAAGAATTTTAAGATCAATTGGGTCGATGGCATGAAAATCTCGAAAGAGCATTTTCAAAACCTCCAGAATTTTGCGGAGAATAGTATTAAAGATGCCTATGTGGTTCGAAAGGGAAGGTACGGTCATGGCTTTTTAGCGTCCTATCTCGACGGCAACAACGACTATGCCATCAATCTGGACATTCATAAAAGTCTGAAGGTCACCATTAAAAAATTAAGGGCGATAACCCCTAACGGCAACCGAATCGAAATTACCGAAAATACGCCGGCCGTGAAAGAAGAAATCGTGGTGGACGAACTGGCCGATAAAAAATTGGAAGAAGGGTTTTTGCTCATCAACCTCGATACGGAAAATACGATTCCCTTTGGAGAGCAAGACCCCAAGGAAATTCCGCCACGGCATCCGTTTTTGACGAACAATCAATTCTTCATTTTCATAACTTCCGGGGAACTGGAAAAATCGGGACTTTCTGGGAATCAGCTTCCCATTGCCAAAATAGAGAAAGACGGAAAAAGTCTGGCTACGGCTACCGATTATATTCCGCCATGCCTCACCTTGGCGGCGCATGAGAGCTTAGTCGACTTTTACAATGAGTCGGAGAACTTCCTTAAAATGACCGAGCGCAACGCTATCATGATCGTTCAGAAAATCATTTCGAAACAAAGTGATAATCCGATCGCCGATGCGATGCATTTAGTGGTCGATAAAGCTTACGTATATCTCGCTCAACAAATTACCAAGGTAAAATGGGAAGAGTACGATATGCATCCCAAGGAATTATTGGAAATTATCGTAAGTTTTGCCCGTGTTTTCAAAGGTTCCGTAGATGTTTCGTCTCCACAAAACAAAGAAGAACTTTTTAATTATTTTGGGGAATGGACCGACCTAAAAGGCGGTGATTATGAAAAAATGTTTACCGATGTCATTAATATGCAATACAACCATAACGATGTCAACCAGAACATCAAATTGGCCTCAGGTTTTATGAACGTTATCGACCGTTTGCTTACGGTACTCACCCAAATCGATTATATCGGCAAACGTAGGGATATGGGTATCTTCGTAAATGAGAATATCGTAAAAGATAAACCGGGCAAATCGGGCGGGACTTCGTTCCTAGCGGAATAATAGCGCTTGTCGTTCCGACCCCGTAAGCAAGGCGGGTTCGGTCTGTAAGCAGGCAGATTCGACCACACATTTCAAGGGTACCGCCACGGGCGAATTTTGGAATGCGAATCTCACTTAATACTAAATATTATGGAAGTACTCAATAAAAAGGAAAGAACCTCTTCTTTTCTACTTTTTTTACTCATGTTCCTCATCACGGTGGGGATTCTGTTTACTGCGTTTTTCTTTAGCTATAAATTGCCTTGGAAAGAAAATGCAGTTCTTCGGGCCGAAAACCAAAGATTACAATATGAGTTTTTATACCAGAAGAAATTTATCAATGCGTTGGAAGCTGTTGATAAGCAAATCGATTCGTTGGATACGGTTCGAGAGGGATATTTCTTTTTAGAACAGTCCATCAACGTAGACCTGATCGATCTCAAAAGCGAAATCCCGAAAGATTCTTTGGATGACCGCAGCATGTACGAAAATTTGATTTTGACCTATAAAAAGCTGGTAGATGCCAAAAGGGACCTGAAACAGGTTGAAAATGCGAGACAGAATATCAAAGACCTGGAAGAACAGATCGAAGAGTACGAAATGGAGATTAATAAATTAACTACAGCTTTAGAACTATCAAGGCGTCTGGGGCGAAATTGAGTAGGATATGAATACCGAATTAGAAAAGGCCATACACATTGCGACGCAGCTAGCCGAAGAGTACCAACAGGAGAGCTTTGGTCCCGCACATTTGGTGAAAGCTGCTTTGAACAGGGACCTATCCCTGCTCCGATTTTTGCATGAAAAAGGTGTAGATGTCTATTTTATAGAGGAATGGGCCGACGTAAACATCGAAGGCCACCCCAAACGCACGAGCCGTACGATGGACGTTCGCGCAAGTTCCGAGGCGAAGACCGTTTTCGTAGAGGCCGAGGAGGTACAGCACAAACTCAATAGACCGGAAGTAGACCTGGTCTGCCTCTTTATATCGGCGATTACCCCTGGGGTCGGTTTTAGTTTCGATCAGCTCAAATCATTACCGGTCAGTAGCACCGAACTTTTGGATAGTCTTTCTTCCGGAAAAAAAACAGGAACTGCAGCCAAACCGAATGGCAGTGCTGTAACTGATTACACCTCGGATGCCGATGTACTCAAAAAATATACTACTGATTTATTGGTCGAAGCATCCCAAGGATTTTACGATCACATTATCAATAGAGACCGGGAGCTAAAGCAGATTGCCGAAATCATAAGCCGTAAGTCAAAACCCAATGTCATCATACAAGGCGAATCCGGAGTAGGCAAAACCGTCTTGGTCCAGAATCTAGCGAAAGAGATTCATGCCGGGAAAATCGTGGAAAACCTACAACAAGCAAGTTTGTTGGAAATAGATACTTCCGTTTTATTGTCGGGGACTTCCTATAAAGGTGAGGTTGAAGACAGATTGCAGGAAATTTTCAACGAGGCCAAAAATCTGGTAAAACCGATTCTGTTTATCGATGATTTTCATTCCCTGTTACAGGATGCATCCGCCAGTCAGGGCATATTAAACGTGATTAAGTCGGAATTGAATAAAGGGGAAGTCATTCTTGTTGGTGCCACTACATCGGACAACCACCGAAAATACATCGCGAACGACGATGCCTTGAGCAGAAGGTTCGAATCGGTTACGGTGGAAGAGCCGGATAATGAAATGGCATTTCGAATTTTGCAAAGTGTGGGGCAGACCTATTCCGATCATCATGATCTTGAAGTCAATGAGGAAGCCCTAAGAGAATCTATTCGGCTATCAAAACGTTATTTGAAAGAGAAAAGCCTCCCTGATTCCGCCCTGGACCTGGTTGATCGTACCATGGCGGCGGCGAATGTTTCTACACAATCCTTACCCGGCGATTTGGAAGATTTGAACGCCAAAGTCGCCGAGGTGCAAAAAGCGGCCAAAAAACAACTAGAATCGGATAGTATTCAAGCCATCGATTGGGTTTATATTGAACTTAAAAATCGATTAAGTCCCATTGTTTTGGGAAAATTCGATACCGAAGACGCGCTCCGGTTCCCCACTTATAAAGAAAAAGTAGAATACGTCAATTCGATTCTGGTATCGGTAAAAGAACATGCGAAAAAAACCAGAACAGGCATCAGCGAAGAAGACTTGGCGGCAATGGTTTCCGGCATCACAGGAATTCCAGCTGGGAAAGTACAAACCCAGGAACGCGAGCGTTTATTAGAGATGGAAGCCACGTTGAAAAAACGGGTTATCGGACAGGACAATGCCATACAGACCGTTTCGGAAGCGATCATAGAATCACGTTCCGGGCTTTCAAAAGCGGGGCAGCCCATCGGTTCGTTCTTCTTTTCCGGCCCGACGGGTACCGGAAAGACCGAATTGGCAAAATCGTTGGCCGAATTTCTTTTTAACGATGAGACGGCCATCATCCGTTTCGATATGTCGGAGTTTAAGGAAGAACACTCCGCGGCCTTGCTCTATGGGGCACCTCCGGGATATGTGGGGTATGAAGAAGGTGGTGTGCTGGTGAACAAAATCCGCCAAAAACCTTACGCCATTGTATTATTCGATGAGATTGAAAAAGCACATCAATCCGTTTTCGATGTGTTCCTGCAGATATTGGATGAGGGAAAATTAAATGATCGTCTGGGTAAGGTCGGCGATTTTTCCAACGCCGTGATTCTGTTCACTTCGAATATCGGTTCGGATTTTATCAGTAAATCCATCGAAGGTGGTAAAGTGCCTAAATCGGATGAACTGTTGGAAATCATGGCCTCCTATTTTAGACCCGAGTTTTTAGGCCGTATTACCGAGATTGTGCCCTTTGCCCCAATTTCAGAAAAGAATGCACCCACTATATTCGACTTACACCTTAAAAAGGAATTGTTGGTCTTGACTGAAAGACTGGGCATCACCTTGGAAATCGACAAAAAAACCAAAGAACACCTATCGTTAGACGGATTTTCACCAACCTATGGTGTTCGGCCCTTAAAAGCGGTAATACGTAACAAACTGAAACGTCCACTATCCAAAATGATTATTTCCGGCGCCATCAAGGCACCACAAAAGGTAAAAGTGACGTTAGTGAAGGGTGAACTCGATTTTAAAGTCGTGAAATAGAAAGTACGAGTTAGAAGTACAAGCTACGGAAATGAACGTATGGGATTGGAAATACGGAATCAGTAATACGACAGATGTAATCCTGAATGCAGTCGAAGAACGACAACAAGAAGGCATTCGATCTTAATATTTTGTCGACAGATTAGAAAGGCAGTATAAAAAGTAATAAACGCATGGCGAAACCTTATTATCAGGCACCTTTTGATTTTAAGCGGTTTTTTGAGAAAAAAGAACTCAAAAAACTGTCTTTGCGTGATTCCATTTCCCAGTTTATGAGCGTTATCATCACCACTTATTTCGAGGAATATTCCTTTGACGAGGGTTTTGGGAGTGAAATATGGGAAACCGATTTTGACCTGTTGGTCAATGCCAACGTCCTCAAAGAGCAGATTAAAAAATCGCTCTCCAAACAAATCGTAAAGTATGAGAAACGACTATCGCATATCGATTTGAATATTGAATTAATGGAGAGTCTATCGTCTAAAACCAACAAGGTGCGTCTTAAAAAATACCTCTACATTACGATTAGGGGCACGATTGTAAAGACTGACGAGCCATTTGTTTTTACCGGGGATTATTACTTGGCGCCTTTGTCCTATAAATAACGACTCGATTACGTATATTTTAAAGACTATAAAAATTGGTCTTCGTCACAAAAAACAACTAAATGAAGAGCCTTACCAAAGAAGAGATTAAAGACAGGCTTATTCGCAGGGCCGCCGATCAATGGGGCGTTGACGATATGGAAATAGAATATTCCTTCGATCCCATAGTCGGCATTCTCTTTGATGCCTGTGCGCATGAATTCGAACGTATTTCCGAGACCATAAAAACAAGCCGTACCAAAGTCACTGAACGCTTGGTAGACCTGCTCACACCCGAAGTATCGGTGACGGCGAAACCGGCACATGCCATTATGCATGCCCTACCGGTAGACAACAAGGTGGTGATTAATGAACGTAGCCAGTTTTTCCACCGGAAACGCATGCCACTTTTTAGGGAAAGTGGAAAAGAGGATTTTAAGGATTTTTTCTTTTGCCCTGCCGGTCAATTCACTCTGAACAATTGCGAGCTGAATTATATCGCATATCCCGATAAGATCGTTGCCCATCACAATCATCGAACCACGCCTTGGCTGAAATCTTCCGATTTTGAGGGGAATCCCGAAAATTCCTGTATTTACATGGGGATAAAGCCGGCCCCGGGCATGAAGAAATTAGACGACCTGCTATGTTATTTCGACCTGCTCAACTTTTCCAACAAAGAACTTCTGGTGCACCATTTGGGTATCGCCAACTGGTCTGTAAATGGTGAGTTGCTCAATGTGACCAAGGGATATGCCCAGCGCGAAGTGGTCAAAGACGACTACAGCGCGTACATCAATGAAAGCATACAAAGTAAGATTCAATTTTACGAAGAATATGTACGGGAATTCTATCGCAACCATTTTTACACCGTCGAAGGAAGTATTGATCTAAAAGGAAAATTGAAGAAGTACCCCGAGGCGTTCAAAACGTTTCTGTCCACAAAGGATCTTGATGCCTTTACCACGCCCCTATTATGGATCAAAATTGAATTCTCGACAGTAGTATCCACCGCGATGCTTGAAAATCTGCACTGCCATGTCAACTGCTTTCCGACGCTCAACAAGAAGTCGCATAGCATTAGCAAGCGATTGCAACCCTATTTCAATATCATTCCGTTGGAATCGGATGCCGATTTCTTTTTAGATGTACAAAGCGTTCTGGGAGACAGCGGTAATAAATATTATGTTCGGGATAGGGAAAAGAAAGACGATACACGGCCACAGGCCTATTTGCGTTATGGCGGTGTAAGCCGGTTCGATGAGCGCGACGCCTCAGAGCTATTGAATTACACGCTAGACCTACTTAAGGAAGATAGTGTGGCCTTTTCAGCTATGGGCGACGATTTTATCAATTCGAATTTAAAGGATTTGAAGCAGATCATCTCGAGAATCGAACAGCAGATAGAGCTGCGCAATTTCCGAAAGCACAAAATCCCTTATTTGATCGTCAACCGTAATAGTATCGAGAAGAATAGGGATCGAATCGTATTTGCCGATTATTGGACGACTACAGGCGATAAAGCGAACAAGATCAATCCGTACAGCAAACTGTTTCAATATTCCGGCACGGCATTCAAGCCGGACACTTTGGTTTTTGTAACGGGTACTTTGGGTGGTCACGACGAGCCGGACCCTAGTGAAAAAATATATGCCTACCGCGAACATATCCTGTCTAGGGGGCGAATCATTACCCGTCAGGATATTGTACACCATTGCTATGCCGTTTTCAAGGACGCCATTTCAAAGGTTACCGTCGAAAAAGGAGTCATGGTATCGCAAAGCAATTCCGTCGGGTACACTCCGACTACGGATATTCATATCGGCCGAAACCCGGAAGCCGATTACAGCGAAACCGATTGGGAACATTTGAAGAAAGAATTGCTTATCGGCATGCAGACAAGATCAGCAAACGTACTTCCATTTCGTGTGTTTTATACCTGAGGAAGTCCAATAGTTTTTTAATGATTTGTTCCACCTATTTTGTTTTGCATTCGTGTAATTGAGGTCATGGAAGGAAAAATTAGGTGATAGGTCGAAAAAGTAGCAGTGCTTTTGTGCAGTACTTTTATAATCAGTATTTTAAACGCCATTAAATTACGCCAACATGCCAAAAATAGTCAACATACAGCTTATCGTCGGTGGCGAGGAGTTCCTACCGAAATCCGGTTACACCGTTTCCATCGAACAGTCCGTCGGGGGCCACAGCGCCTTCCGCATCGCCTTTCCCGCCAATGCCACCGAGGGCTACGAAGGGGTCATGATGAACAATGCCCTGAAGTTCGTGGGCAAGAAGGCCTCCATAGGGGTCGACGATAACAAAATGGAGTTCTCGGGCGTGGTCACCGGGGTCGATTTCCAGAAGGGCGTCGGTGCCGCGGGTACCGTGGTGCTCTCCGGTCACGGTCCGTCGGTACTGCTGGCGAACTCCGTGCAATGCTTCAGCTACGAGGAGGGCACGACCCTCTCCCAGGTGGCAAGCGATACTACGAACGGCCATTCGGGGGAGTTCCTCAAGAGCGTTCTTGGCGACGGCACCGATATCGCCCTGCCCTATACGGTGCAGTACAACGAGAGCGACCTTTCCTTCTTGCAACGGCTCTGCAGTCGATACGGGGTCTGGCTCTATCATAACGGCACCGATTTCTGTATCGGGCGCAAAGGGAACGAACAAGTCGAAGGGACCGTTGGGGTGGATGTACTGACCTTCAACGTATCGACCTCGCTAAGGGAACAGGTCTTCGGTATCAAGGGCCACGACTGGACGAACGACACCCTGTTGGAGGCCGAATCCGCCTCGCATTCCCCTAGCTCCTCCCACCCTTACCTCAGTCAGCTGAAAGGGGAATCGGATACGGTCTTCGCCAAAAAGGGAAACTATGATTACAATGTCGGTCAGCATGAGTACAGTGCCCAGGGCGGACTCGACACCGCTACCAAGGTAAACACTTTGGGAAGGGCCGCGGGTATGGTGACCGTCTCGGGCTCTTCCGAACTCTCCGCCCTGCGCATAGGCGATACCTTGGAGCTCAAGGGCCTCAACTTCTCCAAACCGACGAACAAAGACCCTTACGGTTCCTACGATATCGTAAAGATCGTACACCGCTTCGACCATAGCGGGCAGTACCGCAACGAGTTCGAGGGCGTGCCACAGGGCACCGAACACCTGCCCTATTCCAATGGTTTCGCCACGCCCCGTTCGGGCGCGCAGCGCGGTCGGGTATTCGACAACGCCGATCCCGATGGGCTCGGACGTATAAAAGTACAGTTCCCCTGGCAGCAGGCCATGGGCACCTCGACGCCGTGGATCAAGATGGTGACACCTTATTCCGGTGGCGGGAAGGGCTTCTATTTCATCCCCGAAAAGGACGAGGAGGTCTTGGTCGGTTTCGAGGGCGACAATCCCGAAAAGCCCTTTGTGCTAAGCGCCGGCTTCAATACGAACGCCAAAAGTGATTATGCTGATCCCGATAACAACATCAAAGCGATAAAGACGCGCAGCGGGAACGAGGTAATCATGAACGATAAAGATGGTAGTGTAACGATTCAAGACCCCAGCGGCAATACCGTTCTTATGAACGGCGATGGCGAAATAACGATTACCGCTCCCAACGTGATGACCTTGAACTCCAAGGAAATCAACATCCTAGCCTCCGAAGCGGTAAATATCGATGGCACGAACAATGTAAACGTTACCTCTAAGGAAATTTTGAACGACGGCAGCGCAAAGGTTACGGTGACCAGTGCCGCAAAAGTAGAGATGACAGCACCGAGCACCCAGGTAGAAGGCACGGCCGAATTAAAACTGAAGAGCGACGGTATTCTCGATGCGGATGGCACGACCATGACCAATGTAAAAGGTGGACTCTTGAATCTTAACTGCGGCTAACACCTATGAGCAACGAACACAATCCAGTAGCCCAATTGGTAACCCAAATTCAACAGAAATGGTTACGAGAGGTCAGTCCACATGACGATGTGCGCTGGGTGCGTTGGTTGATAAAACCCGAACAAGCCAGACTATACGAAGGATTTTTAAAACTGGAATCTACCGAGCATGGTAGTATACCAGATATCCCCGTTGTACTGCTCACTCCTTTTGAAAGTAGTAAGGTACACAGTAGACAGCTCGCGAAGGATTGGCTGCAAAGTTTTGAAAATGATACGCAACTGAAACAACAACTCGAAGGCAATTTTTTGATCTTCGATTGGGATTCGGAGTATTTTAAAACGAAACTAGCCGATGAAAATTGCGATTGCAATCTGCTACTGATCGAGTTTTTGGAAAGTTTTCAAAAGGCGTTACCGAATCCGGAACAGCATTTAGTACTCGCACTTTTTCCCTACACGGTACAGGACACCGAAGATTACCGCAATTGGATGGATACCCTAATGGAAATCGGCCTACCGGAAAAAACCCGATTAATGGTTTTCGACCACAATCCCGAGAACTACTTTGAGGCAGTGCAATTAAAATACAGAGCCAGCGCCAAAACCTTATGGCTTGATTTAGATCTGGACGACGCCATGAAAAAAGTTGCCCTGTCAGGAGACCCCAATGACCCGGAAGTCAAGTTTCGGGAGTGTATGGTCGAGATGGGCCAAAGCGCTGCCAAAAACAACCGCAAGCGATTGCACATATGGGGTGAAAAAGGATTGGAAATCACCCAGAGTACGGGCAATAAAACAGCCTTTGCAACGGCGCATGCGGTTTATGCCGGTATGCTGTTTCAATTTAAGGAATACGATACCATCGATAAACTATTGCAAAGGGGGCTGGCCGTGGCCAAGCAGAGCAAAAAAGCCGGAGACGAAAGTGTGAACGCCATTCTCTTACAACTTTATGCGTACATGGCGACCAGTGCACACCATCAAAAAGAAATCGACCAGGCAACGGACTTGTTCTGCAAGCAAGCAGAACTCGCGGCGTCCTTCGGTATGGGGCAACAGGCCTTGGCAACGTATATCACGGCGTACACATTGATTCAAAAAAAGAACCCCTCCCGATACGCCAGTTTGTTGAAGGAAGCATTTGAATACGGCATAACCCTACCGGAAGAGCAGTTGCCCTCTAGCGGTATCGGTAAAATTTCATGGGATTATTACCATCATACTTCGGGCAAGTCGAAAGAGGAGATTGATGATTTTATGATACAATTGGAGGGAAAAGACTGGAAACAGAAAATGGAAATACAGGAAAAGCAACTGAAAACCGGAATTTCCACATCCTAAAGAAGAGCAGTTATGTTATTGGCCAACAAACATTTTACCCCAGTCTTAGGAATCGATATCCATATCGTAATCATCCTTGGCGCCCCGGTACCTATGCCTCACCCCTATATCGGTATGGTGATGGATGTGATGGACTATATCCCCTTTTTAGGCTCAACGGTTAACGTAAACAATGTGCCCAAGGGAAACAGTCAGACCTCTGGCGTATTGGCCACTTTTTTCCATATTCCGATGGGCGGTCCATTTTTGATGGCCCCGATGATCGGTCATGATTCGGTTAATTTTTTCGGAAGCACCACCGTGCATGCGGAGGATAATTTTATGTCCCCCGCGGGCTATATGGTCATGACCTGTAACGATATCGGAATGCCGCTGACCCTTTCGCCCGGTAAAAAGATGAAACCGATTCCCAGCCTATACCTTCCGACCTCAATGTCGGTACCCTTACCCATGGGTAAACCGGTATTCGTAGGCGGTCCGTATGCCCCCGATTGGGCAGGTGTTTTGACGGGATTGTTGATGTCCTACGGGATGGGGGCGATTATGAAAAAGGTTGGAAAAAAGCTTACGAAAGGCCTGAAAAAGTTGAACGACAAACTTCCGATGAACAAGGCCACAAAAGGCCTGAAAAAATCGCTTTGTAAATTCGGCTTTGAACCAATTGATCTTGTCACCGGTAGAATGGTGTATGACGGGGAGGATTTTAGCCTGCCCGGACCCATTCCCATCACCTGGGAGCGCAATTGGTATTCGGACTCCGAATACGACGGACTTCTCGGTCACGGTTTTTCGTGTAATTATGACTTGGGACTGCACATCAATCCCGAAGACCAGAATATGGGGCTACGGCTGGCAGATGGCAGATTGGTCGCTATGCCTATCTTGAATGTTCCCGGCGAACAATATTACGATCGTTCCGAAAGAGTTACGCTTACCTATATTGACAAATTCACCTATGAGGTCGAGCATCACGAAGAGCAATTGACCTATGTCTATCAAAGGCGCACACCCACGGTATATAAACCTGTTGCCATTCGAAATCCGGAAGGGTTTCAAATTGAAATGGAATACAATTCGGCCAATGCACTTACCCGTATGGTCGATAGTGTCGGGCGTGTCATAGAACTCCGACTCGACAATAAAGATCGGGCTACCCAGATTACGGTCACACATCAGGGTAACACCAGAAAATTGGTTTCCTATGCGTACAGTGAAGAAGGAGACCTGATTCGTATCGGGGATGCCTTGGACCAGGAAACCAAGATGGAGTACAGCAACCATCTCATGACCAAAAAGACCGATAGAAACGGACAAGCCTTCTATTGGGAGTACGACGGAAAGACGACGGGTGCCAAGTGTATTGCCACGCAAGGCGACGGTGGTATTCTTTCCGGAACCCTAGAATATGGCGAGGGATATAATATTATCACAAATTCCCTAGGGGAACAAAGTACTTACTATTTCAATGAGTTGAACCTCTGTACGCAGGTGACCGATGCCATGGGCAATCATATCTTTCACGAGTATACGGACTATATGGAACCGTATCGCGACATCGATGAAGAAGGAAATGCCACAGGCTACAGCTATGACCAGCGCGGCAATCTTACGGGTATACATCGGCCGGACGGTTCGCTAACCAGTTTTATTTACGATGATAAAGATCGTCTGGTACTTACCAAATATCCCGTAGGCGGATCGGTCATCCGTACCTTCAAAGAAGATCGCCTACATGCAGTCATTGGTCGGGATGGCGGGGTCACTTCCTTCGGATACAACGATAACGGACTTATTGACGAGGTTCGGGACAACGCCGGAAATATCTCCCGACTGTTCTACGATGGCGATTACAATTTGGCCAAAATGGAACTGCCCAACAAGGCGGTGGCCAGATGGAAATATGATGTGTGGGGTCGCGTGCACCAAACCAGCAACGCCCAGGGCCACGAACAGAATTTCGTATACGATGATTTGGATCGGGTCAAACAAATCGTGGAACCGGATTTGAATACGGTACAATTGCGCTACAATGCCTATGATGAGGTAACCGAGCTACATCAAAAAAACGGAAAGGTAAAATTCGAGTATACCCCTTTGGGCAGCCTAAAGATGCGGGAAGAACGAGGGCGAAAGGTGTTCTTCGATTATGATACGGAGGAACAACTACGTTTTATCGATAACGAACATGGGGAACGCTACCGTTTCAAGCGAAATCCCAATGGGGATATCGTTACCGAAATCGGTTTTGACGGCCTAACCCGAATGTACCAACGGGATCGCGCCGGGAAAGTGTACCGCGTAAACCGCCCCGAAGGTAGATTTACCGAATACGAGTATGACAACAACGGTCGCATCACTCGTTCAGAACACAGTGACGGCACTTGGGAAACCTATAGTTACGACCTTAACGGGAACTTAATCGAGGCCGTAAACGAAAATAGCACGATACAATTAATCCGGGACAAGGCCGGACGCGTCATCGCCGAAAACCAAGACGGGCATTTGGTACAGAGCGAATTCGATAAATTGGGCAATCGCACGAAAATCACCAGTAGCCTGGGTGCCGAAATCGACCTCCTCCGAAATAAAATCGGGCAGATCGAAACGATGAACGCCCAAGTGCATAAGCCTGAAACAACGGAACAACCCTTCTCCCCCCTTGTGGGAGATGTCCGCACTGCCTCCGACGACAACGCAGGAGGAGAGGAAGGCATCAAGGGGGCCAAGGGGGCGTGGTCCGCCAATTTCGCCTACAATTCCATTGGTATGGAAACCGAACGTCTCCTGCCCGGTGGTATAAAGGTCGAAATGAAATACGATGAGGCTGGGCGGCCTATACAGCAAAAGGTCGCCAGAGGCCGTAGCGAAATGCGCCATCGTACCTACAATTGGAATGCGAACGATCGCTTGACCCGAATGGTAGATGAACTGACCAAAGGGCAAGTGAACTACACCCATGACCAGTTTGGAAACTTGGCTTCCGCCAAGTACGAGAACCATGATATGGACTATAAGTTGCCCGACGAAGTGGGCAACCTGTACCGAAGTCAAACCAAAGGCGACCGAAAATACGGTGCGGGCGGCCAGTTACTACAGGATGGCAGGAAGAAATTCAAGTACGATGAGGAGGGGAATTTAATAGAAAAATCGTCCCCGGACGGTACCGAGTTCTATGAGTGGTACGGGAACGGAATGCTCAAGTCGGTAACCAAGGCCAACGGTAAAAAGTTGATTTTCGAATACGACGCCCTAGGAAGAAGAACCGCAAAAGTAGGCCCTCTAACCCCCAAAGGGGGAATTGTTACAAGATTTGTATGGGATGGAAATGTTCCGCTACACGAATGGAACTATCCCCTCAAAGACCGTCCGGAATGGGTGGTTGATGAATGGGGCATGTTATCGAAAGACAAAGAAGAGCCGATCGCGAATTTAACGACATGGGTCTTCGATGAAGGTACCTTTAAGCCTTCGGCTAAAATTGTAGACGGGGAACAATTCTCCATCATTACGGATTACTTAGGTACGCCGGTGGAGATGTACGATTCCCAAGGCACACGGACTTGGGCGGTAGAATATGATATCTACGGAAAAATACGAACGCAGCTTGAAGGTAGCGCTGAGGATTGTCCATTCCGATATCAAGGGCAGTATGAGGATGTGGAAACAGAGTTATATTATAATAGGTTTCGGTATTATTCGGCTGAGGAAGGGGTTTACTTGAGTCAGGATCCGATTGGTTTGGCTGGTACAAATCCTAATTTTTATGCCTACACGAAAGATAATAACACCTGGGTAGACCCATCTGGCCTTAATGGTTTGCCCAAAGTATTTTGGTCGGGGGGCGCGAAAGCAAAAGAAGCTGCTGAAGCCTTTGCTAAAAATTCTGGAGGTGAAGTATTAGAAATGACTCCGCAGGGAAAGGCCTTGGAAAAGTGGACTAAGGACATGGACTGGGCAGATGCCAAGCCGTTGTGGAATAAAACGTCTCAAGCATTTGCTGGTTCTGCGCCCAAATCCCAAAAGGTTGCTTATGCTTTCATAGATTCATCTAAATATCGGGGAGCTGATAGTGTTTGGGAAGAATTTGAAAAGCCAATTTTAGAAAAGAAGGGCATACGAACCAAAACGATAGATATCAATAAAAAGCCTAAGATAAAATGCCATTAATTGAAACGCTGGATGGAGAGGGACTACAGTTAAGTAGAACAAGCATTAAATATATATCACCAAGTGGGGAATCTTATTTCGCAGAATGCGAACCTGTGGTAAGCTCTGACTACGATATGGCTGTTTATGTGGACACTTTGTGTGACGAAGATGAAATATGTATAAAAGACAAGAACGTAATTAATGATATATTTTATAAGATAAAAATATTGGGTAAACGTATCGGGGCCAAATTAAAGTTTTTTAGAGATTATGGTGATGTTTTTGAACCTAACCATATACACAAGAGTAAAAATTACATCCCTAATAATCAAAGATATAATCGACTTGAAGAAACAATTGAAAAGTCTAATATTTCTGAATTTGAGCGTGTTCTAATTGAAAATCCCTCTTTATATCTTACCGAAAGATATGGTTTTAATAATGAAAGTCTTATGCATTACCTTGCAAAAAAAGGAAAGGTATCGTTTTGTAAGTTGTTATTAGAGAAAGGGGCAATCTGTGATGAATTAGGACTTAATAATGAGACCCCACTTGTAAGAGCCTCAAGTAATGGGCATTTAGATATTGTAAAGTTATTGACAGCCCACGGAGCCGATATAAATGGCAATCCAAAAGGTTTAGCCACACCTCTTATTGCCGCAGCCGCTATGGGACACGAGGAGGTGGTATTTTACTTGCTGGAAAGCGGTGCAGACAAAACAATTAGGGATAAGGACCTGGGTCAGACCGCAGAAGAAATTGCAAAGAATATGTATCAGAATTCAATAGCTGAGATTATCAATTCTTTCTAATTGAATACTTTCTAAGGTCCATAATAATAATTGCTTAGAGCCAATGTCGAGAATGAGGCTAAGTCTTCAAAACTTGGAATTCTCATATTATTTAACGAGGAGTTGCAGGCTAAATGTACTAACCTAGAAATACCCGTTAGATTAGATTAAAATCAACAAAAAGCATCTTTGGTTAAATCGATGAAATTAGTTACTAAAGCAGATACAATAATAAGGGTACTTCGAATTATTCAAAAGGACATAAATGAGGGTTTTTTAAATTTTATTATTAAAAAAGTATTCTTTTCTACATGAAATACTCTTGAAAACATTAGATTTAAAAAGTAATCACGTAAAAAGGTCAGTAAGGGCCTATTTAGATGTCTTTGGCGATTATGAAAATCACGTACTTGGTACGATGTACTATATTGAAAAATGCATTGATAATTAACTCGAATCATAAATGATTATTTAGCTGATATGGTTTTAATGCTCTAGCCTGCCTATTTTTGACTTTGACAGTAATTAAATGAAACAAATTCTGCAAGATATTCTTGAAATTTTAAAGACAGTTGGTGAAAGGCAATGGATTCCCGTTTTTGAAAATTTCATACTTGGTATGGAGATATCCAAATCGAAAGAGTTAAAGAAAAATATTAGAATGATTTATGGAGGTGTTGGTTCTTTTAATGATTTGGTTCTGTATCAAAATGGACAATTATGCCATAAGGAAAATACTATGCTCGATGAGTTAAGGCGAAAGTTGTTTAAAAGAATTACGGAGTAAAATAGCTGTAATCTTGTAATTCCTTTATCGATTACTGTAAATCCGACTATGACTGACATCCCTTCCCTATCAAGTTGTCATGTTTACTCACCACACACCTATTCCCAAAAAACCGATAACTTAGTACCTTCAGCCAAGAACATTCTCGATGAAACAAATACTAATTCTCACGCTCTTCATAGCACCAAGTTTGCTTTTCGCCCAACAAAACACCGAAAACTGGATAGAGACCGAAGCCAAGATCCTAGAAGTACATAACAAGATCAAGGCGAAGAGTACCAGGGCCTTTGCCACAATTTCCTTTACGGCCAATGATGGCAATCAATACGAAAGTCAAGTGGAACTCTTGGCCATTCCGCTATTCGGGACGACGAAATCCGTTGGGGATTCCGTTTCCATTCTGTACAATCCCGAGACCCCGATATTGGCCAAATCGGTAGGCACCGGTTTTTTAGAGCAATACGGACTCTACCTATTGATCGGGGCTGGAATCCTATTCAGTTTCACGCGTTTAAAAAAAGCCTATACTTCCAAGAACTCTGCCGATTAAGTCGGCAATCGCTGGCAAAAAAAACTAGCATGAACTGCACGGTATCCAAAGCCGGTAGAGTGGGCGTCGTTTGCAAAATAGGAATTGTACGCTAGACGATTCCCTATAATCAGGGATGCTTTTGGTATTCCTCCTAACTACTTTTGACCTTTATTTTTCAAATTGAAATCCCTTTTACGATAATTCAACGTACATAATCAAGAGTACTTTTCGTTTTGTGATTCAAGCAAAAATTTGAGTAACTTAAACCTCTAAAGCGCACCCCACATGCCAAAAATCGTACAAATAAAACTCATCGTCGGCGGCGAGGAGTTTCTTCCGAAATCAGGTTACAACGTATCAGTCGAACAATCCGTAGGAGGGCACAGCGCTTTTCGTATCACCTTTCCCTCCAATGCCACAGAGGGCTATGAAGGGGTCATGATGAATACCGCACTTTCGTTTGTCGGCAAAAAGGCCTCCATTGGATTAAATGGCAATCAAATGGAATTCTCGGGTGTCGTGACCTCGGTCGATTTCCAAAAGGGAGTCGGAGCGGCAGGTACCATCGTACTCTCCGGGCACGGACCATCGGTGCTCCTATCGAACTCGATACAGTGTTTTAGTTATGATGAGGGTACTGCACTTTCGCAAGTGATAAACGATACCGTAAACGGCCATTCAGGGGAACATTTGAAAACAGCCATAGGAGAAGGCACCGACATAAAATTGCCCTACACGGTGCAGTACAACGAAAGTGATCTTTCCTTTTTACAGCGCTTGTGCAGCCGTTACGGTATCTGGCTCTACCACAATGGAAAAGAATTCTGTATAGGCCGAAAAGGACATAAACCGGTACAGGGTACTGTCGGGGTAGATGTACTGGCCTTTAATGTATCGACATCCTTAAGGGAACAGCAATTTGCGGTCAAAGGGCATGATTGGGTCAACGATACCCTACTCGAAGCGGAATCCATCGCCCACAACGCTAGCTCTTCCCATCCCTATCTCAGTCGGGTCAAAAGTGAATCGGATGCCGTTTTTGCAAAAAAAGGGCTTTACGACTACAATGTGGGCCAGCACGAATACAGTGCCCAAGGGGGCGTCGATTTGGCAACCAAGGTAAATACACTGGGCAAATCCTCAGGAATGGTGTTGGCCTCGGGAACATCGGAAGTATCAAACCTCCGTGTAGGCGACACTCTGGAATTAACGGGCCTGAATTTCTCCAATCCCACTACCAAGGATCCTTATGGTTCGTATGACATCGTAAAAGTTGTGCATCGCTTTGATCACAGCGGGCACTACCGCAATGATTTCGAAGGGGTACCGGAAGGGACCCAACACCTCCCCTATTCCAATAGTTTTCGCATACCCCGTGCCGGAGCGCAACGGGGCTGGGTTTTCGATAATGCCGACCCCGACGGACTCGGTAGGATCAAAGTACAATTCCCTTGGCAAAAAGCCAAAGGAACCAGTACGCCTTGGATTAAAATGAGCACGCCATATTCCGGTGGCGGAAAAGGCTTCTATTTTATTCCTGAACTGGAAGAGGAAGTACTGGTGGGCTTCGAAGGCGATAATCCCGAAAAACCTTTTGTACTAAGTGCGGGCTACAATACGGCCGCCAACAGTGGTTTTGCGGACCCGGATAACAACATCAAAGCCATCAAGACCCGTAGCGGACACCTGATCGAATTGAACGATACCGATGGGGAAGAGAGCATTACCATTACCGATAAGAACAGCAATAAGATTTTCCTGAATACCAAAGACAGTAGCATCAGTATCACAGCTCCGGCCAATCTGTCGCTAACAGCGGATACCATCGATATCAAGGCGAAAAACGCGTTAACGATGAAGTCCGTGGAGTCCACTATCGCCATTGGGGCCAAGGAGGCTATTGGTATGCATAGTACGGAGGCCACGGTGCAGATCAGTGGTAAGGAAAATGTAGACGTGCGCAGTACCGAGGCTGAAACCAAGATCAAGGCCAAAACGACTTTGAATATCGTGGGCAATGAAAAAGTGGACATTCTTTCCGGGGATCAGTTGGCGATGCACGGCAAATCTACAAGCAAGCTTACGGGTGGTGAGGTACATGTAAACAAAGGCTAAGATGGAGACGGAACTGCAGATCAAACCTTATGCCCTACAGCATAAAAACTACCGTCATACGGCCAAGTCCATCGTGGCCACCAAAGACATGATGATGAAAAACTCGTCGGATACGGTCTTACAGAAAACCTATGTACAGCCCAATATTTCCGGGAATGGACTTATTTTCGATGTAAAAACGATTTCCGAGAAATATGGGAAAGGCAGTGCCACAGAAAAGCTGAATAGGGAAATGAATACCCTCTTGCACGAGATTACCGTAGGTACCGATGCAAAGGGAAATTTCGAAAAAATTTACAACAAACCTAAGGTCGTCGATGCCTGGGCCAAAGTTCGAAAGCAGTGGAAAAAGGAGGCGAATAAAGAGACCCGTGAACAGATCAATAAAACCATTGCGATCGTAGAAGAGAACCTTGCCAATGGCAGTTTCGAAAAAGAAGTCGCAAACCAAGGGGCGTTGTACTTTTTATTTCCGGGGCTTTACGGCAATTACGCCTCCAATTCCGAAACCGTCGTCAAAAGACAGCTCGCAAAGTTTTTGGTCACCCAGCCCCTACCCCTGAAAATCGAATACAAGTTAAAATCACCGGGTAACGTGAAGGACCCGTTGGTCATTGAGGGTATCGGGACCGTGGATGAAGAAAAACTCGACGCCAGGGAACTGACGAAATTCATACGAACCATAAAAGATAAAATCAACATGAAGGTCGAGCTACAGGTAGACTACAAAGAACGCCTGGAGTTCGACCGTATGCATTGGCTCGTAAAGGGCTCACAACAAGTTAAGGTAAAGATCCCTGGTTTTTATATGACCGAGAGCAAACAGGAGATCACCGAACTGGAAGAAGAGACGCATGGGGAATAAAAAATACGTACCGCAAGGCACTTATTTGGCCTGTGACAAGGGCACAGTGCCGATGGAGTTTATCATCACGAACAACAACAATTCATTTTTGTTCGAGGAGCCCGTGGCGAATACAGGCGATATGGTACCGATGGTCAATGTAATGCCTCTAGGCGTGTGCACGATAACCAAGAATGCCTGTGTACCTGCGCCGATCATGTGGGACGGTTTTGAGGATGGTATTTTCGTAGGGTTCTTTAACCCCTTGTTGGAAGATTCGGTATTGCCCTGCGCGGTGGGTGGAAAAATAGAGATTTATTATTCGTTGGAAGATGCCACATCGGCCTGTGCCGAGGAAGGTGGAGGATTTTGGAGTACCCTCGGGAAAGTGGTCTTGGTCGTAGCGGCGGTAGCACTTATTGTTGTTACCGGTGGAATGGCCATTGCAGCCATCGGTGCGATAGCAACAGCTTCAGGAGCATTGGCAACGGGTATCGCCGTTACGGTTGCGGCCTTGGAGGTCGCTGGATGTCTATTGACCGTAAAAGCCTTATATGATTATTCCCAGGATGGGGATGAAGAGGCACTATTTAAGGAAGTTGCCTTGGGCTTTTTGTTTTTGGGGGCAGGTGCCGCTTTGGCCAAGGGAGCAAGGGCATTGAGAGGTTCCAAATTTATCGACGACATTCTAAGAAAATTTGACCCAACCACAGCAACGAATAAACAAAAAGGGAATTTTGGGGAAATCATGTCTAGTGAGAATTTGGTAAATAATCCTGCTTTAAAGAAAAAAGGATATAATTTAACCAAGATCGGGGACCCTCCGGTTTCGAGTTTGGATGATAAAATCGTAAAGGGAATAGACGGTATTTATGAAAATGCAACTCCACCACCAAAGTTCGTCGTCGACGAGGCCAAATTCAACACGGCTCAATTAGGCAAAACCAAAGACGGCAAGCAAATGAGTGATGCCTGGGTAAAGGGCAGTAAAAGACTTGAAAATCAAGTTGGTCGCAAAAAGGCCAATGAAATTATCAAGGCAATGAAAAATAACAATGTTGAAAAAGTAGTAAGTCGGGTAGACGAAACTGGAAAAGTTGTAACGAGTAAATTAGATAGCGCAGGAAAAATAATTGGTCCATGGCCTTAAAATATACAAATGAAATTAAGAGATAAGTTAAATACCGAGGATGGGTATAACGAAATTATTGAAGAAACAAAAGAGTTCATAGATTCTGAATTGGATGATTTGGCATCATATAACAAGGATTCTGCCAATGACAAGGATAAGATTATCGCGACCTATGAGAACCTTTTTAAATATAACCTCGAATTATTCGAGACGTATTATTCATTGGGCGAGGATGTTTTGAAAGGGAAAAGCGTTTTTATCGCTAATATCCATGCCATGCAAGAATCATGGGATGCGCAAAGTGTTTATGTACAGATGGTTACCATGTTATCCATTGGCATTCTACTGGAAACCGAAGGTGAAAATTTTAATAAATTAATACGCCTGGTCGAACGTGACAATGTTAATGATTATCTCATCGACCTGCTCATCCAATATAGGGATCAAGATTGGCAACAAACGGAGAGTTTTCTTTGGAACAAACCCTATAAGGGCATAGCTGAAATCGTAACACTTTCCAAGGAGGATAAAGTAAAGGCTTTGGAAAGGTTGAAGAAGTACCTATCCGAGTGGTATAAAAGCTTGGAGACCAAAACCCATGAGAGTAAATGGAACATCCATACAGGTTACTGGTGCTGGGAAGCAGGAGCGTTGGTTAAAATCTTAGGACTTGACGATAGTAGTCTAAAAGACCAGCAATACTACCCGTACGATATGGTACACTGGAAAGACTAGGTATATGGGAAGAATAGAACCTTTGCTGGAACTGGCGAAACTAATCTCAGAAGACGATTCTTTTGTTTCCGAAGTACAATTGGCCGAAAACCAACCTTTCAACTATCTCGGCCAGTTCGAAAGGGCATTGCAGGAACGCGGCATCCATAGCGCCATACCCTCCTTGCCATGGATCGCCTTTGTAGACGGACTTGCACGACGTGACCAATTGGTTGAACTCGATTGGAAAGATGACCCGCAAGAGCTTATTGCAACCACAATGAAATTACTCAAGAACCATCCGGAACATGAAGGGTTAGCCGAGCCCATTAAAAAGATTGAGCCCTTTATCGATGAGGATATCGAAGAATTCCTGCCTCAATTAAATGCCGCTTTAAAAGAATTCGATGTGCAGCTCGTCTGGATCGATATCGACAGCGATAGCTATCCCTTGACGATTCTTCCCTCCAAGAATGTAGATGAGGCCGAACGATTGGCCTCGGAAGCTGACTATGGCAGTCTAAAATTATAATTTACTAGACCAAAATACCTTTTCGCGACCACTTGGGTTACGGTTCCTGAGCTGGTCGAAGGATGGTCCCGTTGCTGAACGTGATGCCCATGGGGGTCTGTACGGTAACCAGTAGCGCCTGCGTCCCCGCCCCGATCATGTGGTATGGGTTCGAGGATGGTATTTTCGTAGGGTTCTTTAACCCCTTGTTGGAAGATTCGGTACTGCCCTGTGCGTCGGGTGTAGACCAAGTTGTTCACGTTCTCTAGGCAATCAAGAGGCTAGAAATAAGCATCAAGACAGAACGTTTAGTACGTCTGACGAACGGTAGGTTTCTTGATTCTTGTAGCCTTCAATCTTCTGAGGTCTTTCTAGATTTCTATGGTACGGGATGGGGCCGATGCCTCAATGACGCAACCTGGAGCTGGTTCATTTCCTTCTCGCAGGATGCGCTATTGTCGAGTCCCGTCGTATGAATAAGAATAGCATCAAAATCCCATCAATAGAAAACGACCTCTAAAAACAGTTGCCCCTCTACGCAATATTTTCGATAGTTTCCCTTTATAGTAACCTATCCATACATCCTAAACCAATATTTTATGAAAACAATCTCCACTATAATAGTGCTCAGTATGACCATATTGAGTCAATTTATCTTTACACGTGCCAGAATTCCCATTCCCTACGGCGAGTCGGACGAAATCATTAAAATGGTCGATTTGCCCGACACCGATATGTTTCAGTTAGACGATGGCACCTATTTTGATATCGGCAGCAAATACACCATCAGTCATATCGTATGGTTGGCCTACAGCAATACCGAGCCGGAAATCGTTGGTTATATCGATGGTCGGGAAGACGAATATCTTGAGCTCAGTGCAGAGCAGTTAACAGAAATCGCTACGCTCGCCGAAGTGGAGATTCCAGCTGAGGGCGAAGTTTCATTCTTTCATAAAATCGGGGGCAAGATAGTTCTTGGCCTTTTAGGTGCCATAATCCTGTATGGTATCTACAGTTCTTATTTTGGCAAAAATGAAGAGGAGGAAGAGGAAACGCAAACCTCTGATGCCACGAAAACGGAGTAAATAACAGAATATAACATATCAAAAAGCCATCGCCATATCAATAGCGATGGCTTTTTATATTTTCGAAGCCTAAACCAAAACTTGTAAAGTCAAAGGCCATAACGGACCTTCAAATCTGAATGACATCAGCGCGTTGTCGCCAACGAGCGCTCGCCCACGGCATTGATCAATTGGCCGTCAATATTCAAGACGGTGTTGCGCATCCCATCCTTTTCGTCCAATACCACGTAAACCTTTTGATCCGTGCTTAATCGAAACTCCTTTAGAACATAGATCATTTTCTTTGTTCTACCCGCTTCGACCTCCTCCAGATGTTTATAAATGTACAATGGGGTTATTTGCAGCGGCTTGCCTTTGACCGATGAGCGCACGTAAAACCGTAACTTTTCTGCCTTAAATTTAGAGGTCAAACGATTGGTTGCCTGAAAAATAAAATACAGCTCATTTTTATCGGCGGTAAGGGTATTTAACTGCAGTTCGATTCCGGTTCCGGCTTTTATGGATTTCGATGACCGAAGATCTTGATTGTATTGGTTCTCGCAGAAAATAGCGTAGTAACTCTCCCGGTCGGTTTCATAGAGACTGCTTTCTTCGGGCAGACCTTCATATGCTTCTGTTTGTTCGCTTTCCGTAAAATCCTTTTCTGTCTTTTCTTTTGCTCCGACCTCGGAACGCAGGGTCATGCGCTGGGGTTCTTTTACTGAGGTGATTTGCGCTTCCTCGGAAAGTTTTAACTCCGATATTGTCGTTGTTTCCGTACTCCGGGGCTTTTGTACCGCTTCGTCTTCAAGTTGAGGTGTTGCCTGTTCCTCCATCTCTGTTGGAATCGCACGGGGTACGGCCGAGGGATTGATCGTACCTATGGCATGGTCCGCAGATAAAACATAGGTGAAATTGTTCACCTCTTGCTCATACTGTAGTAAAAATGAAAATATACTACCGTCTTTGGTAATGACCGTTAAATTGCTCGCTGCCCCTTTTCTTGCCACGAGTGTACCCATAGTGCCGTGTTGTTCATATTGGAATCTATAGTTTACCGCCGGTTTGATCACGCGCTGTATTTCCGAAGGAAAAAATAAGGTTACGGTAATACTCTCGTTGGCAACTACGGTAATGGGCAAATTGTTGGCTTGCGCAATGGCGATATGGGCCAAAAGGAAGAGGGATAGTAAAAATGCTGATTTCAGCTTCATAACAAGTAGGTTTAATACAGATCTTGGGGCGATACATTTCTTGGTTGAAAAACATATCACACTGCCTAAAAGACAGTTCTTGTCATAAAGGTATGCCGCGCGCAAGCCTGGAACCAATTTATTCGCCATCTGGTTTAAATTTTTGGATGTGTAGTTCTTATAGGGTCGCCAAACGTTCGCGCCCCGGCCTTCGGTACAATATATGCCCGTATCAAATCGTGTTTACCGCTGCAATAAACGAATCGCAAAAGGACTACTATTTTATAGGTCGAAGGTCAGCGATAAGGAGATGGGGCCAAACACTGAAATCCGTATCATTTTTTTCACTGGAAACAGCTAGAAGGGCTATGTCGATATCGTGGATTTTTACAATATGAAAACAATCCTATTGTTTCATTTTAACGGAGTCATCAATCTAAAAACACGATCATGAAAACGACCCTTGCCTTGCTTATCCTAGCCACCGCACTTTTTTCCCAACTATCGTTCGGAAGGGCGAAAATACCCTTGCCTTTCGGTACCAAGGAAAAAATCATCCATACCATGGATTTACCCGATCATAAGGCATTTCAATTGGCAGACGGCCAGTATTACGATATTGGGAGTCATTACGAAATCCGTCACCTATTTTGGTTGGCCTATGCCCATTCGAAACCTCAAATCGTCGGGTACCTCGGCAATAGCGATGCCTATGTGGTCCTTACCAACAGCGAGTTAAAGGCCATTAAACAAAGAGCGAATATTGAGCTTGCCGGTATGGCAGAAGTTGGTTTTATGGATAAAATTGGTGGTAAAATACTCTTGGGAGCCCTTATGCTGCTCGCCCTATTTGGGGTGTACACGACCTACTTTTCAAGAAGGGCATCGCTGGAGGAAGAAGAAAGTATCGCTTTTTAAATCCCCTACACCACGTTCCCCATTAAAGATGTTGTTATTCCACATCCAAAAAGATGTGGTATTTTCCATTCTTCGTATCATTTCCCTCAGTTTTCTTCACTCCATTTTTAGGTTGAACGTCGTAATTTTAAGCCGCAAAAATTTCCTAAGCGCCCTTCTTTCCTTAGCTTTGTAGGCTTAGAATTCAAAGTTTATGAGTGCAAAAAAGACACTATTTGACAAAGTATGGGACTCTCATGTGGTTCATCATATTGAAAACGGGCCCGATGTATTGTTCATCGACCGCCATATGGTTCATGAAGTAACGAGTCCTGTCGCCTTTCTGGGATTAAAGAACAGGGGGATTCCGGTCATGCACCCGGAAAAAACCTTTGCTACCGCAGACCATAACACCCCGACCATCAACCAGCATTTACCCGTCGCTGATCCGCTTTCGGCACATCAGTTGAAAATGCTTAAGGAGAATGCCAACGAGTATGGTATTTCGTATTGGGGATTAGGACATGAAAAAAATGGCATTGTACACGTAGTGGGTCCGGAATACGGCATTACCCAACCCGGGGCCACCATCGTTTGTGGGGATTCCCATACGTCAACACACGGGGCTTTCGGAGCCATTGCCTTCGGTATCGGAACTTCGGAAGTAGAGATGGTCTTGGCGACGCAATGCATTATGCAACCGAAGCCCAAAAGAATGCGCATTAATATTACAGGGGAATTGCAATACGGCGTTACCCCAAAAGATGTCGCTTTGTTTATCATCTCCCGATTGACTACCTCGGGTGCCACGGGCTATTTCGTGGAATACGCGGGGGACGTTTTCACCAATATGACCATGGAAGGGCGTATGACCGTCTGTAACCTGAGTATTGAAATGGGCGCACGTGGCGGGATGATCGCTCCCGACGAAACCACGTTCCATTACATAAAAGGACGCGAATTTACACCCAAAGGGGAAGCCTGGAACAAGGCGATGGATTACTGGCAGACACTATATACCGACCCGGATGCCATTTTCGATAAAGAATTGACCTTCGACGGTTCCTTGATCGAACCCATGATCACTTACGGTACGAATCCGGGAATGGGAATGGGCATATCGAATGATATCCCGACTTCCAGTATGGTACAAGGCGGGGCTTCCACATATAAGAAGTCATTGCAGTACATGCAGTTCGACGAAGGCGATTCGATGATCGGAAAACCCATCGATTTTGTGTTCTTGGGAAGTTGCACCAATGGAAGAATAGAGGATTTCAGGGCATTTGCCTCCATCGTAAAAGGCAAAAAGAAGGCGGACCATGTTACGGCCTGGCTCGTACCCGGAAGCCATAAAGTAGAAGCGGCCATTAAGGAAGAAGGCATTCTGGATATTCTTACCGAAGCCGGCTTTGAGCTTCGTGAACCCGGTTGCTCGGCCTGTTTGGCCATGAACGACGATAAAGTTCCTCCTGGCAAACTGGCGGTAAGTACCTCCAACAGAAATTTCGAAGGCCGTCAAGGTCCTGGTTCCAGAACACTATTGGCGAGTCCGTTAGTGGCGGCAGCTGCGGCGGTTACGGGAAGGGTCACGGATCCTCGGGAGTTGATGCAAAAAGAAATGGCTTAGCGCCTTTCGCTTTACGCCTTACGCTAAATAGTGCTTACTATGAGAAATTTTAGAAATTACAAAGTTTGGGAACAAGGGCATGCCATAACACTTGCCGTGTATAAAGAAACACAACGATTTCCAAAATCGGAAGAATTCGGACTCAAAGGTCAAATGAGAAGAGCGGCATACTCCATTCCCTCAAATATTGCAGAGGGCTGTGGTAGGGAGTCTGATGCTGAATTCAAAAGATTTTTGATTATTTCACAAGGCTCGGCCAGCGAATTGGAATACTTTCTAATACTATCGAGGGATTTAGAATATATCGATGAGGCTACGTATCAAGAAATGGATAACGAAGTCAACAAGACAAAGAGAAGCATCAATAACCTAGTAAATAAAGTATAATAGCGCAAAGCGACGAGCACATAGCGCAAAGCGATAAAATTATGGCCTACGAAAAATTCAAAATACTAAAAACTACAGCGGTACCACTGCCGATCGAAAACGTGGATACCGACCAGATCATTCCGGCGCGCTTCTTGAAGGCGACGACACGTGAAGGGTTTGGGGACAATTTATTCCGTGACTGGCGGTACAATCAGGACAATACCCTCAAAGAAGATTTTGTATTGAACGATGCGACCTATAGCGGGAAGATTCTCGTTGGGGGTAAAAACTTCGGATCGGGTTCTTCACGGGAACATGCGGCCTGGGCGGTGTATGATTACGGCTTCCGTTGTGTGATCTCGAGCTTTTTTGCCGATATCTTTAGAGGGAACTGCCTGAACATAGGTGTGTTGCCCGTACAAGTGAGCCCTGAATTTCTACAGAAGATATTCGCGGCCATCGAAGCGGACCCCAATACGGAATTCGAGGTGAGCCTCCCGGAACAGAAAGTTACGATTTTGGCGACTGGTGAAAGCGAGTCCTTCGACATCAACGAATACAAGAAAGGCAATATGACCCATGGCTTCGATGATATCGACTATTTGTTGAACATCAAAAAAGATATAGAGGCTTTTGCCAAAAACACCCCGCTTTAGGACATCGCACCACGACGACCGACTTTGCGAGGAGCATTTCCGTGACGAAGCAAACTGTTCATCAATCTGGAACGGATTACGTAAGGGCGCGCTTTTGAAAAGCTTTTAGTACGTTTGGATGTATTGGAACAGCGACTCGCAATATAACACAAAACCGAATCCCCGCATCTTTGGGAGAGCACAGCATGAAAAGAACCATCGAAATCATGGATACCACCCTACGGGATGGCGAACAAACCTCCGGGGTATCCTTTTCCGCCTCTGAAAAACTAACCCTGGCCAAACTATTGCTCGACGAGTTGAAGGTCGACCGTATCGAAGTGGCCTCGGCACGTGTCTCGGAAGGCGAACTGGACGCGGTAAAGCAAATCACCTCATGGGCGAAGTCTCAGGGCTATTTAGACCGAATCGAGGTATTGACCTTCATCGATGGCGGGGTTTCCTTGGAATGGATGAAAAAAGCCGGTGCGAAAGTGCAGAACTTATTGACCAAGGGTTCGTTGAACCATTTAACGCACCAGCTCAAAAAGACCCCCGAACAACATTTTAAAGCCATTGCCAAGGTCATCGCGCAGGCCAAAAAGCAGCGGATAACTACCAACGTATATTTGGAGGATTGGAGCAATGGTATGCGCAACTCGAAGAAATATGTGTTTGAATACCTCGATTTTCTAGCCACTCAGCCCATAAAGCGAGTGCTGCTCCCCGATACGCTCGGAATCATTACCCATACGGAAACCTATGAGTACCTTTCCGAAATCGTGCAACAGTATCCCAAAATGCATTTCGATTTTCACGGGCACAACGATTACGATCTTGGGGTGGCCAATATCATGGAGGCGGTAAAAGCGGGTTGTCACGGACTCCACCTTACCGTAAACGGCATGGGAGAACGCGCCGGGAATGCGCCTATGGCCAGCGCTATCGCGGTCATCAACGACTTCCTTCCCGAAATGAAAATCAATGTCAACGAAAAAGCACTCTACAAAGTAAGCAAACTCGTCTCGGCTTTTACAGGAGTCGGCATTCCTTCGAACAAACCGATAGTTGGGGATAATGTTTTTACACAAACCGCTGGTATACACGCCGATGGCGATAGTAAAAATAACCTATACTTTAGCAATCTGATGCCGGAACGTTTCGGCCGTAAACGGAAATACGCCTTGGGAAAAATGTCCGGGAAAGCCAATATCCAAAAGAATTTACAGGAGCTCGGACTGACGTTGAACGATGACGAACTGAAAAAAGTCACCGCGCGTATCATAGAACTAGGGGATAAAAAAGAACGGGTCACTAAAGAGGACCTACCGTACATCATTTCGGACGTGTTGGATACCGATTTCAAGCAAAGTGTTTTTGTAAAGTCCTATGTACTCACCCACGCGAAAGGTTTGCAGCCCTCCACTACCCTTTCCATGGAAATCAATGGAAAGACCTATGAAGAAAACGCTTCAGGTGATGGGCAGTACGATGCCTTTATGAATGCGCTACACAAGGTATATGCCTCCCAAAAAAAGGCTTTGCCGACCTTAACGGACTACGCCGTACGTATTCCACCCGGAAGTAATTCCGATGCGCTTTGCGAGACCATCATCACCTGGGAAATGGATGGAAAGGAGTTCACCTCCCGCGGCTTGGATTCCGACCAGACGGTAAGTGCGATCAAGGCGACGGAGAAGATGTTGAATTTAATAGCCCCCTAGCGCCCAAAGGGGGAATCGTATGCTTTAATAATCTCGCATTTTTAAAACTTTGTAACGTATTAAAATTCTATATTTCGAAAGCCACCTATAAACTCATAAACAGTCTGCCGTAGGCAAGACGACTAAACTCCTAAACTTTTTTAATGAAACTAAACATTGCCCTATTGGCCGGCGACGGAATCGGCCCCGAAGTAATCGACCAAGCCGTAAAAGTATGTGATGCCGTAGCGAAAAAATTCAACCACGACCTGAATTGGCAACCTGCCCTGACAGGGGCTGCCGCTATCGATGCGGTTGGGGAACCCTATCCCGACGAGACCCATGAGATTTGTGTCAATGCCGACGCGGTCTTGTTCGGTGCCATCGGCCACCCGCGCTTCGACAACGACCCTTCGGCCAAAGTACGCCCCGAACAGGGACTTTTGAAGATGAGGCAAAAATTAGGCTTGTTCGCCAATGTACGGCCGACCTTTACCTTTCCATCCCTAATCGATAAATCACCTTTGAAACGGGAACGTATCGAAGGGACCGATTTGTTGATTTTACGAGAACTGACCGGAGGGGTTTACTTCGGGGAGCGCGGCAGAAAAGATGACGGGAATACCGCTTTTGATACGATGACCTATACCCGGGCCGAAATTCAACGGTTGGCCAAAAAAGGATTTGAAATCGCCATGACACGTTCAAAACGCCTTTGTTGTGTGGACAAGGCCAATGTGTTGGAATCTTCCCGACTATGGCGCGAGACCGTACAAGCCATGGAAAAGGACTATCCAGAAGTTGAAGTCTCCTATGAGTTCGTGGATGCCGTCGCTATGCGTTTGGTACAGTGGCCCAGCGACTATGATGTGATGATTACCGCCAATCTGTTCGGGGATATCCTAACGGATGAGGCCTCGGTCATTTCAGGGTCCATGGGCTTAATGCCATCCTCTTCCATCGGGGAAAAAGCGCGCCTGTACGAGCCCATTCACGGTTCCTACCCCCAAGCGGCAGGAAAGGATATCGCCAACCCCTTGGCCACCGTACTTTCGGCTGCCATGCTCTTCGAGGATTTCGGCTTGACGGAGGAAGCCAAGGAAATCCGCCGCGTGGTGAACAAATCCCTGGCAGAAGGCATTGTAACCGAAGATCTGGCCGATGGCGCCAAGGCCTATAAAACCAGTGAGGTCGGGGATTGGTTGGCAGCGAGCATTTGAACCCTAAGCATCCGGGTCGATAGCTTAAAGATTTTCGAAAAATAAAAAGGGCTGTATAGAAAGGCTTCTATACCGTTATTTCGAGCGCAGTCGAGAACAATAAGATCATGAGGTTCAAGACATCTCGACTGCGCTCGATGGGACAACATAGTAAAATCAGACTTCTAAGACAGCCCCTTTTCGATTGCCCCTACGGACTTTGGCCAAGGTTGTTTTTCGTAATCGGCCTTCGCCGAAATATCATTTTTGTGCCGCATTCAAGGCCTTGAGCACCGCATGATTGTCCTTTAAAAAATCCCACTCGTTTCCGAATTTTCCATCCACCACATCAAAGTACCAGGCTTCTTCCCAAGAAAGTGCTTGGTTTTCGGCTTCTATCCCTTTCAAATAATCATCGCCATAGGCGGCGTCAGGGCTTTTTAAGGAGTAGGTTTTGGCGTAGTTGGCGGTAACATTGAGCCATACAACGCCCCTATTTCCCTCGACCACCAAATGTTTGATGGTTGCTGCGTAATTGGGAAACGACGTTCTAAAGGCAGTGTGTTCCGCTATAAATGCTTCCGGGTCGTACGGCAGGTATTTCGGTAGCGTTGTTTTCCAATCCGAGGCGTTCACGGCTCGTATGTACTCCTGAATGAATTTTTGAGTGCTTTCTTCGGCAGCATCCAAATCTTTATATTGCTGCAGCTCGGCAGTGGTCTGCGCATTAGTATCCGTGGTCGACGTTTCGCCACATGATAGAAGCACCAACAGACTCAAAACAAATAGTACGTTTCTCATCGGTCGCTAATTAATGGGTGGGTGCTTCGGTAAGCTTGGGCATGACCCCCAGCTGTTCCATCAAAATCATTTGGTCGGCGATCAACCACATGTCCGTGATCATTTCATTTTCGATGGTGTAGCGGATCACAAAGGGAAGATCCATCTTCTTTCCAGTAGGCGGAATACCGTTCAACGCCCCTTGGTGAACCCCCGTCGCACGGGCCTGTACCACTACCTTATTGCCTTCGGTGACCATCTCTTCGACAAATAGCTCGTATTTGGGAAAGGCGCCTTCAAAAAAAGCAATGTGCTCCAAAAGCTTTTCATCGTTGGTAAATTGTTCGCATAATTCCCGCGTCTTGTCCTTCCCCGAGAGGGCATTAAAATAACGAAGGATAAATTCCCGGTTCTTTTTAAGATTATCCATATTGGGTATGTTTTATATTAGGCATTGATTGCTCTGTTCAAAGTTAGGGGGGAGATTCGGACGAAAATTGACCGGATGTTGCAAAAATTTGTGCGCTTGTTTCTTTTTGACGCCATCGCATCCGCTTGGGCCTTATTTATAATCCGAAGGTTTAAACCCGAATTCCTTTTGAAACGAACGGGTAAAATGACTTTTACTGGCAAAACCGACGGCGTAGCAGACTTCACTGACATTCAAATCTTTTTCATTGGATTGCAAGAGCTTTTTCGCCCTTTCCAGGCGCACAAAACGCAGGTATTGTTGGGGCGACCTTTGGGTCAAGGCCTTTATTTTACGAAAGAGCTGGGTGCGGCTCAAGGCCATCGCACTGGCCAAGGAATCAACCTTAAAATCGGCATCGCGCATATGGGAATAGATGACCGCATTCACCTTTTTCAAGAAAACACCCTCACTGGCCCCTTTTTTCTCAGCTGCGCTTTCAAAATTGGCCGTATTCGAAAAATAGGATGCCAAACGTTTATTGATAACGGCATGGTACATTGGGTACTGCTTTGGCAACAAGGTCCCGTTGCGTGCAACGGCTTTGCTAGTACCGCTGTTCGCCTTGGTGGGAATCATGACCGTAAAACGGGTCCCTTTTTCCAAGCGCGTGACAGTCAATCCGTGGCGTACGGCGGATAGGATTTCGCCCATTTTGGAAAGGTCGACCCCGGTATTCTCAATAGCTACCAAACTGTGCTCGGGATGCTCGGCACATTGGCCCAAAGAAACGAAAACGGCATAGGATTGCGGGGTAAAGGTGATGACACGGCTCAACAACACCGTAATTTCAGAAAGCACCTGCTCGGGATTATAGGAAGCACACAGACTCGCGACCTCCGTTTGAAACACCAGACGTACCTCCTGCGCGGCCGCAAAGGGTTGTAGCCCAGTGACGAGACCTCGAAAAAGGGGGACTAAATCGGCTGTTACTTGAAATCCCAAAATAAATGCCCTACGGTTAGTGTCGTAAAAGGTATCATTTTTTTCAGAAAACACCAACCGACACATCCAACCGCCATAGAATCAGCCTACAACGCACACCCAATAAGCAAGCCAAGCCCACTATTTCACTAACCCACTATCTCACTAACCCACTAACCCACTAACCCAATAACCCACTAACCAAATAACCCAATAACTTAACACCCGACGGAAAAATTCCCTCTACCAACTCACTCCAGCGCCACCCCCACCGGAGCTTCCGCCACCGAAACTGGAAGATGAACTGCTTGAAGAGGAAGAATAGGACGATGAACCCGAGGACGAAGATGAGGAACTCTCACTTACTTTCTGGGCTAATACGACCACCTTTTCATTTTTGTAATTGCAATTCCGGCATTCGTAGTAATCGATGCGTTCCCCTTCATGGCTGTAGGTAGCCGTCTTCGTCACGATCGATTTGAGTTTGCCGTAGGTCTTATAGCTGCACTCCTCGCAATCGGAATACTTACGGCCATTGGCGCCCTCATATTCCAACACCATCAAATCGCTCTCATCCTCGGTGACCCACACATCGTATTCCAGGGCTTTTAGGGATTCCTCCAACAGTTCTACCTCTTTGAGATAGTCGATTTCGTCATAATCGTTCTTTAGTACCAAGGGTTTCCCGTTGATTTTACTAAAACGCGGCCCGTAGCGGTAGCGTTTCAGTCTTTTTTCAACCATTTTGGAAAAGAACAGTAGCGGAAGCGGAAACAAGAAATGTAGGCAACCGAATTTTAGCTTGTGCAACCGATGGTATTTGTCGTAGTAGTCGTCTTTAGAGCGTTCAATATCATAGGCCGAACCATAATACCGAAAGCCGAAAACGAAACAGATCAAGGTGTATAGGAGCAGGAACAGGGTGCCTTTCCCAAAGTTATACGAGGACTCTTCCTCGTAGGCCACGCCATAGCCATAAACCTCTTCGATGGCTGCGGGGTTTTCCAAAAATTCCTTGATGCGTCGGACGGCACTCAACAATCCGCCGCCGTAATCGCCTTGTTTAAAATAGGGTACGATTTCATTCACCCCGATACGGTAACAGACCACATCAGTAAGGATGGGTTCCAGGCCATACCCGACCTCGAATTCGGTACGGCGTTGGTCCATTACGGTCAAAATCAAAAGGCCGTTGTCGGTATCGTTCTTTCCGATCCCCCATTTCGCGAACAGCTCCACCGCAAAATCCTTTGGTACCTCCTCCCCGGTACTGGGCAGCATCACTACGGCGACCTCTACGGAGGACTTTTCCTCCAAGTCGTAGAGCAGTTGGTTCAAGCGGAGCTCTGCCGCAGCATCTATATCATCGTTCGGGTCGGAGACATAGCCGAAAATACCTTCGCCACGTGGCCTTGGGACATCGGCGATGGCATACGACTGTTGGCCTGCGGAATAGCTGGGAGGGGTGAAAATGGGATAGGGCCTATCCGTTACGGTTTCCTCTAGGCTCTGCAATTCAATGTTAGGCGGTGTTGCTTCGGCAACGGAATCCAGATTGATGACAGGCGTCTGGGCGAAGCCAGTACCGACGGTACAGCAAAAGCATACTGCTACCCAGTACCGGTATTGTAAAGAAGACTGTTTCATGATACGATGTATGTAGGACTAACGCCTACGAAGCTAGAAAATTATAGGCGTATGGACATCCCGGTTTCTGGGGTGATGGACACTTTTAACGGTAAACGATATATACAGGGGTTTCGTCGATTCTTGTACGAATTTATTGGCTTGGTTTGGGTATCTTGTGTGGGATAGTTATTACGGGAATTAACGGGAGATAAGTAATTTTTCATACATAATTAATAGTCACAAGCTGAAAAAACCAACAGAATGACAATAAAAGAAAGAGGTTCGGAATGGAGAATATGGGATTTACATATTCATACACCTGAATCAATATGTCAAGAATACAAAAATACACCTGAAAATTGGGAAAAGTTCGTTAAATGTTTAGAGAACTTACCTAAAGAAGTCAAGGTTATTGGAATAACTGATTATTATTTCATAGACGGTTATGAAAAAGTAATGGAATTCAAGGCTAAAGGCAGGCTTACGAATATTGACAAAATCTTTCCGATACTAGAGTTTAGAATTGACACTTTTGGAAGTGGAAATGAAAACAGACTTCAAAAAATTAATCTACATATATTATTTGATGTTGATGAATCAAATTTATCAAACGAAATAAAAAAAATTAGAGAAGAGTTTATTGACAACATTAAAATTTCGAAACTTGAAGCTCACAAAACAAAAAAGCTATCAAAAGAAAATTTCAGCGAAATTGGCGGCACTTTGAAAGGTGGTTTTGAATCTTTAATTCCTTCCACCGAGGAAGTTCTAGAACTTGTAAATTCAACTGCTTGGAAAGACAAAACATTCCTTTTTCTTGGTTATAAAGAATGGAGTAATCTCGAAAAAAACCAGCAATTAAAACCTCTTAAAGACCATTTATATTCTCAAGTAAAAGCATTTTTTAGCAATAACGTAGCAACGAATGAAAAAAATCAAAATTGGCTTAATGAATTTGGTAACAAAAGATTACTTCATTCTCTAGATATTCATTCTTTTCAGAACTTAGACACATACGAGTTCAATGATGATGGAAGTAAAAAACCATCAGAAAGCTATCATTGTCATACTTGGATAAAAGCAGACACGACTTTTAATGGAATTAAACAAATTGGCTACGAACCAGATGAACGAGTATCAATCGAACAAATCAAACCTCAAGAAAAAGCAGGTTATCAAGCAATAGATTCTGTTACTATTACCCATAGCGATTTTACAAGTCAAACTTTGTATTTGAACCAAAACCTAAACTGTATTATTGGTGGTAGGTCTACAGGAAAATCAGTTTTGTTAGGAGCTATAGCTAAAAAGTTAAATTGCGATAAACCTGTGAAATTTGGCAATCAAGAGTACACAGATTTTGTGAATGCAATAGTATCCGGAATGTCGATAACTTGGAAAGATGGAGTTGAAAATAATGACAGAAATATCGAATACTTCCCTCAAAGTTACATGTATCAATTAGCTAAAAATAAAGGTGGCGAATTAGATAATTTGGTGGAGGAAATAATAAAGCAAGATGCAACGAAAAATCAACTAATTACCAACTATGAATCATTTTCAAGTGAAAACAACTCTGATATAACAGCAAAAATAAATAAGCTATTTCAGTTACAAGAGGAACTTATAAAACGTAGAATCAAACTGAAGGAAAAGGGAGATGAAAAAGGAATTAAAGCCGAAATTGAGAAATTAACAAAGGAACTTTCTGAGTTAAAATTAAAGATTCAAATCACCGAGAAAGAATTAGAGGATTACAATAAACTTAAACTAGAATTTGAAGAACTCTTAAAAGTAAATGAAAATCTTAACTCGCAAATATCTAAAATTCAATCTTTAAAGGAGAAATTCTTCATAAATAAAGATATTGATTTTGATATTGTCTCTTTGAGTGATTCAAATAGATTTGAGGTTAAAACTTCTTTTGAAAAACTTAAAAACAAGTTTCAAGATGAATGGAATTCAGAATTGGACAAAATTTCAGAGAAAAATATTGCTACTCTAAAAGCAAATAGTCAAAAACTGTTGGAAATTGAGAAGAATGCGAGTTATATCAAAGGAATTGAAACCTTCAAGAATAATAAGCATTGAGCATCCCCCCGAAAATAGGACAGTAAATTAAGTTCCCAAAAAGAAACTTAAATTTACTTATATGACACGAAGAAAATTCACACCCAAATTCAAGACAAAGGTAGTTTTGGAGGCTCTTAAAGAGCGTGAAACGGCTCAAGAACTTGCTCAGCGGTTCGAGATATCACCGCAACAGGTAAACCTTTGGAAACGGGAGTTTCTGGCCCAAGCGGAGTCGGTTTTCATAAAAGGCCCGAAATCGGCAAAGAGCGAAGCTGAAGAAAAAGAGGACCATCTTTTAAAGGTGATAGGCAAGCAGAAAGTGGAACTCGATTTTTTAAAGAACGCCTTGCGCTGAGACCATTGAAAGAACGTCGAGAAATGATAAGCAAGGATCATTCCAACCTAAGTATCGCAAAACAGAGCGAGCTTTTGAAATTGCACCGTTCAGGTCTTTATTATAAGCCCAAGGGCGAGAGTGAACTGAACCTGGAACTCATGCGCTTGATGGACGAACATTACGCCGACCACTATTTTAAAGGGGCCAAACGTATGCACACTTGGCTGACCATGGACAAGGGATACAAAGTGAACCAAAAGCGTATAGATCGTTTGTATTACCGTGTAATGGGCCTGAGTGCCATTATGCCGGGAAAGCATACTTCCAGGCGCAACAAGGCCCATAAAGTGTATCCTTACCTGCTCAGGAACCTGAAGGTCTATAGACCGAACCAGGTATGGGCAACCGATATCACCTATATACCGATGCGCAAAGGTTTCATGTACTTGGTAGCCATCATAGACCTGCATAGCCGTTATGTATTGAACTGGTCAGTGTCCAATACCATGGACGCACAATGGTGCAAAGAAACCTTGGAAGTGGCTATGACGAAACATGGAAAGCCGGAAATCGTCAATACCGATCAGGGCAGTCAGTTTACCTCCGAGGTGTTTACACATCTGGTCTTGTCAAATGATATCAAGCTGAGTATGGACGGTAAGGGAAGGGCCATAGACAATGTGTTTATAGAACGGCTGTGGAGAAGCGTTAAATATGAAAGTATCTATCTCAATCCCCCAGACTCAGGAATCGATCTATACGAACAACTCAACGGATATTTTGACTATTACAATAACAGAAGAAGACATCAGGGAATCGACAATCAAATACCTTTTAAAAGGTATTTGAAACAACAACAAAAAGCAGCATAATGATCAATAACCAGAACTTAGTTTAATGTAAAACCTGTCCTATTTTCGGGGGGATGCTCACATTATAAAGAAACAGAACAAAAGCTAAAAATTCAAAGAGACAAACTTGCCGATATTACATTAATCAAAAAAGAGATAGAGGAGTTTTTATTACAAATAAATAGTTTCAAAACCTCTGTTATACAAGCACATAGAAACTTCTACAACAAAATCGAAGAAATAAAGGAGAAGTTAAATATTTCGGAAGGAAAATTAGAAATACTCGCCTTTCCAAAACTAAAATCATTTGAATTTAGGGAGCTTTTAAATTGGAGTGTGAACCAACAGAGTGACCAAGGAAAAAAAATTGTAAATACCTCATTTGATATAAATGTTGAACAATATTTTAAGTTAACTACCGAGATTTTTGAAAAACTTCTTAATCAATCTCTAACACTAAAAGGTGGGAACTCACATTTAGGCTTAGCCTTAAAATTAATGTCTACAAATTTCTTTGATATTTCCTACGATATACGCTATGATGATACATTTAATCAAATGTCGGAAGGTAAAAAAGCATTTGTAGTTCTAATGCTGTTATTGGACTTTAGCGACAAAGACTGTCCTATACTAATTGACCAGCCCGAAGATGATTTAGATAATCGTGCAATTTACAAAGAGCTAGTTAAGTACCTGAAAAAGAAGAAAAAGGAAAGACAAATAATAGTCGTAACTCATAATCCGAATATCGTTGTTGGTGCTGACTCAGAACAAGTAATTGTCGCAAATCAAAATGGAGTTGACACAAAAAACGAAAATGGAGCTAAATTCCAGTACGTATCGGGAAGTCTGGAAAACTCAAAAGAAGCTGATGAAGGAATTGAAATAATTTTAGAAAGACAAGGAATAAAAGAGCACGTTTGTGAAATCCTTGAAGGTGGAAACGAAGCTTTCAAACAACGTGAAATAAAATACGATTTGAAATAAAGCCAGTGGCTAACAATGTATCCTATATAAGGACAGAAGGTTTTCAGTCAAAAATAGCGCCCAATATAGAAATACGACGCCAGTACCCGAGACTTCAGGTAGAAACCTGTTAGCAAGCCTTAGATTGTAGAAAATCGCTTTAACAAAAAGCTTAAAACTGCTTTCGCGCCCTTCTGTTTCTGCTATTTCTAAAGTTCCTGCTGCTTTTGGTCAAATAGCCTACCAAGGCCATCGCCAACGCTAGAAAGACTACTGGTACGAGTATGTAGAAAACTTCTTTTGGTAAATCCATAAGTATAAGATACGAAAAAAAGAGGAAGTCCGTCTTAAGCTTCCCCTAATCAGTACAGCTGAATGTTTTAAAACTTCCTTTTTTCATTCGCTGACACGACGAAGTTGCCAATAAAAAGAGTGCCCCATTGTACTTTAATACGAACTAAAGCCGATAAAACAACTTCACTCCCACGGTCGGATTGGGCCTAAAATCGTTGCGTTCCGCATCATAAATGGTCTCATAGCCATGGCCGCGATGTCTGGTCGTATTTTCGCGGACGTTAATGACATTGGAAAAAGAGATGGTCGTCCAACGGAAGCCAAGCCCCCCATAACAGTTGAGGCCCCAATGCCGGCCCAACTGCAGGAACAGCCCGAATTTGAGGTGCATCCCATATTTTTGCCGTTCGTAATCGGCCCGGTCGAATACCAGTTCCATACCGTCTTCGGTGTCATAGACATCGTTTAAAAGCGTATTCGACTGTCCGATATAAAAGAACTCGGCGGACAGGTATTTTAGGGTCCTCGCTTCCGGTTTTAAGATATAGTACAGCTCCGGGCGGACCTCCCATAGGAAATCATCCTCCGATTCCCGTCGGGAAAGCAGGCCCGTACCGGCGCCGAGTCCGAGGTCCAGACCCACCTTCCAATGGTCGGCTATCCGTTGGATATAGCCCGCACGCAAGCGTGGGGCATGAAAATCCAACAGCCGCAACGGACTTACCGTAACGTACGAGCCGGTAGCCCTTTGCGCGTTTTCGGAATCTTTTTGGGCCTGTAGATGGCATACTACGGTAAAAAATAGGGTCAAGGCAATGGCTATCGTTTTCATAATACAGGAAGGATTGGGGTTGTCGCTTATTTGTTATTGCAACAGTCCAACCGTACCCATACCCTAAAAAAATACTGGTTTTCCAGTAGTTTTTGCCTGATAATTAGACGTTTGAACCAACTGTCTTCCAATATTTTTTCGTGAACGATTAAGCCGTTGCTAAAACGCCAATCGGGATATTGCTGCAATTTATTGTTCGGAAGATTAGCTTACCTTAGAAATCCGTAGCCGCAGTATGAAAATCGTCTTTGTCGTCAACAACAAGAATAACCGCTTTAAAAAGGTGCTTCCGAAGCTGGAGCAGTATGCGCGACAGGCGAATATTGGCAGTGTACAATTTCATCATACCCAACGGAAACAACACGCCATCGATTTGACCCACCAAGCGGTTACGGAGGGCTGCGATGTTATCATCGCCGTCGGGGGCGACGGTACCTTGCATGAAGTCATCAACGGCCTGTTGCAAAGTAGCCTTCCGGCAAGTGCCTACCCAGCGGTCGGACTGCTTCCGCAGGGGTCGGCCAATGATTTTGCCAGAACGGCGGGGCTTTCCAGTTCCATTGAGGCCCTCTTTCAGCTGATACGATCCAATTCCACCAGACCCATCGACCTCGGTAAAATTTATCTGCATGACACTCAGGAAAGCCGCTATTTTATCAATATCGCAAGCTTGGGACTCGGGCCGGAAGTGGTACAAGGTTTGGAACGGTCCTCCAGCTGGTTCGGGCCCGGCTTTCAGTACTTCCAGCAAATCATCAAAACCTTTTTTCGCTATACCAAGAAAACGATCCGTTGTAGCAGTAACAACTGGACATGGGAAGGCAAATTGTTGCAAATGGCCGTGGCCAACGGGCGCTTTTTTGGCAATGCCATATGTATCGCCCCAGAGGCCCAGCTTTCTGACGGACAGTTGCAGCTTGCCTTATTCGGCGATTTGAGCATTTGGGATTACCTTAGAAATATCGGTAAATTAAAAAAGGGGATAAAAATCGCCCATCCGCAGGTACACTATCATACCGCCAAAGAAGTACGTGTCGAAAGTAGCGATGCCTGTGGTATCGAAGCCGATGGCGAGTACGTAGGCCTTGTCCCGGCCACATTCAGCATACTGCCCAATGCCATCCGCTTTGTAATGCCATCGAATACCGACTGACTTTTTTTATTTCATTTCCAATCGATGATTGAATGCGCTGAACTAACACGGTCGCCCTTGTTTCAGTACCTTTACCCAAGCCGCTTGTATTTACGAATTACCCAAATCCATTGCTTATGCGTCCTTATGAGTCCATTACCCCGATCAAACAAGAACTGGTCAACAGTATCGTACACGGTTTCGGGATTATTTTCGGGGTGGTCAGCATTCCGATCTTGATCGCTTTTGCCATTAAGAGTGACAATACTCCCGGCATTATCGGGGCGGCGGTCTACGGCTTTTGTTTTTTACAATTGTTTACCTGCTCGACGCTATACCACGGTTTTCAGCACGTACAGGCCAAACGTATCTTCGAAATCCTGGACCATATCAGCATCTATTTCCTGATCGCGGGAACCTATACCCCATTTCTATTGATTTATATGAATAGTGCCTTTGGCATTAGCCTGCTCTCCATTTTATGGGGCCTCACCGCCTTGGGCATCATTTTTCAGATATTTTTTACGGGCAGGTTCCGGATTATTTCAACGCTGGTTTATATCGCGATGGGCGGAATTATGGTGGTCGGGGGACGGACCTTCTTTGAAAATATCCCTTCCGATATCCTTACCATGATCCTGATTGGATGTGCGATGTACCTGGTAGGGGTCATTTTTTACCTATGGGATCGATATCCGTACAGTCACGCCGTATGGCACTTTTTCGTTCTGGCTGCCGCTGTTTGTCATTATGTGGCTATTTTGTTGGCGGTTTTTTGAGGGGAGCAAGGGTTTGTATAGAGTATTGGGTTAATTGCTATTGGGTTGGTTAGTGGGTTAGTGGGATAGTGATTTAGTGGGTTAGTGAGACAGTGTGTTAGTGGGTCGGTGGGTTGGAGAGTTTGTGGGTTAATGGGTTATTGGGTTAGTAAGTGGGATAGTATTTTAGTAGGTTGTTGGTTTAGATTTTTAGTGGGTTAGTTTGTTGGTGGGTTAATGGGTTATTTTTTGGGAGGTTTTAAATGGCAACTCAACTTTTATTCTTTATATAGTTTTTGTAAGCTGACGTGTGTTTTAAAATAAATCCTTGCATATTGGGAATTCATCCTACGGATATGACGAGAAAGAAAAAAATACTCCTGGTTCTTTTGATCGCGCTACTCTTGTTCCTTATTTGGGCCGAACTGAGCGTGGGTATCTTTGGGAGTCCCTTTGCTGGAAGTTAGACTTATCCAGATACTAGTTGTAAATGTTTTTGATTAGGCGATGCACATCCGGAATGACGGTGCTGGCCAACCTGGAGTTTCCATTGAGCAAAACACAAATGCCCAAGTCAGCTTCGGGATAGATGGCGATTTCGTTTCTATAGTTGTTGACACTCCCGCCATGATGCCAGATGGTATAATCTTTATCGGTCTCCGTATCCTTAAATTGATGTATGCGCCAACCATAGCCGTACGAAGAGGTGACATGCCCCGGCCAACGTTGGTAGTATTTGTTGTTTGCCCTCAGTTCGATGACCGGCTGAAAGACTTCGGCGATGGCTTCCGCGGTCATGACTTCCGGATTATGGCCCAAAATAAACCGCATCCATTTGGCCATATCGAGCGCACTTGCGTCAATGCCGCCTGCGACCACGGCGTTATAATACCTGTCCTTTAGCGGCAAACTCCTCCAGCCGTTTTTGGCCTTTCCATGGGGTACCGCCACATTCTCGGTTTCTTGCAATGTTTTATGGTCCATGGAAGTCGTCTCCATGCCCAAGGGAGTGAAGAATCGGGTTTGTAAAGCCGATTTCACGTCCTTTCCTGTCGCTTTTCGCACCACCTCTTGCGAGAGCGCGAACATGGCATTCTGATAGCTGTATTGTTTCCCGGGTACATTTTGCGGACGGACCTCATGAAAGCGCTTGGCGATTTCCGCTGGGGAGAGTCCTGCTTCCACTAGATTGGTAAAACTATGGTAGGGCGTGCCCGAACTGTGCGATAATATATGGGAAATCTTGATGTTGGCCGTATTCGCTTCGTCGCCCAACTGGAATTCAGGAAGGTAATCGGTGAGTTTGTCCTGCCAATCGATTTTACCCTCCGACTTTAAATCCGCCGCCAAAAGACCGGCAAAACCCTTGGACAAGGAACCCAATCGAAAAACAGTTTCCCCGTTAACTTTTTTAGCTTCGCTACTTTTGCGTTTTCCAAAACCATCGGAAATGACTATGGAATCCCCTTTGACGATACTGACGCCTGCACCGACGATTTCACCCGATTGTATCGCTTTTTCGAAATAGCGCCGTAAGGCTTTCTGTAATTCCAGCTTTCGGGAAGCATACTTTCGTGCCTTTTCCTGCTCCTTTTGAAGTGCTACCGGCGTAGGGCCTGAAGCCGTATCCTGAGACGCGTCCGTTTCCGTTGCCATCGTCATGGAAGCCAGGCCAATGGCCAAAAGCACTACCACGCCTACCGCTCCCACCAAGATTTTAGAACGCTGCATTGTACTGTTTTAATTGCCTGATGCGATAGTTGATGTTCCATTTGAAACGCGAATACGGCTGAATTCATCCGTGCCCGATACGTTGTCTATTTCGGTTTCGCCGGGATTGTGTAGGCCACTTCGCGCTAGAAATTCACGTTGACGAAGGGAAGTATCGGGCTGGTATACACACTTTCATCACTATCGTAGAGCAGATTATACTTTACGCCCAAGGAAATATTTCGGGAGACGTTCAGGCCTGCCCCGACGAACAAGGCGGATTCCCAAAAGTCATCCTTAACTTCCCCAGCAAGGGTTTCCCGTTTCGTAGAAACATTCAATTGGCTGAATTCGAGCAAGGTGGTCAACATCCTGACCGGGGTGTATTGCGCGATGATGTTCCCCCCGATGGTCGTAGTGCTTTGTACGTCCTTGATGGAAATGTAATTGCCCTGGAGTCCGACTCCGATACTCACCTTTTCACTGACCAAATAATTTACATTCGGGGAAAGGCTTAGACTGGTACCCCCGACGAAATTCAATCCGAAGCCACAGCCAAAAAACCATCGTTTGTTATTTTCAAACGCGGTATCGGTTTGCATTGCCAGATTATTTGATAAACTATCGTTTTGTACGGTCGTACTGGCGGCCACACTATCGATTTCCGTACTGCCTTCGACCTGCGCGTGGGTGCTTGTAAAAATCAGGCATACCGCTACAAAGGTAGCCGCCCTTAAAATTGCTCTTTTCATGTTCTAGTGTTCTGGTGTGTTTATAGTTAATCTTTGAAATTCAAGATATGGATTTTTTTAGGAAACCTAAAGCAGGTGTTTGTGCTAAGACGGCTAAAAAACTTACAGAATATAGTCCGTACTGACGAAGTTGCTCAACTTGGCTTCCAACAATTGTTCGATAACCTCATTGTTAAGTTCATTGTCCTTGAAGGCAACAAAGGTCCGTATCGAAAACGAGCGTAATGCATCATGTACACTCAAGGTTGCTTGGGCGGAATCTTTCCTTCCCGTAAAGGGGTAAACATCTGGACCCCGTTGGCAGGAGCTGTTCAGGTTGACCCGACATACCAGATTGACCAAGGTATCGATCAAGGGTGCTAGGGCATAGACATCCTTTCCAAAGAGGCTTACTTGTTGTCCATAGTTACTTTCCGCCATATCATCCAAGGGCTCTTCGATATTGGAAAAAGGTACCAAGGGAATGATCGGGCCGAACTGCTCTTCTTGGTATACTCGCATATCCTTGGTGACCGGATAAAGCACTGCTGGCCAGATGTAATTGTCAAAATGTTGCCCTCCCTTTTTATTCAATATTTTAGCGCCTTTGGCCACTGCATCATCAATAAGTTCCTGAACGTAGGCTGGTTTTTGAGGTTCTGGAAGCGGGGTCAGTTTTACACCTTCGTCCCATGGATTTCCGAATTTAAGCGCATCTACCCGTTGGGCGAACTTGCTGTTGAATTGCTCTTTAATGTCATCATGTACGTAGACCACTTTTAGGGCCGTACACCGCTGTCCGTTAAACGATAGCGTTCCTGCAATCACCTCGTCCAAGGTCAACTCCATATCGGCATCGGGCAGTATGATCGCCGGATTTTTGGCCTCCAAGCCCAATACTAGGCGTAAACGGTTGCTTTTTGGGTGTTGATCCTGCAGGGCATTCGCCGATTTACTATTTCCGATCAAGGCCAGCACATCTACTTTTCCGGTTTGCATGATGGGAGCCGCTACTGCCCTACCCCTTCCGAAAATGATATTGACGACACCCTTCGGAAAACTGGATTGGAAGGCTTCCAACAGAGGCGTAATCAACAACACCCCGTGTTTGGCCGGTTTAAAAATAGTGGTATTCCCCATAATAATCGCGGGAATCAACAAGGCAAAGGTTTCGTTTAAGGGATAGTTATAGGGTCCCAAGCACAACACCACGCCGAGCGGCCCTCTTTTGATATGGGCATATACCCCACTTTGCTTCTGAAATTTTGCGGCAGTGCGATCCAATTCCTTGTAATCCTCAATGGTATCGTTAATATATTCAACGGTACGGTCGAACTCTTTTTCCGAATCAGGCAAGGATTTACCAATTTCCCACATGAGTAGTTTCACGATTTCCTGGCGTTTCGTTTTCATCTTCCCCACAAAAACCTCCATACACGAAATACGGTCCTTTACATGCATCGTCGGCCAGGCACCTTGTCCTTTCCCGTAGGCCTTTAAGGCCGCTTGCAGCGCGTCCATTGCTTCGGGCTCTCCCATATCGGGAATGCTCCCCAGCAAGGTCGGCGCATAGTTTTCGGTGGAGGAAATGGTGGAATGTACTTCGGTGGTGTTCCCTTTCCATTCCTTGAGCTCGCCACCTACAAGGTAATGGCGTTGGTCAATGGTTTCGGTGATTTGGTATTCGGCGGGGATGGTGTTCGTTGTGCTGCTCATAGCTTGTTTTTTAATGTTTCGGGGCTGTTTGGGTTACTACTGGGTTATTGGGTTATTAAGTTAGTGATTTAGTGAGTTAGTGGTTTATGGGTTTATGGGTTTATGGGTTTATGGGTTTAGTAAAAATTATGGACTATATAACCTAATTGCAAATAATATTTATAGCAAATCACATTCAAAACCGAACTGCTGGTTTTTGAAGATTTCCCATTCGTAATGTGAAAAGGTACTCTCCTTTCTAGCACTGCCGTATACGGTGTCGGTATCTTACCATCTTGATTCCGCATGTAGCGTCGCTTCACTATTTTTGATGCAGCAGGATAAGAAAACAAGTAAAAAAAGGCTGTCTAAATTGGCTACTAAACTGTCATTTCTAGCCTGCAATGCCAGCAGGCCGGCGCAGTTAAGAAGACCACTGGGGTTCAAAACATCTCGACTGCGCTCGATGGGACAAATAGTAAAGAATCAGACTTTTAGACAGCCGCGCTATATTCTTATACGATTGGTTTCATTGCGGTCATCGACTCTCGTAGGCGTGCACCTACGATTTCCACAGGATGCTCCCTTAGGGCCTTATTTACCGTTATCAGTTTGGCGTTGTCTACATGATTTCCTTTTCCATAGGCTTTGCCGATAACGTCCGTATCAATCTTAGTCATAAAATCCGCCAACAAGGGTTTACAGGCGTGATCGAACAAATAGCAACCGTACTCCGCGGTATCGGAAATGACACGGTTCATTTCAAACAGTTTTTTTCTGGCTATCGTATTGGCAATAAGTGGCGTTTCATGTAACGATTCGTAATAGGCCGATTCGGCAATGATGCCGGATTCGGTCATCGATTCAAAGGCCAGCTCGACACCTGCCCGCACCATCGCAACCATCAATACGCCATTGTCGTAAAATTCCTGTTCGCTGATTTCATGATTGCCGGCCGGGGTTTTTTCGAAAGCGGTTTCTCCCGTAGCGGCCCGCCATTTCAATAAATTCTTGTCGTCATTCGCCCAGTCCTCCATCATCGTTTTGGAGAAATGGCCGGTCATGATATCGTCCATATGTTTGTGAAAAAGGGGACGCATGATGTTCTTTAGTTCTTCTGCCAATTCAAAAGCCTTTACTTTGGCGGGATTCGATAGGCGGTCCATCATATTGGTGATGCCACCATACTTCATGCCCTCGGTAATGGTTTCCCATCCGTATTGGATCAATTTGGACGCGTAGCCCGCATCGATTCCTTTCTCGATCATTTTATCAAAACACAGAATACTTCCCGTCTGCAATAACCCGCAGAGAATGGTCTGTTCTCCCATGAGATCGGATTTCACCTCGGCGACGAACGAAGACATCAGGACACCTGCCCTATGGCCTCCGGTACCTACGGCATAGGCCTTAGCCTGCTCCAACCCTTTTCCTTGGGGGTCATTGTCCGGATGCACAGCAATCAAGGTCGGGACACCGAAACCTCTTTTGTACTCCTCACGCACTTCGGAACCTGGACATTTGGGCGCCACCATAATGACCGTAAGGTCTTCACGAATCTGCATGCCCTCCTCAACGATATTGAATCCGTGGGAATAGGACAAGGTCGCTCCCTGTTTCATCAAAGGCATAATGGCCGTAACGACCGCGGTATGTTGTTTGTCAGGGGTAAGATTGACTACCAGGTCGGCACTGGGTATCAGCTCCTCATAGGTGCCTACCGTGAATCCGTTTTCAGTGGCGTTGATGTACGATTGTCTTTTTTCATTAATTGCCGACTCCCGCAGCGTATACGCGATATCCAAACCGGAATCACGCATATTCAATCCTTGGTTCAGGCCCTGGGCCCCACAACCGACGATGACGATTTTCTTTCCTTTTAAAGCGGATACACCATCTGCAAATTCGCTGGATTCCATGAATCTGCACTTTCCGAGCTGTGTTAGTTGATCTCTAAGTGATAGTGTATTAAAATAATTTGCCATGAATAAGTGATTTTTGTTTTTATCCCTAGACTTCAGCTGAAACTATCCTTTTCCGGCAAGTAAACCGGAGAATGGTTTGATTTCAGTTAGGATAGGGATTTGTTAATGTTCTCGTTAATTATATTGATTTTGGTGCTAGTAGCATTTTTCTTGAAGCCCAAAGGCCATCAGAAAGTATTTGTTTAATTCTGTTTAAAGTCCTCGAGCATCGCCGAAATCTGCATTTCGTCCTTTGAAACGGCGATACGGCCTGAGCGTACAAACTGCATAATGCCATAGGGCTTTAATTGGTCGTGCATTTCATCGATTTCGTTTCGACGGCCCGATTTGGCAAGCACGAAAAAATCACGCCCCACGGTCACGATTTGCGAATTGCTCTCTTTGATGATATTTTGTATTTGACGTTCGTCGAACAACAAAGCGGAATCGATCTTGAACAGGGCCGATTCTTGATAGATCGTTTCCTCGTCTGTATGATAGAACGCTTTGATGACTTCGATTTGCTTTTCGATTTGCCCTACGATATTGTGTACCCACTTTTCGGTAGTATTCACCACAATGGTAAATTTTGACACGTAGTCAATTTCTGATTTTGAAACGTTTAGACTTTCTATGTTAATGTGTCGCTTTAAGAATATACCCGATATCCTATTCAGTAAACCCACATTGTTTTCGGAATATACCGAAATGGTGAACCATTGTTTTGCCATTGTTGCTCCTTATAATTTCAATTTTAACCTTTCGGTTTCGCTTCAGACAGGCTCCTTCGAAAACTTGTCTTTTATACTTTGTAACGCCCTTTCCTCCTGCCGATTCGTCCTTTGGAAATGGACCGAAGGCAGCGCTTAGGTGAGGGTGTCTTATTTATATGCCACTATTCGAATTCTTTTATAATCCGCATACCATTTGCCATTTCTAAACAATTTCGGTTTTAACCGCTCCTGAACCTCGTTCATAATTTCCGGAACATCCGAATCCGGTACGCCTGTAAAAAAAGGGCGGCTGAATATTGCAAGCCAATCTTTGATGCCCGTTTGTTCATCCGCCAGTTCCGTCAGACGGTCGTACCATTGCGCAAAAGTAACCGTGAATCCCGAAGCTTCCAAGGCGGTCGTATATTCCCCTACAGAAGGAAAATACCAAAGTACCACCTCGGCTTGTTGCGTATAGCCTCTTTTTAACAGGGATGTACACAGCTGATCGGTTATGGCTCGAACATTATCCTTACCACCGAACTCGACTACTAGACGTCCTCCTTGTTCCAAACTGCAATAAAGACAATTGATCGCTTCTCTATATTTGGCTACCCAGTGTAGGGTGGCGTTCGAAAAAATGGCGTCAAAAGGTTTGTCTACATAAAAATCACTCGCGTCACCGACTTGAAAATCAATGAGCGGATACTGTAATCGCGCCTTTTCAATCATGTCGATGGACTTGTCCATCCCGACAACCTCTCCGGCGAGTTCCTTTATTTTGCAAGTCAGTTCCCCCGAACCACACCCTAAATCTAGGATTCTTTCATTGGGCTGCGGATCGAGTAAACCGATTAGGGATTCACCGTAATCGTATACATACGAATGTTTATCGTTGTATAATTTCGCATCCCATTTGTGTGCCAATTGCTGCATAATCCATTCATGTTACCCCGGGCACGCCTACCGCGAATCGTCCTAAGGTGACAGTGTTTCTACTTTGTTTTTACCGCTACGATCACTCCTGTCGACCAGTTCATCTTGGTCAAATTAAAATCCGACCGATGCTCCAGATAGGATATCAATCCGTCTACATGTTCCTCATGACCTTCAGGCCAATTCGGTTGGGCGGTCATATCGTCGATGATGTAAAACCCGCCTACTTTTATCAACCCTAGAATTTCGTCCAATTCGCTATACTTTCCTGGCCATGCATCGGCAAAAACAAGGTCGAAGGCACGGCCTTTATATTTCTTGATCCATTCCGAGCCATCTTCGCAAAGTATTTCGATACGCTCATCCTTTCCAAAATATTGCTCTGCAATCGCTATCAGCTCCGGGTCATTGTCTACCGATATCAAGCTACTGTTTTCATCCATTCCATCGCGCATCCAAGACAAAGACAATCCTATTCCAGTTCCCAGTTCTAGAAATTTCCCTGCCGGTTTGCTTGAAATCAAGGTCTTTAACAGCGTCCCGATATACACATCCGACGGCATTGCAAATCCGATTTCCTTGGATTTACGGGCAATCTCCGAATGTATCGTTGGCATGTCCCGTATGTTCGAATCGTTCATTTTAGTGCAATTCCTATCTTTCTCAATACTATCAAAAAAACCTGTTCTGGATGACTTATTTTAATCGGATGTCGGAAACCGAGGCCCCGGACGGAATCATGGGGAACACATTATCCTCTTTTTCCACTTTTACTTCTAAAAAGTAGGGTTTGTCGGAAGCGATCATCTCTTGAATGGTAGCTTTCAACGCTTCCCGTTTACTCACCCGTTTTGATTCGATATGATAGCCTTCCGCGATTTTTACAAAATCCGGATTCACCATCACCGTTGACGCATAGCGCTTATCAAAAAACAGTTCTTGCCACTGGCGTACCATGCCCAAATGGTCGTTGTTCAAGACCACGATCTTTACGGGAATCTGATGCTGAAAAATGACACCCAGTTCCTGAAGGGTCATTTGAAAGCCACCGTCACCAATAATGGCGACCACTTCCCGGTCCATCGCGCCCTGCTTGGCCCCAATCGCGGCCGGAAGTGCAAAGCCCATGGTACCTAAGCCGCCAGAGGTGATGTTGCTTTTGGATTGTTCGAATTTGGCATAACGGCAGGCGATCATCTGGTGTTGCCCGACATCCGTAACGATTACAGCATTATTATTCGAAGCCAAATTGATTTCCTCAATAACTTCCCCCATCGTCAAACCTTCCTTGGTCGGGTGGATATCGTTTTGAATCACTGCATCGAATTCAATGTCGTGCCGCTTCTTAAACTCATTATGCCAATCGGCATGGGTGTTCGCATGGAGCAATGGCAACAACAACTCCAGCGTTGCTTTGGAGTTTCCTAGAACCGCGACATCGGCATTGACGTTCTTGTTGATTTCCGCCGGGTCGATCTCAAAGTGAATCACCTTGGCCTGTTTGGCATAGGTATCCAAATTGCCGGTTACCCGATCATCAAACCGCATTCCGATAGCGATCAGGACATCACACTCATTCGTTAATACATTCGGTCCGTAATTACCATGCATTCCTACCATACCCACATTGAGCGGATGTGATGTAGGAATAGCCGATTCACCCATTATCGTCCAAGCGGCAGGTATGCCGGACTTTTCGATAACCGCCCTTAATGCCGACTCTGCCTGCCCTAGAATCACACCTTGCCCCCAGACGATCATTGGCCTTTTGGCGTTGTTCATTAATTCGGCAGCCGCCTCGATCGAACCTACATTGGGTTTTGGATCTGGAGTATAACTTCGTACCCCTTTGCATTTTTCATAGGAGAATTCAAATTCGTCGAACTGGGCATTTTTGGTAATATCGATTAACACCGGACCTGGGCGCCCTGATTTGGCAATGTAAAAGGCCTTCGCCATGATTTCCGGAATTTCCGAGGCTTTGGTAATTTGATAATTCCATTTGGTGACCGGAGTCGAGATACCGATAATATCGGTTTCTTGAAACGCATCGGAGCCTAATAATTTCCTGGGCACCTGACCCGTGATACAAACCATGGGCGTGGAATCGATTTGTGCATCGGCCAAACCGGTCACCAAATTCGTCGCTCCCGGCCCCGAGGTGGCCATAGCGACCCCTACCCTGCCTGAAACCCGGGCATAGCCCTGTGCTGCATGGGTCGCCCCTTGCTCATGGCGGGTCAGGATGTGCGTTAGTTTGTCCTGAAACTTATACAATTCGTCATAGACCGGCATGATGGCACCACCTGGATAGCCATATAGCAAATCGACCCCTTCGGCCAATAAGCACCGAACAATTGCTTCGGCACCCGAAATCTTGAGCGTTGCGGTTGATTTCGTTTCGGTCTGTTTTTCTTTTACTGTTTCCATAGTCCTCTTCCAAACCCTCTTTACAAGCGAGGGATTTATAATTTTCTCTTATTTCTACCTCGGGAAGCGCTTTCTTTTGAGCTGCCCCGACCCCTTTGCAGGGAACAATACGTATTTCAATCTTTTCATCCTGAGAACATCCTGAAACATTAGACATTCCCACATCCCTTTAAGGGTACACGTTGCCTAAAACTCGTCCGTTACACAGCCTTGTGCCGCCGATGACACCGAACGGGCATATTTGTAGAGCACACCCTTCTTAAATTTCAATTCCGGTTCTACCCAAGCGGCCTTGCGTTTGGCCAATTCTTCATTATCGACGTTTACACTTATGGAATTGGTTTCGGCATCAATGGTTATGATGTCACCATCTTCGACCAAAGCAATCGTTCCGCCTTCCTGTGCTTCGGGGGAAATATGTCCCACAACAAAGCCATGGGTCCCACCCGAAAATCTTCCATCGGTAATTAAGGCCACTTCTTTTCCTAAACCGGCACCCATAATCGCCGCAGTAGGCTTTAACATTTCCGGCATTCCCGGTCCACCTTTGGGTCCTTCGTAGCGAATGACCACCACATCTCCCTTTTTTACCAATCCCTGACGGATACCATCGTTTGCATCGTATTCGCTATTGAATACCTTTGCCGTTCCTTCGAAACGCAGTCCTTCTTTACCGGTAATCTTAGCTACGGAGCCATTCTCCGCAAGGTTGCCATAGAGCATTCTCAAATGCCCCGTTGCCTTTATAGGCTTGTCCAAAGGCATGATTACGTTTTGGCCTTCTTCCAGGTCCGGAACATTTTCCAAGTTCTCGGCAAGTGTCTTTCCGGTCACCGTCAAACAATCCCCATGCAGTAATCCGTTCTTTAATAAATACTTTAATACAGCTGGTATACCACCCACACGGTGAACATCCTCCATTAAATATTTACCGCTCGGTTTCAAGTCCGCGATAAAAGGCGTCGTATCGCTAATGTGTTGAAAATCCTGTAACGTAAATATGATATCAGCTGCTCTGGCAATGGCTAAAAAGTGCAATACGGCGTTGGTAGACCCGCCCATTATGGTCACCAAGCGAATGGCATTTTCCAAGGATTTCCGTGTAACGATGTCCAAGGGTTTGATATCTTTTTCGATAAGCACGCGCATTTGCCTACCAGCGGCGAGACACTCTGCGTTTTTGTCATCACTAATGGCCGGGTTTGATGAATTGTAGGGCAGTGCCATCCCCAGCGCTTCAATTGCCGAAGCCATTGTATTCGCGGTATACATGCCCCCACAAGCTCCTGCCCCCGGTACCGATTTTTTGATGATGCATTTGAACTCCGATTCCGGCATAGTGCCGGCTACCTTCTCGCCCCATGCTTCAAAAGCGGATACGATATCAAGTTTTTTATCATTGTGGCAGCCCGAGGCGATAGTACCGCCATATACTAAAATAGACGGACGATTCAAGCGTATCATGGCCATTAGGGCTCCGGGCATATTTTTATCACAGCCAACCACCGTTACCAGTCCATCGTAGGACATTCCCTGAACAACGGCTTCCATAGAATCGGCGATAATGTCCCTGGAGGGCAGAGAAAATCGCATTCCAGGCGTCCCCATGGAGATACCATCGCTGATGCCGATAGTATTGAATATAAGACCAACTGTTTCCTTGGAGTTGACCCCTTCCTTGACCACCTTGGCCAGATCATTCAAGTGCATGTTACACGGATTACCTTCATAGCCGGTACTCGCGATACCGATCAAGGGCTTAAGGAAATCCTCATCCTTAAAACCGATGGCATACAACATCGCTTGAGCTGCCGGTTGCGTTGGGTCTTGAGTAACGTTCTTGCTGTATTTATTCAATTCCATAAAAGTGCTATTGTCCTGTTTTATACGTCCTATTATCAAAGATATCGGCTTTTAAGAAGCCGATTTAACATCTTGGCATGGGCATTCTAAATTCAATTGTACGCTATTGCGGTTATGGTTCTGAATATCAAACACATAGCTTCCTATTTCTACCATATTCAATCTTTTCCAAAAGTAAAGGCCCGTATCATTTTTTAATGATACGGGCCTTTACATGCAGAACGCAACCGTATCATCCGCTATTGCGGACAACTAGAATCACGTTTACTTCTACTGCTTTCATGAATACAAGTGTATATCAAAAAGCGGACAAAAGCAAATGAAATTGGAATTGCTTCCAAGAGTGGGTTGATCAACAACTTCAATCCTGAAAAAATCAAGAACTTAAATAGGCGAAGGATAATTTGTCTCCGGATTTTTTTTGTGCCAGAATCGCAATGGCCTCCTCGGTAAGTTGTAGTATTCTCGGATAGCCGCCCGTAGTCTGCCCATCTTTCATAAGGATGATCAATTTGCCGGCTGGGGTAAGTTGCACCGTACCGGGCATGGTGGCCGAGGTAAGCATGGAAATATGGTGTTGTGGGATACTAAAATTCAATTGATAGGCCATACGGTCGTTCTCTTTGGCGACCGTGAACTCGTTCTGGAACAAGTCACTCAATTGATCATCGGTGAGCAGCCCGTGTTCAGGACCGGGCGTAACCTGTAGTACGGTTTCCTCGAGATGGGAATCGACCTTTAATTCCGGTAAAATCGGCTTGAAATCGGAAATCGCCTCATAATCGATTTCCATTCGTTCCGTGATATGGTTTTTTTCGGTCAACGGGAAATAAAAAGAACGACTCCCCAGAACTTTTTTGGTCTGGAACCCGTTTTTGATACCAAGGTAATTCCGAAATCCTTTTATCAACCTTCCGTAGGAAAGGATATCGCCCTCGTTCACTTTGGTAACCGTATATGCCTCCAACGGTTCGTTATTCAAGGTTACCGACATTTCCGAACCGCCATAACAGATATAGGTATCCGCTTCAAACTCCAAGGTAGGCCCGGTCATAGTAATCTCCATTAGGGCAGCAGTAGGATCGTTTTCCAAAAGCAGATTTATTTTTTCTGCCGTTATACAGTCCATTTGCCCCGAAACGGGTACGCCTTTGTTCAGTAGACCGAACCTTCCGGTGTCCTGAATGGTCGTGAAGAATCCGGGTTTGAGTACTTTAAGCATCCAATGGAATTTTTTCGATTTTGTAGATTCCGACTTCGGCCTCTATAAGATGTAGTTCATATTCGGCGCGCTCGATGGCATAGAATTGTACCTTATCCCCTACACTCACAAAACAGGGAGGGTCATTGGCTACATTGAACATAGGCACCGAACAATTCCCGATGATGTTCCACCCTCCTGGTGAGTCTTGCGGGTAAATACCCGTTTGCTTGGCAGCAAGGCCCACCGATCCTTTCGTCACTTTAAGTCGGGGGTTTGCCTTTCTCGGCACTTCTAAGCTTGGGGGGATACCGCCCAAATACATAAAGCCCGGTAGAAAACCGATACCATAAACCGTATATTGATGTGCCGTATGGGCCGCGATGACCTCTTGAACCCCTGTTCCCAAAAATTCGGACACCTCGGTCAAATCGATTCCTAAATCCAAATCGTAACAGACGGGTAGCTTCCATAAAAATCGGTCACTTTTTATTGCGGTACTCTCCGCTCCATACCAATCTTGTATCTGTTGGCGAAATTTGGAGAAATCGATTACACCATCGCGGCGAATCAACGTAAGGGAATTATAGGCCGGCACGAGTTCCCATGATTGCAAATCCATCTTTTCCCTCAAGACCGCCATAAATTGAAGAATATCCTCCAAAATAGCTTCCTCGACCTTGTTGGGCCATTCAACGAGTATGGCATGTTGGCCAAAGGGCCGTATGTAAATTTCGTAGTTGTTCACTTGGTAGTGGTAATGTTCAATTCCGGCAACTTTTGCGAAATATACGTTAATATTTTCAAAGCATCAGGTGTGTCGCCATGTATGCAATACGTATCGGCCTGTATAGAAATAAGATTCCCTTCAGCGGTCCTTACTTTTTTTTCGGTAACCATCATTTTCAGGTGGTTTAGGACTTTGGTAGGCTCCGTTAAAACAGCGTCAGAAAATTTTCGGGAGACCAAATGCAGTTGATTGTCATAATTTCTATCGGCAAATGCCTCTCGTTTTACACCGAACCCCTCTATTGTTGCCATTTGTTCGATTAGTGAACCGAAAGGGACATAAAGCACACTCCCCGATTTGTACATGGCAATCGATTTTAGAAAAGTGTTACAAAGGGCCTCATCCTTGGCCAAGTCATTGTACAAAGCACCGTGTGGTTTGATATGGTGCAAGATCGCATTTTCTTCCTTTAAGATGGATGTAAATGTGGTCAGCTGTTCATGAATGGATTTCGAAAGCGCATCCCTAGAGATATCCATAGAAATCCTTCCAAAATTTTGACGGTCGGGATAAGCGGGATGGGCCCCGATCTTCACCCTATGACGCATCGCCAAGCGTATGGTTTCGCGCATCGATTTTTCGTTACCGGCGTGGCCGCCGCAGGCAATGGAACAAGACGAAATCAGCGGAAGCAGTTCGCGCTCGTTACCGACGCCTTCACCTACATCGCAGTTGATATCTATATGCCAGCTATCCCCCAAAATTCAATTATTTATTGAAACGCCTCGTTTATGCCTTTCTGAAACACAGCGAAATCCTGCAAATAGTTATGCCCTGCGCCTTCTATTTTATAAAACCTCTTATTGTCTCCTGGAATAGCCTCATATAAATTACGGGCTTGTTCAATGGGGATGACGGAATCCTCGTCGCCATGAAAGATGTAAATCGGGCATTTGACCGATTTGAGGTATTCGTTGCTCGGAAAGCGATAGGTAGCCAACCAGTTTACCGGAAAAATCGGAAAGCGATGTTCGCCCAAGGCCACGGCGCTATAGAAAGGGGATTCCAAAATCAGTTTTTTTGGGGAATTCTCAGCGGCCAGACCAGCTGCCACACCCGTACCGAACGAACGCCCATAGAGAATGATTTCCTCTTCTTTATATTTCGTAAGGGCATGGTCATAAAATAATTGTGCATCTTTTTTAAGGGCCTCTTCGCTCATTTTACCGGTGCTTTTCCCATAGGTGCGGTAGTCGACCATAATTGCATCGTACCCTTTTCTGGTAATGAGGTTGGCCACGTGGATCAAGTGGGAGATATTTCCGGAATTTCCATGAAAATATAATGCTACCCCTTTTGCACTATCCTGTTTGATGTGAACGGCATTCAATACGGCACCATCATCGGCGGTAAGGTTGAACTCTTCAAAATCCTGACAAAAATCATACTGATGATTCATCGGCATCTTAGACGGGAAAAATATTAGTCTTTCTTGAAAGGTATAGGTCAATATGGTCAATAACACATACAGCACTGCCAAGACAATGCTAATCTTCTTAAGTCTTCTCATTCTTTTTCTTGCAATTTCTTCGGGACCATGCTCGAACCTTTGAGGTCTGTGGGCTTGGGTTTCGTATTGATGATTTCGTCGAGCATTTTATGGTACGATTCAAATGTATTCAAATTTTTGTGCCCACCCCCGATTACCGTGTACAATCGAGACAGTTTCGGTTTTATCTTGGAGAGTTTTACACTAGTCTTATACGGAATCAATTTATCATCGGTGCCATGGATAATATGTACCGGACATTGTACGTATTGCAACCATTTATAAGTGGGCATAGGAAATTTGACCAATAGCGACAACGGCATGAAAGGAATGTATTTCTTGGCCATTTTGGTAAGACTATAGTAGGGTGCATCCAGAATAAGCATTCGGGGATTGTTCATGGAGGCCAGTTTGGTCGCAAATCCCGATCCCAAAGAGCGACCATAGAGTATGATGTACTTTTCGGAAACATTTTCCTTAATCTGATTGTATACTATTTGTAAGTCACGTTTTACCGCCTTCTGCGTTCGGCGGCCCGTACTCTTTCCGAAACCTCGGTAATCGACCATAACGACGTCGTAGCCATGACGCGTAAAATCTACGGCAAATTTTCCCCAACCTTTAATGCTCTTTGAATTTCCCTTTAAATAGAAGACGATGCCCTTTGGATTCTTGGTCTTAAAATGGAGTCCGTTTATAACAGCACCATCGCGGGTTTCTACATTGTATTCCTCTATTTCCTGATTATCGTAGTGAAACAGAAAATCTTTGGGCAACTTTTCAGGCTTGAACATAATGTAGTCCTGCAAGAAATACAACAGCACACTCAATACAATATAACTTGCCAAAACAATCAAAGTAATGTAAGCCCAGTATGGCATGAACCGTTGTTTAGAAGTAATGGTTTGGTTAACGTTATCCCTCAGACAAGATACAAAAAGTTGGCCTGCCAAAAAGGGCCGTCTATAACCAACCCTTTCGTTTAAAGTAAAAAAGCATGCCTACGAACAAGCTAATCATCACCCCCCAGACCACAAAATAGCCATTTTCGGTATGAAGTTCGGGCATATGATCGAAATTCATACCGTATATACCGGCGATAAAGGTCAGCGGGATGAATATCGATGCCATGATGGTCAACACCTTCATGACCTCGTTCATTTTGTTGCTCATGTTGCTCATATACATTTCCATGAGACTCATGCTCATCTCCCGATAGATTTGAAGCGTCTCATTGATCTCGGTGGCATGATCTAAAACATCGCGCAGAAAAAGCTTGGTCTCTTTTTTGATCAAGGGATTCTCTGTTTCTATTAAACGGACGATCATTTCGCGAACCGGAAAGATCAACCTCCGAAGGCGCATTACCTCTTTTTTTAGTGCCTGAATCCTTTTGGCGACGTCCGGTACGGGATTGTCATAGACTTCTTCTTCGAGCCCTTCGATTTGTTCCTGTATACTTTCCAATATGATGAAATAGTTATCGACGATAGCGTCTAAAAGCGCGAAAAAAAGGTAATCGGCCCCAGCAAAACGCACACGACCGGTCTTTGTTCGTATGCGCTCCCGTACCCCATCAAAAACATCATCCAACGGCTCCTCTTGAAATACGAGCACCGCATCCTCGACTAAGACCATGGCCATGTGCTCCGTTACGATTTTATCGTTTTTATCCAAATAGAGCATCTTGAACACACCAAAAATATAGTCATCGTACTCGTCTATTTTTGGTCGCTGATTCACGTTTACCGTATCCTCCAATATTAGAGGGTTCAGGTTTAGCTGCTTTCCCAACTGCTCGATATACTGCTCATCGCTCAATCCGGCGATATCGATCCAACTGATATGACCGGACTTCTTAAAATTTATAATCTCCTCTAAGGTATGTGGCTTATAGGAACGCTGTTCTTGCTCATTATAGGCCACTATTTGTACTTCGGCTACTTGTTTTTCACGTGTACCGACGTAGGTTACCGTTCCTGGCGCCTTGCCTCGTTTCTTGGAAAATTTGGATGTTGCCTTCGCCTTAGGTTGCTTCTTTTTTCCGGTCTTGGTCGTGGTCATGGTGTGCTATTTTCGATAAATATACAAAGGGAGCAAGAAATGGTTTATTTAAAATCGATGGCATTCAACAAGAGACCCGAGCCCGGGGCTACGAATTCCAATTGAATGCCACTATCCGCTTGTAATGACGATTCGATTTCTTCCAGTGTCAACTCCCCTTTTCCCAATTGAATCAGCGCCCCCATGATCATACGTACTTGATACCGCATAAAACCCGCTCCCGATATATGTAACGCATAGCTTAATGGAGGAAAAAAATTAGCCGTTAATAAAGTGTTTTCCTTGATTCGACAGCTATCTATGGTTCGAATGGTCTTTGAGTTTTTTCGCAATCGGGCCGTATACACCGAAAAATGGTGTGTTCCTTCAAACAGCAAAGCGCCCTGTTTCATCAAATCGATATTTAAGTCCGTTATGATGTTGGCCATAAAAGGGGCGCAAAATGGATGATTCTTTTCCCCGAAGGAAAATAGGTACACATACTCCTTCGATCTGCTACCTTGAATGATATTGAAATCAGCATCTACAAGCGAAATCCTTACTATCCTGATATCGGCGGGAAGGTTTTCATTAAAAAGGGTCGTAAAGTCCAAAAGGTTATCAATCGCGCTTTCCTTTACAAAGAGTTCAAAATAATAGTCCAAAGCGGAAACTTTTGCGTCTGTCCTACCGGCGCCGAGTATTTTGACATCCCGATCGGGCACGATGAATTTCAAGGTTTTCAGTAGCATTCCCTCTATGGTTTTCTGTCCCGGTTGTTGTTGCCATCCGCTGTATCGAAATCCTAAAAATTGTGCTTTTATAAGGTATCTAAAGCTCTTGATCGGCATGGATAGAATTATGATTAGGTGATTATTAAGGGAAATCTAGGGCTTTTTTTAGTATTTTTAAGGCTAACTACACAGCTAATCAATTCGTGGCTGAATTCTTTTTTTGGCTTGTAGGAGGGAAAGTCAAATATGCCATATGCATTACAATTTTTAAGGTGCGATTTTTTTTGGTTTGTTGTTCATCGATTTTTTTCAATAAAGCCAAATGAAAACCGTTTTAATTCGAGAACTTGATTTTTCCAAGATTTAATACGTGCCCCCAATGAAATATGCCTTAAAAATCCTTCCTTGGAAACGTGCCCTAGTGGTTTCAATAGCTACTTTGGCGCTCTTGATCGTTTTCAGCTTTTACGGTTTATATACCAACCAATTTTACTTCTTTAAATTTCAGAATTATATTTTTCCGTTAGCCGCTTTGGTGCATTTTGCGTTTTTATATGTACTATGGTTCAAAATAAAGGAGGAAGAAATTGCGGATCCGCAAATGCGCAATTTAGAATATGTACTATATGCCATCTTATTGGTCTACATTTATAAGCTCATCGATACCGTCCTGATAGTGGTGGGTGCATCAAAGTTTGTAGACCATACCATTCCAGAAACCTTCAAACCCATTGGCATTTTGATCATGGTGCTCTACACGCTACTTATCGTCCTTACCGTTCTCACCATTATTTATCGAAAAAAATACGTTGGTGGTTACAAGTTCGATGATATGAATCAGGTTGATAATTGGGATTAGTTAGATGGCTATGCAATCTCATGGTTATATCACTAATATAAGTTCGGGGATTTCTTAAAATCGACCGTTCACTGGAGAATAGAGTGCTATATAGGTTGTGGCTTTTTCCATTTAGATTTTGGAAATTCGTGTTTACACAAAATGTCCAGTCGTTTTCCCGATATTGTGCAAAAAAAAAGGTCTAACATAAATGCTAAACCTTTTATAATAAATCAGCAACATATTGAAAAACATCAATATCATTCATCGCTATCTTTTAGGCAATTGCGGGGATTGATATTACAAACCACTTATAAAGCTACCATAAAGGTCTTTGAACTGATACCCTTCCGTAAACCTGTTTTTGCTCAATCGCTTATGCGCGACCAGACCCCAAAGCACAAGTTCCTTTAAAAAATAGGTATCCTGCGCAGGAAAATCGGGCTGATGCTCTTTCAACAGACGGTTCAGTTCCGGAATGCTATCCAAGCTGCGTTTGTATTCCTTATCGGTAAAATCATCAAGCAGCTCAAAACCCTCTCCTTGAAAAAACCAATGCAACAGTTCATCGTACGGTGTTTCGGCATCCTTCTTTTCCAATTTGTTTATCTTGGGAAAGTACATCGGAAACAACGATTTTACCGCGTCATCGATTAATATGGCAGCAACGCCATCGGCACCCTCCTGCTCCCCCTCATAGACTAGCTCGATCTTACCCGTAATGGCAGGAATGACGCCTAAGAAATCGCTAAGGCGCACCATAGTGTTTTCGGCTCCGGTTAATAGTGCCCTGCGCTCGGCAGTACTCAATAAATTTTCGAAGGCAGTAATGCTCGTTCGAGCACTTACCCCACTCTTTGCATCAACATACTCGCTGTTGCGTGCCTCGAAACTAATTTGTTCCAACAAATCCCTTGCAATGTCCGGCACATAGACCGAAGCGGTCTGCCGTTCATCCAATTTGGATTCCTGCGCTGTAATCTTGCGTGCCGTAGTAATATCGTCGGGGTAATGGGTCAATATTTGTGAGCCAATCCTATCCTTTAGGGGAGTTACGATACTTCCCCGATTGGTATAGTCTTCGGGATTTGCCGTAAACACGAATTGTATATCCAACGGTAGGCGCAATTTAAATCCACGGATCTGGATATCGCCCTCCTCCAAAATATTAAAAAGGGACACCTGAATGCGCGCCTGTAAATCGGGCAACTCATTGATTACGAAAATACAGCGATTCGCACGCGGAATCATTCCAAAATGGATTACGCGATCATCGGCATACGACAGCTTTAAATTCGCCGCCTTAATGGGGTCTACATCCCCTATCAAATCCGCCACGGTTACATCTGGCGTAGCCAGTTTTTCATAAAAACGCTCGTTTCTATGCAACCACGCGATGGGAGTATCATCCCCTTTTTCCTCGATCAATTGCATCGCAAAACGGGACATCGGTTGTAAGGGATCATCGTTTATTTCGGATCTTTCCACTAGGGGAATCCATTCGTCCAATAAATTTACCATCAAACGGGCCAAACGTGTTTTCGCCTGCCCTCGAAGGCCTAACAAGTTGATATTGTGACGCGATAAAATCGCTCGTTCCAATTCTGGAATAACGGAGTTTTCATAACCCCATACGCCAGCAAAGGTTTCTTCGCCGGACTTGATTCGTTCCCGTAGGTTATCACGCAATTCATCTTTGATACTTTTGGTTTGGTAACCCGCTTTCTTAAGCGCTCCTAAGGTGGAGATTTCTTTGTAGTTCAATTTCATAGTTTTTTTAAATAAGAGTAGCGAAAATAGAACGGCGGTAAGCGGCATAGTTACTGCTAGTACATCTCAATCTACTTTTCCACCATCAATGCTTTGGCTAATTTTCAATTTTTTTTTAATTTCTCTATATTACCCTAATGATATGGTGCTTCGACAAGCTCAGCATGACATTTTCGTATATGATCGTCAATCAATTGTGAATTTCCCGGCCCGCGCAGCAACCCTACTTCAATCTTTTCCTCCGATTGTTCTCGTAATCCTCGAATATCATCTCTCCCAATCCCTTTAAGCCCGTAAAAAACGCCTTGCCTTTGTTCGCTTCGGTAAAGTGTCTGATAAATTGCATTAAATAGGGGTCTTGCGCAATCATAAAGGTAGTGATGGGTATGTGTAGCTTTCTGGCCTGACGTGCCATATTGTAACACTTTTCAACGATATAATCGTCTAAACCCACGCTGTTTTTATAGTAATTGCCGTCGGGCAGCCTCAGGCAACTTGGCTTCCCGTCCGTAATCATAAATATCTGCTTGTTGGTATTTCGTTTTCGACGCAACATATCCATCGCCAGCTGCAATCCCGCAACCGTATTGGTGTGGTAGGGACCAACTTTCAGATAGGGAAGTTCTTTGATCGATATAGGCCAGGCATCGTTTCCGAACACTAAAATATCAAGTGTGTCCTTGGGGTATCGTGTGGTAATAAGTTCCGCCAAGGCCATAGCCACCTTTTTGGCCGGTGTTATGCGATCTTCACCGTAAAGGATCATACTGTGGCTGATGTCGATCATCAGTACCGTACTCATCTGTGCCTTGTACTGTGTATCCTCAACGACCAAGTCTTCCTCACTCAGTGAAAAGTTGCCGATACCGTGGTTTATTTGGGCGTTTTTCAAACTCTCCGTCATCGATATGTGCTCCAGACCATCGCCATAGCGGTATTCGCGCATATCGCCGGTATGTTCATCTCCTTGACCCGACTTGCCCGTTTTATGATTGCCCGCCCCGCTGCGCTTTAGTTTCCCGAAAATCTGGTCCAAGGCTTTCTGCCGTATAATACGTTCCATTTTGGCGGTAATCGAAATGGTGCCGTTACCGTTACCATCCTCTCCGTCCTCTCCTTCTTCACCCATTTGGCCGCCGCCATCCTCGAACTCCTCCCGTATGTAACCTTTGGCCTTTAACTCTTCAATAAAGTCATCTATAGTATAGTCTTCGTCTGTCAACTCATACTCCTTGTCCAACTCCCGGAGCCAATCGATAGCCTCATCAAAGTCCCCTGAAGTGTGGGTAATCAATTCCTGAAAAATCTCAAAAAGTTTGTCAAAAGGGGAAAGTTCGGGTGCCTCGTAAGGGGTAAATCGAAATCCATTTCTCATATTCATAGCCATCCTATAAAAATACTACATTCTAGGTATAGGATTTTGATTTTTTAGGAAATGTTAACGGTTATTCCGAATTCAAACATGATTCCCTTAAATTCGTTTTCAATATGGATTTAGCGTTTCGCAAAAAGCAGTGTATCGGGTTTTTAAATACCCCGCCCTTGTGGATCAACGAGCAGTTTAACATACAGCAGTTCGAGCTTCCTGAAATCGATTTGACGGAATTTGAACCAAAAGCCATTCCCTCTAAAATACGATTGGGACATCAGATGGAGTATGTTTTTAAACAGCTCGTCGAATACCACGGCAATTACGAGATACTGCTCCACAACCTTCCCGTACATCGCGGCAAACAAACCATTGGTGAAATCGATTTTATTCTAAAAAGCTTGAGTACCGAACAACTTGTTCATGTAGAACTTACCTATAAGTTTTACATCATCAATCCAGAAATTTCGGAGCCGATCCATCAGCTCATGGGGCCCAACAAGCGGGATATGTTCTTTACTAAAATGGAAAAAATAAAAAAGGAGCAATTTCGACTCCTGCACGCCCCCGAAGGCATTTCAGCTTTATCGGAAAAAGGTGTAAACCCTGCCGAGGTGCTACATCGAACCTGTTACAAAGCACAACTCTTTAAACCCTTTAAAAGCGATGCGAGCCATATCCGACCTTTGAATACGGACTGTATCGTTGGCTATTGGTTGCGTTTCGATGACTTTAATTCAGAAGCCTTTAAAGACTATCGATTTTATATACCCTATAAATCGGAATGGGTGGTTGCACCACATGATAAGGTGCATTGGACTCCCCATTTTGAAACGCTTATGGACATCAACCTGCGCATTCTAAAGAAAAATGCACCGATGGTATGGATGCGGAAATCGGATTCCGTTTTTGAGAAGTTTTTCGTGGTTTGGTGGAAGTGAAAAGAGGCTTGATGTTCGATGCACGAAGCGGGAAGTAAAAAGTAGTGCCAAGATTGAAAGGCGGATGAACCAGGACCAACGACGTAAAAACTCAGTTGGAAGTATGCGTTTTAAAATATATACTTTTATCTCTAATTTAATGAACTAGTCTTGGGTTAATTGAGAATAATTTCCCGGCTCTAATTTTGCATCTAGTTTTTCGTATCTTTTTATAGTAACATTTCAGGTTTAATTCGGTCTGTCAACTATGAATCAATCCTATGACCATCAAAACTTCATCCCGTATTGAAGTTATCGATGCCCTGCGTGGTTTCGCACTTGCCGGAATTTTGATTTGCCATATGGTCGAACAATACATCGGCGCAGGGGCCCCGATGCAGCATTCCAAAGCGGTCGGCGCAGGGCTTGCCAATCAGCTGATAGATGGTTTTATCGGAATTTTCCTTAGAGGTAAATTCATAGCCCTTTTTTCTTTTTTATTCGGACTCAGCTTTTTCATCCAAATGGATAATAGTGCCCAAAGGGGTATGGCCTATGAAAGAAGGTTCCTATGGCGCCTATTACTACTCTTGGGAATAGGCTACGTGCATAGCCTCTTTTATCGGGGCGATATTTTAACGGTATATGCTTTGCTCGGAATATTTCTCATACCATTTTTTTACCTACGGAACAGATGGGTACTTGCTTTCGCAGGGTTATTATTTCTAGGACTCGGTCGTTATCTCGTTTTCTTCTTTACCCAAGGACAGCATCTTTTCCTTGATGTTGATCCCATGAACATGGAGGATCCCAATCTACTCGAATACTATAATACGCTTAAGAACGGAAGCCTTTGGGACGTTTTTGCCACCAATAGGTGGGTTGGGCATATGGATAAACTGAATTTTCAATACGGTATTTTTGGGCGGGGTTATTTTACTTTCGCTTTCTTTCTGATCGGTTTGTATGTAGGGAGGCTGGGGCTTTTAAGACACTTTCGGGATAACCGTAAATTCACTAAAAAAGTGCTCATAGGAGCGCTGATTTTGTTCGTAGTATCCTTAGGGATTACGGCTGTTGCCTTTATAAGTCTCGGCCCTGAACCGTCATTCTATAATTGGGCCGCCATGATCGGCATTTCGGGCATCGATATGGCCAATTTGACGATGACCCTAATGTATATAGTCCTCTTCGTTATGCTCTATCGCAAAACAAAACCGGAAAAATGGTTGGTCAAGTTCGCGCCTTATGGCCGTATGGCCCTGACCAACTATGTGCTTCAAAGTATTATCGGAACTGCCTTGCTTTATGGTTGGGGATTGGGATACCTGGGGGAGCTTCAAAACATCCATACATTTGTGATTGCCTTTGCTTTAATTGGAATGCAGATGTGGGTCAGTAAAATCTGGTTGAAGCATTTCAACTATGGACCGCTGGAATGGTTTTGGCGAAGTCTAACCTTCTTTAAGGTATTCCCGATGAAGAAATAAAATTGAAATTAAGTATGTAGGGTACTAATCACGCTGCCGGCAGGTGGCTTGACGCTGACAAAGTGGACTGTATACTTCGTGCTTTTTTAGTATTCATAAGTAAATTTGGTCGCATATGACATGGTTGTATGTCGAAATAGTATTCTTTTCTTCAATATTATCGCCATTTTTTAGTTATAATACACTCTATGAATGAACCCCTCATACCATGAAAAGACTTATTTTAAGCCATATTCTTATCATTTTTCTAGTAGTCATTTCGACATACTCCTGTAGCGAAGATGCCTATATGCCAACGGATGCCGAAGAGGAGGTAATGGAAGAAGAAAGTGAAACCGAGGATGATGCCTCCACGGACGAAGAAACCGGCACCGAAGACACTACATGTTCTGACCCCAGCAATTATATCTTTTCGGAAAAGGACGGTCTAGTGCTTGTGGAATTTGAAAATGCGGAATTCTCCGCAGATTGGGCATTGAAAAGCGACGGCGATGGCCATTCCGGAGCCGGATATATGGTATGGGAAGGCCAACAGCATCTTAGTATCCCTGGTAATGGCACTGCTACATTTAAAATAAACATCACGAACCCCGGCACCTATCAATTCTTATGGAATTCGGCCGTAAAAACCGGTGATAACGGCACAGATCATAATGATACCTGGTTGCGTTTTAACGATGCTCAGGATTTTTATGCCCAAAATACGGACGGAACGAGTACCGTCTATCCCAAGGGAATTGACAAAACCCCCAATCCGGAGGGTGCTTCGGCCGATGGCTGGTTTAAGATTTACAGAAGTGGCAACAACCTCGATTTTAAATGGCAGGCCTCTACCTTTGATAATAATCCCCATAACATTTTTGTCCAATTCGATTCTGCTGGGACATACCTAATGGAAATTTCGGCCAGATCGTCCGGCCATGGTATCGATAAATTCGTATTGTTCAACGACTCCGTGACGCAGGCCAACGCGATTTCAAGCAATGAAGAGAGTGTTATTAGTTGTGATTGAGGAAAGCAGCGAGAAATAGCAACGCTATTGGAAATATAGAATCAGGATGAACTTCATATTTTCGGATTCCTTCGCACACCTGGGCAGGCCGACTTGACGAATCGTGTATAGAACATAACGGATACCGCATCTAAATTATTCTTCCTTGGCGTACACTATTTCACCGTCGAATATGGTCATTACCACCTCGGTTTTTAGAAACTCGTCCTCCGGAACGGTCATCAAATCTTGATCATAAACAGTGAAATCGGCGAGTTTGCCAGGGGTAATCGAGCCCTTAATATTCTCCTCGAAAGCACCGTAGGCCGCATCCAAGGTATAGGAACGTAAGGCTTGTTCCCTAGTCATTTTCTGCGCTGGCTCATAACCATCTTCGGGTGTGCCCTTCAATGTTTTACGGCTGACACTCGCGTACAGACTCGCAATCGGGTTTAACGGTTCTACGGGTACATCGGTACCGTTCACGATAGGGATACCGCTCTTTAGCAGGTCTTGCCACATATACGCCCCTTCTGTGATACGCTTCTCCCCCAAACGGTCGATTGCCCAAGGTCTGTCCGATGACAGGTGCACCGCTTGCATGGCGGGGATAACCCCAAGCTCGGCAAAACGCGGAATATCATCGGGATGCAAATGTTGTGCATGCTCGATTCGAAACCGATGGTCTTGCGTGCCATCGGATACCTCATCCAGAGCAGCTTCGTATCTATCCAATATTTCCCTATTGGCACGATCGCCAATAGCATGGGCACACACTTGAAAACCTGAATTGAGTCCGTTAAGCGCGGTCTCCTTTACAAAATCCATAGGCAGGGTTTCATGTCCAAAATGTCCCGGGCGATCGGTATATGCCTCTAAAAGCCATGCGCCCCGAGAACCTAAGGCTCCATCGCAATTCAATTTGACGGAACGTATGGTCACCAAATGATCCGCATCGATCATCGGGCCTTTTTGATACCATTCGGCAAGAAGTTCCTTGTCCCACCCTGTGAGCATGGCATACATACGCACCTTCATTTTATCCTTATCTTTCATACTATCATAAAGAGCAATGGTCTCTTTACCGATTCCGGCATCGTGAAAACCGGTGATACCATTTCTATGACAAGCGGCAACGGCCATTTCAAAGGCCTTGGCGTCTTGTTCGGGCGTACTTTCCGGAATATGTTTGGTGATCAAGGTCATGGCACGCTCGTTAAATATTCCGGTCGGGCCACCAAATTCATCACGCATGACTTCGCCGCCTTCAATCTCGAACAGGTCAATCCCCTCGTTCGATACTGCTTTGAGTCCCGCTATTTCCATCGCCTTGCTATTCGCAAAACCGGCATGTCCGCTAGCATGCCGCAAGTATACCGGATTATCGGGCGACACGGCACTCAACAACTCATGGGTCTGAAAGCCGTTGACCATTTTTTCGGGCATCTCCGTCCATTTACTTTGATGCCATCCGCGACCGGTAATCCATTCCCCAGGTGCGGTGGTTTTCACTTTTTCGGCTACCGCATCAACGATTTCCTGATAACTGGTCGTGTGCATCAAATCAAGGTTCAATTCGTTGTAGCCCAAGCCCATAAAATGTCCGTGGCCTTCGATCAGGCCCGGCGTCATGGTTTTACCCTTCAAATCAATACGTTGGGTATCTTCGCCCAAAAATCGCTCCGCCTCGGCCAGACTACCGGCAAATTGAATGACGCTGTCCTTCGTCGCAACTGCCTCGACCGTAGCTTGAGTGGAATCAACGGTGTAGATGGGTCCGCCATAAATCAATAAGGTGGCGGATTCCTTTTTTTCGGTAGTACAAGAGGTGGTTAATAGAATAAGGAACACCAAACTCCAGAGCGTTGCATATTGGAATTTCATAGGATGGATTTTGAAACGGGAATTTACAATTTTAAAGTGAACTATTATTTCATTAAGGTCCAAGCCAAAAAAGATTTCCCCCGCTGTTGTAAATGTTTCCGTTCAATGGAGTTCTACCTCTAAATCATACTAATTGCACTTCGAACGGCAAGGTCATGAAAAATAGAAAGATAAAGAATATGATGCATCATCTCATTACAACTGTAGTATATTGCCTTTATATACCAGAAATATGAAAGTGAATTTGTTGTCCTGTGACGCCCAGCGGCCAGATAGTAGAGCTATAGCGGACTGTATGACAGCGATTTCCGCAGATGGGGATGCATCAGTGTTGCAGGAATTGGCGGCCTTGTTGTTGGAAGGGGAAGCGGTAACCATTGAAGTAGCGGATAAGAATACCGGTTCTGCTTTAAGGGCTTTGCGAAAACTTGATATTGACTATGAGATTCTAGCATAGAACGAATGGTTATAACCGCTACTTTAGATAGTATTCTGTGGTAAGGCAAACGCAGCAGGTGCTATTATGCTTTCCGATGTACATTACTCGTGCGCATTGATTTTTCCGAGGTTTGGATATCATCACGTTTAAAGACATACCTGTATGTCCATTCAACGGTCAACAAGACTTCTGCCAAAACCCTTCCCCTACTACATCAATTGTGTATTACTATAGTTTTAAGCAAAAATTATTTGTGTAACCGAATGATTACATATATATTCGTAACCGATTAGTTACTCAATTATATGAGAAGGGATGTTTTTCAGGCAATTGCCGACCCGGTAAGACGGGACATCATTGAACTGTTGGCCGAAGAAAGACTTTCGATAAACGCGATTGCCGAAAAGTTCGAAATCAGCCGACCTGCCATTTCCAAACATCTGAAAATTTTAAAGGAGTGCGAGATAATCGATTATGTAAAAGAGGGAAGGGAACGTTTTTGCTTTATTAAACCGAAAAACCTCATTCCTGCATTTATGTGGATTGAGCAATACCGCGAATTATGGGAAGACAAATTGGACTCTTTTGATAGCTACCTAACCAAATTACAAGCTAAATCCGACGGAAAATGAATACATCCAACGAAATGAATAATAGAACGATAACGATTAAGCGAACCTTTAACGCCCCGATTAGTTTGGTTTGGGAGGCGTGGACACAATCGGAACATATTGCGAAATGGTGGAGCCCCAAGGGAATCAAAACAATAGTAGTAACGCACGATTTCAAGGTTGGGGGTAAATGGAAATATATCATGCCCATGCCCAATGGACAGGAATTTATAGCCGAAGGTGAATACACCGAAATAATCGAATTCGAAAAAATCGTATCGACGGCGAACTTTAAACCGATGACAGAAGGAGTTGAAATACACTCTCTGTTTCGACCCAATGGCGACAAAACGGTTTTTACGTTTCATGTGGTCCATCCGACGGAGGAATACAAGATACAGCAGGAGAAAATGGGAATTATGAACGGTTGGGGTTCCGTTTTCGAAAGACTTGACGCACTTCTAAAAAATAAATAACCAATACATAGCAATACAATGAAAACAATGACATGTAAACAATTAGGCGGAGCCTGCGACCAAGAATTTCATGCCAACTCCTTTGAGGAAATTGCCGAAATGAGCAAAAATCACGGAATGGAAATGTTCCAAAAAAAGGACGAGGCACATCTAAAAGCGATGGGAGCTATGCAAGAACTGATGCAATCCCCCAACGAAATGCAAAAATGGTTCGAGAACAAGCGAAAGGAATTTGATGCGCTACCCGAAAATAAGTTGTAAGAATGAGCTGTTATCGACCTATCTATGCTATTACTCTAAATATCTTAGAAAGAATCTTGGAAAAAGATGTTTGATAAAATGCTTCAAGCCAGTTTCCCACTTTGATGAACTTTTATTGAAAATCCTTAATTTTTCGATGTAATCGTTACGCGACGTCCAGTTATCTGGTAATGACGGTGCTTTTACATAACTTCACCCAACAAATTGTGGCATCACCTAATAAAAAATTTACTATGGATATGAAATGGAGCGCGTTTAAACTATGCGGAATGCACTATTTAGCATGCATTTTCATAATGATATTAAACGGCTGCAAAAACGAATCGAACGCCACTACGGAAACTTCGGTGAAAACCCAAACGGTGGCGGAAACGGAATCCGAAAACGCAATTGATCCATCCGTGGCCGGCATGTGGCAGGACTACATCGCATCAAATCCCAAATTCGAAGGCCAAGAGATTCCGGAATCCGATTTTTTTCACAACAACAGGGCCGATGCCAATCGACTGGCCGAATTGACCCTAAACGGAAAAAAGAAAGCATCTTCGGGATTGTACAGTTTATATAAATACTATCAGGTTGCGCTACCAAAAGTTGGTACAAAGCAAATCGTTACCGACTTCGATGGTAAAGCAGTAGCGATCATCGAAAATAAACGAGTGGATACCATCCCATTTAATCAGATTTCCGAAGATTATGCGGGATTGGACATGGGAACGGATGTGGAGCCCCTGGAAAAATGGAAAAAAGCACATTGGGACTTTTTTGAAAATTTCTTAAAAGAAAGCGGAGGGGAACCGAACGAAGAAATGCTTATCGTGTGCGTAATATTCAAGACTGTCTGGCCAGCAAAGCACTAAGGCTGTATGACCCTTGTCTTACTCCAACCACTGGCAAAATCGCAACTCATAAGAACTAACACAAACCCTATACTGAGAACGCCCCGGTAGCGAGCGCATCCACCTGCATCGGCTCCAGATTAATAGTGGGATTTTACTCGATCATCGAGATTTTCCATTTCTCCTTATCTGCTAAAATCCCGAACGGCCCGTACAAGAAATTTTCTGGTTGCCAGACCCTTATTGTAGTGGTAGGAGGCATTCCCATCGCTAAACCGTAAGAGTCGAGCTTGATAAGTATCGAAAGGAGTGGCGCTCCAATACAATTCATCGGCAAATTCCCCGCTATTGTCCGCGCCCTGCCCGATTGTACGGTACATCAATCGTAATTCGTCCAGGGTCGGCAATCGCCAGCCTTCGCCTAACTGCTCATGAATCTTGTTCCCGCTTTCCCATGGCATGGGTCCACGGTCTTCGGGATAAGCGATTTTACCTGTATTACCAGCCGGGTCTAATACAAAAATTAATCCCCCGGAGTACGTATCGCCAATCCCTAGCTGCGAAATAGATTCGTTTTCGGAAACGACCTCGGTATCGGATTCGGTCGTCTGAACAGAATCCGCTACCGTAGCGTTGTTCGTTCTCGGTAAGGTAGGCGTCGGTTTTTCGGGACTGGAATTGAACAAAGAAAAGGCCACGATGCCTAAAGCGATCAGTGCTGCTATTCCCAAGCCAATACCAATTCTTTTCTTTGTGGTACCCCTTTCACTCTGCTCCACATCTTCCCTATCCGTCCAGTCGCTGGTTTCAGATCCGGATATTTCCTCTTTCCGTTCTTGGGCTAACGCTGCTTCCCTTTGTTCCTCCGCTTCCCGACGGTCTTTCGCTTCCTGAGCGATTCTTTTCTCCTCCTCTGCCCTTCTTTTAGCAGCAGCCGCTTCCTGCTGTCTTCGCGTTTCCTCCACGGCCATTCTCTTGGCTTCCTCTTTTTTCTTACGTTCTTGTTCTTCGAGCGCTTTTCTTGCAGCTTCGGCTTTCTGCTCGGCCTTAGCCTCTTCTTTTAGTCTTTCGGCTTCTTCGGCCATTTTTTTGGCTTCCGCTTCCTCAATAATTCGTTGTTCTTCAAGGGCTATTCTATTCGATTCAGCCTCTTCGGCGACTTTCTTCGCCTCGGCGGCCGCCGCTTCGCGTAGTCTAAGTTCCTCCGCTGCTCTTTTTTCGATTTCGGCCTTCTCCCTTAGCTTTTGCTCTTCCTTCACCCTACGCTCCTCGGCCTCTTTTAAAAGGCTGTCCTCCGGTTTGGGGGCATTATCCACATCGGGCCTTTCTCCGAAATTGAGCGTTATTTGTTCTTTAGGGATTTCGTCCGTTTTCTCATCTGCAATGTTCTCCTGGGATAGTTCGGCATCCCCATCTTCGGTAGCCGGTGCTATCATACGCTTAACATGGTCGGTCACTTGTGCTAGCGCCTTCTCACTCGAATCCCATTTATTTATCGGTTTTCCATCTTCCGGAAGCACCGGCAACTCCTTGAAGCTAAAGTCATAGTCATCGGAATTGAAATCAACATCCCAGGGGCAGTTTTCAAGTACTATCGGTACCACAATAGCTTTGCCTTCTTTGTATTTGTCGATGATCATTTTAAATTCATCCTGCTGAATGAATTCGGAATACATGAACCCATTGCTCAATAAAAAAAGAAAGATATCGGCTTCATTTAATCTGGACAGATTTTGCGGTTTCCATTGTTGACCGGGAAAAATCGGGCTATCGTGCCAAATGGATACGTTAAATTCCTTTTCCCAAAGCTGTAAACGACGTAGGAGGTCATGTGCCAAGCTCTTGTCCAAACTGGCATATAGCACGTAAATGTTCTTCTTCGCATTCATTTCCTCGATACCTTATCCTTTCGCTTTTTCAATTTTAATTACCCAATCTAAAATAGAGAATAATGGTCTTAAAGTCAGTGTTATGAACAAAAAATTTTTGTGGTTTTACCTGGTAAGGCTACTTATGTCTTTTTAATAATTCGGCCTCGATATCGATCAACGTAAAGCCTTTGGCCTGAAGCAAAATCAAGTAATGAAACAATAAATCGGCACTCTCGTATAAAAAGAGTTCATCATTATCGTCTTTCGCTTCTATGACCGTTTCTATCGCCTCCTCACCGACTTTTTGGGCAATCTTATTGATTCCCTTTTCGAATAGCGATGCGACATAGGAGCTCTTTCCATCGGCAGAAGTACGTCTTTGCTCAATGATATTTTCCAACTGTGACAAAAAACCGAAAGTAGAGGTGTTTTCGGCATCCCAACAGGTATCGCTGCCTGTATGACAAGTAGGGCCTAAAGGTTTTACGGAAATCAATAAGGTATCGTTATCACAATCGTTCTTCATATCGACAAGGTGTAAGAAATTGCCGCTCTCTTCCCCTTTCGTCCATAATCGCTGTTTCGAACGGCTGAAAAAAGTAACCTTTTCGGTTTCTTGGGTTTTTTCGAGCGCAGCCTGGTTCATGTAGCCGAGCATCAATACATTCTTGGTTGCGGCATCCTGAATTATAGCGGGCACTAGTCCGTCTGCATTTTTACTGAAGTCTATTTTCATCATTTTCCAATTCGTCTTTTTTCGTCGCATCAGAGTCGCTTTTGTCCTCTCACACGTTCTCTACAGTTGCTAAAGGAGACATTACCCGATTCATTCGCAAGAGGTAAATCGGGAAGCCCAAACCCTCTTCTTTTTTAAATACTTTCAATCCAAATTTTTGATAGAGCCTCACATGTTCTTCGGAAGCGGTATCCACAATAATAGGCAACTCATTCTTCTTGAAATCGTTAAACACCTGCATAATCAACTTTGCAGCCGTCACTGTTCCCTTAAATTCATTTTTAACCGCAAAAATCATTGGTCGTATATACTTTCCTTCCGGATAATTTCGCTGTATGATTTTTTGACGTTTCAAGACCTTCCCGACTCGCTCTATTCCAATACATCGAAATGCCAATTGCAGGGTCGACCACAGCTTGGCTATGCTAAATTTATCTTTATGTGCGTAGGTAATCAAAAGGCAACTGGCACGGTTGTCGGATAAAAATACTTCGCCCGTTCGCATAGCGGTATCGAATAAATATCCCATTAATACCTGCATTCTTTGGGTACGTTTATCATCTTGTTTCACCACAAAATTAATGGAATTATTGTCATCCAAAGGCTCAAAGGCTTCTACCAAGATGTTCACCACTAATTTTCTATCCGCTTGGGTTGCTCGTATCAATTTATCAGACCATTTTTATATTCGAACCGGAATACCATTATCACGGAGTTCCTGTTTTAAATCGCCAATCGCTATTTCCTTAAAATGAAACACACTCGCTGCTAGGGCGGCATCTGCTTTTCCATCGATAAAGGTATCGGTAAAATGTTGAACCGTACCCGCTCCTCCAGAAGCGATAATAGGAATGTTCAGCTCTGTGGAAAGTCTGGCCAGTGCCTCATTGGCAAAGCCATCTTTGGTGCCATCGTGGTCCATAGAGGTAAATAAAATTTCTCCTGCACCCCGCTTTTCCACTTCTTTTGCCCAATCGAACAAGTCCAACTCAGTGGGTACCTTACCCCCTACCAAGTGTACTGTCCATTTCCCATTTATCTGCTTCGCGTCGATGGCGACGACGATACATTGCGAACCGAATTTAGCGGCCAAATCATTTATCAGTTGCGGATTTTTTACGGCGGATGAGTTTATCGAAACCTTATCCGCCCCATTTTGCAAAAGGATGTCGACATCTTCCACTGAGGATATACCGCCACCAACAGTGAACGGGATATTCACCTTCTCGGCCACGTGGTACACCAACTCGGACAATGTCTTGCGCTTTTGCTCGGTGGCCGAAATATCCAGGAAAACCAATTCATCGGCGCCCTCCTTGCTATAAATTTCAGCGAGCTCGACTGGATCACCGGCGTCACGCAAATCTACAAAGTTGATTCCTTTTACCGTCCTGCCATCTTTGATATCCAAACAGGGAATTATTCTTTTTGCTAACATATATTAAGGTACGAAGTTAGAAGTACGAGGTACAAAATTCTAATTGATTCATTGGCATACAAATCACTTTTTCTGATTCTTTCTAGCCGTTTTGATTGATGCAACAGTTATTGCCAACAACTCTTGACCTTCTTTCTTAAGACGCTTTATTTCCTCATGATTCGAATCTAAAACTTCTATAAATAATTACAACCAATAAACGGACTCGTCTGCCTCTTCTTCAACAATTTTGAGTTTGTTGATGAAATCCGCCGTAGATTTAGCTCTTTGGGATGCCCTATAATTAACGCCGACGGAGCTAGAACATTTAATAAGCTGTCGTACCCAAGCATCCAATTCTCTAGATTTAGGAATTTTGGTGCAAAGGTGCCAACAATCGATCGTAAACCTCTTGGTTCTTAATTTCAAATCTTGCATAGCGCTAACTTTAATTTTATACCTCGTACCTCTAACTTATAGTTGATTTTTAATATTCAAATCGGTGCCACTATAAAAACCAAGGTCTTTGTTCTTTAAGAGCTTGACCCAAAAGGCTATTTGTCCGGTATGATAGGAATAGTGCTCCACAGCGTGCATAATTACGCCGACACCCGAAAATGAAAAACCTTGCACGGACCTGACCTTTACCAATTGCTTAACATCCGCATCAAAAATGATCCGCCTTACTTCGTCGACCGTGCGCTCCAATTGTTCCAAAATTTGCGCTTTGTTTCCTGTTGCATGTGACGAGAATTCCATGTCGCGATTTCGGACATCTTCGCTTTCACCTAAGGATGCGATGATGTACTGCGTCATATTTCCACATAAATGCAATATCAAATTTGCGATGGAGTTCAAAGAAGCATTGGGTTTTAACCACAGCTCCTGCTCGCTGATTTCGGTCAAGCTTTTTCGTATCATACGCGTGCTTTCATCCATACGGAACAAGGCATTTTTCACCAATTCCTCTACTATTCTTTCTTCGTTGCTCATGTGGCTAAAATATACTCCTCCAGTTGTTTCAGATGTATCTTGTTTTCATAAATGGCCTTACCGATAATGGTGCCTTCACAACCGATTTCCGCTAGTCTGGGCAATTCGTCAAAGGTGGATATTCCACCGGAGGCAACCAGTTTCAGACCGTTGGAGCTGGTCAGTATTTTTTCATATAAAGCAAAGGAGGGACCCTCTAACATACCATCCTTACTGATGTCGGTGCAGATAACATACTGAATCCCTTTTTTTTGATAGGATTCTATAAAGGGAAGCAATTCTTCGTTTGAATCTTCCTGCCAACCGGAAACGGCCACTTTCTCATCCAAAGCATCAGCGCCTAAAATGATGCGGTCAGCACCATAGGTTTCAATCCATCCCGTAAAAGTTTCTGGATTTTTTACCGCGATACTACCGCCCGTTATTTGATGTGCACCGCTCTCGAAGGCAATGCGCAAATCCTCATCGGTCTTTAGGCCTCCGCCGAAATCGATTTTCAAATTGGTGTTGGAAGCGATTTCCTCCAATATGTTATGATTGACAATGTGCTTGGATTTCGCACCGTCAAGATCCACCAAATGCAAATAGGCAATGCCATGGGCCTCGAATTCCTTCGCGACCTCCAGAGGGTTTTCATTATAGACTTTTTTAGTGCTGTAATCTCCTTTTGACAGGCGAACACACTTGCCATCTATGATATCTATTGCGGGTATGATTCTCATTGGTTCATGTTAGGACTGTGAAACCTGCCTCCCAGCAGGGAAATTAAGAATGTAATACCCCTGTCTGTTATATTGGTTACAACTCTTAAACTGGCTTTTCATTATCGTACTTTAAGGGTGTACATCTCATTCCAGTTGCTGCCGATCGATAGACATCCACAGTAAAGACTCCCCGACTTTTTTGAATCCGTATTTTCCGTAAAGCGAATGGGCATCTTTCGTTTTTAAGGCGACCGTCTGCAAAGCTTGAATCGTTTTGTTTTGTAACATAAATTCCATCAAAGCCTTTCCCAAGCCTTTTCGTTGGTATTCAGGGGCAATGATAACATCCATAAGATAACCGAAGAACACATAATCGGTCACTACACGGCCAAAACCGATTTGTTCGTCCGATTTGGAATACATTCCAAAACAAAAGGAATTCTCAATGGTTTGTAGCGTCTGCTCCCTCGTTCGCCCTTTTCCCCAATACGAATTGGCAATGAAATCGTGAATGAAATCGATATTCAACCGTTTTTTGTCCGTAGAAATATAAAATGTTGTCATCCTTACATTTTCAAAAAATTCTTCAATATGTGGGCCCCAACTTCACTACTCTTTTCCGGGTGAAATTGGGTGCCATAAAAATTATCTTTTTGTAACGCCGCACTATACCGTAATTCGTAATCCGATTCGGCAATGGTCGCGCTACATAGGGGTGCGTAAAAGCTATGCACCAAATAAATATGCTCTTTCTCTGCGACGCCGTTGAAAAGCTTCGATTTCAAGTTACTGATTTGGTTCCAACCTATTTGCGGTACCTTTACGGTATTCGAAAACTTAACTACCTTGACATCAAAAATTCCCAAACCCTCGGTATCGCCTTCCTCAGAGGAAGTACACATCAATTGCATCCCCAAGCAAATACCTAAAACTGGCTGTTTTAGAGTTGGTACGATAGCGTCCAACCCACTGGCCTTCAGCTTTTTCATTGCACTACTTGCCTCGCCCACTCCCGGAAAAATTACTTTTTCCGCCTTTCGAATTTCGTCCACATCATTACTTAAGACCGCCTCGTAACCCAAACGCCAAATAGCGAATTTGATGCTTTGTATGTTGCCAGCACCGTAGTCGATGATTACAATCGATGCTCCCTTTTGTTCCCCTGCCTTACCACGAGAGGAAGTACTAAGTGAAGCTTTATTTTGGTTGTTCATTCATTCGTATTTAGCCCCTTCTCCATGCGAAGGTAAAGTGTGGGCATTTACAACATACCTTTCGTTGAAGGCAGTACCATTTTTTCAACATCCCTTTTTACCGCCATTTTGATGGATTTTGCAAAAGCCTTGAAAATCGCTTCAATCTTATGGTGCTCATTAATGCCCTCGGCCTTGATATTCAGATTCGCCTTTGCGCCATCGGTAAATGATTTAAAAAAGTGATGGAACATCTCCGTTGGCATATCGCCCACTTTTTCCCTCTTGAAATCGGCCTCCCAAACCAGCCAGTTTCGCCCGCCAAAATCAATCGCGACCTGGGCCAAGCAATCATCCATGGGTAAACAAAAGCCATAGCGTTCGATGCCCAATTTGTTGCCCAAGGCATCATGAAATACCTCGCCCAAGGCGATGGCCGTGTCTTCTATGGTATGATGTTCATCTACCTCCAAATCCCCATCTACTTCAATGGTCAGGTCCATTTGACCGTGACGGGCCAATTGGTCCAGCATGTGATCGAAAAAGGACAAGCCGGTTTTGATGTCGCTCTTTCCGGTGCCATCCAGGTTCAGCTGTATCTTAATATCGGTCTCATTTGTCTTCCTCTGAATTTCGCCAGTTCTTTCCGCTAACTTCAAAAATTCGTAAATCTTTTCCCAATCATTACTCTCCAAGGCGATTACATTATCGAGCGCGTCTCTTTTAACGGTAATTTCTTCGGTACCCAAATGGGTATTGTCGTTTATGAAAATACCATGGGAACCCAGGTTTTTGGCAAGCTCCATATCGGTCAAACGATCCCCGATAACAAAGGAATTCATTAAATCGTAAGTATCTGAAAAATATTCGGTAAGTAAGCCCGTACCCGGTTTTCGTGTATCCGCATTTTGATGTGGAAAGGTGCGATCCAGGAAAACCTTATCGAAAATAACACCTTCATTTTCAAACGATTTGAGGATAAAATTGTGCACCGGCCAAAAAGTTTCCTCTGGAAAAACGTCGGTACCCAAACCATCTTGGTTGGTGATCATAACCAATTCATAATCGAGTTCCCTGGCGATTTTACCGAGATAAGTAAATGCCTTTGGGTAGAAAATCATTTTTTCGAAAGCATCGATTTGTTCATCGACGGTTTCTTTGATGATGGTACCGTCGCGGTCTATAAATAAAACTTTTTTCATTTCTCCAATTCTTTTAAGACCCCGATCAGTTTAATATTCTCTTCGGGGGTGCCGATCGTTATCCTCAACGTATTTTTGCACAGCGGTTGCGAACTTCGGTTCCTGACCACGATTCCCTTTTCAAGGAGTTGTGTATAGCGCAAATCGGCATCATCTACCCGAACCAAAAGAAAATTCGCGTCGGAAGGATAGACCTCCTGTACAAAGGGGATACTGGACAATACTTGGGCAACCAGACCCTTCTGTTCTTTAATCTCTGAAACCTCTGAGATAATTCGAAGCCCATAGGACAATCTTTCCAAGGCTTTTTGCTGCGTTAATTCGTTTACGTTATACGGAGGTTTGATTTTATTAAGGACAGCTATGATTTCTTTGGCTGCCACACAGATTCCCAAGCGTATACCGGCCATGCCGTAGGCTTTCGAAAAGGTTTGGGTAACGACCAAATTCGGAAATTCCGCAAGTTTGGATACCCAACTGCTCGCATCACAAAAGTCGATATAGGCTTCATCTACGATGACCAGGCCATTGAATTCTCGCAATAAGGCGGTAATGTGTTCATTTGAAATGCTATTTCCTGTCGGATTATTGGGAGAACAAATAAAAAGCAGTTTCGAATTGAAATCGACCGCGTTCAAGATGGCCTCTACGTCCGGTTGAAAATCCTTGTTCAATAGAAGCTCTCGATTTTCCACCCCATTTAAACCTGCAAGTACGCCATACATGCCATACGTGGGCGGTAGGGTAATGATATTATCCTCTTTGGGTTCGCAGAATGCCCTAAACAGAAGGTCCAACACTTCATCACTTCCGTTGCCCAGTAAAATATTCTCGGTGCTAACTTCTTTTTGTTTGGCCAACAATCCTTTAAGCGTTCGTTGCTGCGGATCAGGATATCGATTTACCCCGTTCTCGAACGGATTCTCATTGGCATCCATATACACCATACCCGAACCGTTCGAAACATACTCGTCACGGGCAGAGCTATACGGTTTTAAACCCTTGATGTTTTCCCTAATGATATTGTTCAAATCAAAACCCATGAATTCGTTTTTACTGCCTCCCATTGCACTGGGGTTTAGCAAAGCATTTAATACTATTGTCACTACATGCTATGATCGCTAATTAAAATAATCGAAATCCATCTCCTTATAAAAAGAAGGATCATAAATTACCCGAATTTAATCCTTTAGACTTTTCAACCGCAAGCTTACCGCATTTTTATGTGCTTGCAGACCCTCCGCCTCGGCCATAGTCTCAATGGCGCTTCCTATTGCTTTGATACCTTCCTCCGAAATGTGTTGAAAGGTCATACTCTTCATGAAACTGTCTAAATTGACACCACTATACTGTTTGGCATAGCCGTTCGTGGGCAAGGTATGATTTGTGCCCGAAGCATAGTCCCCCGCACTTTCTGGTGTATAATTACCGATAAATACCGAACCTGCATTGGCTATATGGTTTACATAGAAATCGGTATCGGCGACACAAACGATAAGGTGCTCCGGGCCGTATTCATTGATTAAATCGAGTGCCGTTTGGTCGTCTTCCACATAAATCATCTTGCTGTTGGCAATGGCCTGCTGGGCAATTTCCTTTCTAGGTAACACCTTTAGTTGTTGTTCGACTTCAGCCTCGACTTCGGCAATCAGTTTTTTTGAGGTGGAAACCAAAATCACTTGGCTATCGATACCGTGCTCTGCCTGACTCAACAAATCAGAAGCTACGAAGGCGGAATCGGCCGTATCATCTGCAACGACCAGCAACTCACTGGGCCCCGCCGGCATATCGATGGCTACCCCGTGTTTTGTAGCGATTTGTTTGGCGACCGTGACATATTGATTCCCTGGACCGAATATTTTGTAAACCTGTGGAATACACTCCGTGCCGAAGGTCATTCCCGCTATCGCCTGAATTCCCCCAACTTTAAAAATTTGGGTAACTCCGCATAAATCCGCAGTGTATAGGATTGCCGGATCGACCTTTCCTTCTTTGTTGGGAGGCGTACACAATACAATTTCCGTGCAGCCCGCTATTGTCGCAGGTACCGCCAACATAAGAATGGTAGAAAATAACGGCGCCGTACCCCCGGGAATATACAAGCCGACTTTTTGAATGGGCCGTTTTTCCTGCCAACACGATACTCCTTCAGAGGTTTCAACGGTAATCCTATCCGTTTTTTGAGCCTTGTGAAAACGCTCGATATTACGTTTTGCCAATTGAATGGCCTTTTTTAGCTCATCTGAAACAAGCGCTTTGGCACTAATGATTTCATTTTCGGTAACTTTTAAATCCTCCAGTGCCACTTGATCAAACTTGTGGGTATATTCTCGAATGGCGGTGTCACCGTTTTTAGCGACTTCTTTAAAAATGGAAGTCACCGTACCCTCAATATCGGCTACCGTTTGCGTAGGTCGCTTTAAAACGTTTTTCCAATCATCCCTTTTAGGGTTCTCTATCTTCTTCATTCCCGCGTTCTATATTTTTTTCGATTTGTGAAAGGCCACGGTCTGGTAACCATGGCTTTCCCAAAACACATTTCCCTTTTTATTTTCAACGTAGCAATTCACTTTGGAAGCAAGGCAATCGATTTCCTTCGCATATTCAAAAAGCCATTCCATCAAAAGATGACCAACTCCTTGGTTGCGATATTTCTTCTTTATAAAGACATTATCCGGCTCGATGTGCTTTCCTACATAAAACTTGTTCAAAATCCATACGCCACAGATACCTATTAGTTCATCCGCCTCATATATACCAATACACTTATAAGAGCCCATCGCAATCATATGCTGTAATCGCTCACGGAGCAATTCATACGGGATGGCCCCATTATTCAACAAATCTACCAAGGGAAGAATAGATTCGAGCCGATTTTCAGGAATTATATTGATGTCAAACCTATTTTTCATCAGTACAACGGTTACAATACCATTTTCTCTATTTCGCACACCAAAATCCCTTCGGCACCCGCTAATTTCAGCTCGTCAATGACCTCCCAAAATTTATCCTTATTAATCACTGTATGCACTGAGCTCCACCCTTCTTCCGCCAAGGGCAATACGGTCGGGCTTCGCATGCCGGGCAACAGTGCGATAATATCTTTTAAACTCTCGTCAGGGGCATTCAATAACACATATTTTGATTGTCGTGCACGTAGGACGGATTGAATCCGGAATTGAAGTTTTTGCAATAATTGCTTTCTTTCTTCGGTAATTTGCGGGGACACCGCCAACACCGCCTCGCTTTTCAACATGACCTCCACCTCCTTCAAGTTATTCTTAAAAAGGGTACTTCCGCTGGAGACGATGTCACAAATGGCGTCGGCCAAACCGATATTCGGGGCAATTTCTACCGATCCGCTTATGATATGCAGGTCGGCTTTTACTCCCTTTTCACTGAGATAATTCTTGACCGTGTTCGGATAAGAGGTTGCGATACGCTTTCCTTCCAAATCCTGTATCGAATTATATGAAACCCCTTTGGGAATCGCCAACGAAACTTTGCATTTGGAAAATCCGAGTTTTTCGGCCACCCTAATGTCCTCCCCTTTTTCGATAAGGACGTTCTCTCCTATAATCGCGATGTCGACCACACCGTCCCTTAGATATTGAGGAATATCGCCATTCCTTAGGTAAAACACTTCCATAGGGAAATTCCTGGAAGATGCTTTTAACTGATCTTTGCCATTGTCGATAGATATACCACAATCTTTTAAGATTCGCAGTGAATCTTCGTTAAGCCTGCCAGACTTTTGAATGGCTATTCTTATTTTCATAGGTTTTATTTTTATTCCTACAAACGCGGTGATGTTGGAATTATTCAATGAAAAAACCCGCTTGATTTCTCAAACGGGTCGTAAATTATGTTGTAACACTACAATACATCTTTACCTCGCCTGAGCGCAGTGATAAAAATGATGGTGTGTTTTTTTGTTTCTCATGATGTCGTAAAAGTAAAACGTATTCTTGATTTAACAAAAGAATAGTTACAATTTATACAAAATGCCCGTCGGCAAGTTAAAAAAGTAGTTTAGTTATTCCCTAAAATCAAAGGAAGACCCGAATCGCCGCTACCCACGATAACCACTTTGGCATTAGGTGACTGCGATAACATCAAGGTCGCATCGATGCCCTTATCCTGAAGGATCTTATCGGTTAGCGAGGCACTTAGTATTTTGTTGGCATCTGCCTTACCTTGTGCTTCAATGGTTACTTTCTCCGCTTCTTTTTTGGCGGTCACCAATCTAAACTCATATTCTAAAGACTCCTGTTCCTGCTTTAATTTCCGTTCGATAGCTTCTTTGATGGTCGCAGGTAAGGTTACATCCCGAACCAATACTTCATTCAATTGAATGTATTGACCGTCTACGATTTTCTTGGTTTCCTCGTAAATTTCGGCCTGAATAGCGTCTCGCTTACTCGAGTATAATTGTTCTGGAGTATATCGGCCTACTACACTTCGCGCGGCAGAGCGTATCGTGGGCAGCAGCACACGTTGAATATATTCGGTACCTTTCTCTTGGTGTAATTTACCCAAAACATCGCGTTTCGGTTGAAACCAAGCAGAAGCATCCAGTTTTATTTCTAGTCCGTTCGAGGACAACACTTGCATTTTTTCGAATACCTCTTGCTGTCTCACTTCGTAAATAAAGACTTTGTTCCACGGCGCTACGATATGAAAACCTTCGCCCATGGGTGGCTCTTCGGTAACTACACCCCCACCGAAAGTCTTATATAATACTCCGGCCTCACCCGAGCCAATGGTAATCGCTGATTTTGATAATAAAATGACAAGCACAATAACCGCAAAAATAATGGGTAGTGCTACTTTAGGTAATTTATCCATAATGTTCTGTTTTTTAAGGGATTGATCTAAAATTTATATTGAATATGCTAATAACGATTTCTAGTTTAAACCGTTGTATTTTCTTATGAACCACTCTAATGCGAGCGTTAATGCAATTATGCCTAAAAGTAGTCGAAAATCAATTAAGGACACAATATTTTGCTCGCTCTTTTGCACCGGTAAAAAGCGATCGGAGGCCATGAGCGAATCGCCCAAGGCTATTACATCATTCGAAAAATAGCTTTTGCCCGAAGTGTTGCTCGCCAAACGATCGAGTTTTTTATAGTTACTTGACAAGAAGCGTTTTTCTACGTCAAAATCGAGTATGGTAAAGCTACCTGATTTGGTCAGATTTTCAGTGGCTACTTTTGCCGTAAAATTATATTTGCCCGGGGCAAGGTTGGTCAAATCCGCCTCAAAATATCCATTTTTCAAGAGCATGGTCAATTGGCTGACTTTACCACTTTCGGTGTGCTTTAATTCTAAATCAATGACGGCGTTTGGATTAAATTCGTAAGCCTTATCAAAGTAGGTAGCTTCAATTTTCGCATCGTTCGCACCTTCATACACCGATTCGTAATCCAAGGAAAATCGGGTCTTTGGCTTTGTAATGGCCAGGTAGCGAACTAGCTTTCCAATAAATTCGTCAAAATTTTTGAAGTTTTTGGCATTTCGATAGCTCTGTACGCGCCATTTCCAAATATTCTCCCCGAAAAGCATGGCCTCCCGTTGCCCGTCCTGTTCCGTCAAGTGCAACAAGGGTTCCTTTAAACTAACACCGCGCACCTTACGACTCAATATGGTTTCCCCTGGCTTGTTGATATTGATGGTGCCCATATTCGCATCAAGCGGCGGAAAATCATCCACGGAAAAATCGGACACGTCAAAGAACGAAAAACCGGGATTCACATCCGGTGTGGTCTCCTCGGTATAATTGAATAGCTGTTGATTGAATGTTCGCTGAACGGAATTCACGAAATTCAAATCCGTCTTCGGGCCGACTATGGTGAGGGAATTTGCTTTTTTCTGTTGGATGAATTCATAAACGCCCTTAAACGATGCCTTAGGCTGGTAGAGGATAAAAAGATTTACCTCGTCGAAGTCGCTCGTATTTGCAGTACTTTTCTGGATGGATACGGCCCGCTGCTCATTACTTTCGATAGCCTTTTTCAACGCCCCGATATCGGGATGCAACACATCGGAGATGATCATCACATTCGTTTTCTCATCGATGACCTCTACAGCTACTGATCGACTATTGTTTTGCGTGTTGCGTTCCTGATTTAACCCGGATACCGAAATTCGGATGTTCTTTACCCCGACAGAACTGGCATTTAAAAGGGTATTGACCATCTTGGTTTTGGAGGTAGTATTGAAATCGATGTTCTCTTTATACACCGATTTTCCGTCGACGGTGATAGCTACCGTGGCCGAAACCGAACCTTGTCCTTGGTAGGATATATAGCTCTCGATCGGAAATTTATTCTTGAGAAAGGCATATTTGTTTACGTTCACCTGATCGATACGAAGGTCTTCGTAGGTGGTCGTGTCGCCAATTACTAGAGGATAAACAGGGAGTTGTAAATTTTTGGCATAAAATTCATAGTCTTCTCCAAGGGTCTGATTGCCATCCGACAGCAACACCACGGCTCCATTGGTCGTACCGTAAATGGTTTTTAACGATTTCAAGGCCTTGGCAATATTGGTATTGCCCTCGGCGTAGGTAAGGCTATCGCCGGCATTCAGTTGATTCCCAAAACTGTGATAGTTGATATCGAATTTATCGGCCAATTCCTGTCTTTCTTTGAGAGACTGCAAAGTTTCCGCTATCTCGGAGTCTTGCATTGAAGACGAATTATCGACCAAAACCATGAGATTGGTCTTTTCGATACGGTAATCGTTTTTGGTGAATTTTGGATTAATCAGGAGAAGCAAAGCTCCGAACCAGGTAAGAAAACGCAAAAAAGACAACCCTAGCGATAGTTTTCCTCGCTTTTTTGCTTTAAAAAAATATTGAAAAAATACTAGGGCAAGTGCGATTACGGCCGCTAAAAAAATAAATAAAATCGTTTGAGTATCCATTAAAAGGAACGCCCCTTCTTTAGTTTGTTATGGTTAACGGATTGGTGGTTATGATTTCGAAATACTTTTGAATTCCGAAGTTATAAATCATTTGCACTAGGTAAGCATGCCGCCATCTACATTCAATACTTGTCCGGTAACATAGTCTGAAAGGTCGGAAGCAAAAAACAGACAGGCATTGGCGATATCCTCGGGGCTTCCACCGCGTTTCAATGGAATGCCGTCTCGCCAACCCTGAACAGTTTTCTCATCCAGCTTGGCCGTCATTTCCGTTTCGATAAAACCGGGCGCGATGGCATTGCAACGAATATTCCGAGAGCCGAGCTCCAAGGCTACGGACTTCGTAAACCCTATCATTCCCGCTTTGGAAGCAGCATAGTTCGTTTGACCGGCATTTCCCTTTACACCCACAACACTACTCATGTTGATAATCGAGCCCTTGCGTTGTTTAAGCATGGTGCGTTGCACTGCTTTGGTCATGTTGAAAACGGACTTCAGATTGATTTCGATTACCGTATCGAAATCCTCCTCCGCCATACGCATCAACAGATTGTCTTTCGTAATACCCGCGTTATTGATAAGGACGTCTATGCCCCCGAAGTCTTCCAGTACCTGGGCTATCAATTGCTCTGACTGTTCAAAGCTGGCAGCATTGCTTTTATAAGCCTTTGCTTTTACCCCCTTTGCGGCCAGTTCTTTCTCTAGTTCCAAGGCAGGCGCCTCGCTAGAACTATAAGTGAAGGCTACATTTGCCCCGTGATCGGCGAATACTTGGGCAATGCCCATACCAATTCCCCTACTTGCCCCGGTGATGATTACGTTTTTCCCTTCGAGTAATTTCATGCTGTAAACGGTTTGCTTAGTGGTTGTTCAAAGATAAGCGTTGTGAGGACAAAGACGAAAAAAAAATCCCGCTCTCAGCGCATCGAAAGCAGGATAGTGTTTCGTTCAAGGAAATGGTTATCCCATAACCTCTTTAACTTTAAGGCCGATTTCCGCTGGTGAATCTACCACGTGTATACCATGCTCGCGCATAATTTTTTTCTTGGCTTGAGCCGTATCGTCGCTTCCGCCTACGATGGCGCCGGCATGTCCCATTGTTCTTCCTGCTGGAGCGGTCTCCCCTGCAATAAAACCTACAACCGGTTTTTTACTGCCACTTGCCTTGTACCATTTCGCGGCATCAGCTTCCAATTGTCCGCCTATCTCGCCGATCATCACCACGCATTCCGTTTCCGGATCGTTGATCAACAATTCAACCGCCTCTTTCGTAGTCGTGCCGATAATCGGGTCACCGCCTATGCCAATGGCCGTGGTTATACCCAAACCTTGGCGCACCACTTGGTCGGCCGCCTCATAGGTCAAAGTTCCCGATTTTGAAACGATACCTACGTTTCCTTTTTTAAAGACAAAACCGGGCATGATGCCTACCTTAGCCTCACCCGGAGTAATTACACCGGGGCAGTTGGGGCCCACCAAACGGCAGTCCTTATGTTTTATATAGTTCGATGCCTTTACCATATCGGCGACCGGAATACCCTCGGTTATGGTAATAATCACTTTGATTCCGGCGTTAGCGGCTTCCATAATCGCATCAGCGGCAAAAGCCGGCGGTACGAAAATGATCGTCGTATCGGCCCCTACTTTTTCTACGGCCTCCTGAACTGTATTGAAAACAGGTCTGCCCAAATGCTCTTGGCCACCTTTGCCAGGGGTTACGCCACCGACTACGTTGGTACCATACTCGATCATTTGCTCGGCGTGAAAGGTACCTTCGCTTCCGGTAAAACCTTGTACTATTATCTTGGAATCTTTGTTGACTAGAACGCTCATAGTAAAGTTATTCGTTTCTGGATTATTTGTTTTGCATTTTCATATGTCAAAGCTGTCACTTCATCCAATGCTGCGCAAAAATATAAGTTTGCAAAGGATTTCTAAAGGATTCGCTTTGAATTTATTCCTCTATTTTTTTCAATAAGTATGGAATCTTTTTAACATAGGCTAATTGCTTCAATTTTTCTCGGGATTCTTCGATAGGCGTTCCAAAATAACTTTTGCCGCCCGCAACGGATTTTGTGACGCCCGTCTGCCCCATGATTACCGCCTTTTTTCCTATGGTAATACCGCTATTCGTTCCTACCTGTCCCCAGAGCGTCACCTCATCCTCGATAATAACGCAACCAGCAATACCCGTTTGGGAGGCAATAAGACATTTCTCCCCGATAACCGTGTCATGGCCTACATGCACTTGGTTATCCAATTTAGTCCCTTTTTTGATGGTCGTATTCCCGGTAACACCCCTATCAATCGTACACAACGCCCCGAGTTCGACATCATCTTCCAGCACCACTTTTCCACCGGAAAGCAAACGATCAAATCCCTCAGGTCTATTTTTGTAGTAAAAGGCATCTGCCCCCAGAACCGTCCCGGAATGGATGATCACCCTGTCGCCGATAATACTATTGTCGTAAATGCTCACATTGGCGTGTATGATGCAATCATCACCGATAACGACATTATTTCCTATAAATACATTTGGCTGAATAACAGTGTTTTTACCTATTTTAGCTGAAGTAGCAATAGCACTTTTTGATTTTTCAAATGGAAGAAAAAATCGGGTCAATTTATTGAAATCCCGAAAGGGGTCATCCGAAATCAATAAGGCCTTTCCGGCAGGGCAGTCGACCTTCTTGTTGATCAAAACCACTGTCGCGGCACAGGAGAGCGCCTTATCGTAATACTTGGGATGATCTACAAAAACAATGTCCCCTTGGGTCACGACATGAATCTCATTCATCCCCAGAACAGGAAATTCAGCTGCGCCAACATAATCACAATCGATTATCGTGGCGATTTGGGCCAAGGTATGTGGCGTTGGGAATTTCAATTTTTATATTCGGATTTGCTATTCATATTACGTATTCGACCGTTTAATGAGCGGAAATAAGCATATTAATAATTCAGGCATAAGATCAGCAAAGGAAACAACAGACGAAATACAATGTAAACGAACGGACTCACAAGGTTTATACAATATTCAATTTCCGAAAAGTCTCGTGATAACTGCAAATTGCCACTGCCAGTCGAGACAGCTATTCCTTTACCCTTTCCATATAATTTCCGGTTGACGTGTCGATCTTGATTTTGTCCCCCTCGTTGATAAACAAAGGTACATTGACTTCGGCCCCGGTTTCGACCTTTGCCGGTTTGGTAGCGTTTGTAGCGGTATTTCCTTTGACTCCAGGTTCGGTATAGGATATCTCGAGAACCACACTTGCGGGCATATCAACGGATAAAGGCATATTGTCTTCCGTATTGAAAAGAATAGTAACCACCTCACCCTCTTTTAACAATCCGGGTGCATCCAATGCACTTTCCTGCAAGGTGATTTGGTTGTAATCTTGGGTATTCATAAAATGATAGGTCTCCCCGTCTGCATATAAATATTGAAACGATTGGGTTTCTACGCGAACATCCTCGATTTTATGCCCTGCTGAAAAGGTATTGTCCAAAACCTTTCCATTGCTTACACTTTTCAACTTGGTACGTACAAAAGCGGGGCCTTTTCCCGGTTTTACGTGTAAAAACTCGATAATCTTGTAAATATCATTGTTGTATCTGATGCATAATCCTTTTCTAATATCCGATGTTGATGCCATTATTTTTGGTTTCTATTTTATTTATAAATATGAGCTATCTATAGCTAGTGTGCCGTTGCGTCCTTAAACTGCCACAGTACGTTCACCAGTTGCCATTTTCCGTTTAATTTTACAATGTGCATATAATCGATCCAATCATCGGCGATAAGTTTTACCGAAGCGGTCTTATCGAAAATATCAAGTATGACAACTTCCTTTTTTGGGTTTTCAGGGAACTTATCACCGTTTATATTGTAGGTTTCCGCCAATAAAACCATGGCGTCTGTAAAGGTTTCCCGCAAATATTCCTTTTGGGTCTGCTTATTCGTCCAAAACGTTCTCTTGACCATCCTAGGATGTGCGGCACGCTCGAACTGTTCGGGGTTCACGTCATGCTGCGATTCGATGTAATCCAAGGCCACTTGCTTGATTTCGATAGAGTCTTTCGGTGTTTGAGCACTAGCATGAAAAACGGCCATGAAAAAAAAGAATGCCGAAAAGGAAACCAAATATTTCATATGTATTTTTTTAGAAGCTATTTTCAATATACTTGTTAAGTGAAGTGAATTAACTTAACATCTTTAGCACCCGTACTTCGGCTAGCTCGAATTTCGATTCCCTGGTCAATTATTGCTAAAATAGCCCTTCATAATACCCCGTTGCGAATCCCTAATGAACTGAAGCACTTCGTCCCGTTCCGGAGTCGCCTCCATTTCAGCTTCGATTATCTGTACCGCCTGGGTATTATTATAGTTTTTTTGATAAAGAATACGATAGATATTTTGTATCTCGCGTATTTTTTCAGATTCAAATCCCCTTCTGCGCAAACCGATAGAGTTGATACCCACATAGGAAAGCGGCTCCCGAGCGGCTTTTACATAGGGTGGCACATCTTTTCTCACCAAAGAGCCTCCGGTCACAAAAGCATGACGTCCTACCGATACGAACTGATGTACCGCAACCAAACCGGCCAGGATCACATTATCGCCAATGGTTACATGCCCTGCCAAGGTAGAATTGTTTGAAAAAATACAATTATCGCCAACCAAACAATCGTGGGCGACATGGCAATAGGCCATAATCAGGCAATTCTTTCCGATTACGGTCTTGTTTCTATCCGAGGTGCCCTTATGAATCGTGGCACATTCTCTGATGGTGGTATTGTTTCCGATGACTACCGTAGTTTCCTCATCTTGATATTTTAAATCCTGGGGTGATGCCGAAATCACCGCACCGGGAAAGATGTTACAGTTCTTTCCGATACGGGCACCCTCCATAATGGTGACGTTGGAACCGATCCACGTGCCATCCCCAATAGTCACGTTATTATGTATTGTCGTAAAAGGCTCTACAACCACGTTTTTTGAGATTTTTGCCCCGGGATGTATGTAAGCTAGCGGTTGATTCATCCTAATTTCCTTTTACCTTAATGATTTGTGCCATGATTTCTGCCTCCGAAGCGAGTTTGCCGTTAGTGTACGCTTTTGCATTCATCTGACAAATACCTCTTCGTATGGGCTGCATCAGGTCAAGCTTGAAAACGAGTGTATCGCCCGGAACGACCTGTTGCTTGTACTTTACGTTATCGATTTTTAGTAAATAGGTTAAATAATTTTCCGGGTCGGGCACGGTGTTCAAGACCAGAATACCCCCGGTCTGTGCCATGGCCTCCAGTTGCAAAACACCTGGCATTACCGGTGCGCCAGGAAAATGCCCCACAAAAAAGGGCTCGTTCATGGTCACGTTCTTCAAACCTACCACGTGGGTTTCCGATAACTCTATAATCTTGTCGACCAACAAAAATGGAGGTCGATGTGGGAGCCGCTCCATTATTTTGGTGATGTCCATAAGTGGTGGCGCGTTCAAATCGTAGGTCGGAACGTTGTTTCGCTTTTCCAACTTTATGATTTTCGCCAGCTTTTTGGCAAATTGGGTGTTCACGAAATGTCCGGGTTTATTGGCGATAACCTTCCCGCGAATCCGGGTTCCCGTAAGGGCCAAATCACCAATAACATCCAACAACTTATGCCGTGCGGCCTCATTGGGCTGGTGCAGGGTAAGGTTGTCTAGAATTCCGTTGGGCTTGACGGATAGTTTTTCCTTACCAAAAGCTTTTTCGAGCTTTTTCATGGTGGCCGGGGAAATCTCCTTATCCACATATACGATGGCGTTGTTTAAATCACCCCCTTTGATCAACCCGTTTTCCAGTAGGGCTTCCAATTCATGCAAAAAGCTAAACGTACGCGCTTCCGATATTTCCTCCTTAAAATCCGTGATATGTTCCAAAGTCGCATTTTGGGTACCGAGCACTTTGGTGCCAAAATCCACCATGGTGGTTACCTGATATTCTTCGGATGGGATTACCGTTATTTCGCTTCCCGTACTTTCATCCCTGTAGGAAATCACCTCCTTTACCACATACTCTTCTCTTTCGGCATCTTGCTCAACAGCCCCAACAATCTCCAAGGCTTCAACAAAATATTTTGAGGAACCGTCCATTATAGGTGGTTCGGGAGCATCGAGCTCAATGAGAACATTATCGATGTTCATCCCTACCAAAGCGGCCAGCACATGTTCGGAAGTCTGGATTTTAACGCCGTTCTTCTCTAAATTGGTACCCCGTTGTGTATTGACCACATAGTTGGCATCGGCTTCAATCACGGGAGTTCCCTCCAAATCTATTCGTTTGAATGCATAGCCATGGTTCTCCGGTGCAGGCACGAATTTCATCGTAACCTCCTCCCCGGTATGCAATCCTACACCCTTAAGAATAACTTCTTTGGCAATGGTTCTTTGTTTTGGTTTTTGGCTACTCACTTTCCTTTTTTTTTTCTAGTTTGTTTATTCGTTTATTAAGTTTTGGCAAGTTTTTAAAGTGCACGTACGACTTGTTATAATCTCCGTATTTGATTGCCGGCGAACCCTGCAACACCTCATCATCCTTCACATTTCTACCTACTCCCGATTGTGCCTGAATACGTACCCGGTCACCTATGACGATGTGGCCTACGATACCTACCTGTCCGCCGATCATGCAGTTCTTACCGATCTTCGTGGAACCGGCAATACCCGTCTGCGCAGCAATTACAGTATGCTCGCCAATTTCGACATTATGGGCGATTTGAATCTGATTATCCAACTTCACTCCTCTTCTCAAAATGGTCGACCCTAAAGTCGCCCTGTCAATAGTCGTTCCCGTACCCACATCAACATTGGCTTCTAAAATCACGTTCCCGGTTTGTGGTATTTTGGTAAATTCCCCATTCTTGTTGGGTGCGAAACCAAAACCATCCGAACCCACGACGGCACTGCTGTGAATAACACAATTATCACCAATAACGGATTCCGAACAAATCTTTGCCCCTGGCCATACTTGAACATTATCGCCCAGTACCACGTTATCTCCCACATAGGCGTTTGGAAAAATCTTTACGTTGTTACCCACAGCCGTATTGGCCCCAATATAAGCGAAAGCACCTAAATAAAAGCCCGCACCATAAGTCGCCGATTCGGAAATGTACGAGGGATTTTCTATTCCAATTTTGTTACTTTTTACCTGATCGTAGTACTCCAATAATTTTGAAAAGGATTCGTAGGCGTCCTCAACTTTAATCAACGCGGTATCCAATCGATGCTCGGGAACAAAGTCTTTATTGACGATGGTAATTGATGCTTTGGTAGTGTAAATGTGCGGAGTATATTTGGGGTTTGATAAAAAGGTCAACGACCCTTTCTCGCCCTCCTCAATTTTGGCAAGTTTATGAACTGCAATGTCCGGGTTTCCTTCTAATTCACCCTCTAAAATGCCTGCAATCTGACCTGCCGTAAAAATCATGAAAACAAAAGTAAGAAAAATAGTTAAACAGAATCTTTGGGGTAACAGATATAATATTTGGTAACTGGTTTAGAAAGTGCCTTTAAATTCAAATGGTCGGAAGCCCTGGCCACATCAATTAATTTTCCATTGCTTTTTAGGATGTTTATATTCTGTTTGTCAAGGTCGTACGCCTTATGTTCAATCTCACCGGAAAAAACAAAATAAGCGGTCTCCTGATCGGTAAGCTTAAACTTTTTCTTAGTGGTCCGATACCGCGCGTTCAGCTTTTCTTCGGGAATCGGTTTACTCTTTAATTTGATATGCAACAGCTTGCGATCCAGTAACATTTGGCACAGTTTTGACAGGACAAAATCAGGATGGGTCCGCCATTGTTTTAAGGCGGACAGCAAATCGGTATCATCCAACAGTGCAAATCGCTGCAGTATATCCGGGTCAAAATCTATTTTGGCGATCCTGTTCCGAAGAAAAAATAGCAAAGTCGGACTACAAGAGAGCTCCACATCGGTCGCCAATAACTCCTTGGCCCGTTGTAAGGTACGAATGAGTAATTGCTCTGCGACCAAACTAGTTTTATGCAAGTATACCTGCCAGTACATAAAACGGCGTGCCATAAGGAATTTCTCTACGGAATAAATCCCCTTTTCCTCGACCACCAATTGCCCATCGACCACATTGAGCATGGTAATCAACCGTTCGGAATTGATGTTTCCTTCGGATACGCCGGTATAAAAACTATCCCTTTTGAGATAGTCCATGCGATCCATATCCAATTGACTCGATACCAGTTGATTCAAGAAGCGCTTGGGATGCTCCCTCTTGAAGATGGAGATGGCGGTCGTTAAACTTCCGTTAAACTTATCGTTCAGATCTTCCATAAACAACAGGGAAATATCTTCGTGATCAACTTCGGACGCGATGGAATTTTCCATGGCATGCGAGAAAGGGCCATGCCCGATATCATGTAGCAAAATCGCCACCAAGAGCCCTTCCTCCTCCTGCTTCGTGATTTCAATCTCCTTAAAACGAAGTAGTTGTATGGCCTCTTGCATCAAATGCATACTTCCTAACGCATGATGAAAACGGGTGTGATGCGCACCAGGGTATACCAGATAAGAAAGCCCCATTTGAGAAATACGGCGCAGGCGTTGAAAATACGGGTGACCGATAAGTTCAAAAATGAGCGGAGTGGGAATTGCAATAAATCCGTAAATTGGATCATTGAAAATTTCCAGTTTTTTTGATGTCGTCAAAAGTAAAGGCTTAGAAACTGTTCGCGCAAAGTTATACAATCTCCGCCAACGGTCGGTATCTTACCAAAAGACGGAACTATTCTTTAAACTGCGCTAAATTAATCTGAACGCACGCATGAACAAAATAACCATTCTCTGGGTCGATGATGAAATCGACCTTTTAAAGCCCCATATTCTATTTTTACAAGGAAAAAATTATGATGTTATTCCGTGTCCGAGCGGACAGGAGGCTTTGGAAGAACTGGAGAAAAATAAAGTTGATATCGTGTTTTTGGATGAAAACATGCCCGGTATATCCGGTCTGGAAACCTTGACCGAAATAAAGGTCATGAATGCCTCGCTTCCAGTGGTGATGATTACCAAAAGCGAAGAGGAGTCCATCATGGAAGAGGCTATCGGCTCTAAAATCGCCGATTATTTGATCAAACCGGTAAATCCGAATCAAATACTGCTTTCCCTCAAAAAAAACTTGGACCATTCCAGATTGGTATCCGAGAAAACGACATCTAATTACCAACAGGAGTTTCGAAAAATCGCAATGGACCTCTCCATGGTCAATACCTATGAAGAATGGGCCAGCCTGTATCGCAAATTGATTTATTGGGAATTACAGTTGGAGGAAATCGAGGATGCCAGCATGTTCGAGATATTGGAGTCCCAAAAAACGGAAGCCAACAGCCATTTCGGAAAGTTCATAGAACGTAATTATGCCGATTGGTTCGACGGCGGCGACGGGCCCATTCTATCCCACACCTTGTTCAAAGAACGTATTCAACCGGAACTGAATGACGGTCCGACACTATTGGTGGTCATAGACAATTTGCGGTACGACCAATGGTTCGCATTCGAGGATACCGTCGGTTCTTTCTACAAGAAAACGAAGGAAGAAACGTATTATAGCATCCTACCCACCGCCACGCAATATGCGAGAAATGCGATTTTCTCCGGTCTTACCCCCTTGGATATGGAAAAAAAATATCCGGAATGGTGGAAAAACGACACCGATGAGGGGGGCAAAAATCTTTTTGAACACAAGTTTCTCGGTGCGCAGCTCGAACGCTTAGGATTGCACCTCAAATGGGACTATCACAAAATCAGCAGCCTAAAACAAGGAAAGCACCTTGCCAGTAATTTCAGGTCGCAAAAGGATAATGACCTTACGGTAATCGTCTATAATTTTGTGGATATGCTTTCACACGCGAAGACCGAAATGGAGGTTATAAAGGAGCTCGCCGGAAACGACAAATCATACCGCTCGTTAACGCAAAGCTGGTTTAAAAACTCGCCTTTGTTGGATATCATACAGCAAGCACAAAGTATGGGAATGAAATTGATTATCACAACAGACCACGGAACCATAAATGTCACGCAACCTTCTAAGGTCGTGGGCGATAAAGACACTAGCCTAAACTTAAGATATAAGACAGGACGAAGCCTGACCTATGAAGATAAAGACGTGTATTCGGTAAAAAATCCTAAAGAAATACACCTGCCCAACATCAATGTAAGCAGTTCCTATATTTTTGCCAAAAACGACCTGTTCTTCGCTTATCCGAATAACTATAACCATTATGTGGGGTATTACAGAAACAGCTACCAGCACGGGGGTGTTTCCCTTGAAGAGATGATCATTCCCTTTGTGGTGCTCAATCCTAGATAAATCAACTCTCCTTCAAATATTTACGTAAGGCGCGCACAACGAGGTAGAGCAAATACAGGGATGGGATTACGAAAACCAATACGAGAAACAATTGCCAAAGGCCGATTGAAAAAGGGAATTCCATACAAACTGATTTTATTTATCTAGAAAGATACACTTTTTAAAGCGACGAACATCCCGACCTATATAATTAGTAATCATATCATGGCCATACTATCCTATTCCGAAAAAGAAATCGATACCATCGCTAAAACGGTTCTTGAGGCCGTTCCTTCCCGAACACTTTGCTTTAATGGTGAAATGGGTGCAGGAAAAACTACGCTGATTAAAGCATTGATAAGGTGTCTTGGGAGCACAAACCAGGGCAACAGCCCGACTTTCGGCCTCGTAAACGAATACCATCTTGATAACGGGGAACTGTTGGGCTACCATTTCGACTTTTACCGCTTGAACGATGAGTTAGAAGCATACGATATGGGCTTCGAGGATTATCTGGCACAAGACTGTTGGGTCTTTATCGAATGGCCTGAAAAAATTCCATCGCTGCTTCCCGAGAACGCCATAAACATTAAAATCGATATCGTAGATACGATCACGCGTGAAATCAGCTTTATGGAATAGCTTCCTTGTAGGACAAACCAGATTTTACCAATAAAAATCGTAATTTTACTTGATAATGGAGATTTGAATGCTCCGTCCCGATAGCTATCGGGATGCCTCGACGCACTAAAGTCTTTTCCTTTTAGAATGCCGCGCGGGCCCGCCTTTCGTCAGGTAGGCTTGCCCCGAGTTCGTTTACTTTTAACAATTATCACTTCGGTCACGTTACCTATATGAACCAACCTAGTTCACCTTTTAGCAAGCAGCAACTACTCCCACAAGAAGAAACGCTCGAGATTTTAAAGAGCAAACGGGAACTTTTTATCGGTATTCCTCAGGAAAATCAATACCAAGAGCAACGTATCTGCCTTACCCCCGACGCCGTTAACGCGATTACGGCCAACGGTCATCGTGTGCTGATAGAAGCAGGGGCCGGCGAAAGCGCACATTTTTCGGATTCCGATTATACCAAAGCCGGAGGGGAGATAACACGTGATACCAAGAAAGTCTTCGGATGCCCATTGCTCCTAAAAGTAGAACCTCCCACCCTCTCGGAAATTGAAATGATCAATCCGCAAACGGTTGTGATTTCGGCTCTACAATTAAAGACTAGGGAGAAAAAGTATTTCGAACAACTGGCAAAAAAACGAATTACGGCCATCGCCTTCGAGTATATCAAAGATGAAGATGGCAAGTATCCGGCCGTACGCTCCCTAAGCGAGATAGCAGGTATCTCATCCGTATTAATCGCATCGGAATTGTTGTCGGCGACCAACGACGGGAACGGTCTGATGTTCGGTAACATTAGCGGCGTACCACCTATAGAAGTAGTCATCATCGGGGCGGGTACAGTAGGTGAGTTCGCGGCCAGATCCGCCCTTGGCCTTGGAGCCAATGTCAAGATTTTCGACAACTCCCTTACCAAACTACGCACGATACAAGCATCCTTAAGACAAACGGTCTATACCTCTACATTACAACCTAAAAATTTACTGAAAGCCCTAAAACGATGTGATGTGGCTATCGGCGCCGTGCGGGGGGAGGATCGATCTCCCGTGGTGGTTTCGAGTACCATGGTCGAGAACATGAAAAAGGGAGCGGTCATTATCGACGTGAGTATCGATACGGGCGGTTGTTTCGAAACCAGTATTATTACCAGCCACAACAAACCAACGATTGAAAAATTCGGGGTAATTCATTACGGAGTGCCCAATATACCTTCCCGCTATCCCAAGACCGCATCGGTATCGATCAGTAATATTTTTACGCCCTACCTTTTAAAATTAGGAGAGGAAGGCGGAATGGAGAACTCCCTTCGTTTTGATAAGGGGCTCAGAAACGGACTGTACATGTACCACGGTATTTTAACGAATAAGTCCGTTGGAGAATGGTTCGATCTTGAGTACAGCGATATCAATTTCCTTATTTTTTAATATGGCATTTATAAAACGTCTAGGGTACTATCTCGTTGGACTTTCTATCGGGATTATTTTTCTAGCTATTTTCTTCAAAAAGAAATCCGAGGAAACCGGGGTCTCTTTTTGTTATTTCCCCAATTGCAGGACATTGAAGGATATTCGCTCGAAACCGCTCTCCTATTCCGAGGAAATCAATCAACTCATTTTAAACAAAGAACTGGATTCTATCATGATCGCTGCGTTCTTATTCGATGGGGATGTTGATTTTAGTGGAAGTGACACCAAATCACAACCCTGTAAAACCTATCGTATTGAAGGGGAAGTGAACGAAAAAGAAGCGGTACTTACCGTCCGGAACTGCGCTTCAAAGGCCGTGGTCGAGCAAATTACTTATTAGTCTAGTGTAGTTTGAACTAGTATGCACTCCGGTGCGGGTTGGTGAACGCTAGCTGCGCAAGTAATTCGTAAGGTGCGCAAAGCGATAGCATTAAGATTAACAGTGAATTAATTCTTTCATGATAACCGGAATATACGGCATGCCGTACAATTTATCTCCTTTAGATTTTCCTGCGCTTGCGTTCTTTTTTCAATAAAGACAGTTCTCTGGTGGTTTGTCCGGCCACTGAGGTATTTTCCTCCGCACGACGAATCAAATAGGGCATGACGTCTTTTACCGGCCCGAAAGGAAGGTATTTGGCGACATTATAGCCTTTGGCAGCCAAATTAAAGGAGATGTGCTCACTCATTCCGTATAATTGTCCGCTCCAGATTCTGGGGTCGTTATTCGCAATATTATTGGCCTGCATTAGCTCCAATAAGGTATAGGTACTCTCCTCGTTATGCGTTCCGGAGAACAATGAGATATCGTCGAGATTTTCAACAATATAGGCGATGGCTGCATCAAAATTGACATCGGTTTCCTTTTTGGATGCGCAGATTGGAGTCTTATATCCTTTTTCATCGGCACGCTCGTTTTCCTTTTCCATGTAGGCACCGCGTACGACCTTCATTCCTATTTTAAAATCATCCTGTTTCGCACGTTGATGCAATTTCTTGAGATAATCCATTCGATCCCATCGGTACATCTGAAGCGTGTTGAAAACGACGGCCTTTTTCTTGTTGTATTTTCGCATCATCTGCTCTACCAAATCATCGGCCGCATCCTGCATCCAGCTTTCCTCACCATCGATCAGTAGGGCCACATCCAGATCAAAGGCTTTTTTACAGGTCTTATCAAAACGGGCAACTATGCGATCCCATTCTTCTTGCTCCGCATCCGTCAGGGATTTTCCCGCAGTTCTTTTTTTGAAAATTTCGAATCGACCAAACCCCGTAGGCTTAAACACCGCAAAGGGAATGGCATCCTTCTCCTTTACAAAATCCAACACGTGCAAGACTTTATTCAGCGTATCATCTAACGGATCCTCGGTATCGGTTCCTTCGACGGAATAATCCAAAACCGAACAAACCCCCTTCGTCCACATTTTATCGACAACCGGCATACAATCAGCTTCGTTTACACCTCCACAAAAATGATCGAAAACCGTGGCACGTATAAGTCCCTCTACCGGAAGCTTTGCTTTGATGGCAAAGTTGGTCATGGCTGTACCGATACGCACCAAAGGCTCATTAGCAATCATTTTGAATAAAAAATAAGCCCGTTCCAATTCGGAATCGGACTTTAAGGCAAATGCGGTTGCAGTATCTTCAAAAAATTGCTCCATTTGTGCTGTTTATTTCGGTTCTCAAATATAATCTTCTAAAGAGTATATCTATCGATAAAATTACCTTTATTTTGTATCGATAATTTTGGAAACAAATCCGCAATGAAGTCCATAACATCCGCAGCCTATTCCGTTCATTTTAACACGTTCGCCTTCGCGGCTTTGAACACCCATTTGGAAAAAGCCTCCTATTCCAAGGTTTTTATTCTAGTGGATGAAAACTCCCATGAACATTGCCTGCCTATCTTAATGCCGGCCATTGAGGCCGCTTACGATTTTGAGGTCATTGAAATAGAATCAGGTGAAATAAACAAGAATATTGCCACGTGTACCCGAGTTTGGGAGGTACTTTCCGGACTTGATGCCGATCGTAAGAGCGTGCTTATCAACCTTGGCGGTGGGGTGATAACCGATTTAGGAGGTTTTGTAGCCTCTACCTATAAACGCGGTATCGATTTCATCAACATCCCCACCACCCTGCTCGCCATGGTAGATGCCTCTGTTGGAGGCAAAACCGGGGTAGATCTCGGCGCATTGAAAAATCAGGTCGGTGTCATCAGCCAACCGCAAATGGTACTTGTCGTGAGCGAATTTTTAAATACGCTCGAAGAAAGGCAACTGCAAAGCGGTTTTGCCGAAATGCTGAAACACGGTTTGATTCGTGACCGCAACTATTGGAACACCTTAAAAAATGGCGTCGGCGCAGACCAAATCGATACGCTTATACATCAATCTGTCGGTATAAAGAACGAGGTGGTTTTACAGGATCCAACGGAACAAAGTCTCCGTAAAATCTTAAATTACGGCCATACACTAGGCCATGCGGTAGAGTCTTTTTTCCTAGAAAGTGCGGAACACGAATTGCTCTTGCACGGCGAGGCAATCGCCATAGGAATGGTTTTAGAGGGTTGGCTTTCCCATAATTTACAAGGTTTGCAAATGGATGATCTAACAGAAATAAAAAACACCTTTGCCGCCCGTTATCCCAAAATAGTATTCTCCAGTTCTGACATCGACGGCATTTTGTCCTTATTGAAGTTCGACAAAAAGAATTCCCATGGAAACATCAATTTCGTTCTCCTAAAAGGTATCGGTAATCCTGTTATTGACGTTCAAATAGAGGAAAATTTAATCCGTCAGGCATTCGCTTACTACTCGGAATGAGAATTTCATATACTATATTCCGTAGTTGACAACTCTTTATTTAGTCGTTGTGTCAAATTGGCTAGTTTAGGTAAGTAAATAATTCGCAAACACTAGACGGATTGTTCACACCATGTAAAAACCTAATCATCCTAAAAAGGAAAAACCAATTAACCTACTATGACACGCAGACTTGTAGACTACAAAAAATTGAGCCACGAACTGGCGGCCTTGTTGATAGAGACCTATCCGTACGGGTACGGCGACGAGGACATCATCGCCTTCAAAAACGCTAACGGCGAATACGTCGAAGCTGTTGAAATTAGAACCGATGATTGCCTCTATTTGGTGAAAATAAGTAAAAGCCTCGCTAATTTCATTTCCAATTTTGAAGACACTATTGAAAAAGAGCTCGAATCGAAACCTGAGCCCATTTTAGAGGAAGTAGACGCCTCGGAGATGGAAAAAGAAATGAACGCCGAAACGGATTTCGAGGAAGATTCTGATTTCGACTAAACCAGTCCCGTTTAATATTTCCGATAAAAGACACGCAGAAGTTTAAAAATTTCCGTGATACGACCTGTACGCGGCATATTGGTTCTCAGGGGACTATCGCGCCACATCCAGTCTACACGTCAAATAAAATACCCAAGCTTTAAAAGTGGTCTGCCGTAGAAAATCAGCTTATAAATACCTTTCCCGGATGACATCACGATGATGTCTTTGGTGTCCCAAACTTAAAAAACCCAAAGCGGCTACGCTCATTTGAGAACCACTGGCCGTACCTTTGCGCTTTAAGGTTGCCTCGTCAAAGGACGAAAACAAAGCTAAAGATGAACGGCGTACCGCCTCATACTCTTCAATGATACTTTCCGGTGTACGCGCATTGGCGTTGGAATTTGGCACATATAGGTCTTGATCAAATCCGGGAAGGTGACTATCGTCATTTCGCGCAAAACGCAATGCCCGATATTGGAAAATACGCTCGGTATCGATTATATGTAGAAGGGCCTCTGCCACAGTCCATTTATCTTCACCATAAGCGTAATCCCATTTATCGGAAGGAATACTGGCGATGAATTTCGGGAAATTTTTCAATTGTTTCGACATGGTCTCGAGCAAGTCGGAATCGCCCAACTTATTGATATATGTTTGGTAATATGGATTGTAATCGTTCGATTGCAATGCTGATGGTTTCATAGGCTAAAAATAAAACCCCGTACGAAAGTTCCGTTCGGGGTCGTTAATTTATGTATAAGTGGCTCGAGATGAGCATTTCCTATAATTCGTTAAATATAGTATGCATCAAACGCTTTTTGTCGTTAATGCTTTCCTCCAAAGAAATCATAGTCTCCGTTCTGCTGATACCCTCGATATCATCGACCTTGAAAATAATATTCTTAGCATGATTGGTATCCTTTGCCCTGATTTTACAAAAAATATTGAATTTTCCGGTAGTAATATGGGCGACGGTGACATTGGGAATCTGTTCCAAACGCTCCAGTACAAATTTCGTTTGATGCGTTTTTTCCAGAAAAATACCAACATAGGCAATGAATGCGTATCCCAATTTCATGTAATCCAAAGTCAATGAAGACCCTCTAATGATTCCGGCATCCTCCATTTTCTTGACACGAACATGAACGGTTCCTGCTGAAATCAGTAGTTTCTTTGCTATATCGGTAAAAGGGGTTCTGGTATTGTCAATCAACATATCCAGAATTTGGTGGTCAATTTCGTCTAATTTTGCTTTTGCCATTATTTGATTAATTTTTCAACAAAAATAAACAATTAAGAAAGTATATTCAACAAAACTTAGCCTTATCTAACAAAAATGTAAAGAAATAGCTACTTTTAACAGAATAGGTGTTTTTTTACGAACCCAATAGCCTCATCAAATGTAAATCTTTCTGCAGCTTACGAAAACTTTCAGGGTCCGCGCAATCAAAAGTTTGATGTCCTAAAAAATAGTCACTTCCAAAAACGGAATCGAGCTTCGACTCGAATTGAATGGTATCTTTAACTAGACTTTCGTCAAAACGTATGCCTAGGCTTACGCCGGGGTCATAGGCTGCATTCAAATGATTTGCGTTCTGGATAAGCACATCGAAGAATCGCTTTCCGTTTTCGGGAATTTCGAAATATTCCGCCTCCCCGTAATCCATTAGGCTATCATCTGCAATTACCTCCAAGGCCGACGTCAAGGCTATAAAAATACACTCCCTGGTTCTTTCCCGTTCGTAATCGTTTGGGAAATGTCCAGCTTCGAAAAGTACGGTCGGCGTTCCGAGCATTTGAAAAGTGTCGCCCACACAATTGCTATTAAAGCCATCGTCGTAACGTCCGATTTGATTAGGAATCAACTGCTGCAAACGTCTGTTCATCGCTACGATCAAACGCATACTCTTTCCTCTTGTCGTCGGAATACTTCTTTGTGCATCCATCGCAGGGGCTAAAAACGAAACCGTTGCAGGCTGTGCGCTATCCCCCACATTGTACATCGTACGTTGATCGTGCAGATTAAAGCAAAAATCGGGTTGAAACCTATTGTAAACGTTGCGTAGCACCTTACTCTCTGGCTGTGACAATTTCTGCGCATCCCGATTCAAGTCGATTTCGTTGGTATTGGAACGCGTATAGGCGAGAGCCCCATCGGGATTCAACATAGGAATAATCCGTATGCTACAACTTTCCAAAATTTTACTGGCCAGCTGATTTCCGGAATCCATAAATTTCAAAAAATCGAAAACGGCCTTTGTCGTGGTGGATTCGTTCCCGTGCATTTGCGACCACATCAAGATTTTATGCTTTCCCTTTCCGAAATGGACGCACTCAATAGGAGAGCCTTCAACGGATTTTCCAACTTCCGTCACTTCGAAAACACCCTTCAATTGATTTAGGAGAGGGGTGATGTGCTCATGGGTGATGTATCTTCCGCTAATGTATTTTTCCTTGAAGTTTGGGTATTCTGAAGTAAAAAAGGACATGTGTCTTTTCAATTTTAAATACAAATGTAACATCAATATTATTTACAATTGTAAACTATTTTAAGCCCTAAAGCGTCATCATTTACCCTCTAAAACAGGTCAGAATGCACAATTGTAAACAATTAATTATTTACCATATTTACTATTCACAAAATCAGTTAGTTACTATAATTTATATTGAGTCCTACATTTGATATTTCCCTTTATTTTTGAATGTATTCAGTAGCATATGTTTCAAAAATAATCGTAATTTTGTCTAAATCAAGTTACAATGGTAAACAGCGCTGAATTTATTAGAAGACTGGAAAAATTGCTCGATTACTACGGAATTTCAGCGGCCGTTTTTGCAGATAAAATTCAAGTACAACGTTCAAGTATTTCACACTTGCTTTCAGGACGGAACAAACCCAGTCTTGATTTTGTTTTAAAGGTCGTGAAGACTTTTCCGGAAGTGAACCTCTATTGGCTTTTAAACGGAAAAGGGACTTTCCCCACTACCGAAGAGAACACCTCGCTTTCATTACCTACAAAAGCAAAAGAGGATTTTGAGCCTACGGGCAAAGTCTTATCCCAAGAAAAATCCATTGAAAAAATCGTTATTTTCTATTCCGATGGCACTTTTAAATCGTTTCGGGACGCTTAGACCTTTCAATCACCAGTAGAAATCAAGCGGATTTATGATGATTTTTGTTTACTTTGCAAGGATGATAAAATTTACCTACACACTTATCTGCCTCTGTCTTTTACTGACATCCTGCTATCAACCAGAACGCAATTGTACCGATTTTAAAACAGGCACATATCGTTTCGATTATGTGGTAAATGATGAGAAAAAGTCAGGCACTTTTACCCGAGACAGCTTGTATAGTGTTGAATACTATGATAGTACTGTAGACAGCGCTACCGTGAAGTGGGTCAATGATTGTGAATTTGTGTTACAGGACATCAAAACCAAGACCTCGGTACAAATGAAGATATTGTCGACCACCGAAGACTCATATACCTTTGAGTACAGTCTTGTCGGTAAGAGCAATAAATCTAGGGGAACAGCCATAAGAACCGATTAAACCACCATTTATGTTTGAAATTTTCGCCAGCCCGGATGCTTGGATAGCATTAATTACCCTAACTTTTCTAGAAATCGTTCTAGGAATAGACAACATTATCTTTATCTCTATCGCCGCAGGTAAATTGGAGAAAAGTAAGCGAAAGAAAGCCACCAACATCGGGTTGATACTCGCCATGGTGATGCGGGTCGTTCTGCTCTTTGGCATCACTTGGTTAACCGCGGCGAAGAAACCCTTCTGGGTATTTGACAATGGCTGGATTTCGGGAGGTATTAGCGGTCAGGCCCTGATTCTCTTTGCAGGAGGCCTTTTCCTCCTATATAAAAGCACCAAGGAAATTCATGAGAAGGTAGAAGACCGTGGTCATGACGAAAGGGAGGTAATCAACGCCAGGGGCAACACGCTTACGAAAGCGATCGTACAAATAACCATCATCAACATCGTTTTCTCTTTTGACTCTATTCTTACCGCCATCGGCATGACCAATGGTATATCCCCAGACCCAAATGATGCATTGGTCTTAATGATCGTAGCTGTTTTGATTTCGGTCGTGATCATGATGCTGTTCGCCAATCCTGTAGGCGAGTTCGTCAATAAACATCCCTCTATTCAGATACTCGGGCTTTCCTTTTTGATTTTAATCGGGTTTATGCTGATTGCCGAAGCGGCGCATATCGGCCATCTCATCGTTTTTGGGAACGAGGTCGGTGTGATTCCCAAAGGATATCTCTATTTTGCCATCGCCTTCTCCCTGATGGTCGAATTCTTCGATTTGCGAATGAAGAAGAATAAAAAAACCAAAATCGAGAAGCCTCATGTTGAGGAATAGCAGAGCTATCAAAGCCAATACTATTTAAGTGCTACCGTAATTCCTAAGTGGTCTTCATATACTTAGAGGAGTTTATGGGTCACCCAAAACACTTTAACAAGTACAATATAGAGCGTACCGCGGAGCAAATACGCCGCGTTTTTCAATAAAATCACCTTCCTAGCGTTATAGTATGCCATTATTTTGGTAAAAACTATGCTTATGTCGACCTACTATCAGCCTTCGAACAAATTTTCACCCTTGGCTTTTATCCATTTTATCGTAGCCTGTGCTACAGCTATACCTATTCTCGCCTTGATTTATTCCTATGCGATTTGGTATATTCCCTTTCCCTACATTAACTTTTTTATCACCTTGGGTTTTGGGTTCGGTATCGGTTGGGTTGTTCAAAAATTGGCGATACGCATGGGAAAGGTCAGAAATGACAAATTAGCTTTCTTTTTGGGGTTTTTAGGTGCACTAATCGGACTTTATCTTAGTTGGGCCGTATGGGTGGATTTGGTCATCAACGCCGGGGAGACCTATGGTTCTGACAGAATCGGCATATCGGTAAGTAACATACAGTTCATGCAGGTGTTGGAACTAGCCCTACAACCTGGAGTACTCTTTGAATTGATGGGCCAGATTATGGATGTCGGGGTTTGGGGATTTCGGTCCGCAACCGTAAGCGGGTGGTTTTTAGGATTGATTTGGGTCATTGAAGCCCTGATCGTCTTAGTTGTTGGCACCATTATTCCTCCCAATCAGAGCGGGGAACCGTTTTGCGAGCTGAATCAAAAGTGGTTTCAAGCGAAGCAGTTACCTGCCTTGAGTTATTTAGACAATCGAATGCGCGAAGTCACTCCTTTAGAGAACAACGATTTTGAAGCATTGAAGGAAATTTCCGCTGTCCCGAATCCAACCACAGAAAACCACAGTCTGTTTACGTTATATTCCAACAAAACGAATGAAAACTATCTTTCCGTTCAAAACAGAACGGCTAAAACGAACGATAAAGGCGAAACCAAATTTACTGATGATGAGGTAGTTACGCACCTTCGTATAAACGAGGAATTCAGCGATTTCCTAATGACCTTTTCCTCTTAATTTGGCCTGCTGTATACCATTTCGGGATTGGCAGCCCTTTGTTTCTTAAATAGCCGTTGCTGTTGCTTTACCGTTAATGTGCTGCCATCATGACTCCACCCAGGAGGGCCGAAAATGTACATCAGTTTGTGTGATAATTTAGGAGACTTTTTCATGTCGTTCCATATATCCTTGAACTCATGTGTCAATATCACCATAGGATTATAGGATTTCGGGGCATGAATTACACCGAATTTCACCTCTGTATCATCGTCCAATTCTTTCCAGGTCCCGAATATCTTATCGAAAATATTCAAAAATCCACCGTGGTTCTTGTCTAGATATTCCACGTTTTGGGAATGATGTACCTGATGCATAGTGTGCGTATTGAAGATCTTTTCGATCCACCCCATTTTCGGCACGTATTTCGAGTGCAACTGAAATTGCCAAAAAGACTCAATCGCCAAGGCGAAGATGACGACTTCTACCGGGAAACCAACTGCCGGCAGCCACATGTAGAAGAAAGGTTTGTACAAGAGCGTAAACCAACCGTTTCGGATGGCCGTACCCAAGTTAAAATGATCTGAGGAATGGTGAACGATATGTGCGGCCCAGAGTAACCGTATCTCGTGGTTTGCTCTATGAAACCAATAATACGTAAAATCATCGGCGAGTTGACAGGCCAAAAATACATACCACGCGTAACCAAAAGACTCGTAACCCATGATATTCATACGCACGCCATCGACCATAGGATTGAAAAGCTCATAAGTGTAATTGAAAACGACTATTAATACGGTAACTTTCACCAAAGGTCCCAATATTGCCGAGCCGATTCCCATAGCACCACTCGCCATCAAATCTTTCCAAACGTAGAGATCTTCATGATCGTCGTGACTTTTGCTGTAGGTCAATTCCAATAAAATAAGGGCTATAAAACAGGGTACTCCGTATACCAGGGGGTTGGTCAAATCCATTTAAAACAATTTTGCGACAAAGGTAATCATATTAGGTTCTCTACAATAACTTGTTTAAACGATTGGCTGTAAAGCATTATATTTTAGCGACAATGCTAAACAGTTTATCAATCGCCCAGTTTTTTTAGGAGTTCATTTTGCTCTTTCATTAATTTTTCCAAATTGGAAAGCAGTTCTATGTTCTTCGGCGTCTGCACTTCTTTATCCTCCGGATTATCAGCTTTGTCCTTGATGGTATTGATTCCTTTTAAAAGTATAAATATCGTAAGTGCTACAATGGCAAAATCGATAAAAACCTCGAAAAGCTCTCCGTATCCGATGGCAACTTCATCATTACCTACGGACTCCTCCCGCAACACCCATTTTTTATCTGCCAGATTAACACCTGAAGTAAGCAAGGATAAGGGAGGCATAATCACCTTCTTGACCAGCGAGTTAACCACTGCATTGAATGCGGCGCCTATAATGATGCCGACGGCCATATCGATCATATTCCCTTTAACCGCAAAATTTTTGAATTCCTGAAAGAACTTTTTCATAGTGCCTAAAATAAAGGTATTTGGCCGTCCTCACCCGGAGCCACATCTTCGCCATCTTCGTCATTTTTTGTTGGGGGCGACTTCTTCTTTTCAGAGGAATCTGGCCTATCCGAATCGGAAATATTCTCCTCATCGACAACTTCCATCTCTTCAGGTGCCGCTTCTTCCGGCACTTCGTATGGTAATGGTGAAAGGCCCGAAATTTCCAAAACCTTGTCCTTGGTCATTTGGTTGCCCATCGCAGTTATCCCCTTTACCGCTATGAAATCCTCTAAATCAAGTACCCAATTCTCCTGTCTATCCTGCCCCCGTTTTTTAGCAAATACCACCTCTACCCTGGGTTTGTAGTCCGTGAAAATTCGTTCCAAGTACGACTTAGGGTGGTCGGTAAGTATGTTCTCTTCTTTATCGGGATTGTCGATCAAAAATCTTTTTATATAGAAAAGCTCTTTTTCACCTTCCCAATAAATCGCCGTCAAAGGCTTGTTCGGCACCCATTTTTCCAATACGATCATTTCTTCCTCGAAACGCATGGTCACTTCGGGAATTACCGTTTTCACAACGCCGCCTTGATTGACGATCAGCAACCGGTCATCACTGGTAAATTCCCCTAGAAATTCGCCACGCTCATCGATATTCAAACGCTGAACGGCATCGTCGAACCAGAGTTTTCGTGGTTTTAAGGTGGATAATCCTTTCTCTTTCAGTTCGATGCGCTTAACGCTGTATTTGGTGACGATATTTCCCTTAGAGGCTCTTCCCTTGATAAGGACGTCGGCAAAATCTAAATCCCATTTCAATTTCTTAATGCTTCCTACGTGGCGGAGGTTCACGGTCACCACTTCGGCCTCCCCATTCGGATTGGCGGAGAAATAAAGCACGTCCGTGCCTGGCTTTCCGGTACCTAAGTTATAGGCCTTGTCCCTAGTGATACTGGTCACGGCAAAACGCTTGACGTAAGTAGCGCCCCCTTTACCATCTTTGTAAATTAAATTATAGATGGTACGCTTGTCTTTCTTCTTGAAGACTGCGACATGAAGGATGTTCTTTCCAACAAAGGTTTTACTGTCTACCTTGGTCACCATCATGGTTCCTTCCTTGGTAAAGACAATGATGTCATCGATATCACTGCAATCGGTTACATATTCATCCCGTCGCAAAGAGGTGCCAACAAAACCTTCTTCTCGGTTTACATACAGCTTGGTGTTTCGGATAATTACCTTGGAGGCTTCGATGTCGTCGAACAATCGCATCTCAGAAAGCCGCTCGCGACCCTTACCGTATTTTTCCTTAAGGCTTTTAAAATAGTCAATGGCAAATTCGATAAGATTTGCCAGATGGTGTTTGACCTCGGCAATCTTTGCTTCAAGATTGTCTAAATTCTGCTGGGCCTTGTCCAGGTCGAACTTCGAGATACGCTTGATTCTGATTTCCGTCAAACGGACGATATCCTCTTCGGTGACTGCTCGTTTCAAGTGTTTTACGTGCGGTTTTAACCCCTTATCAATGGCTTTGATGACCCCTTCCCAGGTTTCTTCTTCCTCGATATCCCGATAGATACGGTTTTCGATAAAGATGCGCTCCAAAGAGGCAAAATGCCATTGTTCCTCCAATTCGGAAAGTTGGATTTCGAGCTCCCTTTTCAAGAGGTCGACCGTAGCATCCGTAGACCGTTTCAACATTTCGGAAACCCCGATGAACAGCGGCTTGTTGTCCTCTATAATGCAAGCCAACGGCGATATCGACGATTCGCAGGCCGTAAAGGCGTACAGGGCATCGATGGTCTTATCCGGCGATATCCCAGGAGGCAGATGAATCAGAATCTCGACATCGGCGGCCGTATTGTCCTCTATCTTTTTTACCTTGATTTTGCCTTTATCGTTCGCTTTCAATATCGAATCGATTAAAGAAGAAGTATTGGTCCCGTACGGGATTTCGCTAATAACAAGCGTGTTTTTGGTTTGTTGGGCGATTTTCGCGCGGACCCTTATTTTACCCCCACGCAAACCATCATTGTAATTACTCACATCGATAATACCGCCTGTTGGAAAGTCAGGAAATAGTTTGAAACGTTGCCCCTTCAAATGTTTGATGGACGCATCGATTAACTCGATAAAGTTATGCGGGAGTACTTTGGTCGAAAGTCCCACCGCGATGCCCTCCGCACCTTGGGCCAATAATAACGGAAATTTCACGGGCAGATTGACCGGTTCCTTTTTACGGCCATCGTATGATAGTTGCCATTCGGTAATCTTCGGACTAAAAACCACTTCGAGCGCGAATTTAGAGAGCCTTGCTTCTATATAACGTGATGCGGCCGCTCGATCGCCTGTAAGGATGTTGCCCCAGTTTCCTTGGGTATCGATCAAGAGATCTTTTTGACCGATCTGCACCATAGCATCCGCAATACTGGCGTCGCCATGAGGGTGGTATTGCATAGTGTGGCCCACTACGTTCGCTACTTTGTTGTAACGACCATCATCTAAATCCTTTAAGGAATGCATGATACGACGCTGTACGGGCTTGAAACCATCTTCGATGGCCGGAACCGCACGCTCGAGTATAACATAGGAGGCATAATCCAAAAACCAATCCTTGTACATGCCCGTAACCCTGGTCAGGGCATCATCTTGGGGCTCGTCGGCATCTGAACGTTCGACTTCTGAGTCGGATTTCCCGTCGCCATCTTCAGGAATATCCTGATTTTTCTCTTCTCCTTCTTTGCCGTCCGGCAAGCCCTCCTGATCGGGGGGTAAATTTAAATCGTCATTTTCTTCCATTCGGAAAAAATCATATTAGCTTGGCCTACCAAGCGGAAAGGGCAGGCTGGTTTATATTTGGTTTTCTTCTACTAAGTCTACTTCTACCTTAAGATTTTCAATAATGAATTTTTGACGGTCGGGGGTGTTTTTACCCATGTAAAAACTTAACAATTGCTCGATGGACATCGCTTTATCCAACATCACGGGCTCCAAGCGGATATCGTCGCCAATGAAATGTTGAAATTCGTCCGGTGATATTTCGCCTAACCCTTTAAATCGGGTAATTTCAGGTTTACCGGATAACTTCGCAATGGCATTTGCACGTTCTTCCTCACTGTAGCAGTAAATCGTTTCCTTTTTATTGCGAACACGGAACAAAGGGGTCTGCAGGATATACAAATGCCCTTCTTTTATGAGTTCCGGGAAGAACTGGAGGAAGAAAGTAATCAATAGCAATCGGATGTGCATGCCATCCACATCCGCATCCGTGGCGATGACGACATTATTATACCGTAAATCCTCCATCGACTCCTCTATGTTGAGCGCCGCCTGTAATAGATTGAACTCTTCGTTCTCGTAAACGATTTTTTTAGACATGCCATAAGAGTTGAGGGGCTTCCCCCTTAAACTGAACACGGCTTGTGTGTTTACATCGCGGGATTTGGTGATGGATCCCGAGGCGGAATCACCCTCGGTAATGAATAAGGTACTATCTAGCCGATTATCTTTTTTCATATCGCCCAAATGCACCCTGCAGTCTCGAAGCTTCTTATTGTGAAGATTCGATTTCTTCGCACGGTCCCTTGCCAATTTGCGAATGCCGGAAAGTTCTTTGCGCTCCTTCTCGGCCATCATAATTTTTCGTTGCAGCTTATCGGCTGTCTCCGGGTTCTTGTGCAGGTAATTGTCTAGATATTTGCCGATAAAATCGTTGATGTAGGTGCGAACGGTCGGAAACTTGCCCCCCATATCGGTAGAACCCAATTTGGTCTTTGTTTGGCTTTCGAAAACCGGCTCCATAACTTTTATCGCAATCGCCGAGATCACGGATTTCCGTATATCGGACGCATCGTAATTTTTCCCGTAAAAATCACGAACGGTCTTCACCAAGGCCTCCCTGAAAGCCGCTTGGTGCGTCCCCCCTTGAGTTGTATGCTGCCCGTTCACGAAGGAGTGGTATTCCTCGCTATACTGGGTCTTGCTATGCGTAATCGCAACTTCGATATCATCGCCTCTTAAATGGATAACAGGGTACAACATATCCTCTACATTGTTGTTATCCTCAAGCAAATCCTTGAGCCCGTTTTCCGAATGAAATTTCTCTCCATTAAAAACGATCGTCAACCCTGGGTTCAGATACACGTAATTTTTGAGCATGCGTTCTACATACTCATTACGGAATTTATACTTTTTGAAAATGGCCTCATCGGGTACGAACGTAATCTTTGTACCACGGCGCCTTGTTGTTTCATTGAGCAGCTCTTCATCCTCTAGATTGCCCAAGGAGAACTCGGCGGATTTGGACTTGCCGTCTCGGGTGGATTCTACCCTGAAAAAACTTGAAAGTGCATTTACGGCCTTGGTACCTACCCCGTTCAAACCAACGGACTTTTTAAAGGCGCGGCTATCGTATTTTCCGCCGGTATTCATTTTAGATACCACATCAACTACCTTACCGAGCGGAATGCCACGTCCATAGTCACGCACGATGACCCGCTCCCCTTGAATCGATATCTCGATGGTCTTTCCCGCCCCCATGACGAACTCATCGATACAGTTGTCGATGGTTTCCTTTAGGAGAATATAGATTCCATCATCTGCGGAAGATCCGTCACCCAATTTACCAATATACATACCAGGGCGCAAACGAATATGCTCCTTCCAATCGAGCGAGCGGATGTTATCTTCTGTGTATTGGCTTTTTTCGGACATGGCGGAATTTTATCGAAAGTAATGTTTAGAATTTAAGATTAAAATTCTATACAGGCTTTAAAGATACCACGACCCTTAAAAAAATGAAACCCCTAGGGCTTAAAGTAATTAACAAAGAAAATGGCGCTTTTGTTGATAGCAAAAGCCCTTTAATAAGAAAGTAAACAATTTTCGAATCGAAAAATCGGAAGAAAATTTTGGAACGAGGCTCTAGGGTACTAAAGCATGGATCATTTTAAACATTGAATCGAAAGTGCATCACATCACCATCTTTTACGATATAATCCTTTCCTTCAACGCGCATTTTACCGGCCTCTTTCACCTTCGCCTCGCTACCGTAGCTCACGTAATCATCATAGGCGATGACCTCGGCCCGAATAAATCCCTTCTCAAAATCGGTATGGATTACACCCGCAGCTTGTGGTGCGGTAGCACCGACGGGAATCGTCCACGCGCGGACTTCTTTGACACCGGCGGTAAAATAGGTCTCTAGATTCAGAAGTTTGTAGGCCCCACGGATCAAAACAGCGGAACCAGGTTCCGTCAACCCCAAGTCCTCCAAAAACATCTGTCGTTCTTCATAGGTCTCCAACTCGGTAATATCGGCCTCGGTACCTACCGCTAAAACAACGACCTCTGCATTTTCGTTCGCAACAGCCGCCTTTACTTCATCAACATAAGCATTACCCGTTAACGCAGCATCTTCATCGACGTTGCATACGTACATGACCGGTTTGTCGGTTATAAATTGTAAGGGGTTCACGAATTCCTTTCTATCCTCCTTGGCGATTTCGATGGCCCTTACCGAAGTACCGGCTTCCAGTCCGTTCTTGATGGCCATGAGTACAGCTTCTTCTTTTTGAGCCTCTTTGTTTCCGGTCTTGGCGGCGCGTTTTACCTTGTCAAGCTTTTTATCGACCGTTTCTAGGTCTTTCAACTGCAATTCCATATCAATGGTCTCCTTATCCCTTATCGGATTGACGGAACCGTCAACATGCACAATATTATCATTATCGAAGCAGCGTAACACATGCAAAATGGCATCCGTTTCGCGAATATTCCCTAAGAACTGATTCCCTAGCCCTTCACCTTTACTCGCCCCTTTGACCAAACCGGCAATATCGACGATTTCGACGGTAGCAGGCAGTACGCGTTCCGGGCTTACGAGGCTCTCCAACTTCTGCAATCTGGAATCCGGTACGTTAACTACACCGATATTTGGCTCAATGGTACAAAAGGGAAAGTTGGCACTCTGCGCCTTCGCGTTGGAAAGGCAATTGAAAAGGGTTGATTTACCAACATTGGGCAATCCGACGATACCTGCTTTCATTTTAATGGACTTTTGATGTCTGACAACAACTGCGAGACTTTTAAATCGGCTGCAAAGATAGTAGGAAGAAATGAAGTTCTTATCGGATTGTCTTTTAAAAAAAATATTGGCGTAAGATTAAGTCCTCAAATTGAAGTAGGGAATCTGAAATACAGTACCAGCGTATGTTCAATCGATATTGAACCACTCCTTGTCATCAAAGAAAATAAAATAGACGATATAAAGAAATAGGACAAGAAAAACCAATAGAAAGATTACCGATAAAAAACAGCCTAGTTTTTTCCAAAATCCGTCATACTCCTGTTTCGATTGCATAAGATAAGATAGTTATAGTATTCATCAACAAATCAAAAGAATCACATTTGTGTTAATGAATTCTTTTTTGACACATTCGAAATTTCGCAATAAAAACACGAGAGTCACCACTTTTTAGCACTAACATTAACCCGAAAATACATCGATATTACAAAATTTTAACACTTAATTATGAAATATGACTATCTTTGAGCAACGCTCCATTGCGAAAACCTATGAATGTAAACGCAGATAAGAACTTATGGCAGTTCTTTGTTGGCGGTGATTTGAACGCTTTTTCAGCCCTGTTCAAGAATTACTATCAGCAACTTCACAATTACGGTCTCCGGATTTCCAACGATCCTGCAATGACCGAAGATTGCATTCAGGACTTTTTCGTTTATCTCTACGAACATCGGCAATCATTGGGAAACATCAAATGCGTTAAATCCTATCTTTTTGTATCCTTTCGAAGAGCCTTGATCAAGACCCTGAAAAAAAGTCGTGTTTTTGAAACCATTCAAGAGAACACAACAATCTTTACCTTTTCAGAGGAAGACATTCGGGCCGAAAAAGAGTTGACGAAAGAAAGAGCCGGTATCTTAAAAACAGTATTGAACGAACTTTCTCCAAGAGAACGCGAAGTAATCTATCTAAAGTACTACAGTGATTTGAAAACATCGGAAATTACCGAAGTCATGCAAATCTCCTATCAAAGCGTGCTGAACACGCTCCAAAAAGCCTTTTCAAAACTTCGTGACCGCCTAGAAAACGCCACAATCATGGAGGTTTTGAATAAATAGTAATTTTTCTTCAAAAATATAGGGTATAAAATTAAAGTTGATGTCTCTTATAGGTGAAGGTCTTTAATAGACCGTGTCAACTTTAGCATGAAATACCGCAATCCCACACTGTTAAAAAGCCTTTTAAACGATTCTTCGTTCAAAAACTGGGTGAACAAAAGCAATAAAAACGATATTTTATTTTGGAATAGATGGATTTCGGAAAATCCCCAGGAAATAGAAACCGTTGAAACTGCGAAGGCGATAATCATCGGGGTACCCTTTAAAAAAAGTGATATCGATGACGGCAAAGTAACCACCGCACTTGAAAACGTATTGCAAAAGATAGACGGTTCGAAAACCGTAAAAATTCATCCAAAAGCTCGAAATAACGGTAAAAAGCACCTGTTTTTGGCGGCTGCAGCCATATCCTTGGTTCTTTTTGGCCTGTTTTCTATTCCTGACTCAAATACCGAGGTCGTTCATAAAACAGGTTTTGGGGAAATAATAGAATTGAAACTTTCAGATGGCACGACGGTAACCTTAAACGGAAATTCCGAAATCAAGTACGATAAAAAGAATTCTAGGGATATTACCTTAAAAGGCGAAGCCTACTTTAAAGTAAAGCCTATACCCTCGACCAATGCCAAATTCTGGGTCAATACCAACGACCTCCGCGTAGAAGTTTATGGCACCCAATTTCACGTAAATACAAGAGAGAAAAAAACCAACGTATTGTTGGATGAGGGATCAATACACCTCTTACTAAAGAACGGTGCCGTAAGAAAGATGGCTCCAGGAGAAATCGTATCGTTTTCCAAAGAGAATAACGATGTCGTTCATGAAAAAGTGAACAACGACCTGAAATACTCCCTTTGGCGCGAAGGCACCTATATTTTCAACAATACTAATTTAAAGGAGGTTATGAAGTACGTGAACTACACCTACGGACTTTCCTCTGAATTTGTGGATAAAGATTTGGAACTAAAAACAATAACCGGGGGTATCCCCAACCAAAACCTTAAGATTTGTTTGTCAGCAATAGAAAAATCGACTGGAACGCGAATTGTCGTGAAAGACAAAAAACTATTTATCATTAAAAACGAAAACTAATTTAACTCTGAACACTATGAAACGAAATCAATTGATCAAAGCGTTCTTTGCGATTGCACTCCTCTTGGGAGTCGCGAACGTAAGGGCGAATGGTCCTATCGAAGACAAAGTAAGCCTATCGGAATTTTTATCCGAAATAAGCGAAAAACACGAAGTATTCTTCACCTATGACTCCAATTTGGTTTCAAATACCATTTTAGACCCTGCGGAATACAACTATTCGAAATTGAATAGCATTATCACCAAACTTGAGCGAAAGACAAAGTTCGACTTTGAGTATTTGGGCAATAAATACTATGTTGTTTACTCCAAAAAATCAAAAAAACTTAAGGTCGATAGACTTCCTTCGTTCAATACTTTAGGAATGTCCAAGGTGAAACCGATTAGCGAATTGCAGAATACGGTTAGCGGTACGGTTACCGATGCTTCCGGAGTGGCCCTGGCAGGTGTGAACATTGTCGAAAAAGGCACCTCGAACGGAACCACCACCGATTTTGATGGCAATTATTCCATTACAGTAGGCGACGATGCCACCTTGGTATTCAGCTACATTGGTTTTGGAACGACCGAGGAAAAAGTGGCAGGACGCTCTACTATTAGTGTAAGTCTTTCCGAAGGTGTACAGTTAGATGAGTTTATCGTAGTAGGTTCGCGTACCGCTCCTCGTAGCAGTACCGATACGCCATTACCTGTAGATGTTGTGGGGGTAAAAGAATTGACCTCAACGGGACAAGTAACTTTTGACAAAGCCTTACAGTATAGAATTCCGTCGTTTAATACGGTAAATACTCCCGTAAATGATGCGACTTCATTATTAGATCCATACGAAATCCGTAACATGGGTCCGAGTAGAACCTTGATTCTGATCAACGGAAAAAGGAAAAACCTAAGTGCGTTGTTGTACACGCAGACCTCTCCCGGTCGCGGTGAGACGGGCGCGGACATCTCGGCCATCCCAACGGATGCCATCAAAAGAGTTGAAATACTACGTGATGGGGCATCCGCACAATATGGTTCCGATGCCATTGCAGGTGTAATGAACATTGTCCTTAAAGATTCGCCAAATGACGGCTTCGCTACCATACGCACGGGTATCACTTCGGAAGGAGATGGTGAAATGTTCGGTGTTGCCGTAAACAATGGAAGTTCAATAGGCGATGATAAAGGCTTTATCAATTATACAATTGATTTATCCAAAGTGAATCTGGCCAACAGGCCTGGCACCGTAAATGCCGCAGGTGAAGCGGCCGATTTTGAGGCTGATATTGCCGATGTAGAGGAGTTTTTAAGCAGAAACCCCGACGCGAACAATATTAATGGTTCTCCGGAAACCGCTGCTGCCAAATTTAATGTGAATTTTGGTTACGATTTAAGTGAGAACACGGAGCTTTATGCAAACGCTGCTTATGTGTACAAATCGGTAAACAGTTTTGCCAACTACAGAACCCCGTATTGGAGAACGGCAGATTCTTTCGAGGAAGGTGGATTTCCATATTTAGCTGACTTTTTCCCTGGGAACAATCCCAACACTCCTAATGGTTACGATGGATATGTACCAACTTTCGAGGGGCTGTTGAGTGATTATAACGGTACAGTTGGTTTTAAATCCACAATAAATGATTGGAATATCGATGCAAGTTTTACCACTGGTGGAAACTTACAAACCTATAAGGTGAATCAAACGCACAATCGAAATTTAGTTTATTCACCCTCTACTTGGGTTGATTTAGATGGCGACGGTCAGGTCGACACCACGGAATACGACGCCAACGGTGATACTGTCGTTGATCCGGGAGAAGGTATAGAAATTACTCAGGGCGCGGAATTATACCGGGCGAATAGCCAACAATCATTTGATCCAGGAGGAACAAAATTTACCCATAATGTGGGCAACTTGGATATTTCGAGAATACTATCCGACAAGGTCAGTATCGGTCTTGGAGCTGAGTTTAGAACCGAGACCTTTGAAGTCATCGAAGGGGAATTGGCTTCCTATGATGGTGGTGGTGCGGATTCCTTTGCTGGTGCCTCACCCCAAAACTCCGGTAAATTCAACCGATATAACATCGGTGGGTACTTAAGTTTGGATTATGATGTAACCGATGCCTTTCTATTAAGCGGAACGGTACGTACCGAAAACTATTCCGATTTTGGAAACGCCTTTGTCTACAAGTTCAGCTCACGTTACAAAGTGAGCGATGCGTTCACCTTAAGAGGTTCTGTTTCTTCTGGTTTCAGGGCACCTACCCTACACCAAATTTTCACCCAAAAAGCGCAGTATAGCTTTATACCTGGACAAGGTATTCAAGTAGGTGGGTTGATCAATAATGTTTCTACGCAAGCCAAACTTTTGGGTATTCCGCAATTGGACGCCGAAACCTCAAATAACTTTACCGTTGGCTTTGGTGGAAAAATCTCAAAGTTCAGTTATACCTTGGATTACTATAACATTGCCGTAAAAGATCGTGTAGTACTAAGTACTGAGATTACCGGAACTGCGTTTGACGATGATGGCAATAATATCGGAACCACCCCACTCGATGATATTTTAAGGGATAACAATCTTTCTGATGTAAGTTTCTTTGCTAACGCAATCGATACCAAAACATCGGGTATTGATGTTGTGTTGAGCTATAGGGACATAAGCTTGGGTGCAGGTAATTTGGATTTTAACCTCTCTGGAAACTACACCATTCAGAATGAAAGGGATGGAGCGGTCAACAATCCCGATTTGGTAGAGCAGGCGGGTCAATCTGTTGTAAATCAGACACAGGAAGCGTTATTCTTTACTTCAAGACCTGTTACCAAATGGATTTTAGGTGCCAACTACGACATCAACAAATTTGGTTTCTCATTAAACAATACGTATTTCGGGAAGACAACCTTCTTCCAGCAGGGTCTAAGCACCGATGACAATGGTATTTTTAACCTGCGTACCGAATTTATTCCAAAAATCGTTACCGATTTAGGTGTTAATTATAATGCAACCGACAAGTTTACCATTGCGTTGAACATCAACAATTTGTTGAACGTTTTACCGGAATGGGAGTTTAAGTCCGAAAATGCAGCAGGCGACGCAATCTTAGCGGATGCCGCTCAGACACAAAACCAATCGAACTTGATTACGTTCAACCAACGGTATTCGCAAATGACCTACGATGGCTATCACTTTAGCCAATTGGGTACGATGTTCAACTTGTCGTTGAATTATAAGTTTTAAGGAATAGTTTAGGTTTATTTTTTTATTAGTCAATGAAAAAGCTGTCTATCTTTAGACAGCTTTTTTTATAGACTAGATAATAAATTAATTTGCTTAGGACGGACGAAAATCCAATTCGCGAATAACCTATATAGATTATTTCGCTGTTGAAACACAATTAACCCTGGAAAATTCCACTATGCATTTCATCGAAAATAAGTTCTTGATGAATGGATTATAAAATGTCAATTTGGAGTACCATTGTATTTATTATGGACTAAAATACCATTGGCAAAGAAATTATGATTTGTGCTTACGCGATATAGATTATAGGTCTTTTGTTCTTTAGACTTCAAAATCGATTTTACAAGTCTTGTTTCAGTAAGACCAATATCATCGTAGAAAATTACAACATCATCTTCCTCTAATTGCTTTACCTCTAAACCATATTTGGATTTCGTCTCCTGAGGTGCCATTGAACTCCATCCTTTATTATTAACATAATAGGGATGATCCAAAGTGTTTGTGTTCATGACACCATTCTCGAAATATAATTCTACAAAATTTAAGTGGATGGGTGTCACTAATTCTTCAACCGTTCCTTCTTCGAGCCTATGAGTAACCGTATTGTAGGTAAGCACACGATCACCGACATCAACATCTTCAATATTCTTCTTAGAGCCATCTGACATGCTGATTTTTGTTCCTTCAACGAAACAAGAAACAATGACGAACTCAACCGTCACCTCTCTTGTTACCGTGACAGCAGAGTTTCCTGCGTTATCCACAACGTCATAGGTTACTGTGTAGTTCCCTGCCACATCTGTATTCACATTATTTACAGTAACTATGTTGGCGGTAATATCACCATCTACATTATCGAACGCAGTGGCTCCTTCATCATTATAAGTATCACCTCTATCTACTATAATTACTGGAGGTCCTATTAAAGAAATTTCGGGTCTAGTCGTATCCAAAGCAACCAAAATCTCTACTGAATATTCTATTTGGGAACCATCCTCTGCTTCTACCGTATAATTTACCTCATTCGTAAAATTTCTAGCTATTCCAGAGGCAGGAGTCAGTAAATTTCCCGAATATACAATTGTCGGTACTAATGAGGTAACATCTGTGCCTGCCGGAAGCGTTAAGGTAATCGTTGTTCCCGATATAGTACCCGACACCCCATCTATAATGAAGTCATCTATGCTTTTTACGGAACTTGCAGATAATGTCACATTTACTGTATAGATAACCTGCGTATTATCCTCGGCAGTAACAATATAGTCAACCGGGCCGCTAAAATTTCTTGCCACTCCTGTTTCCGGACTTATGCTCGCTCCAGAATAGTCAATAGCAGGAGAAAGACTAGTTAATTCTGTTCCTGAAGGAAGGGTCAATGATATTACCGTCCCATTTATGAAAGCATCAAAACCATTAATTGCAAAGTTATCTATTGTCTTTTCAGAACTTGGAGCTAAAGACACGTTGACGGCATACTGAATAACAGACGCATCTTCCGCCGTAACCGTATACAGCACTTGACTGGTAAAATTCTGTGCAGCCCCGGAATTCGGACTCACCGAAATTCCCGTAAAGCCGATTATAGGTGATAGCGTCGTTAGGTCCGTACCAGAGGGCAATGTCAGATTGATATTCGTCCCAGAGAACATGCCTGCAACCCCATTAATGGTAAAACTATCGATGCTCTTCTCGGAACTTGCCGATACGTTTACGCTAACAGTGTACTGCAATTGAGAACCGTCCGCAGCGGTAACGGTATATTGCACCGGACCACTGAAGTCCTGAGTCGCTCCTGAATTCGGACTCACCGAAATTCCCGTAAAGCCGATTATGGGTAATAGCGTCGTTAGGTCCGTACCTGAGGGCAATGTCAGATTGATATTCGTCCCGGAGAACATGCCTGCAACCCCATTAATGGTAAAACTATCGATGCTCTTCTCGGAACTTGCCAATACGTTTACACTTACAGTGTACTGCAATTGAGAACCGTCCGCAGCGGTAACGGTATATTGCACCGGACCACTGAAGTCCTGAGTCGCTCCTGAATTCGGACTCACCGAAATTCCCGTAAAGCCGATTATGGGTAATAGCGTCGTTAGGTCCGTACCAGAGGGCAATGTCAGATTAATATTCGTCCCGGAGAACATGCCTGCAACCCCATTAATGGCAAAACTATCGATGCTCTTCTCGGAACTTGCCGATACGTTTACACTTACAGTGTACTGCAATTGAGAACCGTCCGTAGCGGTAACAGTATATTGCACCGGACCACTAAAGTCCTGAGCCGCTCCTGAATTCGGGTTTATCGAAGCCCCCGTATAACCGATTATAGGGGAAAGTACTGTAAGGTCGGTACCGGAAGGAAGTGTAAGTTCGATATTGGTTCCAGAAATCGCACCAATAACTCCATTAATGATAAAGCTGTCAATGCTTTTCAAATCGCTTTCGACTACTACAGAATTTATTGTCCATACTTGTTGATTTCCATTCGCAGCGGTAATGGTATATTGAACGGTTGAATTAAAATTTCTTTCTTGCTCCGCCATAGGGAACGTCGAAGCTCCCGGGGATACGTTAAAAATTGAAGGTACTACATTCAATGCAGCCCCATTGGCTACATTTACCGTTATTGTATGGGATACATAATCGATATTGGCGCTAATTTGGTCCGGCAAGGCAAAAGCTGTAATATCTGTTCCGTCTTCCGGGCTAATACCCGCTATGGTTATTTGTATACTTCCGCTGACATCTGGATTAGAAACGGAGGTAGCGGTTATTATGACCGTACCAGCGGTAAGACCTGTGAGCAATCCATTTTCATCGACCGAAGCGATAGTTGGATTATCTGAAATCCAGTTTACACTGGAATCGGATGCATTTTCCGGTAATACGGTTGCAATCAACTGTCTAATTGCTCCATTTGCATCTGGATTCTCTTGCGATACTACTATATTGGAAACACTTATATCTTGTACCACTTCAAACTCAACTTCCGTCTGGACTTCCTGTCCGTTCACATCCCTTAAAAAGAAAGTAATCACTGCGGACCCGATTTCATTAGGTACAAAAGTGAACCTATAAGATCCTATCGAAATGGCATCGTAGCCATCCGTTAATGTAAAACCCCCAACCTCTTCGGGACCAAAAGTTCCATCAAAACCATTCAACGTATAGTACGCCGTATAGGTAACATTATTATTTATATCGGAGCCGCTTAGAGAAAGTGCAATTGACGCCTCCTTGTTTAACTGGATTTGGGAGTATGCACTACTCGCAACCCATTGCACGGGTACATCATTCACATTGTAAACAAGATCTGATTTCTTTTCGAAACCATAATTATCGATTACGGTAAACTCGATTATATGTTTGCCCACTCTAGTTCCCACAAAAGTCAAAGATGCGGTAAGGGAAGAAAATGGCATCGTCTCTTCAGGAGCAATACGAATTCCACTATTTTCGAAATACCCTTGTCCTTGTAAAATCTTATAAATAAAACTATAGCTGGCTTCCTCCACTTCTGCTTCCGGCAAAATAGTGAAAGTTGTCTGAAGACCTTGGTTTATGAAACCTTCGTCTTGATATTGATTCACCAAGTCAAATTCCACTTCGGTAACAAAACCAATTTCTTTGGTACAAGCAATAATTACTATTAACGATACGAGAAGATAAAATATAAAATTGCCAATTTTTTTCATTCCACTACTTTAGATACTACAGGGTGACGGAACTGCTTGAAACATATTTTCAATTTAGCCACAACACCTTGGTCACTAACGGAATAAACAAACTAAAATTATACAATACCGAAGCGGCATTAAGAAAAATTTATGGTTGGTGTCAAATACAGATAATATCACCCTGAACGAAAGAATATCAAGGTTCTTAAATTTAATGGTATGTCCTATGGGTAATATTGAAATCCAGGATTTCGTACGATATTCCATAGAATCGGAAGAGCACTCTAAATGACCTAACCCTCCGGATGCATAAACGCCTGTTTTCCCAAGAGCGTCTCTTCGCTCTCTACCCGATCCTCATCAGGCACACAACAGTCTACAGGGCATACGGCGGCACATTGTGGCTCTTCATGAAAACCCATACACTCCGTACATTTATCGGGGGAAATATAATAGATCTCGTCACTGATCGGTTCTTGAACCTCATCGGCGTTAACAGCTTTGCCATCAGGCAATACTACCTCTCCCTTCAAGGATGTGCCATCGCTATAGCGCCATTCATCGGCTCCTTCGTATATCGCAGTATTGGGACATTCGGGCTCGCAAGCGCCGCAATTGATACATTCGTCTGTTATAATAATCGCCATAATTTTCCTTGTACTTAACCTGTTTCGGGGTCTGTTCTGGCATGGAACAGCTTCCTTCGCATGTTCGATTTAACTAAATTACTTTTGCTAGGGGACAGCTAGTTGTTCTCATTAGTTCGAATTGCATCCATATTCCTAACGTATCAAAAATCAATTCAGTATCCCTATTTTTGCGCAAAGGTAAAGCGGAATACAATTTTGGACAAATATATGAGCGACCATAACAAAACATTTAACGCATTCCTAAAACTTGGCGGTTTTTTAAGGGCATTCTGCAATGACGATTCCACGGAAACGGAATGGAATGACAAAGCAAATGCCGCGATAGCTCTTGCAAAACACAAAAATGGTTGGTTCGATCCGGAAAATGTTTTGTTCGCATTCAAAAGTTGGGGCGCGGTACTGACCGAGGAAAAGCTTTCCGCATGGCTTACCGAATACCCGAAAAACAGTACTGAAAAATCGGCCAAGACCGTTGCTTTGATTATGGCCGGGAATATACCACTGGTGGGGTTTCATGATTTTTTGTCAATTATGTTGACTGGCCACACGGCACTCATTAAGCTTTCTTCAAATGACAATGTACTGTTCAGATTTATAATGGATTATCTAATTTCATTTGAACCATCATTACAAGAACGGATTTCGATAACCGAAACAAAGATGGAAGGCTTTGATGCGGTTATCGCTACCGGTAGCAATAACACCGCTCGCTATTTTGAATACTATTTTGGTAAGGGTCCGCATATCATCCGCAAAAACAGGAATTCGATAGCGGTGCTTAGGGGAAATGAAAGCGAAGGCCAACTACGAGCCTTGGGAGAAGACATCTTTAGATATTATGGCCTGGGCTGCAGAAGCGTAGCCAAGATTTTCGTACCGGAAGATTACGATTTTGATGTTCTTTTTAAGGCACTGTACAAATTCCATCCCATAATCGAACAGCTTAAATATTCCAACAATTACGACTACAACAAGGCCGTTTATCTGATGTCCGAATTCAAGATTTTAGACAACGGATTTCTGATTCTGAAAGAAGACGAGAGCTATTCCTCCCCGATTGCCTCCCTTTTTTACGAGCGGTATTCAGACCCACAAACCCTTAAAACCAGGCTCGAAAACGATGCGGACCTATTGCAATGTATTGTTTCAAACGGATTCCTCCCCGATGAAATCGAATTCGGAACGACACAGACCCCTTCGCTATCCGATTACGCAGATGGTGTCGACACTGTTGATTTCCTGTTGAAAATATAACGGAATTATATAATTTGAGTGACCATCTTTCGCAGGATTTTTATGACCTTTGACACCTTATTGAAATTTCCGGATCTGGCATATCGCCGGTTCACTAACGCCACACAAATGAAAAAGCATAATTTTAGTGCAGGACCTTGCATTTTACCCCAAGAAGTACTTCAGAAAGCATCCGAAGCTATTTTAGATTTCAATGGACTAGGCTTGTCCCTGGTCGAGATTTCGCATCGTAGTAAAGATTTCGTTGCTGTTATGGAAAAAGCGCAAGCACTGGCCCTAGAACTTCTCGGTCTTGAAGATCAGGGCTATAAAGCCTTATTTCTTCATGGCGGTGCCAGCTTGGAGTTTTTAATGGTTGCTTATAACCTACTCGAAAAGAAGGCGGGCTATCTAAATACCGGTACTTGGAGTGATAAAGCCATCAAAGAGGCTAAATTGTTCGGGGAAATCGTAGAAGTAGGCTCCTCAAAAGACGAAAACTTCAATTACATTCCCAAGGGCTATATCGTTCCCGACGGATTGGATTACCTACACTTGACTTCCAACAATACGATTTTCGGAACACAGATCAAAAAATTCCCAAAAGCGAACACCTCGCTTGTGTGCGATATGAGCTCCGATATCTTTTCGCGACAACTCGATTTTTCACAATTTGATTTGATTTACGCCGGCGCCCAGAAAAACATGGGTCCTGCAGGAACAACCCTGGTGGTGGTCAAAGAGGCGATTCTTGGGAAGGTTTCCAGACAGATTCCTTCTATGCTCGATTATAAAGTACACATTTCAAAAGATAGCATGTTCAATACCCCCGCTGTTTTTTCGGTCTATGTATCCATGCTGACGATGGAATGGCTGAAAAATCTAGGAGGTATTCCAGAAATCGAAAAAATCAACGAGAAGAAGGCACAATTGCTCTATTCGGAAATCGATTTAAATCCGGTTTTCGATGGCTATGCGCAAAAAGAAGATCGTTCGAACATGAACGCCACCTTTAACCTTACCGATGAGGATCTAAAGGAAACCTTTGACGAATTGCTCAAAGAAGCAGGAATAAACGGGTTAAACGGTCACCGCTCCGTCGGAGGATACCGAGCATCTATGTACAATGCACTTTCTTTGGATAGTGTTGGTGTTTTGGTGGATGTCATGAGCGAAATGGAACGAAAAGGGTAGCCAGGACGCTACGAATACGAATTAATATTCCCTAATGCAATGACAATTTTAGCAAACGACGGTATAGCGGCAAGTGGCATTTCCGCTTTGAAAAAAGCCGGTTTTGAGGTGAACACGACGCATGTTGCCCAAGAGCAGCTTGTCAAGTTTATCAACGACAACGAAATCGTCGGACTGTTGGTGCGCAGTGCGACCAAAGTACGCAAAGAATTGATCGACCAATGCCCTACACTACGATTGATCGGACGCGGTGGTGTAGGTATGGACAATATTGACGTAGATTATGCAAAACAAAAAGGCCTTCATGTCATCAACACTCCTGCGGCGTCCTCTGAATCTGTTGCCGAATTGGTCTTTGCCCACCTTTTTGGAGGTGTGCGGTACCTTTATGATGCCAATCGGAACATGCCCCTGGAAGGTGATAGTAATTTTAAACAACTGAAGAAATCGTATGCCGCCGGTTCCGAACTTCGAGGTAAGACTATAGGTGTTATAGGCTTTGGAAGAATCGGTCGTGCCACTGCGAAAATCGCCCTGGGCGTTGGGATGAAAGTCATTTATTTTGATCCGTTTTTAGAAAAGGCTTCGATAGACCTGCAATTCTTTGATGGTCGGAAAACTACCTTTGATTTCGAATCTTTGGATAAGGACCTTCTTTTACAGGAGGCCGATTTCATCACCCTTCACGTTCCTGCGCAAAAAGAATACGTCATCGGCAAGCCCGAATTAAAAGTGATGAAACCGGGAGTAGGTATTGTTAACGCCGCTCGTGGCGGTGTTATTGACGAAGTGGCCTTGGTCGATGCCTTGGAAAGCGGTAAAGTCGCGTTCGCCGGGTTAGATGTATTCGAGTCCGAACCAAAACCTGAAATCAAAATTCTAATGCATCCGAAAATTTCGTTGACGCCACACATTGGCGCTGCTACCTTGGAAGCACAAGATCGAATAGGGACCGAACTGGCTACGCAAATCATTGCCCTGCTCGGGTAGACAATCGTCCCAAAATCCTCTGACACGGCCGCACATAGTGCTATTTTATGGTAGAAGGCTCCATACGGTAAAGAAAAGTCGACCTTGGGTATCGAGTTGATTCTTTTTCGTACATTACGTATCTAATCATTTAACACTATAATATAATGGCAGGAATATTGGATTTATTGAATAGCCCAATGGGCAAGCAACTGATAAGCGGGGTAGCCCAGGAAACAGGGAAATCGACCGATCAGGCAGGAAGCGTGCTGAGTATGGCACTACCGGTATTAATGGGTGCGATGCGAAAAAATGCAGCCACACCCCAAGGAGCGCAAGGTTTAATGAGCGCCCTTTCGAACAAACACGACGGAGGTATTCTCGATAATTTAGGTGGACTTTTCGGAGGCGGTGTCGATCAATCCGTGAAGCAAGACGGCGCGGGAATATTGGGTCACGTACTGGGAGGAAAACAACCACAGGTAGAAAATGCGCTTAGTAAAAGATCGGGAATGGACGCAGGTACAGTGGCTACTGTATTGCAAGTGGCGGCTCCCCTGATTATGGGATATCTCGGAAAGCAGACCAGACAACAGAATATATCCGATTCTAACGGACTGGGCAGTTTGCTCGGTGGTATGTTGGGTGGCGACGATGGGGGTCAAAAACAACAGTCGTTGATCGAATCGTTCCTGGATTCGGATGGAGACGGTAGTGTATTAGATGATATCGCAGGCATGGCACTTGGCGGAAAGCAAGGTGGTATCGGCGGTCTTTTGGGCGGCTTGTTCGGAAAATAAACGTATTTTTAAAACGAACTCGTCTTGAGTTCATGTTTGGAACCGAGATTTGCGGCTTTTGTGGTCTAATGATAGCTTTTTTGAGCAGCATAGCCATAGCTACGATGGGAGAAAAAGACGAAATTAGGGCATAAAATGTGTCCCCGACGCTTCGGGGGTAGGTAAAAGATGAACTCAAGACGAGTTCATCTATAGTAAAAGCCGTTTCACTGATGAAACGGCTTTTTTCGTACCTTCCTATAATGATAAAGAAACTCTTTGCCGCAATAGCAATATGCTCCCTCCTTTTTATATGTGTCGTCGGATGTAATAGCAGTAAACAGGCAATTGCCATCTCCGATGAAGAACAAAAGGCCTTTCAACAGGTAGAAGGCGACACCATCGAAATTTCCAGCGATAAGACCGAATATGAAATTATTATCATAGAACCTGGTTTCAACTATTGGCTACTGAGCGTAGCGCGACCCGAAGGGTATTACTCGCAATCGTTTTTAGAGGCCAGAAACCAAATCTGGGTCATTAGCTGGAACCAACGCGTACTGCAGCCCAACCAATTCAATCCCAATCTCTATGAATTGCAAATCGACTATAGACCGGATATCGACTACGGCTATGAGGTAAACTATAAACTCTACAACTATTTCGTCTATTTCCAGCGCAAATACAGGCAGCGTTTGGGGACTTTTACACCTCGCCTTTAAGGCATATCTTTGCAGACAAAATAATCCCCGGGCAAGCTTCAAATCGGTTTCTCTGTCCGAGGAGAAACCCGCTTGCAGGACCAGCAGGCCTGCCTATTGAATAGGCAGTTTCAAATTCAGATTATCCAGTATCATTAGCTATGGAAAAACTAAAAGAGCGTTGGGGCATTGATTCCAATCTGCAAGTTGTTGTTATTTGCGTCGTATTCGCCATTACGGGCTCCTCATCGGTATATGTAGCCAAGCCTTTTTTAGCGTGGATCGGGATGGCGAGGGAGACGTTCCCCGAGTCTTGGTGGGGTGGCTTTCTGTATTGGACGTTGCGCCTATTGTTGATTTTCCCTTTTTACCAAGTGCTACTCGTGGTTTACGGATGGCTTTTCGGCCAATTTCGCTTCTTTTGGAACTTTGAAAAGAAGATGCTTTCCCGAATGGGCCTTAGTTTCCTGTTTTCGAAAAAATAGTGCGTCTCTTGGTTTTCTACCCAATGCGGAATGGTCTTGAAATTTTACGCCAAATAATGCTCTTATGTTTTTCTTAACACTAAAATCGGATTCTTTGCTTAATTTCACCGCGTGAAGACTAAAATCGGTTTACATAGTATTTCTTTCTTCCTGTTCGCCTTACTCCTTTTTAAGGTAGCGGCTTTACATGTATACACGCATGAAGGTTCTTCTACTGATGCTATCGAAAACTGTAGCATCTGCGATGTTGCAATCGAGAATCAAAATACCGATTATGTTTTTACTGAAACGGTTTTCAATGATACTGTTTCGTTCGATTTCTTTGAATTGAAATCACCTATACGTCAAATCCCTACTTTCACTTCCTTTCATTTGCGCTATCGGCCTTTTAGCAGGCCTCCTCCTTGTACTGGTTGATTCAAGTACCCAGAAAAAGAGGTTGCCAATGATTCATTTATTGGCATAAACAAGCGTAATACCAATTCATGAGATTTTTTATAGTCCTGTTGTTCGCTTTGCTGGCGAGCAATTTGCAGAGCCAGGAATGCGCTCAAATTCTGTTAGGTGAAATCGTTGATTTTCACGACAACACCCCTTTGCAAAATGCGACCATAAGTATCATTTCCAAAACGGCGACCACCACATCGAACGCGACGGGTAAGTTTAGGTTTGAGAATTTGTGTAACGGGATTATCGAATTGGAGGTCTCCCATCCGGAATGTAAGTCGCAATTTGTAACGGTTACAATCGAAGGTGATACCTATCAGAAAATAAGGTTGGAACACCATCTAGAAGAATTGGAAGAAGTAAAAGTGGTTGGCGATTTGGCGAAAAACACCAAAACCGGACAGGAAGAAAGCATTACGGTAGCGGACATCGAAAAGTACAGTGGAAATAGTCTTGGAGACGCCTTGAAAAAAATTACAGGGGTATCTTCCTTAAACACGGGTGCAAACATTGTAAAGCCTGTCATACAGGGTTTGAATGGTAGTCGCGTACTTGTTCTGAACAACAACGTACGCATGCAGGATATGGAATGGGGAGATGAACACGCCCCAAATGTCGATTTGAACGCCAATCAGAAAATAAGCGTCATAAAAGGGGCCGCTGCCTTGGAGTACGGCGGGGATGCCATTGGAGGCGTTATCGTCCTAGAACCCGTACCCATTGTTCGAACGGACTCGTTGTTCGGAAAGACTCAAATCAGTCTTTTTTCAAATGGCCGTGGTGGAAACATAACGACTACCTTGACCAAGTCTTACAATTCGGGACTTTACCTAAAAGGTCAAGGTTCTTTCAAACGCTTGGGAGACCTCGAAACTCCCGACTACCTACTCTCGAACACAGGTATTCAGGAAACCGGCATTTCCCTTAATATCGGCAAGCGTGACTTCATTCAGGGCTGGGAAGGTTATTATTCCTATTTCAATGCGGATATCGGTATTTTGCGAGCGTCCCACATCGGTAATGTAGATGATTTAATCGATGCGATAAACAGTAAGGAACCCAACGTCGTAAACGATTTTACCTACGACATCATCAGGCCCAATCAAGAAGTTTCCCATCATTTGGCAAAGCTCAATTATTACAGGCGTTTCGAAGGATTGGGAAAAGCGACCTTTCAATACGATTTTCAAAAAAACAGAAGGTTCGAATACGATGTACGGGTCGGTGAGGATGCCGACAAACCTGCCTTGGATTTGCAATTGACCACACATACCATTTCGACAGACATGCAGTTGGATGCCCGACAAGAACTGGACGTCAAAATAGGTCTCCTGGGGCGCATACAATCGAATTTTGCCAATCCGGACACGGGAGTAAAACGATTGATTCCCGATTATGACCGCTATGATTTTGGAATTTTTGCAGTTTCCGAACTGCGCCTTGGTACCGATTGGTTTCTTGAGGGAGGCGTTCGATACGATTTCAATCGAATGGATGCCAAAAAATTCTATCGGGTATCCCGCTGGGAAGAACGAAACTACGACACCGATTTTGGGGAATTTGTGATAGAAGACCTCGGTACCCAGCTTTTGACGAACCCTGTCTTCGATTATCATAACGTTTCCGCGACCGCAGGATTCAAATATGAATTGGGGAACAATCATCGTATCCGACTCAATTATGCGTTTGCGCAACGTGCTCCCAACCCTTCGGAGCTTTTCAGTGATGGTTTGCACCATTCTGCGGCAAGAATAGAATTGGGCGATTTGCGGATAAAGAGCGAGTCGTCCTCAAAATTATCGGCTTCCTATGAGTACGAGACCTTAAAATGGGGCTACACATTCGCGCCCTACCTGAATTCCATTGGGGATTTTATCCTATTGGAGCCAAATGGAGTAGAGTTTACCATAAGAGGTGCCTTCCCGGTCTGGTCGTATCGGCAGACCGATGCACAGCTCCTAGGTGTTGATGTTTCGTTGTATCGAAATTGGACTTCGAAAATAAGATCAGATCACAAATTTTCAATTGTGCAGGGCACCGATACAACTATGGATATGCCCTTGATCAATATGCCTCCAGCCAATTTAACGAATAGTATTACGTACCTGAACCCTAAATGGAAAAACTTGAGTGTTTCCTTTGAAAGTCAATATGTCTTTGAACAGAAAAGATTTCCGCCCAACATTCGGGTGTTTTCACCACAGCAACAGGAAGAGGTCGTTCTCGATATCAATACCCCCCCACCTGCCTATCATCTGGTATCCGCTGATTTCGCATCGAAATTCTCTTTAAAGCATACCGATGATTTGAGTGTAGGGCTTCGGATTACAAATGCCTTCAATACCCAATATCGGGAATACTTGAATCGCCAGCGCTATTTTGTGGACGATTTAGGAAGAAATATAAGTCTAAGATTAATTTATAATTATTAACCCAAAATTCAGTATTATGAGAAAGAGTTTCAATTTGTTTTACCGCCCATCACTAGTGTTATTCATGCTTTTAATGGGCTCGTCATTTTTAAGTATTTCCTGTTCCGACGACAACGATGATCCCGAGGCCGTAGATGAAGAAGAGGTTATTACCACGATGAACGTAACGCTAACCGCAAGTGCGGGCGGGGCGATAAGCCTAGAGTCCCAAGATTTGGATGGTGACGGTCCGGACGCTCCGGTAGTTACAGTTTCAGGTGCTTTACAGGCCAATACCACTTATTCGGGGAGTATTTCACTTTTAAACGAAACGGAAACCCCTGCGGATAATATTACCGTCGAAGTGGCCGAGGAAGATGAAGAGCACCAGTTCTTTTTTACGGCAGGTGGCGCCATTACGGAGGTTACTTATGCTGATGAAGACGCAAACGGCAACCCGTTGGGGCTTAGTTTTACGCTAACGACCGGTGATGCCGGAAGCGGAACCTTGCAAATTACTTTACGTCATGAGCCAAAAAAACCCAATGACGGAACCCTGGCCGATGCTGGTGGAGCAACCGATATTGCCCAGACCTTTACGGTAGAAGTAGAATAACCGTACCCTTTTTCGTTTGTAATTTTTTGGAAACGAATAGTACCGAGCCCATGGCGTTCAAGGGAACGCCATGGGCTTTTTTTATTGCTCTTTTCTAACCAGAAAATGCTGAAATAAAGTTCATTAATATAAATTAAACCCCATATTTTGCAAATGTGGTGGGCCGAAGACATCATATCAACCCTATCGAAATGCAACCTTCCCATATGTAAAAATATAGTCTCTACGACAAGGCGTTTCCATTCGCACCTACTTAAAAACACTAAAAATTCACGTAATCCCGCACATCCTATCAGAGGTCAGCACCGTATGTATAATGAACCTAAATGATTTGTCATGAAAATAAAACTAATTACATTCTTGTGTCTTAGTATGCTCTTCTCGTGTAAGGATAATGACGATAACGTATCCGAACAGACCAATCCCCCGAATGTTTTGGGAATGGACTATACTGAAAGCATAGCCTCTTTCGAGGAAACGTATACTGCCCTTCGCGATGCTCTCAACGTAAATGAAAACATTTCGATAGTGGCGGAAGTAGACCACAGTGCAAATGCCGATTCGGTCGGTGAGGCGCTCGACCCGACCAGGGTCATTTTCTTCGGAAACCCCAATCTGGGCACTCCGCTGATGCAACAAAAACAACTGGCAGGTTTAGACCTTCCGCAAAAAATAATAGTCTACCAAAATGGCGATAATGAAGTCTTCGTAGGATTCAACAATACCGAATACCTTTCTAACCGTCATGCTCTGGACGGGGTAGCGACCTTACCTACGATTCAGGGTGCGCTCGAAAATCTGAGCGCAAGATCGAGCCAGGATAGTATTGTGGTCGCAACCGATAGTATGGTAGGTTTGGAAGAGGGCATTCTTTCGAAAACAACTAACGACAAACCATTCGATGCAGTCTATGCGAGCCTTAAAGCGGCAATCGAGAACAACCCGAATTTAAGGATCATCGCCGAGCTCGATCACCAAGCGAATGCGGCTAGTATCCAACAGGATTTAAACCCTACAAGAATCATCATTTTTGGCAATCCGAACTTAGGAACACCCTTAATGCAAAATTCCCAAACCACCGCGTTAGACCTGCCACAGAAAATATTGGTCTGGGAAAACGCTGAAGGAATTGTTAATGTATCTTATAACAATCCCGCTTTTTTGGTGAGACGCCACGGAATTACCGAAAATGAGGACATCTTGGCAACGATTACTACGGCTTTGGACAACCTTTCAAACGCCGCAACCGCTCAACAATAATGAAAAAATGACATTAAAAAAATGCCTTTGTCAACAGTTGACAAAGGCATTTTTCTGTGACATTAAGAAATCAGTAAATTAATGTACTGAAAAAGTGATCAATTCACCTCGATTGTAGTAGGCTCGGTGGCACCTTTAAAAATATAGGTGTAGAACCACATAATGGTAAAGGTCGGTATGATATCGAGTCCAGGAACGATTTCTTCTATAAAAGTAATCATTCCGGCTGCTTTGCCCGGCTTTCCTTTATACATGCGCGTCATAAGCCACCCCGCAACGGGTGCCCAAATAATGTCCGTAAAGCTACCGATAAATGGAATAGCGAAAGACAACATTCCAATGGCATCGAAAAGAAGGCCTAAGGCCAATTTCTTATAATCGTAATGTTTTGTTTTTGACATGTTGAAAAATTTGATTGTACTGCCTTTTGAAGAGCAATAAGGATGCCAAAAAAATACAGACTCGAATCCATCAGAGTTCCTAGTTATCGTGAAATTTGAATTTGAGTTTCTGTACGTATTTGAATTTAGTATTTGCGCTTGTATGTATTAAGAGAGATCAGAACCGATTAGCTTTAAAAACTCATTGCGTGTTTCTATTTTTTCAAATTGCCCACGAAAACCGGAAGTAGTCGTCACGGAATTTTGTTTTTGAACCCCCCGCATCATCATACACATATGTGCCGCCTCGATTACAACGGCAACGCCTTTCGGTTTTAACGTCGTATTGATGCATTCCAAAATATCATGCGTAAGGCGTTCCTGGACCTGCAAACGTCTGGCAAATACATCCACCACGCGTGGTATTTTACTCAGACCAACAATCTGGCCATTGGGGATGTAAGCAATATGGGCCTTCCCAAAGAACGGCAACATATGGTGCTCGCAAAGCGAATACAACTCGATGTTCTTAATGATGACCATGTCATCGTAATCCTCCTTGAACATGGCGCCTTCTAAAATGCTTACAGGATCTTGCTGATAACCTTGGGTTAGAAATAGCATGGCTTTAGCGGCGCGCTCCGGAGTTTTCAACAAACCATCGCGCGAACCATCTTCACCGATTTCACTTAAAATATGCTCATAATCCTGTTTGATTTCATCAGAAATTTCCTTGTTGTACTCTTCCAAATTTTGGTATGCCGCCATGCGTAAAAATAATTTTGTTTATTAAATTATGTCAAAGATTCAACAAAATGAACAATTTAAAAACCCCTTCCGTGAATTTAACCTTTAATTGTGAATTCCAATATTCAAAAGTGCCATTTCACCGCACAAATCAGCCTCAAAGTGGTATTTTGCCGTCTCTGCTCGAATATGTATTTTCGAGCGGCAAAACCCAGCTATGATCAAAGCCCAGAATATTAAAAAAGCATACGGCGACCTTGAGGTCTTAAAAGGCGTAGACCTTTCCATCGCCAAAGGGGAAATCGTATCCATTGTCGGGGCCTCCGGGGCGGGTAAAACGACGCTGTTACAGATTTTAGGCACACTGGATGTACTCTCGAACAAACAAGATAGTAACCTCAGCATAAATAACATTGACGTTACCGCGCTCACGGACAAAGAAATGGCGCGGTTCCGCAATGAGCATATAGGCTTTATATTTCAGTTTCACCAATTGTTGCCCGAATTTACGGCCTTGGAAAACGTCTGTATTCCCGCCTTTATTAAGAAAACACCAAAGCTCCAAGCGGAGAAAAGGGCTGCGGAATTACTGGATTTTTTGGGGCTATCAGAACGATACCATCACAAACCAAGCGAACTTTCAGGGGGCGAACAGCAACGCGTTGCCGTGGCAAGGGCACTCATCAACAATCCGTCGGTCATCTTCGCTGACGAACCTAGTGGGAACCTGGATTCTGAAAGTGCCGACAAGCTACACCAATTGTTTTTCGATTTGCGGGATGAATTTGGGCAAACCTTTGTCATTGTTTCCCATAACGAACAATTGGCAAATATGGCCGATAGAAAACTCGTAATGGTCGATGGATTAATCGTAGCTACCGAAAAAACGGTCTACAACTCTTCTTCCTCCGCCAATTAATCTGTAGAATAGCTCTTATTTCGACCATGTTGCAAGCCATTCTAAAATTTATTCGAAACCCGGTTTACGAGGAAGATGCAAATACCAATTTCGGATACCGACTCACCATATTGTTAAAACTGGTGGTTTGGGCACTTGCGCTTAGTTTCGGACTTCTGACCGTTATCATGGCTCTCGAGCAATTCTTTGCCATGGATTTTGGTCGTCATGCTTCGGAGGAATTGTTCGAAAACTTTCCGATGGCTGCTATTGTATTTTTAATCGTACTGGTGGCTCCGTTTGTCGAAGAATTGATTTTTCGTGGCCCGTTGATTTGGTTTCGAGACAAAACCTATTTCAAATACGCATTCTACCTCTCTGTAATTTTGTTCGGGAGCATACATCTGGCTAATTTTAGTGATTTTGAAAATCACATTTGGATGGCTCCCTTGCTGGTCTCCCCGCAGCTGGGCTTAGGAATTTTCGCCGGCTACCTTCGCGTGCGCTTTGGTCTGTGGTGGGCGGTAGCCCTGCATGCAACTTATAACTTTATCCTTTCGATTCCGGTCGTATTGGCGGACTTGCTCAATCTCTCTTTAGAATGAACAAAAAAGATCTTAAAGATTTTCTGGATGCCAAGGTCGTTCAGTACAACCATCCCCATTTTTTGGAAAGTGATCCCATTCAGATTCCACATCGCTTCACGCGAAAGGAAGATATCGAAATCAGTGCATTTTTGACCGCAACCATAGCTTGGGGAAATCGCAAAAGCATCATCAACAACGGAATTCGCTTGATGGAACTACTTGATAATTCCCCCTACGAGTATATTGTCAACCATCAGGAGAACGATTTGGAAGGACTTTCCAGCTTCGTACACCGAACGTTCAACGGGACGGATTTAGCCTATTTCGTTCAGTCACTTCAAAACATCTATCAAATACATGGCGGTTTGGAAGCCGTATTTACCAAAGGTAGTTCTGGCAATTCGATGCAACCGGCTATCTCCGATTTTAAGAAAACATTTTTCGAGCTACCGCACTTGACCCGCACCACCAAGCACGTTAGCGATCCCCGAAAGGGTTCCGCTGCCAAGCGTATCAATATGTTTTTACGATGGATGGTGCGCGATGGAAGCACAGGTGTAGATTTTGGTCTATGGAAAAGTGTTCCGACGGCAGCCCTCTCCTGCCCTCTTGACGTGCATTCAGGTAATGTGGCCCGTAAACTAAAGCTCATAAAACGGAAGCAGAACGATGCCAATGCACTCGCGGAACTAGATGCTTCCTTGCGAAAACTTGATCCCATCGACCCTGTTAAATACGATTTCGCTCTGTTCGGCCTAGGGGTGTTCGAAAAGTTTTGAAAGAGTGGAACTCATTCGCCATTAGTAGACTTTTTAGCTATTCTTTGAAGTAATAACTCAACTAGGCCCTTACGATTCCCATATCGCCCAAATCCAATGGAATCGTTTTCCCACCTTCTCGTATGGATTGATAAATAGCCTCGACAATGATCATATCGCGTTTTCCCATTTCACCGGGAGCAAAATTTGTACTTCCGGTCTTGATGTGCTGCGCAAAATCATCCATTTGTAGCATTTGTTGGCTTTTGTGGGGAAAACTGATTTTATTGCCGTCGGAAGTCCGACCAGCCAAAGGTCCATAGGAATGACAGGGGTTCAGTTCTATCCAGCCATCCGTGCAGCTTACGTATAACCGATTCCCACGAGCGTTATGGCTTGTGCATAGTTGCCCTACCGCTCCGTTCGGAAACTTCATCTGTGCCATAATGGTTTCATCCGTCTCCTTAAAATAGTCCGGTCGGGTGCTAAATTCCTGTGCCGAAACGGATATGGGATTGGTTCCCGTACCATAGATATTACTTTGAATGGCATAAACGCCCATATTCAACAATGCTCCCCCTCCCGAAAGGGCACGGTTCAGTCGCCATTGATCTGGGTTGCCGCGGGAAATATAACTGGCATCGGAGGATACATAAGTTACATCCCCAAATGTTTTCTCTTTTACCAAACGCTTTACTTCGTTCGTAAAGGGATCTGATTGCATGCGATAGCCGACGCTGAGTTTTACGTTGGCGTGCTCACAGGCCTCGATAATGGCATCGCACTCTGCCACACTTACGGCCATTGGCTTTTCGCAAATAACGTGTTTGCCGGCTTTGGCGGCCCGGATGCAAAATTCGGCGTGCATGCTATTGGGCAAGACAACATAAACGATATCAATGGCATCGTTCTCGGCAATCGAATCGAAATTCTCGTAGTTATAGACGTTTGCCTTCGGAATATCGTAACGTTCCATCCATTCTTTTTCCTTTGCAGGGGTTCCCGTAACGATGCCTGCCAAATAGCAATGTTCGGCATTCACCAATCCCGGGGCGAGCTGCCCTTCACTATAGCTGCCCAAGCCGACCAAGGCGATACCGAGTTTTTTGTTGTCTTGTCCGGCCGCCATACCACAGGCAATCGGCATGTGGCCCAACATGGCAGTTCCCAACACACCCTTGGCCAATTTGTTGTTGAAGGTTCTTCTGTTGATCGATTTCATAAGCGATGGATTAAAGTTTTGCAGTCCACTTAAAAATACGACTATTTTTAAATGAAAAGGCAACCTGCGGAAAGGATTCCTTTTTAAGGAATACTGGAATCCAAACCTGAACTTTTTTCGTTATTTTTAAAAATTGACTAAATCGAATTCCAACATGAAACAACTACTACTATCCCTTACCTTTTTATTTTTCAATCTCTATGCCTTAATTTCCCAAGACCGCAAACTTCCTATCGACACTGTAGTCACTACGCAACATAGTGTTACCATCAACGGTACGCCGATAAATTATACCGCCCAAATCGGAACGCAACCCGTATGGGACGAGCATGGCAAGCCAATAGCGTCCTTGCATTATACCTACTATACGCGCAATAACGTGAAAGATAGCGCCGCTCGGCCGTTACTGATTTCCTTTAATGGGGGACCGGGTTCCGGTTCGGTTTGGATGCATTTGGCCTACACCGGGCCCAGAACCCTCAAAATAGATGACGAGGGCTATCCCGTTCAGCCGTATGGCGTAAAAGCGAATCCGTATTCCGTGCTGGACGTGACCGATATTGTATATGTAAATCCTGCCAATACCGGATATTCCCGTACCATTCCCGAAGAAGGCAAAGAAGTAGATCGGGACAAGTTTTTCGGTATCAATGCAGACATTGCATATTTGGCGGAATGGTTGAACACTTTCGTCACCAGAAACAATCGCTGGCGTTCGCCCAAATATATTATCGGTGAAAGCTATGGGGGTACTCGGGTGATGGGCCTTTCGCTGGCCTTGCAAGATCAACAGTGGATGTATTTGAACGGCGTGATCATGGTGAGTCCGGCCGACTATAAAGTCATTCGAAATGACGGCCCTGTTTCCGATGCGATGAATCTGCCCTACTACACTGCCGCTGCATGGCACCATAAGGCATTGCCTGCGGAGTTACAGAATAAGGATTTGACCGAAATCCTTCCCGAATCGGAAGACTACACCATCAATACCTTGCTTCCCGCGCTGGCGAAAGGAGGTTACATCGGTGAAACGGAAAAAAATAGCGTAGCCGAAAAAATGGCATATTATTCTGGCCTTGACAAAAAGGAAATTTTGGACCTTAATCTGGTAGTCTCTACCCGCTACTTTTGGAAAAACCTACTAAAGGAAAAAGGGGGGTATACCGTGGGCAGATTGGACAGTAGGTACTTGGGAATCGACAGACAGCTTTCCGGTTCTTCGCCGGATTACAACGCCGAAATCACCTCATGGCTACATAGTTTTACACCGGCAATCAACTATTACCTGCAGGAAGATCTCAACTTTAAAACCGATATCAAATACAATATGTTCGGGCCAGTACGCCCTTGGAACAACGACGATGATAACACCCGTGACAACCTTAGGCAAGCCATGGCGCAAAATCCCTACTTGAACGTATTGGTGCAAAGTGGCTATTATGATGGTGCCACGACCTATTTTAATGCGAAGTATACGATGTGGCAGGTTGACCCTAGTGGCCGTATGAAAGATCGTTTTTATTTTAAAGGATATCGCTCTGGCCATATGATGTATCTGAGACGCGAAGACCTTCAAAATGCCAATAACGACATCCGTGATTTCATCAATCGCACCGTAGCCAACGGTAAAAGCGCAAAATATTAAGAGACTGTTTGGAAATATGTCGTTAGAATTGTTATGGTCTATTTTTGATGCATTATGAGGCAAAATTTTTGAGCATCCGCCCTTGGCGGACGGTCAACCCCGAAGGCTCGGGGTTAACGAAATAAGGCGCAAAAAGAGGCCCTAAGAAAATAAGCGAGATATTTCCAAACAGTCTCTAAGATGTTGAACCTAAAATTGTATCCTATGAGACAGCTAGCTGTTTATTTAATTTTATCGATCCTACCTTTTTCCTGTACGGAAGCACAGGAAATTCCACCTGCGGAATGGCAGATCAAAACCGCGGTCTTAGCAGCCCCGGAAGAATACCGTGAAGGCGCTAAGGTCTACGGATACGATGCCAATGGGGATTTCACGACGCTTCGGGAAGGCTCCAATGCTTATATCTGTATTGCCGACGATCCCTACAAAGAAGACTTTTCAACTGCCGCCTATCACAAAGAACTGGATGCCTTTATGGCACGTGGACGCGCACTCAAAGCAGAAGGGAAAGATGGGAAAGAGGTCTTCGCCATTCGTGAAAAAGAAGTAAAGGACGGTACGCTAAAAATGCCGGACAAGGCGACTTTATGCGTATTCTCCGGAGAAGTGAATGCCACTACGAAGGAAGTCGAAAACCCCTATGTGCGTTATGTGTTCTACATGCCATTTGCCACGGGCGAATCTACCGGATTGCCCACGACCACTACCCCGCCGGGACACGCCTGGTTGATGGATGCGGGTACGCATCGTGCCCACATCATGATCACACCACCGAAAGCGGAAAACTAGGATTCGATCTCAGGAACGGCCGAAGCTATTTTTTCGCCACCGATACTTCATTCGTTTTCAGGAATCCAAAAGACTGTACAACAGTTCGGAACGACAATAATCAGAGGTAATCAACGTTATTCTATTTGGGGCAGTAACAGATTAATTTCACCCAAAACCTCACAATTATGAAAACAATGAGCAAGCTTAGCGTAGCACTACTTGCATTGGTCATGGTTTTTTCCGTTTCCTGCGAGAAAACAGACAGCACCGTACAGTCCGATGAGACTGCAGAACTACCACCATTCGAAACCATGGCGGTCGATTTTTCCGATTTTTTAGACGATTCCAGTTCCGATAAAGCAGCTTTAAGCGCCAATAAACCGGGAACCAACTGGTTGTATCCCCGAATCGTGGTGGGATTTTGGAACACTGCCCTCTTTACGACTTTGGCAGTCCCCGTCGCCTCTTTCAAAGGCGCATTCGCGCATGAAGCCGAAGTCATCGCCGATAACAAATGGCAGTGGGCCTATTCGGTAGACGGTTTTGCCAGCGCCTATACGGCGCGACTGACAGGAGAGTTGACCAACGGCGTGGTCGTCTGGGAAATGTATGTCACAAAAGCCGGCGTAGGTGCCTTTGACGAATTTCTTTGGTTCACCGGAGAATCGGCAACCGATGGCAGTAATGGCTATTGGGTTTTGAATCAAAGTGCCGAACGTCCGAATGCGATGTTGCGTATTGATTGGGAACGCGCCAATGACGAAATCGGGAATATCAGATATACCTGGGTACGCGATTTAAAGGACGATGATACCGCGGACACATTTAAGGACAGCTATTTGGAATACGGTTTACAGGAAGGGGACTACAACGTCTTTTACCACGTGCATGCTTATGACGAAAATTTAGAAGCTTTTTCGGATGTAAACATCGAATGGAGCCGCACGAATTTCAACGGCCGTGTTCGCGCTTCGGCATATTTTGAAGATGATGCATGGCATTGTTGGGATAGCGCCGGCGATGATGTCGATTGTCCTTAACGAGAAATAATCGTAAAATAGTGAACCTCGAATCTGTGGATTCGAGGTTTTTTTATATCCTTTGAAGTTGGGAATAACTACCAAGGAGTCCGCATTTTTGCTATATTGAAAACCAAAGCCGCACGTCCCCTGTTCCAATAGTCGAAATCCAACCCTTCGACCGAAGGTTCTGCAGTACCAACATTTTCAGTAGATGAAGAAAATTACGTTTACCAATCCCCATCGTAAAAAACATTTCGAATTTTTCAACGGGATGAACCATCCCCATTTAAATATTACCGCCAATGTAAATATTAGCGGTTTTATCGCTTATCTTAAAGCGCGCGAGCTGCCCATCACCCCAAGTATCGTTTATATCATTTCCAAAAGTGCCAATGCCATTCCCCAGTTCAGATGGCGTATTCGGGACAATGAAGTGGTTGAGCACGAAACGATACACCCTTCCTTTACCGTCCCCACCGCAGAAAGTGATGTCTTTAGTTTTTGCACGGTGGAGTTTAATAAGGATGCCAGGACTTTTTTGGATAGCGCCCAAACGCAAATCGAGGCAATGCAGACGGCTCCCTCGTTCGAAGATGAGGCAGGTCGCGACGACTATCTTTTCCTATCCGCGATTCCTTGGGTGAGTTTTACAGGGCTACAGCATGCCATGCACTACCACCCTTGCGATAGTGTTCCGCGAATTTCATGGGGTAAGTTTTTTGAACAAAATGGGGAAACACTGATGCCGGTAGCCATACAGGCACATCACGCTTTGGTAGATGGACAACATATGGGTACCTATTTCAAGTTATTGGAAGAAATGGCGCTAAATCCTGAAACCAATTTCTAACTCAACGCTGTTAAAAGCGAATTACGAAAAGACTAGGGAATTGGTATAACTGCAAAACGCAAAGAGGAAGTTGGAATCCAATACCATTACCGCCCAAGAACTTTTTCACCTCAAACAGGTCCTTCATAAGCGACGGCTAAGACATGCACAACAACAAGTGGCCAACTACATCCAATCCTTTACGCAGCGGGTGATTTGGTGTTCTATTTACACTGGTGGCCGACTTCCTAGAATGCCATTCGTAATTTGCTTATTTTAGAGGCGTGTTCCAAAAAAGATACGCCAAATGCAAATAAAATCCCTCCTGCGCACTTTACCGATCATTCATTTCTCCATGGTCATCGGTCTGGTGATTTTTACCGGTTTTGTGTATTGGAACAACCCGGACTTTAATGCGGCCATGAATTCCAGCGATATTTTTACCTATCTCGTTCCTGTAGTAGCTGCTTCTGGATATTTTGCCAGTAAGGCGATTTTTCAAAACCTTACCGCGAGCATTGGGCGGAACGACGGACTCCAGAATAAATTGAGCAGGTACCAAGTCGCGACCATCATCAAATACGCTTTATTGGAAGGCCCCGCTATTCTTGCCCTAATCGCCTACTATCTTAGCGGCAATGCACTTCATCTCGTCATCGCCTTGAGTTTGATCGCTTACTTTTTCTCGCAAAGACCCACGCGGAAGAAGGTACTGGATGACTTAAACCTTTCCTTGGAAGAACAAAAAGAAATCGATTCGTCCCGATAGGGATTTCCCTATCCTAAACAATTAATACGACACCCTATGAAAAAAATCAAATCAACTCTTATTGCAGTATTTATGAGCCTAGGACTATCAGGATTCCTTTCCGCACAGGATTGGCCCAACCTCAAACAATTTCAAAATGACAATGAGAAAGTCGGGCTACCCGAAGAAGGTGAAGATCGGGTGGTCTTTATGGGCAACTCCATCACCATAGGTTGGCTGAATGCCCGCCCGGAATTTTTCGAGGGTAAGCCCTACATCAATCGCGGTATCAGTGGGCAGACCACCCCGCAAATGCTCGTTCGTTTTCGCCAAGACGTCATCGCACTGCAACCCAAAGTAGTCGTTATTTTGGCGGGCACGAATGATATCGCCGGAAATACAGGTCCGTCTACGATAGACATGATTGCCGACAATATCAAGTCCATGGCAGAATTGGCACAGGCAAACGGCATCAAAGTGGTGCTCTCCTCTACCCTGCCCGCTTACGATTATCCCTGGCGACCTGGTTTGGAACCAGCCGAAAAAATCGTTACCCTCAATGAAATACTAAAGGCTTATAGCGAGGATAATGGCCATGTGTATCTGGATTATTTTACTGCCATGGCGGATGAACGAAAAGGACTTCCAAAAAAGTATGCCTCCGACGAAGTACATCCCACGGTGGAAGGTTATAAGGTCATGGAGCCTCTGGTAGAGGAAGCAATTGCGGAAGCCTTGGCCAACTAGTGGTCGTTACCAATCTTCCTATTTCTTATTATCTTCGACCTAGAAAAAGAAAATGCTATGCCCGCCCTGAACACTTCCCAAAAATATGACTCGATCATCGTAGGTTCGGGAGCAGGTGGTTTGGCCGCTGCCATTTGCCTAGCAAGAGCCGGGCAAAAGGTGTTGGTTTTAGAACAACACGATGTTCCCGGAGGTTGGTGCCATAGCTTTTATTTAAACGGACACCGTTTTACGCCAGGGGTGCACTATGTGGGACTTTTGGGTGAGGGAGAGGCAACGAACAATCTCTATCGGGGTTTGGGTATTGCCAACGACCTGGTCTTTTTTAGAATGAATCCCGATGCTTACGAACATGTACGCATTGGTGAGGAACGCTTCGACTTTCCATCGAACTTCGAGGAGTTGATCGACCGGCTTTCCGTACGATTTCCAAAGGAAAAAAAACGCATTCACAAATACCTCAACTTAATCCGCTTAGTGAGCGAAGAACTGTATTCGCTGCCCTACATCAAAGGGTTTTGGCAAAAGCTCACCTTGCCATACCGCACTAGGCATTTTGGTAAATATGGACTCTTTAGCGTACGACGGGTCATTAATTGGCACATTAAAGACCCCTTACTTAAAAATATCCTGAACATTCAGTGTGGCGACCATGGCGTGCAGCCCCGTAAAGCGGCCTTTGTATTGCATAGTGCGCTCATGTACCATTATTTTCAAGGAGGCTACTACCCTATGGGCGGTGGGGGTGCCTTGATCAAGGCGATGACCAATGCCTTAAAAAGCCATGGTGGGGAAATTAAAACGAGTACCGCTGTTCAAAAGATATTGATTGAGGGAACCGACAAGAAAAAAGCGGTAGGGGTACAATTGGAAAATGGCACGCAGCTATTTGCCGACAGGGTTATTTCCAATGCCGATGTGGGCATTACCTACAATGAGTTGATCGGAAGGGAGCACCTAAGCCCTAAGCTGATCAAGAAGTTGAACAAGACCATTTATTCCTGTACCTCCTTGATGTTGTTTCTAACGGTGGATATGGATGTGCGCAAAGCGGGACTGGACAGTGGAAATATCTGGATGATGCCCAACCGCGATGCGGACGAGTTTTATGATGAAATGTTGGGAGCCGATATTACCCAAGGGGATGCATTTGAAGGAATGTTTATCAGCTGTACCACCCTAAAAGACCCCTCGAGCTTTGACGGCAAACACCATAGCATCGAAGCCATTACCTTTATCGACTATAAAAGTTTTGAAAAGTTCAAGGACGAAAAAGCCCAACGCTCCCAAAAATACCTTGATTTTAAGGAAAAACTGACCCAAAAAATGATCAACGGCTTGGAAAAAGCCGTTCCCGGTATTAGTGAGCATATTATACATAAAGATTTGGGTACGCCCATCACCAACGAATACTATATCAACACTACCGAAGGTAACGTATACGGAACCGAAAAGAGCTTAAAGCATATCGGCCCGTTCGCCTATAAGGCCAAAAGCGAAATCGAAAACCTCTACCTTTGTGGGGCCAGTATTCTTTCCCATGGCGTGGCCGGCGCGTCGCATTCCGGTGTGGATACCGCAGCACTTATACTAGGTTGCCATCCCGACGAACTCAAAGAGCCCCAAGAGGATCAAAAAATCAGGATTTATGAGGCAGAGGATGCCAGTGACTATCCGGAATGGATGCTCAAGAAAATGGAGATGAAAAAGGCCCGGATGGCAGCTAAGTCGGTAAAGGAATCAGTTTAAAAAGGACTTTTGCCTTATGTGCGAAAGAACAAAAACGGCTATATCTACAACATCTTACGTATTGATTCGTTATATTTGTACGTATAATCGTAATTGAGATGGACACAAAATTGACATTGAAACTAAATCAAAAAATTATTGAGAAAGCTAAAATATACGCTTCCAATAAAAATATGAGCTTATCCCGTATTGTAGAGTCCTATCTTCAATCCCTTACCTCCGAGAAGAGTAGAAATGAACTTGAAATTTCTCCTTTTGTGAAAAGTATAGCTACCGGAGTAAAAATGCCAGTGGATTTAGACTATAAAAAAGAGTACTCCGATTATCTGATGGAGAAACACAAATGAGCAAAAGGATTTTTATCGACACCAATGTGATGTTGGACCTATTAGGTGAAAGAGACCCTTTCTACGAAGCGATTGCTAAAATTGCGACTTTGGCCGAAAAAGAAAAACTGACAATGGTCGTCTCCCCTATTTCTTTTGCAACCGTTAATTATTTTCTGTCCAAATATGAAAGTCCTAAAGTCGCAAGGGAAAAGTTAAGGAAATTCAAGATTTTGAGCGATATCTTTCCTATTGATGAACGGACTATTGAGAAAGCCCTGAATTCGTCCATAAAAGATTTTGAGGATGCCTTGCAATATTTTGGTGCGACGGATTCGGAATGTGACATCATACTAACAAGAAATGGAAAGGATTTTAAGCAATCTTTGCTTCCAATTATGACTGCAAATGAATTCTTGAGCAGCCTAACCAAAAAATAACAAAAGCACAGCAGATTACTGCTAAAACCGCCGCGAAGGTTCAAAAGCCGAAATATCCATTGCCGTTCGCATTCCCCCTATGATTTCAGCGACCAATTTACCCGTTGCCGGACCTAAACTCCAGCCCATCATAGCATGGCCCGTAGCAAAGGTGAGGTTCGAATAGGTTTTGGATTTTCCGATATAGGGCAAGCCATCGGGACTCACTGGACGCATACCGGTCTGTGCGGCATCGATTTCTTCTTGGTAAATTTCCAGTTCCGGATAAAAATTACGGGCGCCATAAGCAATGGCCTGTACTCGTTCCTTTCTAATTTTTGAATTAATCCCGGAAAACTCCATAGTGCCCGCAAAGCGCGTAAACCCCTGCATCGGAGTGACCGCCATACTCGATTCCATTAAAATGGCAGGTACGGAAATTCCCGTGGGCCGAGCCACATTTATCCGGTATCCCTTGCCGGGCTGTAAGGGTAGTTTTAAGTTCAGTTTTTTGGAGAGTTCCCCACTCCATGAGCCGGCGGCCAGTACAATCTCATCCGATTTATATTGTCCCCTATCGGTAGTGACCTCGCTTAACCTATCCCCTTTTATGCCAATGTCTAACACTTCCTCATTGGTATGAATCGCTACCCCCACATTTCGCAAATGCGCCAACATTTTCGGCATAATCTCGGTCGGGGTCGTATGCCCATCGCATTCATAGTGAATGGCACCCTTCGCATCTATTTGTACATTCGGCTCGATAAGGGCCAAGTCTGTTTGATTCAGTTCTTTTACTTCAAGCCCCAAATGGTCAGCCTTGCGGGCCACCTCCATTTCGTGCTCGTAGGCCTTGTCGGTTTTGTACAACATCAAAAGCCCTTTGCGCTCCAGTTGAAAATCGCCCAAATCTCCCGATGCCTTGATGTCTTCGAACAAATCCCTACTGAGCAAATTGATATCCTTGATGACCGGAATGGCCTTTTCTACTTTTTGAACGGTAGACGACCGGTAAAAATACCAGGACCATTTAAAAAAATCCATATCCCATCGGGGCTTCATATAAAACGGACTCGCGGAGTTGAACATCCATTTGATGCCTTGGGTTATCTTTCCCGGGGAGGCCATCGGAATGATATGGCTCGGGGTAATATAACCCGCATTTACAAAAGAAGCCCCAGAGGTAATATCTGATTTATCGATAACCCTTACCTGATGCCCCTCTTTTTGAAGAAAATAGGCCGAACTGAGTCCGACGATGCCACCTCCGATGATGATGATGTTTTTACCCATATCACTACTATAGCTACTTCATACTAATTTAATCAAAAAAGATACCTCTGTCATGTCAAACGCAGTCGAGATTTTAATACCTAAAAAACCAAAACATTCCCATACGCTTGAGGTGATAAAGGGTTGACGCACCGTTTACACTGAAATAGTATTGTGTTGCACTGGCTATTACAGATACTGAAATGAATTCAGCATGATTGGATCCTGCGGATCAAATCACCTGAAAACCATGCGCGTAGGGGTCATCATCATCAATTGTTATCGTATTGTGACCATACACCTTCGCCCAACCGCGGATACTGGGCACGATAGCCTCAAAGCGACCTACCTTACCCACATCCTCAATCTTTCCGTGAAACTGTGACCCGATAAAACTTTCGTGAATGAATTCGTCCCCAACAGTTAATTTTCCTTTTGCATACCACTGTGCCATTCGCGCCGATGTTCCCGTACCGCATGGCGACCGGTCGATTGCCTTATCGCCATAAAAAACGGCATTGCGCGCCGTGGCTTTGGGGTCGATCGTGTTTCCTGTCCATAAGACATGACTAAGGTTACGAATCGTGTCGTTTTCGGGATGTACAAAGCGATCGGGATATTTCAAATTGATTTTTTGCCGAATCTCTTGGCTGTACCGTACCAAATCACTTGCCGTAAAATCCTGTATTCCCGAAAAATTGGTTTGCGGGTCGATGATTGCATAAAAATTTCCCCCATAGGAGACATCGAAGGTAAGCGTTCCCAATTCGTGGCAGGCAACCGATAGCTCGGTGGCCGCCAGATAGGATTTTACATTGGTCAGCTTTACCCAATCTACTTTGTTCTCGGTTTGTTGGTAGCTAATCTCTACCAGACCTGCCGGCGTTTCCATACGTACTTTACCCGGAATTTTAGGCTGTAACAGGCCTTCTTCAATACCGATGGTAATAGCTCCTATGGTGCCATGTCCGCACATGGGCAAACATCCGCTGGTCTCGATAAAAAGAATGCCGAAATCATTGGCTGGATTCGAGGGCGGATAAAAAATACTGCCACTCATCATATCGTGCCCACGGGGTTCGAACATGAGTCCCTTTCGAATCCAATCGTACTCCTTTAGGAAATGTTGCCGTTTTTCGCTCATGGATGCCCCTTTTAATTCGGGCCCACCCGTTTTGACCACGCGAACCGGATTTCCGCAGGTATGGGCATCGATACATTCAAAAGTGCTACTTCCCATTTTCGGTTTCGTTGATGTATTTGTCAATGCGGTCCTCTAAAATGGCAAGGGTAACTGTACCCTGTTCCAAGACTACTTCGTGAAACTCGCGAATATCGAAATCAGTGCCCAAGGCCGTTTCAGCTTTGGTCCGCATTTCCCGAATCTTCAACTCCCCAATTTTATAGGACAAGGCCTGCCCAGGCCAGGAAATATAGCGGTCCGTTTCGGTGTTGACCTCGTGCAAGGACAAGGCGGTGTTCGAAGCCATATAGTCGACCACTTGATCTCTTGTCCAACCTTTGGCGTGAATTCCGGTGTCGACAACTAATCGACATGCGCGCCACATTTCATAGGTCAATTGTCCAAAACGTTCGTAAGGCGTGGTGTACATGCCCATTTCTTCGGCAAGGAATTCGGTATACAATCCCCACCCCTCGCCGTAAGCGGAAAGATAGAGGTCTTTCCGAAATTGCGGAATGCTGTCGCCCAACTCTAGATTCAACGCACCTTGCAGATGATGCCCGGGTACGGCCTCATGTACAGTCAAAGCGGGCAGAGTATATAAGGTACGACTGGGCAGGTCGTAGGTATTGACCCAATAAAAACCGGGATCGGTACTCTCGGCATCGGTTCCTACATACCGCCCACCCGTATACTTTGGCGCTATGGCATCGGGTACGGGAGCGACACCATACGGTTTTCGAGGTAGGGTCTTAAAAAATCTTGGTAATTGGGCGTCCGCTCTTTTGGCCATGTCGCGGGCAATCATCAGCAACTGTTCGGGCGTCTTGGCATAAAAACGCTCGTCGGTGCGAAGAAAATTCAAAAAGTCGTCAAAGGCACCTTTGAAATCGAGCTCTGCGATGATGGTTTCCATTTTCACCTTAATACGGGCCACTTCCTTTAGTCCGATTTGATGAATGGCATCCGCAGTATATCCCGAACTTGTCGTATAATAATCGATTCTGTTCTGATAAAAGTCAATGCCTCCGGGGGTTTCTGAAATCCCGATACTGGTTCTGGTCTTGGGAAGATATTCCGTTTCAAAGAACGCTTTGATTTTTTTAAACTGTGGAACAACACTTGTTTCAATGGCCTCCTTAGCAGCAGACAGAACAGAGTCTCTTTGTTTTGCAGATAAGGTTTCGGGTAACTTTTGAAAGGGGGAATAAAAGTAGCTCTCCCTGAAATCGTTGACAATATGGTCATTATAAGACGATTCGTATCCCTCAAAAATCACCTTGGGTTGTGAAACTCCTTTTTCCAACCCTTTCCGAACGTTACCTAATTGTTCTTCCAATACTCCGGGAATCGCATTCAATTTATTCAGATAGTTCCTAACCTGGGTGTAATTGGTCAGAGGCCGAACCATATATGGAAGACTGGCATGAAAACCCGAGTCGGACAGTATCGGATTCAAGTATCGCTTGTATTCGTAAAAATCTATTTTCTCCTGCAATACGAATTGAAGCAACGTAAGCGTGATCCGTTCGGTTTCATTAAGTCCGTCTAAGGGCAGTTCCGATAATTCGTTCAGTTTTTCGGCAGCGAATTCTGCCTCGCTCCGATAGTATTCCTCCGTAAATACCCCGAGCGGAAATTCCTCCTCATCATATCCCTCATGTTCTTCGTAACTTTGGACCAAGGCCTGAAGTGCCTTCGATTCCGTTTGGGCTACCTTGTTTTCACAACTGGAAAAAAGGAACATTACGATCAAAAATGAAATATCCATCCATTTCATCACCCTCATTTTATACTGTAGTTTTAGTGACAATACCATTTACTAAACGATTGATTTTCAATGGATTTTCTCGTTTCAATTCATTTGGAAGTAGCCCTTCCGGCCAATCCTGAAAACTAAACGGGCGCACCCACCTTTTGATGGATTGCGTTCCCACGGCTGTAAATCGACTATCGGTAGAAGCGGGATACGGACCGCCATGTTGCATGGCCGGACAGACTTCGACACCTGTTGGGGCACCGTTAAAAATGATACGACCCACCCTAGTCTGCAGGTTAGCGATTACTTGGGGATATTGTGATAGTTCCTCCCCGTCGGAAATGATGGTTCCTGTGAGCTGTCCTTCTAAATTCGCAATGATAGTCTGCAATTGGGCGGTATTCTCACATTCGACAATCATGGAAAAGGGGCCAAAAACCTCTTGGTGCAATTTGCCATTTTCCAAAAAGGTCTTGCCCTGAACCACAGTAACGGTCTGTCTTGCAAAATTAAGGGCCACATCGCCTTCGTGCTCGGCAGCCACCATAAGTCCCGATTGGTTAAGGGCCGTCTGCTTATTTTTCTCGTAAGCCCCGATGATATTGGGATGCAACATACAAGAGGGCTCTACTTTTAAGATTTCATCGGATAGTTGTTGAATAAAATCGGTCAATTCTTTTCCCTTTATGCCGAAAAGAAGGCCGGGATTGGTACAAAATTGTCCGCTCCCCATGGTGATGGAACCGGCATAGGTCTTCGCCCATTTCGCACCGTTATTCTGTAGGGCTTCCGGCAAAAATATGACGGGATTCACGCTTCCCATCTCCGCGAATACGGGAATCGGTTCATCGCGTTGTGCCGCTAGGTCGTACAAGGCCCTGCCTCCCTTTAGACTTCCCGTAAATCCCACTGCCTTTATCTGTGGATGTTGTACCAATTGTACGCCGACTTCAATATCACTACTGTTCAAATTCGAAAAAACTCCGTTAGGCATGTCCGTCGCTTTTGCCGCCTTTGCGATCGCGGAGGCGACCAACTCGCCCGTACCCGCATGTAGGGGATGTGATTTTACGATTACGGGGCATCCGGCCGCTAGGGCCGCAGCAGTATCGCCACCGGCCGTTGAGAAGGCCAAGGGAAAGTTACTCGCGCCAAAGATCACGACTGGACCTAATGGCACCAACATCTTTCTCAAATCAGGCTTGGGAGCCGGTGTTCGATTCGGATCGGCCGTATCGATCGTGGCATCTACCCAAGAACCCTCGGCAACCAAATCGGCGAATGCCCGCAGTTGCCCGACCGTTCTGCCGCGTTCGCCCTGGGCCCTGCCCTCGGGCAAACCTGATTCAGAACAATACGTCTCTATCAAAAGGTCGTCCAATGCCAATATTTCATCCGCTATGGCATTCAAAAACGCTGCCTTTTCAGCTCCGGATTTCTGGTTGTACGGCATGTAGGCCGATGCCGCCAAAGTTACCGCCTTATCAATTTCTTCGGGACTGGCTTCAACAAATTCCGTTTTATTTTCAATGTTCAACACCGGATTGAACGTCTTAAAGGTCGTTTCCCCGAGTGCGGATAACTCCTGACCGATATAATTTTTTCCTGTAATCATCATGTCTGTATGCGTTTTAAGTGCGCCTTGATATCGACGGGTTTGTGTACGATTTTCGTGGACGGTGGGTATTTCTCCAATAAATGCGCCGGTCTGATTGGACGTTTGGTAAAGTCGCCGCCACAATTTGGGCAAACCTCCTGAAGGACCTCCGTCACGCAGTGCCGGCAGAACGTACATTCAAAGGTACATATCATGGCGTCTTCCGCATCGAATGGAAGCGATTTATTGCAATGTTCACATGTTGGCCGTAGTTGCATCATAAGGCAAGTGCCTTGTAATCGGGTAAGGAAGGCCTTCTGGCCATACCCTCTTCGATTACCTTTAAAACCCTTTGTCGCTCTGCTCCGATCAAAGGAAGTCTTGGTTTACGAACGTTCTCCGTGCCGATTCCGGTCGCAACCTCGGCCAATTTGATATTTTGTACCAATTGTGGGCTGATATCAAGCTCCAGCAAGGGAAGGAACCAACGGTAGATCTCCGTGGCCTCTTTAATGCGCCCCGCCTTCGCCAATTCGTAAATGGCCACTGTTTCGGCAGGAAAAGCACAGACCAAGCCTGCGACCCACCCATCGGCACCGATCAACAAACTTTCCAACGCCAAGGGATCCACACCGCACAGAATGGCCAAACGGTCGTTGAATCGGTTGCGTAGTCTTCCAATATTGATGATATCCCGCGTCGATTCCTTTACCGCGCCAATATTTTTGAGTTCCACCAATTCTTCGAACATATCGACCGTCACCTCGATTTTGTAATCGACCGGGTTATTGTATATCATAATTGGCAGATCCGTAGCCTGTGCAATCTCCTTAAAATAGTGTACCGTTTCCCTGTCGGTGGATTTATACCGCATCGGCGGTAGGATCATCAAGGCATCGGCCCCACAGTTTTGAGCCTCCTGGGCCTCTGCTATCGCTACTCGTGTAGCTTGCTCCGCTATGGTCATGACCACTGGTATTTTTCGGGCTACGATACCCACGGTTTCCTTGATCAATATTTTTTTTTCATCGGATGTCAAGGTACTGGCTTCGCCCAAAGAGCCCCCGAGCACGATACCATGCACTCCGGCAACTACCTGTGCTTGGATATTCTTCTCGAACATCTTTAGATCCAAACTGTCTTCATCCGTAAATTTTGTAGTCACTGCGGGCATCACCCCTTGCCATTGTATGCTCATAATCGTGTTTTTCTGTTTACATCAAAAATAGGCTTTACACGATACTTGCTGTTACTATCATATTGACCACATATATGCAAATATTAACTCAAAAAGTTATCTTTTTGATAAAATAATACAATATCGGCATATATTTGAAGTATGCGTGTACTCCCGTTTAAAATCTCCAAACCCATAAATAGCACTATTATCGTGCAAGAGGACAAGGCTTTGAAATTCTACGATCAACTACATCAACATGAGGAAATTCAAATTAGTTTGATCGTTCGAGGTCAAGGCAAACTGGTCGTAGCCAATACCGTGCATGGTTTTACCGATGGGAGTCTATTTGTTATCGGGGGCAACACACCACACATTTTTCAAAACGACCTTACAAGTGAATCCGCCCATATGATTACGGTTTTTGTAACTCCGGGAGGCCTTGGTCAAGACCTGCTCAAAGTACCCGAATTAAAAGAGGTCCGGATGTTCCTCGAGAACTGCCGCAAGGGCTTTGAGGTACAAACCGATAGGGAGAGCATTGCCAAAACCATGCTGAAACTGACCAAAACCAAGCAATTGGACACCTTTCTTCACTTTCTCAAATTAATTCAAAAAATCAACTCCGCCAGAAAATTGGATTTGATAGCGCAGCTTCCTTCTAAAAAAATATCGAACAAAGAGGGCCGTAGATTGCAATTGGTTTTCGAATATGTATTGCACCACTTTAGCAGGGAAATTACCCTTGAACAAGTCGCTGGTTTAGTGCATATGACCACTCCCGCTTTCTGTCGGTTCTTCAAGCGGCACACCAACAAGACGTTTTTCGAATTCTTGATCGCGTTTCGAATCGCCCATGCCTGTCAGCTACTTGCTCGTGAAGACCGTAGCTCCATTGCAGAAATCGCCGAAAGCTCCGGATTCAATTCCATCTCGAACTTCAATCGAAAATTCAAGAAAACCAAGTCCGTTTCACCTTCACAATACGCCCGGGAAATGCGATTTTCACAAGTGCACCAAATTTGAGTGAACTACAGTTTTAACGGCATTGGAATGGATGCAAGAATTATGAGAACCTCTCAAACAAATCGATTGGTTTTTCCTATTTTTGGGAAATTAGCAATAACTCAAAAAAGCAAAATGAAAAAATTATTTTTGATAGCGATAGGTTTAGCAACGGCCTGTAATTCTTCGCAGAAAACAGTTTCAGAGCCGCAGGTCGAGACGGCCAAGACAGTGAACGTAGGACCGAAAACGTATGCCGATACCGTTACGGAGGCGGAGTTAAAAGAGCACCTGTACACCTACGCATCAGATGAGTTCGAGGGTCGGGAAACGGGGCAGGAAGGTCAGAAGAAGGCCGTGGACTATATAAAAGCCCACTATCAAAAAATTGGTATTCCTGCCGCAAAGGGCGATGGAGACTATTTTCAAAAGGTACCTTTGGAATTAAAAAACCTTCCTACCGGCACCATTACCATCAATGGGGAAGAGCATCCTATCGGCGACCATATCATGAGTTTCTGGGAAGCGGAAGCTAAGGTAGACGAATTGGTATATGTCGGTTACGGTATCGAAGAAGGTGACTATTCCGATTACGACGGCATGGATGTTAACGGAAAGTGGGTGCTTATGAAAGGTGGCGAACCCCAAAAAGCGGACGGAACCTTTGTGCTATCAGGCTCTGATGAGGCTTCCAAATGGAGCAATATTTCGGAAGGTCCAGAGTTGCGGGAAGACCTGGCGAACGCCAAAGGTGTAAAGGGAATGATCTATCTCGATGAAAAGAACTTTCCGCGTTACAAGAGATACTACAACTACATGAAGAACAATGACAGTGGTCAAATGTCCTACAAGTCCGATGAGGATGATGCGGCCATGTTAGTGGTAGATGCCGAGATAGGAACACAATTGTACCCCGATATCTTAACGGAAGATGCCCCAAAAATTATTACCGTTGCCTTCGAGGTCAACTTGGAAACCGAAAACACGCCCGTGGATACGGAAAATGTCGTTGCAGTGCTGAAGGGAACTGAAAAACCAGAGGAGTATATCGTCATTTCGTCGCACTTAGATCACATCGGAATAACAGCCGACGGTCAAATCAATAATGGGGCAGACGATGATGGGTCGGGCACCGTGGCCCTTTTGGAAATCGCAGATGCCTTTAAAAAAGCGGCAGATGCCGGAAATGGCCCGAAGCGCTCTATCGTATTTTTACATGTTACTGGAGAGGAGAAGGGCTTACTAGGTTCCCAATACTACACCGATAACGATCCTATTTTTCCATTAGAAAAAACGGTCGCCAACCTCAATATCGATATGATCGGTCGTATAGATCCAAAACGCGAGGGTGATCGAAATTATATCTATTTAATCGGTTCCGACAAACTGAGTACCGACCTTCATGAGCTTTCGGAAGCAGTGAACGAAAAGTACACGCAGATTGAATTGGACTATACCTATAACGACGAAAATGATCCTAATCGCTTTTATTACCGAAGCGATCATTACAATTTCGCCAAGAACAATATTCCGATAATTTTCTACTTTAACGGAACCCATGACGATTATCACAAACCGGGCGACACCCCGGACAAAATCAACTACGATTTGTTAGCGAATAGAACGAAATTGGTTTTCTATACGGCATGGGAAACGGCTAATCGGGAGGCGCGTGTCGTTGTCGATAAAGCCGCAAAATAGCGCAGCTATGTAAAACAGGAAGAATCTTGGTGCCCTTATGAAATTTGAAATCCTCGTCGTTGCGACGAGGATTTTTTTAGATAAGAGCCTTTTATACCAATCTTTGTGCTGGTTCCAGGAGCTAAAAACACCGTCGTCATAAGGCACAAAAAAAGCTTCCTATTGCTAAGAAGCTTGTATTCTGGGTGGAAGACCGGGTTCGAACCGGCGACTTCTGGTACCACAAACCAGCGCTCTAACCAGCTGAGCTACAACCACCATTTGTAAGCGATTGCAAATGTAATTTTTTTTAAATGATCTTTCAAAATTAAATCACCTTATTTCAATATCTTTTCTAGGGAGGTTAAGCCTGATATTGGCTTTCTTTCGCATTGGAAAATTTGTAGGAAAATCGATGAACTGCACACTTCTGCCCGTTAAACACACAAAAATGAAGTGTTCACAACATAAATTATAGAAAATGGGTCATGCGTCGCTATTTTAGGCGGTAGTAATAATGTAAACGATGTCCCAAATCGGAAATAAAACCACTGAACTGGCTAAGTACTTCAGAAAGTATGCGCTGTTTGTCATAATCGCTATTTTCTCATTTTTCCAGCTAAGTGGACAAGAGCATAAGAGTGCCAATTTGTTGGCAGAAATAAGCAGTCTTACGAAACAACAAGGTTTTAGTAAAAAAGACACGGTGTACTTGAACTTACTGAACGATCTCGCGGCATCGCATCGCTATTACAATTCCGACAGTCTCCTATCCTTATCGAAACAGGCCATTTCCTACAGTAAAACCGCTGAGTATCCACAGGGTCAAATCCGAGGTCTTATGAATTTGGGTAGTTATTTCTCCGACAATGGCCGAACTAACGAGGGGCTACTTCACTATAATAAAGCGCTAGATTTGGCAAAAACCATCGATAGTGAAGAATTTATCTTAAAGGTTCAAAGACTTTTAGCCGGGGAATACGCCTATCAAGGCGATTACGCCAATGCGCTTAATGGGTATTTAGAGGCAATCGAAAGGGCCGAAAAGCTTGAAAACGATAAAATGTTATCGATAATCAATGAGGAGATAGCCGGCCTGTACATTTCCCAGAAGGACTATCAACATGCACTGGAATATTATAAAAAAGTAAAAAAATTCAACGAAAAAATAGGTGACGAGGTATTATATGCCGAAAGCGCCAGTAACATGGCTTCCCTCTATGCCGATATGGGCGAACTGGATTACGCCATGTTCAATGCCAATAGCAGTATCACCATATTCGAAAAGCATCGTCTAACGGATTGGCTGGCTTATGCTTATGAAGTAAAGGGAAAAACCTATCTGAAACAGAAGAAGTACAAATGGGCCATGTTCTGGTACAACCAAAGTGAACTATTGCACGAAGACCTACAAGACCAACGTGGTGAAATCGATTTGCTCAACGGGATCGCCGAAGCTCTTTTTGGGCTGGAAAATGATTCTCTTTCCGAGCAATATGCACTAAAAGCGATGGAACTATCCGAGAAGATACGGGTGAAGGAAGGAAAGCGAAAAGCGGCGAATACCCTCTTTAAAATCAGTAAGAAAAACGAAGATTACAAATCGGCATTGGCTTTTCATGAGACCTTTCAACAACTTTCAGATACCCTCTCGCATGTTGAAAACGAAAAGAGTCTCACCCTGTTGAAGACGAATTTACAGCACGACAAACAAAAACGATTGCTTATTGTAGAAAGCGAAAAACAACTGGCCAAACAACGAAACTACGTAAATGCCGCCCTGGCCATTCTTTTGCTGTTCATTGCGGTAACTTTTATGGTAAAGCGTAACGAAAAAATGCAGAAGCGATTGAACGAAGAATTGAAGACCAAAACCGAAGGGCTTGTCGAGCATGAAAAGGAATTAAAGGAAATCAACGAAACCAAGGATAAACTCTTCTCTATTGTCGCGCATGATCTGCGTGGCCCCATCGGCGCTTTTCAAGGACTTTTGAATTTGTTCAAACAAGGTGAAATCGGAAAAGACGAGTTCATGGACTTTATTCCTAAATTAGGGAATGACATTGATCATATCTCGTTTACCCTCAACAATTTGCTTACTTGGGGGCAAAAACAAATGAACGGTTTGGTCACCAAGCCTGAAATCGTTTCGTTGGATAAATTGGTAGCTGAAAACATCAACTTGCTCTCTGAGACCGCGATCAATAAATCCATTAAACTGTCCAGTAACCTACCACGAAATACTTTAGCATGGACGGATAGCAATCAAATTGATATCGTTATACGAAACCTCATCAGCAATGCTATCAAATTCACACCCACTAACGGTATGGTGACTGTTACTTCACGCGAAAAAAACGATCATTGGGAAATTTCGGTAAGGGACACAGGAATCGGAATGGACAAAGATACCCTGAGCAATGTGTTCAGTGAGACGAACAATCTTTCTACTTATGGCACCAACAACGAAAAGGGTACAGGTCTTGGTTTATCGTTATGTAAGGAAATGGTTGAAAAGAACAAGGGTGTCATATGGGCCGACAGTATCGTAAATCAAGGAACTACGCTCTATTTTACCGTTCCGAAAGCAAAGCACAAGAAACCTTACAAACAATCGGCCTAGATAAGGTCGTCAAGCGTGTTCACTGCTACGAAACGTTCTACATTGAATCCTTCGGCGTGTTCCACTCCTATCATCCGTCCTAAATCCCTAGCGCGATAATTTACGCTATCAATAAAGTTTTTGCTACTGATCGGCGTTTCCGGTTCTGCGCTATCAGGATCATAGAATTGAGAGCTATAGGCGAGAATAGCCGCTGTTTTCTTTTCAATGAACCCTGAAACATCCACCACAAAATCGGGAACGAGATTCTTCCATTGTATATAATGGTAAACCAGTTCGGGCCGCCATTTTTCTTGGGATTTCCCATCTGCCCAAGTGTCTATTTTCACCAGGCCACTAAGATAGCAGGCATCGCTTACCAGACTGCTTCCTTTTCCGTGATCAATATGCCTATCGTCTATGGCATTGCACAACACGATTTCAGGTCGGTATTTTCGAACCATTCTGATGACTTCGAGTTGGTGCGTCTTATCGTTCACGAAAAACCCATCGGAAAAACCCAAGTTTTCACGCACGGCCACTCCTAAAATTTGTGCTGCGGAAGCTGCTTCCTTGTCTCTTATCTCAGCGGTACCCCGAGTACCCAGCTCTCCTCTGGTCAGGTCTACAATACCGACTTTCTTACCATTGGCAATCTCTTTAGCTAGGGTAGCGCCGGCGCCGAGCTCTACATCATCGGGGTGCGCGCCAAAGGCAAGGATATCTAGTTTCATTCAGTACGGGTTAGTGTGAAGTTTTTGACTATTGGCTTAGTGGGTCGCGACCACAGTGGCATTCCTTACTTTTTTCAACGCTTGTTCGATATCGGCTATCAAATCTTTAGTCTCCTCGATACCAACGGAAAAACGAATTAAACCATCTTTTATTCCCTGATGCGTTCTTTCTTCAGGACCCAAAAGTGCATGGCTCGTCTGGGATGGAGAAAGCACCGTGCTCTCTACCCCTGCCAAGCTCATTGAGGATTTAATCAATTGCAGTTCTTTTTGGAATCGACTAGCATCCAACCCCTCTTCGAGTTCAAAAGACATCATTCCCCCGAAACCGTGCATCTGCGATTTGGCCAATTCGTAATCGGGATGTGAAGGTAAACCGGGATAGTATACATTTTCAATGTCATCATGGGCATGAAGAAATTCAGCCATTTTTTGGGCATTTTCGTTTTGCGCGCGGACACGTATGCCCATGGTCTTCATGCTTCGTTCAAGTAGCCAAACCGTGTAATCACTAAGACTACCCCCTAAATTCTTAGCCAAACTGAAGATTCGTTCGATATTTTCCTGTGTGGTAGCCACTGCACCGGCACAGATATCAGAGTGTCCTCCCATATATTTCGTGGCACTATGGATGACCACATCAATACCGAAATCGATCGGGTTTTGGTTTACCGGACTCGCGAAGGTATTGTCGATCATGGAAATCAGGCCATGCTTTTTCGCCAATTCGGCCGTTGCTGCCAAATCGGTAATGGCCAGTAAGGGATTCGAAGGTGTTTCGATATAAATGACCTTGGTATTCGCTTTTATTTTGGCCTCAAAATCTTCGGGGCGAAAGCCATCGGTAAACGAAAATTCGATACCAAAACGTTCAAATTCCTCATTGACCAGATTATAGGTTCCCCCATAAATCGCACGTTGCAGGACAATGTGGTCTCCAGCTTTTAGGAACGCCATGAGTGCGGTACTGACCGCAGCCATTCCGCTACCGAAAATCAAACCGGCTTCTGCGTGCTCCAATGCGGCCACTTTTTTGCTAAGTGCTTCCTGGTTGGGGGTATTGAAATACCTGGGGTATCGCTTTACATCCACATCCTCAAAAGCATATGAAGTACTCATATACAAGGGAGAAATCGCCCCTTTAAACTGTTCGTCCTTTACCTCCCCGGTATGGGTGCAAATTGTATTCAGGCCTTTTTTTCTTTGATTCATTCTTCCAAATTTCTAGAGAGCTAAAGTTACTAAAATCGGTAATATCACAAGGCCTTATCTTTCTGAAAAGTCCGCCAGCAACTTTACCAATTCAACCCCTGGACGGAAAAATGCAGTACATAGCATCTGCGAGTGCTATACCTCTACCTTTTTCCAATTCCCTTTTCTAAACCAAACTATGGAAATGATGGCCAATAGCACTTCGGCTGCCGTAATGGCAATAAAGACTCCCATGGCACCTAGCTCAAATGTAATTGCAGCCAAATAAGCGAAGGGAAGCTGGAACATCCAAAAGCACACTAAATTGATTTTCGTAGGCGTGCCGGTATCCCCTGCACCGTTAAATGCCTGGGTAACTACCATACCATACGCATAGAAAATATAGCCGATTGCAATGATTTGCAAACAAAGGCCACCATTTTTAATGACTATTGCATTGTCGTTAAACAGACCGACAAGCTCATGCGCAAAAAAGAGGTATACCAACGAAACCAGACCCATAAAATACGCATTGTACTTTCCGGTCTTCCAAACGGAAGTTTCCGCTCGGTCCGGTTTTTTAGCACCCAAGTTTTGCCCGACCAGCGTTGCCGCCGCATTGCTCATTCCCCATGAGGGCATTAAGGTAAAGAGCATAATCCGAATCGCTATGGTATACCCGGCCAGTACCTCACTACCAAATTCGGCCATCATCCGCATCAGAAATACCCAACTGGAAGTCCCGATCAAAAATTGTGCAATACCGCCTAAGGAAACTTTGATAAGATTCATCATGACCTTGAAACGGATTACGATGTCCCTGAACCTAATTTGAATCGCACTCCACCCAAAGAACAAAATGGCCAATTGAAACAGCACGGCACTACCCCTGCCGATATTGGTGGCTATCGCAGCGCCCATTACGCCGTACTCGGGAATCGGTCCCCATCCGAAGATAAATATCGGATCCAGAATAATATTCAATCCGTTGGAAAGCACCAAGGTCCACATCGCCACCGACGCATTACCAGCTCCCCTGAAGATAGCATTGATCAGGAATAACAAAAGAATGGTGATATTACCCCCGATTAACAGCTGGGTATAGCCGTAGCCCTCAGCGATGAGATCGGGCTCCGCACCCATCAGCGCCAATATCTCCTTTGCGAATAAAAAACCGATAACGCCAACAATCAGCGAAACCAATACCCCAAGGGCGATGGCCTGTACAGCGGCTTGTTTTGCCCCTTGCACGTCTTTCTCGCCGATTCTACGGGCCACGACGGCAGTGGCCGCCATACTTAGGCCGATAGCCACGGCGTACACTAAGGTAATTACCGATTCGGTAAGGCCAATGGTAGCCACCGCATTAACACTAACTTGTGAGACATAGGCGATATCGACAATGGCAAAAATAGATTCCATCATCATCTCCAAAATCATGGGAATGGATAGCATAAAGATTGCCTTGCGGATGCTCCCTGTAGTAAATTCATTCTCCTTTCCGGTTACAGCTTCAATAAAGTAGCGGAATAGTTTTTTTAAGGTGAGGGTATTGTACGGTTGAGTCATTTTGAACAGAATTATGTGAAAAAATAAGGGTAAAAAGGATGTATAAGTAGACCAAAGAAGTGTGGTTACTTATTTTGCGGAAACGCTACGACATCCAGAAAAAACATAATTCTATTACTTCATGATAGTGTCAAAGATGTGATTTTTATTTTTTTTACCAAAATACGGAATGTTAATACTGTGGCTTATCACCGAAAAACACTCCTAAATAAGGGATTATCACACTAAAGACACTAAAATTTCGTTTTAGAAGTCCATCTTAACCCCTACTTATGCGCTCATTCCTCCCCTTCTTTATCTGTACTACCATCTTATTTTCTTGCTCAAATGACAAGGACCAGGACTTTATAGATATTCTGGACCCTGATGGCAATAAACAGGAAGTGGACAAGAATTTGAACAAAAAATCCGTCGGGGATTCGGCCAATGATATGTTGTCAGATACCAACTTCTCTAGAATTGCCTTCGAATTATACTATGTAGACGGACAAGAACCAAGCACGCAAACGGTTCAGAACTTCGAATCCTTTCTTTCCGCCCGTTTAAATAAATCAGGTGGAATAAGCGTCGAATTGTCACCGATAGCTTCGCCGGGAAAAGAGGTATACTCCATTACGGATATTCGGAATATCGAAGATGATATCCGAAAAACCTACAATACCGATGATACGGTCTCCGTGTTTGGCATTTTTATCGATGGGGAATATGCTGAAAATACCGAAAATGGGAGTGTGCTGGGAGTAGCCTATCGAAATACTTCTTTCGTCGTCTTCGAAGAGACCATAAAGCAGTTTAGCGGACAGGCTTTAGCCCCTAGCAGAACCACTTTGGAAACCGTTGTAACGAATCATGAATTCGGGCATTTATTAGGCCTGGTAAACGCCGGAACTACTCCGCAAAGCGACCATCAAGACGTGGCCCATGGCAGGCATTGTACCGTAGAATCCTGTTTAATGTTCTGGACGGCCGAAACTGGGGAAGGCCTTTTAAATATGCTAAGCGGCGGATCTATTCCCGAACTCGATGCACAATGTTTGGCAGATCTTGCGGCCAATGGCGGTAAGTAAATAGCGTTTTAAGAAGCGATAAAAAAAATTCGGTTACACCGCGGAGTACTATTCTATCGAACCTAAATTCGATGTTTCCCGATTGATAAATATCATATATGGGTCTGGCTGTACCTAAGTACGAAGAGCGTTACGATATGAACATATCACTTACCTCAAAAAGAAGGTTTTTTCATAGGTATGATCATAGAAAAACCGTGCTACTTCACATAGTTCACGCGATACCTCCAAAAACTGAAACCCCCAAAAATCAAAGTACCTAAAGCAATGTACCATACGTAATCCGGGGTTATAGCGGCAGCACCACTCTGCCCGTAACTGTGCAGACCGACGAGGTAATAGTTTACGCCGAAATACGTCATCAGGATGCTGTAAAATGCCACCACGCTTAAGAAGTTGAACGTCCATTTTCCGCGAAGCCCGGGCACTAAACGCGTGTGTATGACAAAGGCGTATACCATTATGGAGATGAGCGCCCAGGTTTCCTTAGGGTCCCAACCCCAATACCTACCCCAACTTTCATTAGCCCATTGTCCGCCCAAAAAGTTTCCGATGGTCAACATGATCAACCCGATGGTCAATGCGATTTCATTGATGACGGTAAGTTCTTTAAGATTGAGTTCCATTCGGGACTTGTTCTTTTTAGTTGTCAACACGATCAATATGAGGCTCGCAAGGCCAAGTATCATCGATACCGCCAACGGTCCATAACTGCCCACGATTACGGATACATGAATCATAAGCCAATAACTATCCAAAACGGGAACCAGGTTGCCGATGGCGGGGTCTACCCAGTTCCAGTTCGCGATCATCAACAACATCGATACCACGAAGGCCGAGGCGGCAATGGTCATATTGCTTTTCCGACCCAAGGCAAGGCCAATGGCCATCGTCGCCCACGCTACGTACAGGATACTCTCATAGGCGTTCGACCAAGGAGCATGACCCGAAATATACCAACGCATGACCAGGCCGGCCGTATGCCATAAAAATAGGATGATGATACACCCTTTAAAAAAATAGACCGCCATACGCCAAATACTGCGATTCTTAAAAATCTGAAAAATCAATACAAAGAACATCAGTATCCCCACCAGCGCATAAGCGCGGTACAGGTGCTTAAAGATATTCAGCTTATTGTAGACCACTTCCATTTCTACTTTTTGCTTAGAAGGCATCACCTCTCCCCCATTATTTTTCTGATTCTGTTCAAATGCGGCCAGCATCTTATCCGCTTCCTCATAATTGCCGGTCTGAATTCCTTTTTGCACCTGCGTTAAATAATAGGGAAGTGCATTTTTGATAAAATTCCCATAGAGCGAATCGGCGACCTGATATTGCCCACCGCGGTATTCCAAAGCGGATATCCATTTATTGTTCTCGTCGTTCAACAGCGGAAAAATCTTTACGATACTACCTTGTAAGGCTTGATCTAAAAGACCCATTCGAATATTGGCATCTTTGACATCGCTCTCGAACTTGGTCGGATTGTTCGTCGCCGTAGCCTGCCTTAAGACCGGTTCAAGTTTGTATCGCGCGTTTTCATCGAAAAAATCCGTCGCCTTTACGTATTTCTGACCTTCCGGAACCCCCAAGACATGGCGTATACTGTCATTTTTCGCCATTTTGTCCAAAATAATGAATTCATTATTGTACCACAACGCCGGACTCATCATCATTGATAGGAATACCTGGTCGGCATTCATGTCATTAAATTTGTCGCTTCTACTTAATTTTCGCAACAGTTCGGAAGAAAAGGTATTTATGGGTTTCATGCGCCCGCCTTCGTCCTGAATGATCAGTTTTCCGAACTTCGCGGCGTGCTCCTCGGAAACCTTTGTCTTTTCCAAAAGGGAATCTATTTGCTGCTGCGTAGGGGCCTTTTGCGAATGGTCATGCCCATCGTCGGGCGAATGTACCTCAACAGAGCTGCTTTCGGCCGGGTCATTTCCATCGGTGGTGGAATTTTCCTGCAGGGTAGCTGAAGTTGAATGATCGTGACCGTCATCTCCCGAATGCTCCTGAGCGGATAAACCAAGGGTCATGGCCAGCATCACAACGGTGGTCAAGGTTTTCTTTTTTTTCTCCAACTTATCAAGGGAACGCGCTAAATCTTTGAAACGTGTTTTTCCAAAGAACATAATTCCCAGAAGGCCGGCATAGAGTAAGAAATAGCCAGCATAGGTAATATTCGTACCCCATTGATCGTGGTTTACCGATAAGTTCGTGCCTTTTTCATCGGGATCAAATCCGGATTGGAAAAACCGATACCCTTTATGGTCAAGAATATTGTTCATGTAGATGTCATAATCAAATGGGCGCTCATCCTCTATGGTCACCTTGCTCATGAAAGAAGCATAGCCGGCTTCGGTTCCCGGATATTTTTCAGCGATAAAATCGTTCAATTTGATCTGAAAGGGCAGTTCATACTCCTTAGGACCAAAGCGGAGCATAAAGTCTAGGCCACCCACCTTAAATTTTTTGGTAAACTGACCTATTTGCCCTTTTCCCCCTAACAATTTCTTTTCCACGGTTTCTCCATTCGAAGATACCCTGACGACAAGGGCATCGGCCGTTGCCTCGGTAATTTTGTCGCTAGGTACTTTTACAATTCCATTCCTACCCTTTACCACCGGTTCGGGTATCACGAACTGCATGCCCGCGGTATTGTAAAGCGAACGCAATTGCAATTCCTGCAAGCTATCCTTAATGACCTCGCCCTTCATTTGGTCGGCCATGCGCATGAAATCCCCTTCAAAAGGCGAATTGATTTGGTATACGCTATCGGTCGTAAAAATGTTGATGGCCCCGTCGGTAGATTTGTTCAAAGCGAACAGGACGTTGTGAATACTGGCCACCTTGCCACTCTCCAGAAAATGTTCGTGCCGCTGGCCATCGCCGGCCTCTACGATTTTCAAGTATTCGTTACCATTCTCATCCGGAATCAGCCCCTCTTCCGCCCCATTGATAAAATCAACATATTCTATCTTAAACTCTTGCGAATTGTAATCGGATTTCCACGGAAGATTCGTTTTTAGGGCTTCCGGAGTGACCATAAGGTCGTCCTCAAGGACCTTACGTCTTGGTTCCCCATCGATTTGCCCATCCACATATGCAGTCAAATAAGTTTTGTCCGAATAAAAGATCTTCTCGGTTTCTCCCTCTCGAATCGGCATCATCCCTTCGAAGCTGATATAGCGCGTTACGAAGGCACCAAGGATTATTAAAATCCAACTCAAATGCAACACCAAAACGGGCCATTTCTCCCATCTAAAGAGACGGTATCGAAACATGTTGCCAATAAAATTGATGACGAAGAATACCATTATGGCCTCGAACCACCAGGTATTGTAAATCCAAATGCGTGCAGTTTCGGTACTGTATGAACTTTCGATAAAAGTGCCGAAAGCCATCGAGGTAGCAAAAACCAGAAACAGAACGGCCATTAAACGAGTAGAAAAGAGCGATTTCTTAAGAAGTTCCAACATCCAACAAGCCTTTGATTTTCAGCAAGCAAAAATACGCCCTTTTCTCATTTTATGGGTGCAAATACCCGGATAAAAGGTTAAACGATTTTGTTAATTATTCCTAAATGATTTGGACCTACATATTCTTTCAAAAAATTAACCATTTATCCCCGACCTGTACCTAATAATACGCAAAAGGTTTCGAGGACATAATTTATCCTGTATTTTCGTAACATGATTCGAGTCGTACTCCTAGGCACGGGCAACATGGCCCACCACCTTTATGATGCCTTTTCCTCCACTGAAAGAGTTCAAGTGGTTCAAGTCGTCGGCCGAAATAAGGAGGCGCTCAAACACTTCGAAAATACGAGCTCTGATTTTGGCTCGATAGCTCAAGCCGATATTTATATCATTGCAGTAAATGACCTCTCTATTTCAACTGTTAAACAAGAACTTACCGAAATAAATGGCTTAATAGTTCACACCTCGGGAAGCGTTCCTATAGACGATTTGAAACCCAACAAAAACATAGGTATCTTCTACCCACTGCAGACTTTTAGCAAAGCGCGAAAAGTTGATTTTTGGACCGTACCGATTTGTATTGAAGCCAATTCTCAAGAAAACCTGAACTTACTGGCAACCTTGGCAAAAACGATTTCCCACAGGCTATATGAAATAAATTCAGAGCAACGAAAAACAATACATTTAGCCGCTGTGTTCGCGAACAACTTCACGAATCACCTATATGATATCGCGCATGAAATCTGTGTCGCGCATCAAGTGCCTTTCGAAATTCTGAAACCATTGATCCTAGAAACTGCGCAAAAAGTGCAAAGCCATCCGCCGAGCAGCATGCAAACAGGTCCGGCCCGGAGAAATGATACCGAAACCATAGCAAAGCACTTAGAACAACTGGGAAATCAGAAACAAAAAGAAATCTACACGCTTTTGAGTGAATCAATTAAGGAAAATTATGGAGAAAAGTTATAAGGAATATTTAGCGGACATCACCACCTTCGTTTTTGATGTAGATGGCGTTTTTACAGACGGTAGCCTTTTGATCGACGGCAATGGGGAGCTCTTGCGTAAAATGAGCGTAAAAGACGGCTATGCGCTTAAAACAGCCTTGGCAAAGGGTTATAATGTCTGCATCATTACCGGAGGTACCAACGAAGGCGTGAAGGAACGATTGGCTGGATTGGGCGTCGCGGATATTTATCTTGGGGCGCACCATAAAGAGAAGCCTTTTCAAGAATATTTACAAAGAATGGGGATAGCCCCCAAAAATGTGCTGTATATGGGAGATGATCTACCGGACATCCCCCCGATGCAACTCGCCGGCCTGCCTACCTGTCCGCAGGACGCCGTTCCCGAAGTGAAGGCCGTGGCGAAATACATTTCCCACAAAAATGGTGGTGAAGCCTGTGTACGCGATGTCATAGAACAGGTGTTGAAAGTACGGGGCGACTGGTACGGTAATTATGATGCCCAAAATGCTTGATATCCTATGTTGAAAAAAAGGTTAGAAGGCAGGAATATTATCTTAGCTTCAGGCTCACCAAGAAGGCACCAATTTTTGGAGGAATTGGATGTTCCCTATGAGATTCGTTTAAAGTCAATCGAGGAGGTGTATCCGACCCACCTAAAAGCCGGGGAGATATCGGATTACTTGGCGGAATTGAAAGCGAAACCCTTCAATGGAACTTTAGAACCAAAGGATATCTTGATCACCTCCGATACCGTTGTCTGGCATAATGGTGCCTCTTTGGCGAAGGCAGCAGATGAAACGGAAGCTTTTGAGATGCTTCAAACACTTTCCGGCGATTGGCATGAAGTTATCACCTCGGTATGTTTCACCACTGCCCAAGGTTCCGTGACGGTACATGCAACGACCAAAGTAAAATTCAAGAAACTTACCGATGATGAAATCAACTTTTACATTGAGAACTATTCCCCTTACGACAAGGCAGGTGCATATGGCATTCAGGAATGGCTAGGACATATCGGCATCGAAGAACTACAAGGATCCTATACCAACGTTATGGGCCTCCCGACCCATTTGGTTTATGAAACGTTAACGAACATGGTGAGCTGAACCGTATTTGGTATCTTTAATTCTAAAATGGAAATCCTATGAAAACATTAATCCGTATACTCTCTTCACTTCTTCTCATAAGTGTCGTTTCCTGCAAGGAGGCAACGCCCGAAAAGAAGGACGACTTAGCGGTAAATAGTGAATCGCGCATGGAGAAGACCTCCAAACCCATTTCCGAAGCCTTTAAAAAATACTGGTATGCGGGAGATGCGGAAATCACTTCTTACGAGCTGGAACAAAGCCGTTATGGCGAAATCCGAAATGGGAAAGCGGTTTTGATCTACGTGACGGAACCTTTTTTAAAGGAGGAACAGGTGAAGGCTGACGGAAACAAGCCCGATAATGTTCCCGTACTTAAACTGAACAGCACCAAAAAGTATCTTACGGGAATATACCCTTATTCCATCATGAGCAGCACCTTCTCCCCGGTGAAGGATTCCGGACATGCGCTGAAAGTGTCGTTCTCCGCCCAGGAATGGTGCGGACAAGTGTATACACAACTGAACAACCGCGAACAATTTGAGATTGTATCCCATTCCTATTTTCAATCAGAAGGAGATCAAGAGCTCGAATTAGATAAAAATCTATTAGAAAACGAATTGTGGAACATGATTCGGATAAAGCCCGAAGAACTTCCGGTCGGCACTTTCGAAGTTATTCCTTCCCTAGAATACATTCGACTGTCGCATAGCGAATTAAAGGCTTATAAGGCTATTTTAAGTTTAACTACAAAAGCCGCTATTTCGTCCTATAAAATCGAATATCCCGAATTGGAAAGAACACTAATCATCGATTTTGATTCGGAGTTCCCCTATCAAATACAGGGATGGTCCGAATATGCTTTAAGCGGGTTTGGAGAGAACAGAAAAAAACTCCTGTCAACAGCACAAAAAATCAAAACGCTAAAAACCCCTTATTGGCGTCAAAACAATAATAGTTATTTACCTTTGCGGGACACTTTAGGTTTGTAATTCATGGAAGAGTTTTTTTTAGCGCATCGTACTGAATTGCTGTACAGCTTGATCACCCTGATAGTGGTGTTCATTTTTAACATATTTTCCAGCAAGGCTATTCGTAAGGTGGGCAAAATCGGGGAATTCAACAAAGTGCGCACCAATCTTATCGTAAAATACCTTTCCGCTGCCCTTACCATAACCACCCTCGCGATTTTTACACTTATCTGGGGTGTGAACTTCAAGGACTTGGGGGTGATGCTTTCCTCTATTTTTGCGGTCATCGGCGTGGCTCTTTTTGCCCAATGGTCTATACTGAGCAATATTACCGCGGGAGTCATCATCTTTTTTTCGTATCCGTTCAAAATAGGAAATACGATACGTATTATGGACAAGGAAATCAATGATCTGCCCGAGACCAACGAAAATATCTTCGTAATCGAAGATATTAGGGCCTTTCATTTGCACTTGCGCAAAAGGAACGGAGAAATCCTTACCTATCCGAATAGTTTGGTATTGCAAAAAGGCGTGGCGCTCGTATCGGTCTACAATGAGGAATTCAAAGACCAATTCGAGCAAGTGAATGAAGGCAAGGTCGAAGAACAACTTGAAAGTTTGCCGTAGGCAAGCGGAAGCGGCCATTGTTAAAGTAATTTTAAAACCCTACCCTGCGGCTATTATCTTTCTATCTTTGAAAACCAACTAAAAACATCTTATGCGCCTGTTTATCCTTAGTGTTTGCTGCGTTTTGTGCTTCATGTCAAAATCTAATGCACAAGCGGCAAAACACTCTTCATCATCAGAGATTTACCACGCAATCCAAAAACTCAATTTTTTAGGTTCCGCCCTTTATATCGCTGCCCACCCCGATGACGAAAATACGCGATTGATATCCTATCTATCCAATCACGATAAAGCGCGAACCGGATATCTTTCCCTAACCCGTGGTGACGGTGGACAAAATCTCATTGGGCCCGAATTACGGGAGCTTTTGGGTGTGCTAAGAACAGAAGAACTATTGGCGGCAAGGCGTATCGATGGCGGACAGCAATTTTTTACAAGGGCGAATGATTTTGGCTATTCCAAGCATCCGGACGAGACCCTTGCCTTATGGAATAAAGAGGAAGTACTCGGTGATGTCGTGCGTATCATCCGGCAGTTTAAACCCGATGTTATTGTCAATCGCTTTGACCATCGCTCGCCGGGAAGCACCCACGGTCACCACACCGCATCGGCCATCTTAAGTGTCGAGGCCTTCGATTTGGTGGGCGACGCGAAAGCCTACCCTGATCAATTGGAAGCCCTTTCTACCTGGCAACCCAAACGGATGTTTTTCAACACCTCTTGGTGGTTTTATGGGAGTGAGGAGAAATTCGAGAAAGCCGATAAAAGTAACATGCTCAGTTTTGATGTCGGTACCTACTACCCCATACTTGGTGTTTCCAACAACGAAATCGCCTCCTTGGCCAGTAGTCAACATTTGTGTCAAGGATTTGGGCGGCTCTCCACCCGAGGCAGTCAAAAGGAGTATGTCGAATTACTAAAAGGAGACCTTCCAAAGGACGAAAACAACATTTTTGATGGTATCGACACGACGTGGTCCCGATTGGAGGGCGGAAAGGCTATAGGCGAACTTTTGGTCGATGTTGAAGCGAACTTTAATTTTAACGAACCCAGTACACATTTACCGCAGTTGTTGAAGGCTCATAAAGTGCTAAGTGCGCTTCCGGATGGACACTGGAAAAATATCAAAAAGAAAGAGTTGGAGGAAATCGTACTTTCGGTATGCGGACTGTATCTGGAAGCTTCCGCAACTGTCCCAACTGCCCACTTAGGAGCCGAAGTCGCCGTTGAAATAGAAGCTATCAATCGCAGCGCTGCGAACATCCAACTGAAATCCGTTGCCATTAATTCGGAACAAAAAATCACTGAAAATCAGCCTTTGATCCCCAATGAAAAAGTGACCTTGGAAACTACTTTCACTGTTCCGACAACTACGGAATTCACTAGTCCCTATTGGTTGAACGAGAAAGGAAGTCTGGGCATGTATAAAGTGACCGACCCGTCGCTCATCGGCAAACCAGAAACGCCAAGGGCCTTTTTTGCGCAGTTTGAACTCGATTTTGACGGTTATATCATGAGTCTTGAAAAGGAGGTGGTGCATCGCTTTGCCAAAAACGACAAAGGGGAACTATACGAGCCTTTTGAGGTATTGCCCCATGCAACGGCAAGTTTCAAGGATAAGGTTTTGATTTTTTCCGATGGAACGCCCAAGCAAATCCCTGTTACGGTAAAAGCACATAAAGACAGTGCGCAAGGAGAGGTTGTGTTTCGCTCTACCAAAGGATGGACGGTAGAAACAGAGACCAAAGCATTCGAAATTCTGAAAAAAGGAGACCAACAAACCTTGATTTTCACCTTAACACCACCTGACTATGAGGAGGAAAGCTACATTTCACCCCTTGTAAAGATAGATGGACAGGAAATAACAAAAGAGCTGGTTGAAATCAATTACGACCACGTGCCCAAACAATCGATCTTGCTACCCTCAGAGACGAAAGTTGTTCGACTCGACATCCAAAAGTTGGGCCAAAATATCGGTTATATTGTTGGGGCGGGGGACGATGTGCCTACAAGTTTAAAACAAATAGGGTATACGGTACATCTTATCGATCCGGCAACTATTACCAAAGGTTCACTGGCAAAATACGATGCCGTAGTAACCGGAATACGCGCGTATAATGTGGTTCCGGAACTCAAATTCAAGCAAAAATACCTAATCGATTATGTTGAAAATGGCGGTAACCTTATCATTCAATATAATACTGCCGGAAGGTGGGACAAGCAATTCGATGATATTGCCCCCTACCCGCTCATCCTTTCCCGTGATCGCGTGACCGATGAGAACTCTGAAGTCAAGATCGTAGCCGATAACCATTCCTTGGTTAATTTTCCCAACAAAATTACTGAAGCTGACTTTGACGGTTGGGTTCAAGAACGGGGTCTGTATTTCCCTAATGAATGGGACGGGGCATTTACCCCGATACTATCGATGAAAGATTCCGGAGAATCCCCAACCAAAGGAAGCCTCCTGGTAGCGCCTTACGGAAAAGGAAATTATATGTATACCGGGCTTAGTTTCTTTAGAGAACTACCGGCGGGGGTAACGGGGGCCTACAAACTCTTCGCCAATATGGTTTCCTTGGGAAAGGAAAAAGTAGAAATAACCGAAAAAGTAAAAGGATAAGATGCAGGACAAGTATACATGGAAAAAGGAATATACCTTGGTATTGATGCTGAATATCCTATATTTATTTTTATTTAATTACATCATGTCATCATTCAGCTAATGAACCTATTGCAACCTCGTCTTTCAGCAACGGATTTCTTCCTACTCGCCCCTTACCGGAGTAGTGCGGGGTTACGCCAGAAATTTAAATAAGTTCAATGGGAGCACTCGATTGGACAATACTCTGCGGAACGCTCATATTTATTGTATCCTATGGTGTCTGGAAAACCCAGGGAAGCCAGAATGTAGATGACTACGTTCGGGGTGGTAACAAATCGCCCTGGTGGACCATTGGCCTCTCGGTAATGGCCACTCAGGCCAGCGCCATTACTTTTTTGTCGACGCCTGGCCAAGCTTTTCACGATGGCATGGGATTCGTTCAATTCTACTTCGGGCTACCCTTGGCCATGATCGTTATCTGCTTGGTTTTCCTCCCTATCTATCACAAGTTAAAGGTATATACCGCTTACGAATTTCTTGAAAATCGGTTCGACCTCAAAACGCGCTCACTGGCCGCCATCCTGTTTCTAATACAGCGGGGCCTTGCCGCAGGAATTACCATTTTCGCTCCGTCGATCATTCTCTCGGCGATATTGGGATGGGATTTACGCCTATTGAATATAATTATTGGCACATTGGTCATCATTTATACCGTTTCCGGTGGCACCAATGCAGTTAGTGTCACCCAAAAGCAACAGATGTTCATTATTATGGGTGGTATGTTCATCACCTTCTTTTATATCCTGGGTTACCTACCCGAAGACATTACCTTTAGCAAAGCACTTAAAATTGCAGGGGCGAGCGACAAGCTCAATATTTTGGATTTTAGTTTTGATCCCAAAAGTCGCTATACGTTCTGGAGCGGAATTACCGGTGGTTTCTTTTTGATGCTTGCCTATTTTGGAACGGACCAAAGCCAAGTGCAGCGCTACCTCTCGGGAAAATCGCTTCGGGAAAGTCAGTTGGGACTGATTTTCAACGGTATTTTAAAAATTCCGATGCAGTTTTTCATTCTTCTCGTCGGGGTAATGGTTTTCGTGTATTACCAATACAATCCTTCCCCATTGAATTTCAATCCTTCTTCAACCGAAAAAGTAATGAATTCGGACTATGCGAACGACTATAAATTATTGGAAGAAGAACAGCGTAATCTGGAAATCGAGAAAAGAATCGCCCAGAACAAGTTTTCAGGAGCCTTGGAATTGAAGGATTACAACGAAATTGAGGCGGCCAAGATGCATATTATCGAGATCAATAAGAAGGATCGTACCAATCGGGACAACGCCAAAGCCCTTATCACAAAGGCCGATGATACCGCAGAAACCAATGATAAGGATTATGTATTCATCCATTTTATCCTGAACAACCTACCACGTGGACTTATTGGGCTCCTCCTGGCGGTCATTCTTTCGGCGGCTATGTCTTCGACAGCCTCGGAACTGAATGCCTTGGGTACTATAACCGCTTTGGATGTCTACAAGCGAAATAAAGGAAAAATAGATTTGGGTGAAAAACATTATGTGCTGGCCTCAAAAGGCTTTACGCTCTTATGGGGTATTATCGCGATTTTGATTGCCTGCGTTGCTAATCTATTCGACAACCTGATCCAACTGGTGAATATTATCGGCTCGGTATTCTACGGCAATGTGCTCGGTATTTTCTTGTTGGCATTCTTCCTTAAATTCGTCAAGGGTAATGCGGTATTCTTTGCCGCAATACTTACACAGTTGATCATTTTTATCGTCTTCTACTTCCTCATCTTCATCTACCCGGCAGGAGAAGAGAAACTAGGTTATTTGTGGTTAAATGCCCTAGGATCTGTACTTGTGATTCTTTTGGCTATTGCTTTCGAAGGATTGGACCGGATGTTGGGCAAACCCCCGGCGGAAGCCAAATAGTTGCGAGTACTGGAATTTATGGGTCGGAACTTTACTGATTAAAGATTATCGCCAGATGACCGAATGATTCGTCTGCGTCAGAAAATAAGGGGAGTCGGCTTATACGAAAGAAACCAATCTTTAGGTCCGTAGGGTTGTGAAGCGTTAGGCCATCCCCTTCATGGTCAATAAGGTCATCACCCAGATAATTACGGAGGAGAAGAAAATGCCGATGACATTCGCCATAAATGCCTTACTGGTCTCGATTCTAAAAAGATAGGTTGCGATACTGCCCACATACACACCTGTTCCTGGCAAGGGAATCATCACAAAGAACAATAAGCCCCAGAAACCATATTTCTTGATTTTGGCCCCTGAATTAGTTTTGGTTCTGCGCGCGATATAAAAAGCCGCTTTTTTATAGGGCGCCCAACGGAGCAGCTGCCTGTTGGAAGAATGCAGGAAGAACATCATCAATGGAAAGACTAAGATGTTCGCCGCCAGACAAGCGACGAATACCAGATAGATATTCGCACCCTGAAGCATACCATATGGGATACCGACTTTGGCCTCCCCAAATGGCGAAATACTCCACAACATAGCTACAAGGATGTCTTTCAGCATTATTTTTTATAGACTATTCGAATGACGGCTAAAGTAACTTTTTCCAAAGTCGCCCTACCTGAAATTCGCCAATAACTTTAATTGTTCGACGAAATCATTCGGACTTGCAAAGTTAATCCGAAATTGTTTGGTTACCATAGAATAGTCGGCTATTCCATTCCAAAAAAAAAGTTAAAAAAAACCCGCAATTTCCTGCGGGTTTCCATTCTAATTGGTATTTGAAGAAGATTACATCGCTCCCCATTCTTTTAAGGAGTCGGTATTCATTTTCACGTAGTCGTCGTTACCAGCCGCCTTTGCCGCTTCCAAAGACTTTTTGGCAGTGGCAATAGCTTCTTTCTTGTCTCCAGCTTTTGCATAGATCAGCGATTGTTGGCGCAATTGCCAGAAGCGAGGCTCCTCGGTCATGGACATGGACTTATCCATCCATTCCTTGGCCTTGGAGATATCCTTCCCTTGCTCCAAATAATATACCGATGCGGCATAGTAGTCATTAGCAGAAGGGCCGCCCAAAGCTTGATCGATATTTTTCATTACAGCTTCATCGGTCGGTACTTCGAATTTTACGCCTACATAGGCTTTTTCCCAAAGCATACCCAAGGTAGCACCACCATTATGAAGGTCGTCAATGGTAATGGTAAAGGTTTCCACTGGCATCTCCATCGGCCATACTTTAGCCGTAGTTTTAGCAACTACTTTGGCCTCGTCCCATTCGGCCGGAGTACCGCCGCCCTGCGTATCGGTATAAAAGAAAACTTCCCAGGATTCTTTTCCGGGTTTCGTGAATACGGAGTACGTACCTGCTTTAACGTCCTGACCGTCAATTTTAACATCATCGCTAAAAGAGACCAAGGTATAGCCATTTGCTCCAGTTCGCCACAATTTGTCATAAGGTACCAAATCGCCAAAAATGGTGCGTCCGCGCATAGAGGGACGTGAATAATCTACGGTCACATCGGTCAAGCCTACTTTCTGCTCGATTTTCGCAGCAGGACTAGGTGCCGGTGTGTTGATCTGCGCCTGCACCGAAAAAGCAAGGGCCAACGCGAATACAAAAAGTGATAATTTTTTCATTGGTATAAAGGTTTTAAAGTTTTGACAAAACTAGAGATAAACCTAGGTGTGCTTTGTTAATAAAATCCTAAATAAACTCGTTTTCACCCCTAATCAACGGCAAAAGGTAGTGCTATCGTTTCACCTGCCAGTGAGAGGTTAAAATAGTAGATGGCCGGATGTAAGGCAGAAATATCGATGGGCGCAATCTCCGTTATGTTTTTATCTTCGAAAAGAACACGCCTTCCGGAACTATCGAAAATAGCCCAACCCAAAACAGGTCTATCTGGATTTAAATGATAGCGCAACTCATGGGAATCGAATTGGCGAAAAAGTACGAACGGGTCGTCGCCATCAGGTTCTGGTTCCGGCTCTGGTTCATTCGGTATGGTATCATTGGTGGTAACGCTGAAGAGTAATGACGGGAGTGTAATACCGCGTTCTGCATCACTGAATCGTTCAGAAGAAATGAAGTAACTATTTGCTCCGGTATAGGTAATTCCTTCAATCTGCGCAAAACCGATATCGGTATTCAACCTTCCCTTGCTCCCACTAAAAATTGTGGTTGTAGTAGGATTTTCCACCCGATTTATAAAAGCCCTAAGAAGCGAGTTGTATCCTATTATATACAGTACTTGGCTCTGCGTGTTGTAGGTGGCACCAGTTACGAGTCCGTTTATGGCATATTCATCCAATCGCTGGGCGATATGATTCCCTGGAGTCTTTGCTAGCGAATAGGCCACGGTATTATTAGATTGCCATTGCTTGGTTAGAATGATTAGTTGCTCGTCCAACACGAAAAGTGCCTCGGCATCCCAATCGCTAAAGCCATTGTCGGTAAAATCGGTTTGATCCTCGTAAACAAATCCGATTTCTTCGGCAGTTACGGCGTCAGAAGCGTCATATGCAGTCTTTGCGACCCGATAAATCTTCAAATTTTGCCGTGTGCCTAGCGTATTTCCAAAATCGGCAATGTAGATGTAATCTTCATCTTGGTCGATGTCTTCCCAATCTACGTTTTCCGCATTTGAGATAAGCACCGTGCGTGTCACCGACAAGCTCAAGGTGTCGATTTCGTAGAGTTCGGCCGCGTTACCGGAATCGTTATGAGTAATCAGATTTTCATTGTATACGATGAGCCCAGAAGTTTCATACACCTCCTCGGGCAGCTCGCCAAGTTGCACAACCTCCGTTTGGGCGTTAAGCAAAAACGTGACACAGAGTAGATATGTGATAAGTAGCGCTTTCATAAGATTTAAAGGGAAAAGTACGAAATAGAAATTAGATAGAAACTTTATTTCAATCGGCTCAACACGATTTAAGTGGACAACACTTTTAAAAAAAATTGACTCAAACGAAATTTTTACTATTTGTTTAACAATAATATGTTTATGTTAGACAATATTGCCGTTATATTTGTTGAAACACACAAATGAAGTTGTACCAACTACACGCTATACAGTCCATTCCCGTTTCGCAGCAGGTGGCATGGGATTTTCTCTCAAATCCCGCCAATTTAGCGAATATCACTCCCGACGATATGGGTTTTACTATTTTGTCCGGAGCTGATAGACCCATGTTCGCTGGACAAATCATTCAATATAAAGTAAGTCCTTTCCCATTTTACAGCACCAAATGGGTTTCGGAAATCACCCATGTGAAAGAAGGTGAATATTTTGTTGACGAGCAACGCTATGGGCCCTATGCGCTTTGGCATCATAAACATTTTATCAAAGCCATTGACGGCGGGGTTGAGATGGAGGACATCATCGATTATAAGCTACCTCTTGGTATACTTGGTCAACTCGCCCATCCCCTACTGGTAAAAAATCAACTTGAACAAATTTTTGCGTTTCGCGAACAAAAACTAATTGAACTTTTCGGTACCATACCGGGAAGAGAGAAAATTCTAAAATTTAAATCCTTTTAAACATTATGAGCAAAAACATACTACTAATTGGCGGTTCCCACGGTATCGGCCTTTCTATGGCCAGAGAACTATCCAAAACGAACAATGTATATATCGCCTCACGTACTAAAGATGAACTTGGCGCACTTGACGTCACACATATTCCCTTTGACGCCCTTACCGATGAGTTGGACACTTCCAAACTTCCGGAAGAATTGCACGGATTTGCCTATTGCCCGGGCAGTATCAATCTAAAGCCTTTTAAAATGATGTCTATGGATACCTTTAACGAGGACATGCAAATCAATTTTTTTAGTTTGGTGCGCTGTGTAAAAGATATTATCCCAAAAATGTCCGATGGCGCGAGCATGGTGTTCTTTAGTACCGTAGCGGTTGGTACGGGAATGCCATTTCATACAAGCGTGGCTGCCGCGAAAGGCGCAATTGAGGGCTTTGCCAAATCAATGGCAGCCGAATATGCACCTAAATTAAGAGTAAATGTTGTTGCGCCGTCCTTAGTGGATACACCGCTTGCCGGACGACTATTGAACAATGACAAAAAGAAAGAAATGATGGCCGAACGACATCCGCTTAAACGCGTGGGTAACGCTTCCGATATTGCCAACATCGCTATCTTTTTACTCGGTGACGAAAGCACGTGGATGACGGGACAAGTTGTCGGTGTAAATGGGGGCATAGGAAGTTTGAACGTTACATAGAATTTTTATTGTAGATAAACGACGGTCTGTTTAAGGGCATAAAAGCATTTGATAAAAAGATATTGGTTCACATGAGTAAAAAAGTTTCGATTTTTTGGTTCCGTAGGGATTTGCGGTTGGATGATAACGTAGGATTTTTGGCGTCGCTCAAAGGCGATTCGCCCGTACTTCCCATATTCATCTTCGACAAGGAAATTTTGGATGATTTACCAAAGGATGATGCAAGGGTCACATTCATTCACGATACGCTGCAAAGCATGCGTGGTCAATTACAGGAAGAGTATGATAGTTCATTGGCACTGTACTACGGCACCCCCGAGAGCATCTTCTCCGACCTGCTGAAGGAGTATAGCGTTCAGGCTGTATATACTAACAGAGACTATGAGCCTTATGCTAAAAAGAGGGATGAGAAAATTTCAAAGCTGCTAAAGGATGCCGATGTTGAATTTCTAACCTTTAAGGACCAGGTGATTTTTGAAAAGAAGGAAGTTGTCAAAGACGACGGCGACCCTTATGTGGTCTATACGCCATATAAAAACAAATGGAAAGGCGCCTTTAACCCCGATGAACATCTCGTCATACATTACACCAGCCAGTATCTGGAAAACCTTATCGAACATTCTCATTTGCCCAACCTGTCCCTTTCGGATATGGGCTTTGAGACCGCCTCGATCAAGGTGCCCGACTATACGGTCACTCCGACACTCATTGAAAATTACGAGGATACCAGGAATTTTCCTGCAAAAGAGAACGGAACTTCCAGATTAGGGCCCCATCTCAGGTTCGGCACCGCTTCGGTGCGTAAAATGATGAAGAAAGCGATATCCGAACAAAACGAGGTCTTTTGGAGCGAATTGATCTGGCGTGAATTTTTCATGCAAATCCTATGGCACTTCCCCCGTACCCGAAACGAAGCCTTTCGGTCGAAATACGACCGCATCGAATGGAGGAACAATGAGGACGAATTCGAAAAATGGAAAAACGGTCAAACGGGATACGCACTAGTAGATGCCGGAATGCGGGAATTGAACGCCACTGGCTATATGCACAATCGCGTACGTATGCTTGTGGCCAGCTTCTTGTGCAAACACCTGCTCATCGATTGGCGTTGGGGCGAAGCCTACTTTGCGGAAAAATTGTTAGATTACGAAATGAGTTCCAATGTCGGAAATTGGCAATGGGCCGCTGGTAGCGGTGTAGATGCTGCCCCGTATTTCCGAATCTTTAATCCTATGACCCAAGTCGATAAATTCGATAAACAAAAAGAATATATAAATAAATGGGTCCCGGAATTGCAGGAGCTCTCCTACCCGGACAAGATGGTAGATCATAAAGAGGCACGGGAACGCTGTCTAAAAACATACAAAGACGCCGTCTCCTAATGGTATTGGTCTGGTTAAAAAGAGATTTGCGTCTAGTAGATCATGAACCCTTGGTGAGAGCCATAGCTTCAGGGCAAAAAACACTACTTGTCTATAGTTTTGAACCTCTCTGGCTGAACGACCAACATTACAGTAGCAAACATGTTGATTTTATAAAACAGAGTTTAGAAGACCTCCAGCGCCAACTAGAACCTTTTGATACTGAAATCCTTGTTGTTCAGGAAGAGGTTATTACGCTATTTGAAAAACTGCATCGAATCGAACCCATCTCTACTCTCTTTTCGTATCAGGAAACCGGTATGCAAATGACCTATGACCGCGACAAGAGCGTGGCCAAATGGTGCAGAAGTCACCGAATAGCCTGGGAAGAAAGTGTACAGAACGGGGTGCTCCGTGGCATCCAGAACCGCAGGGAGTGGAAAAACAATTGGGTCGATTTTATGAATCGGCCAATAGCCATCCCCCTAATGGGGGATGGTCATTTCTATACAAGTTCGGAGATAGCAGAAGATTTTGTACCGCTTTTTAAACTCGTTTCATTGCTAACCCCAGTTTCTACACATCTGCAGCGTGGGGGAACAACACAGGCCAAAAAATACCTGGATACTTTTCTAACGAATCGCATCAAAGGCTACAATACCCACTATTCGAAACCTGCGACATCTCGTTTGTACAGCAGCAGGCTTTCCCCTTATTTGGCCTGGGGAAATTTAAGCACCCGCCAAGTCTGCAAATATGCCGCATCACATAAAAAGCATATTGGTTCCAAAAGAAACCTAAGCTCCTTTTTATCCCGGATGCGCTGGCAGGCACATTTCATTCAAAAGTTTGAAATGGAAATCGGGATGGAGTTTCAGAGTGTAAATGCAGGGTACCACCAACTCATAAAAAAAGTCAGACCAGAGCTGCAAAAGGCATGGCGAGAAGGGCAAACTGGTGTCCCGTTGGTAGATGCCGCCATGCGCTGTCTGATGACCACGGGGTTCGTGAATTTTCGGCTACGGGCGATGCTAGCCTCCTTCTTTACCCATTTGTTATGGCAACCTTGGCAGGATTGTACCGAACATTTGGCGCAGCACTTTCTTGATTTTGAACCGGGTATCCACTTTCCCCAATTGAACATGCAATCGGGGGAGACTGGTGTAAACACCATACGCATATACAATCCTGTCAAAAACAGCAGGGAACATGATCCAGAGGGCGTTTTTATCAAAAAATGGGTTCCCGAGCTTGCAAAACTTCCAAGTGCCTACATTCATGAGCCGTGGCTTATTCCGGAGATGGAACTTCAATTTTTGAACTTCACTCTAGGTGTAGATTATCCGAAACCGATAATAGACATTCAGCGTATGCGGGCCTTTGCGAGCGATGCATTGTATTCTTTTAAAAAGAGGGGCAGCGTTAAAAAAGAGGGGCAGCGCATTATTGAAAAACATACCCTGCCCGGCAGACCCGTTTGGGACAAAAACTAATGAACTGTTGGGACTATTCGCTTGATCCGAACAGTATCATTTAGTAGGTTGAAAGTATCCTTAAAAGAAAATGCCCAAAAAAAAAGATGAGAAACACTCTTTTTGGGCATTTGTTCTATTTGATTCTCTTTTTCAATTATTTTGAGAGCTGATTGTCCAGCTCACGTACCTGTTGCTTTCTGTATTTTAAAATGTTTACATAGCGCAGGGCATCTTTGTTGTTGTAATCGGTATAAGACTTCGAGGCATACTCGAGTGCCCTGTCTAGATTGCCATCTATCTCATTGCTTATCGCCATATTGTAAAAAGCACGGCCGGCGATTTTCGCATCGGGATGGCTCAGTTCCCGTTCCCATAATTCGGCAGCTCCTTTCCAATCTCCCGCCTGCGCTCTGCGTTGACCGATTTCAAAGTTATCGGTTCCTTTTACATAATATATTCTAGTAACTCTCCTGGTCAGGTTGCGAATGTTAAGTCCGTATGCATTGCCCAGATTATTGCTGGTTTGCAGTACCGCCTCTTTTCTTCCTGCAATCGCCTCTACAGCCTTGAACGGATTGATGCCCTCTCCTACGGAGACCAAATTGTCCTGAAAGGAAGATTCATCCAAAATGTATTTGGTATGTGGATCGTAGACCCGCCACCCGTTTTTCAGTGCAGTGCGAATGGTTACTCTATGGCCTGGTACTTCCGCTTTGATACCAAGTGGGTTGGGGATGTTGACCATTTTTTGTTCGTATCCGACGTTCGTATCCGTATCGTAGAATTCCAAGGAGAAAATGACATCTACATTGTGCGCATCACAAATGGCGTCGATATCGTCCCAACTCATTTGTGCTGGGAACACCCCTAAACCTTTTCTGACCGAATCAACACCATCGATTAACGAAACGGACTCGAAACGGCCACTGCGCTCCAGTTCTGCCTTTAATCCATTTAATGCCGATTGGGCTCCCAGCTCATCTAAACGCAGGCCTTCCAAAGACAGAATTTTATCGATTTTATCCAAAGATTCGTTTCCTTCGGCCGGAACACTGCGATTGATCAGTCCGATTCGAACCACATCCGACGGAATGGGAACACGTGCCGGCTCTTTAACGCCCATAGTCAATTGACTGGTTGCGCTACAGGCACTTAGTATGGCAATCAGGGCCAAGAACATGGCGGTATGGAGAATATATTTCATGGTTGTTTGTATTTAATTAGATTTGGAACAATCGCCTTTCAAATAAGTAGCTGCTATTTAACGCATAACTAGTTGATTTATTGTACTTTGATGAATAGCAATCAAAAACGTTTCATCATACGGCAGCCTATCTTTTTTTGTATATTTAAAAGCAATCTTTGAACCGAGAACGATTCCTATGGCTGAGAACAAAACCAAACCCACCACCGTCGCCGTGTCCGACTTTTTGGAAACCGTAAAGGATGAGGCCCAACGGGCCGATTCTTTTGTGCTCGTTCAGCTGATGAAAGAAGTAACGGGCCACGATCCCGTGATGTGGGGGCCGACCATCATCGGGTTTGGGACGTATCACTACAAATACGAATCGGGCCGGGAAGGCGATTCGATTCTTACAGGCTTTTCCCCTCGAAGTAAAAGTCTTTCCATTTACATCATGGCGGGCTTTGAACGTTACCCTGAAATCATGGCGAACTTGGGAAAGTACAAAACGGCCAAAAGTTGCCTATATGTTAAACGTCTGGCCGATATCGATATGGCTTCGTTAAAACAGCTGATTACGGCTTCCTACGAACATATGAACACTAAATATAATAGCTAATTCAATGATTTTATGATGAAAAAACACCTCCTACTTGCAATTTGTACGCTCATGGCCTTCACGTTATCAGCACAAAAAATATCTAAAAACAAAAAAGCCGTCATAGCTTCGGTAGAAACGCATAAAACGGAACTGATTAAAATAAGCGATTCGATTTGGGCTTTGGCCGAAACCGCTTTTGAAGAATCGGTATCCGCTGCGGTACTTGCCGATTATGCCGAAAAAAACGGGATGACAGTTACCCGAGGTGTTGCCGATATTCCGACCGCCTTTACAGCTACCTATGGTTCAGGAAAACCGGTCATTAGTATATTGGGGGAATTTGATGCTCTCCCGGGAATTTCCCAAAAAGCCTCTCCTATTAAAGAACCCTTGGAAGCTGGTGCCGCCGGACACGGTTGTGGTCATAACATGTTCGGCACCTCTAGTCTAGGCGCAGCTATTGCGATTAAAGAGTTGATGGAAGCCGGTAAGCTCAACGGCACCATTAAATTTCTTGGTACTCCTGCCGAGGAAAAATTCTTCGCCAAAGTTTGGATGGTAAAGGCAGGACTATGGGATGACGTTGATGTGAATTTAAGTTGGCATCCGTCCGCCGGAACGGAAGCTGATGTTCAAAGTGGCTTGTCATTGATCGACTTTATCGTAGAATTTAGCGGGCAAGCGGCCCATGCCTCTATGGACCCATGGAACGGGCGTAGCGCTTCGGATGCCTTGGAACTCTACACCACGGGCATCAACTATTACCGCGAACATATCCTGCCCACTTCAAGAATTCATTACCACATTCAGGACGGTGGGCAGGTCGTTAATGTGGTGCCGGATTATGCGAAACTTTGGGTACGCGTACGCGACCCCAAACGATCTAAAATGTTACCCACTTATGAGCGTGTAAAAGCGATGGCCGAAGGCGCTGCGATAATGGCTAACGTAGATTATAAAATCACCCTAGTATCCGGTATTTATGAAACCTTGGTCAACCGTTCTGGAGGGGAAATCATGCAAGCAAATTTAGAGCTGCTGGGGCCGATTAACTATACTCAAGAGGAAACCGCCTTCGGAAAAGCGATACAAAAGGCGACACAAAAGCCCGAAGTCGGAATGGACAGTAAGATATACCCCCTGCGAGAGACCTTGGAAAGTCCGGGAGGCGGCTCTACCGATGTAGGTGACGTTAGTTGGAATGTACCGAACATCAATCTTGGGGTTACCGTCGCACCTAAAGGCACGCCTTGGCATTCTTGGGCCGTAGTCGCCTGTGGCGGCATGTCCATCGGCCACAAAGGAATGCTATACGCCGCCAAGGCATTGGGCATGACGGCCGTAGACCTGTTTGATGATCCTAAACTGGTAAATAAGGTGACCGAGGAATTCAAGACGCGTAAGGGCGATGAAGTGTACAAGCCCATGATCGACGGGCCACCACCCATTGGGAGCGATTAGTATTCCTGTTTGATAAAAATCGTTACTAAAGTAGACTAAACTATATCGGTAGGAAATATCATGAAGTCTTAAATCCAGGGGGTACGAAGACTTAGCCAAGAGTCCAAGAATTCTAATTGCGCAAAAAGTATATGACCGAAAAAGAAAAAATGCTTGCAGGTCTCAATTACGATTCCCGAGATTCCGAATTATTGGCCCGCTATCATCAGGCACGGAAGTTTATCTTAGAATACAACCACCTTGATTCCAGCGATATGGAGAAAAGGGATGAACTTCTAGACCAACTTTTGAACGTGAAGGGCGAAGGTGTATGGATCGAAGCACCGTTTTTTTGTGATTACGGGGAACACATTTTCATTGGAGCACACACTTTTGTAAACGCCAATTGCTTTTTCTTGGACAACAATACCATCAGCATAGGAAAAAATGGCCTCCTGGGACCCTATGTTCAAATCTACACGGCCAATCATCCTTTAAAAGCGTCGGAACGCATCGTCGCCACCTCGGATGGCCATAGCAGATATCGTACCAATACCAAACCTGTAACCATCGGGGATAATGTATGGATTGGCGGAAATACCGTAATCATGCCGGGAGTAACCATCGGGCACGATGTGACCATTGGCGCTGGTTCGGTCGTTAGCAAAGATATTCCCGATGGGGTGTTAGCCTATGGAAATCCCTGTAAGGTCATCAGGGCCCTATGAAACAAAAGGTGCTATCAGGTACGGGAAATTCGTTCAGGTAAACTAGTGAAAGTATTCGTTGTCGGGAACCCGGTAATTTACCTTTTTGATTTCCACACAGAAAGCCTTTTGCCGTTATTTCCGATACTCAAAACAATTAGCTACTTTTCGAGTTAAATAAAACTTCATGAAAAAAATAATTCTTTGCCTAGTGCTTGCCATCAATGTGCAATGGCTGAGCGCCCAATCTTTCGAATTTCAATACGACCATTACTCCTTTATCGTAAAGGACTTGAAAGCGGTGGGTGACTTTTACAAGAATATTTTAAAACTGAACGAGATTCCACATCCGCGAAACGACCCTAATTTCAGATGGTTTCGGGTGCATGGCAATTCGCAGTTACATCTTATCGGAAAGGATAGTGTGGCTCTGGAGCACAGCAAAAGTGTACATCTGTGTTTGGCCACCCCTAATCTGGAGGATTTTATTGCACACCTAAAAACGAACAACATCGAATTCTCAGATTGGCCCGGAACGCCAAATGCGATAACCGACAGGGCCGATGGGGTGCGCCAAATCTACCTCAAAGATCCGGAGAACAATTGGATCGAGGTAAATACGGCAGTACATGATTAGCCCATTTGAGCCTGCCTTAAAGTAAGGCCGAATGACAACCAAGAGTTGTAATGAACCGACCAGTCAGCGGGCAAGTATGGCATCGCAGGCGCAAGTTGGGCGGGTCCTCGACAGGCACGGACTGACAGAATGTATTTGAATTGTCCTTCTAATTAAGAACTAAAATTTTAAATAAAATGACAGATAGTATCATAAGTATATTCCCATTGGGTTTTCCATGGCAAACCCAGGATCCATTTCTATTCGCGGTCTATCACTTAGACCATTATCCAAAGGGCAACGAAGAAATGGGTCCGGATGCGTCCTTGGAAGGGAGGGTCTTGGGCAATGATTTTACCATCAAAGACGGTTGGCGTATGTACCATGGGCAGTCCATTCCGGGATTTCCAGCGCATCCACATCGTGGCTTTGAGACCATTACCATTGTCAATAAAGGGTTTTGCGACCATTCGGACTCCCTTGGCGCCGCAGGCCGATTCGGGGAAGGCGATGTACAGTGGATGACCGCAGGCAGCGGCGTACAGCATTCCGAGATGTTTCCATTGCTGCATACCGATAAGGACAATCCTTTGGAGCTTTTTCAAATCTGGTTGAACCTTCCCAAGGCCAGTAAGTATGTGCCGCCCCACTTTAAGATGTTATGGCATGAAGAAATCCCGGTAATCGAAGAAGAAGGTGCTACGGTTAAGGTCATTGCAGGCAATTATAAAAACACGACCGCCCCTGCCCCGGCCCCAGATTCCTGGGCTGCCGATAGTGCCAATGAGGTGGCCATCTGGAATATTCATGTAGAGGCGAATACAAATTTTACCTTACCACAGGCCCTTACCGAGGTAAGCCGGACGCTGTACTTCTACGAGGGCTCCAATATCGAAATAGATGGTCAACAAGTTCATATCAATCATGGTATACAATTACGACCCCGTACGGATGTCATGCTTAAAACAGCCGACAAATCCGCTCATTTTATCTTGCTTCAAGGGAAACCAATAGCGGAACCAGTGGTGCAACACGGACCGTTTGTCATGAACACCCAAGAGGAAATACGGGCAACGATGAAAGATTACGGATTGACGCAGTTCGGGGGCTGGCCGTGGCGGTATCCCGATCAGGTTCATAGCAGGGAAAAAGGGCGTTTCGCAAAATACCCCGATGGGACCGTGGTAGAGAGAGAATAAGAAAATTTTGGAAACTGCTTCTCCTTACCTATATTCTAAGGCTAATTGCTTGGGTTGTGCATACCCGAAAACCGACACTTCGCAATCACCAATTCTCCGGTGCATTTTCTTTTGCTAAATTTATTCAAGCCCCTCCAACTTATTAATACGCAAACCAGTAGTCGCTAATTAAAAAGCAGCCCTCATGAACCTCGATAACAAAAAATTTGTGACTATTGAAAATTAAAATGGATTAGCGTCAGATGAAACGATTTTTCATTGTGTACAAAAAGGAACTACCATTACTGGTAAGTACAAAGGAGGTTCAATATTGGCAGTACTTATAATTGGAAAACAAACTGAAGATTCAAAAATCGAACTCCTATATCAATGCCTAACGACCATTGGCGAACTGAAAGCAGGCCAATCGATAGGTACAATTTCAGAAGCTCAGCATGGAAAAATTGAAATTAGAATTTGACTGGAATTGGCTAAACGGGGATATGTCTGCCGGAAAGTCGGAATGTATTGAAATTAAATGAGCTTTGGCCTAAAATCGATACCCCTTGTACCACCTACTAAAACCATATCTTAGGATAGCCCTACTATCCATTGATGCGAAAGTCGGATATTAATATATCGTAAACGGATATTCGCTGACCAGAACGCCCATTTTTGACCTTAAATAGAATTTAATTCCGAAAATCGCTTCTTTTATAGCAGCAGTGACTCTTTTTCTTTATGTTGTTTGCATCTCAGGCACCTCTTCAGATGGATTACTCTTATCATTAGGTATATTGCACCCCCAGTGCTCTAGGATACGTTTGACATGGCTGTCGGCCTGTTCGATTTCTATCGTATTGATTTTACTTCAATCGGTGAAGGCCTTTAAAGATAAGCGCGGCTGGTCACTATTTTAATTACTATCTTGATACCCTATTAAAAATCAACCAACTATGAAACTACGAATGCCGTTAATGCCCTTTATTTTAGTATTGCTCATTTCCTGTAACCAAGAAGTCGATAAAGTTTCTTCCTTGGTCGATTTTCAAGGAGACGAAACCTATTCCGTTATTTTTGGCAGTACCGTCATCGGTCATCTTAAAACCCGGACTGTCAGAGATACGATTCAAATAGATTACGATTACAAGAACAACGGTCGCGGCCCCACTATGAACGAAACCATCGTTTTAAATACGGATGGTTTTCCTGTGCGATGGGATATAACCGGAAACACTACTTTTGGGAATACCGTTGACGAGCACTTTACTTTTGAAGGAAGCGCTGCTTCTTGGACCGACGCTACCGGGAGCGATAGTACAACTGTTACTGCTCCCTTATGGTACGTAAATCAATCCGGGAGTCCGTATTCGACCATTCTTACCGCACGTAGTTTATTGAAATCCCCTGATTTTTCGGCCGATGTACTACCAGCAGGTACGCTGAAGCTTACAGAGATGGAAAAGACGAGCATCACGGTAGATTCGACCAAGGTTGACCTTACCACCTATGCGATGTCTGGAGCGGATTTAAATCCCTCTTACTTTATCGCCGATAACAACCAACGTTTATTCGCGGTAATCAGTCCGTCTTTCGTAATTGTGCGAGAGGGGTTTGAAAAGCAGGAAAAAGAACTAAGGGCCTACGCGGAAAAATATTCTACGGAGCGCTTTGAATCACTGCAAAAAGAATATGCCCATGACTATGGAAAAAAAGTGCGAATCGCCAACGTTAAAATATTCGACCCTAACACCTTGGCACTATCCGCACCTTCATCCGTATTGGTAGATGGCGAGAAGATTGTGAGTATAGATGCCGCAGACGCCACTGGTGACGATGAAGTAGTCATTAATGGAGCTGGTGGCACCCTGGTGGCCGGAATGTACGAAATGCATGCCCACACCGGCGACGAAGGTGCCCTGTTGAATGTCTTGGCCGGTATCACAACATTCAGGGATATGGGGAACGACAATGAGGTGTTGGACGAATTGATACAAAAAATTAATTCGGGAATTTTGGCAGGACCTAGAGTCCATCGTTTGGGCTTTATAGAAGGAGAAAGTGAATACAGTGCCAATAACGGAATTTTGGTTTCGAGCGAGGAGGAGGCCTTGGCCGCGGTGGACACCTATCATGATAAGGGTTTCTATGGCGTGAAGCTGTACAACTCAATGAACGGCGATTGGGCACCGGCCATTGTTGAAAGGGCACATGGGTACGGCATGTTCGTCTGTGGGCACGTACCCGCATTCTCTAATGCCAATGCCATGCTAAGTGCTGGTTTTGACGAAATGACCCATATCAACCAAACCATGTTGGGTTGGGTTTTAGAACCCGAGGAAGACACCCGTACCCTACTGCGGCTGACTGCGCTAAAGCGGTTTCCTGGCTTAGATCTAAACAGCCCCAAAGTGCAGGAATCGATAAATTTATTTGTAAACAATAAAACCGCTATGGATCCCACGTTGGCCATCCATGAGGTATTGATGAAAGCTAGAAATGGCGAGATTTGGGAAGGCACCAAGGACTTCATAGACCATATGCCCCCAAACTCGCAACGTGGGTTTAAGGTAGCCTTGGCCGATGTAGCTTCGCCCGAAGATGACAAAGCGTATCGTGAAGGTTATGAAAAAATTGTAGAGACCTTGAAAATGATGAAAGAGAAAGGAATCTTTATCGTACCGGGTACCGATTTAGGCGGTGCTTTCTTTTACCATCGGGAATTGGAGCTGTACCAACAATTGGGGTATACACCCGCTGAGCTATTAAAACTCGCCACCTATGATATGGCGCAATATTTAGGAGATGAAAACCTTGGAAGCATTGCACCTGGTAAGTTCGCCGATTTCTTTCTAATTCCAGGGAATCCTGTAGACGACATCAAGGCTATAAAAACAATCGCAATGGTTTCCAGAGGAGGTACATTTTACTATCCCAGTGAAGTCTACCCTGCATTTGGTATCACACCTTTTACCCCCAAACCGGAGGTAAAAGAAAAATAAAATCGAAAAGATGAAAATAGGCATTCTATCCGATATTCATGATCATATCGACAACCTAAAAAAATCAAAGAAGATTTTCGACAAAGAAAAGGTCGAAGCACTCATTTTTTGTGGGGATTTTTGTTCGCCCATTCCCGCTAAAGTAATGTCTAAATTATTTGACTGCGATATTCATTGCGTATTCGGTAACGGGGACGGTGATCGATTTTCCATTTTAAAATTTGCCGAAGCAGAAGCCCCCAATTTAAAACTCTACGGCGAATATGCCGATTTAAAGATTGATGGTGTACGAATCGCGATAACCCATTATCCTTTCTATGCGAAGGCATTGGCCAAATCCAACGATTTTGAAGCGGTTTTTTGTGGTCATAGCCATATTTCCAATAAAGAAATCATAGGAAATTGTTTATTGATGAACCCAGGCGAAATACTTGGCTTTAAAGGTGAACCGACTTGTGGCCTATTCGATACGGTATCGAAGAAAGCCACAATAGTCACCTTGTAATTTGCCAATTGTATTATACGAAAAATTGCATAGACATGATATCTGGATTTCTCACGAGTATAAAAACTACAATTTCCGATAATGTGAAGTCCTTAATTCCTAGTATTCCCCTACTGGGAAGCAATGACAACAAAATTCTTCAATATTTTGTATTATCTATCGCCATCTTATCGAGCCACTTGACTACCTCACAGGAAATCAAACCCAACGTTGTAATCATAAACGTGGATGATATGGGTTGGAAGGATGTGGGCTTTATGGGGAGCTCGTATTATGAGACCCCCAATATCGATTATTTGGCCAGTTTGGGTATGGTGTTTACTAATGGCTATGCCGCTGCTGCCAATTGCGCCCCGAGTAGGGCCTCTTTGATGACAGGCAAGTGGACGCCCCGACATGGTATATACACCGTGAATTCTTCCGAAAGGGGAGCATCGAAACATCGCAAGCTGATACCTGTTGAAAACACAGTTATTTTATCGAAAAAACATAAGGTCTTACCTGAACTATTACATCAGAAAGGCTATAACACCTGTCATGCAGGAAAATGGCATTTGAGTAAAAACCCTTTAGAATATGGGTTTGAAGTAAATATTGGTGGTGGATTCAATGGACTTCCCAAAAGTTACTATCCACCTTACGAAAACGTCAACATCAAAGGTGGTGAGAACAAGCATCTGACCGATTTGATTATGGAGAAAACCCTAAGCTTTGTCGACACCGTTCAACAGCCCTTTTTTCTGTACTACGCACCCTATGCGGTGCATACCCCTATACAGCCTATTGATTCGCTTTTAGAGAAGTATACCCGAAAACCCAGTTGGGAGGGCCAAGGAAACCCGGCGTACGCCACTATGGTGGAAAATCTGGACAGGAATATCGGACTATTGATTTCTAAGATAAAGGAGAAGGGACTGTTCAACAATACACTTATCATTTTCACTTCGGATAATGGAGGCTTATACGGCATTACAAAACAACTACCTTTGAGAGCAGGCAAGGGAAGCTATTATGAAGGCGGTATTCGCGAACCCTTTTTTTTCGTGATGAACGATAGGATAAAAGCAAACTCTAAAAGCGATATACCCATTACCCATTTGGACCTCTTTCCGACCATTTTGAATTTTACCGGAATCGATTCAAATCAAATCGATTTGGACGGAACGGATCTTTCCCAAATTTTAGAAAAAAAAGCGAACGAATTGAAACGCCCCTTGTATTGGCATTTTCCCATTTATTTACAGGCGTATAATGTTCGCGACAACGAAAACCGCGATTCCCTGTTCAGAACACGTCCCGGTTCCGCGATAAGATATGAAAATTGGAAGCTGCATTATTATTTCGAAAATAATGAAGTTGAACTTTATGACCTAGCGCAAGACATTGGAGAAGGAAGTAACCTTGCCCTTCAAAATCCTGAAAAAACAACCGAAATGTTGGGATATTTGCAAAAATGGTGGGATGAAACCAATGCGCCGATTCCCAAGCAATTAAATCCGGCGTACGAAGATTGAAGAAATGAACCATCTAATCTTTAGCTCGTGAAAGCCAAGGTACTATCGGGTCGCATCGATTTTATTCCTTAGGCCAACTTCTTCGCAACCAAATCCATAGCGGAAAAACCTTCATAAGGGTGTTCCACAATTCCGTATACAGTAGCTTAACTCGGGAATTTTATTTTTTCTCGACCATCATCTCCTGTTCCATGAGCTGTAACTCCTTGCTTATGTGCTTCAATAACACTCCAAAGTCATCCTGATCGATAAGACTATGTTGGCTATTCGGAAAAAGCGCTTCCACCGGAAACCTGTAGTTCAAATCGATGGTCAATCGATAAAAATCGGTAAGTAACTGCCCCTCCGTGGTAGACAAGGGTACGGCTAAAACAATCGGATTCTCGGTGGCACCCGTCGAATCCGGGACTAACCACGGACGACTCGACTCCAAGACATCGGGGTCTCGTCTTAATGTAATCTGTGAGCGGGGTACTCGTTTCTTTTTGGTGTACCATTTTCCCTGAACGGCATCGTACGCATTATAGGTCTCTTGTGCGGTCTCTACCACTGCCAAACTGTCTAAGGTCGATATGATGAACTTTGTCGCTGCGAGGTTAAAAGGGAGCTCCGATTGCAACGTTTTCATCCCTACATGTATACCCAACAAGTTCGAATACACATCCTCTACAGAAAAACTGGAAAATTTTTCCGGTATCAAAGGAATCGCCGATGCGCCGAACCAGGTAGAAATTTCGTGCCACAGGGAAAGATCATACGTAATTTTTCCCGCTAATAAGATACAATCCTGAGCCTCAAACTCGTCCGGAATGTTCAAATAAAGTGTCTTGCGTCCCGCCTCGTTACGCAAGGGCAAGACTATTTCCCCTTTACCCCTACTCTCCATAATCGTGGCGTACAGATAGCGCGTCCAATCGATTTGATCCCGTAGATGGCCTATATCGATAAAACCGCCTTTATGGGAATATATAGTTCCGATACCCTCCTTCCTACTCCCCATATAATGGTGTTCGCCCAAATCGTCAACCGTAATTACCTGATCGATGGTAACGAACGGAACCCCCCATAATTTGATGTCATAGCCGAAAAAACAACAGGCTCTAATAATTCGAGGTGGTACGTTGCGAAGATCGAGAGTCTCATCATTCGGCACGCCCTGACCGTATACGGGACAAGAAGGAAATATAAAAACAAAGAGTAGGCAGCATTTTAAACAGGTCGGTACTAATTTGTACAAATTCAATTTCATGACGTGCGTTCGTACGTTATAGCTTGTGCCGTTTCAGCAGATCAGGATACAGTTCATCTTCGACCCACATGAAATTGGGGAATATGCGTATTATTTTTTCGTAACATAATTTGGCCAATTGTATTTGCTCGGTCGCTTCATACGCTTGACCCAAGGCGGTCATGGTGTTGATGTACATCCAATTGTTCACTACCAGTTCCTGGTCTTCAAAACCCGCTATCGCTTTGAGGTAGTATTCGATAGCTTCGGCCTTGTCCCCGCCAAAAGCGGATGGCATGTAATACATCGAGTTCCCTTTTTCGATATTGCCCTGAATGTTTTCGGGATCTAGTTCAATCGATTTGTTTATATATCGCATGCTCTTCGGACCTAGATATATGGCCTTCAAATTCGTGATACCGATAGTAAACGCAATAAAAGACCCTTTGAAGGCTAGCAGGGTAGGATCCTCAGGGGAAGTTTCCAACAACTCATCAATAATCTTCTCGGACTTATCGATATACAACTCAGCGGTGTCATTTTTTTCAGCCCCGATCAACCACGCTGTGTATCCGTAGTAATAGCTGATCAGTTCCAATTGCTCCGCTTTGCTCTTCACATCGACTTTCTTTTCATACGTGGTCATGATGTCGTACCACTTGTCCATTTTTCCGCGTGAATAGGCTTTGTAAATCGAATCGCGATAGGCTGTTTGTGAAAAACCTGATTGAACGGAAAGCAATAGGATAGTTATAAGTATTATTGTCCTTGTAAAATATTGCGGCCTTTCCATAGAATTTTCTTCCGTTTGCTATTAATAAGTCCTTGAATGATGATGATAAGAAGCACAAGGTGTTGCGGAAATGCCAATACGACGTTTTGAACGACAGCTTGTCGGCTGGCCAAACTTACAAAAATCCGAATGGATATGATTCCAGCCATATACACCCCTAACCAGGCCAATCCCATATGATTATAAAGCACAAATGGCGCAATCGTAGTCACAATTGCAAAAAAGGCAGTAGCCAAGATGCTATTTCCGAAAAGCTGAAAGATGTTTTTTGTAAAACCCTCAATAGCGGCATCCAGTCCATCATACATTCGGCAGGTAATATCGTTATCGCCCAAGCGGGTATCACTTGCCAAATTTTCTCGTTTGAATAATCTCAGTATTGCGATATCCTCTACCCTATGCGATTTATAGCTTTCATGCGGCCATAATGTCTTATAGGTATCCGCTTTGAACATCATAAATTGCCCGTTGGCCGCCGAAAAAGCTTCATTGTTCGACTTTCGGATAAGTGAGAGTGGAAGTAAGCTCAACAAGATCCAATTCATTAACGGTACGGAGACTTTTTCACCAAACGTTGTTACGATTTGCTTTGGAAATATCGACAACAAATGTAGTTGCCTGCGCTGAAAATGACCAATGCTGCGATTGATTAGGTCTTTTTTTAGACTAACATCGGCATCCAAAAAAAGCAATATGCTACCGGTAGCCGCTTGTGCCAATTGATGGCAAGCATAGTTCTTACCTAGCCAACCGTGCGGAGGTTGCTGTCCATTGATTATTCTGATGGTAGGGTGAAGCGTTGCCCAATGCTTGACGACACTTTCCGTTTGATCGGATGAATGGTCGTTGTAGACGATAATCTCAAGAGGATCGTATTCCAAGGTGGACAATTGTTCAAGCAACCCACCGATGTTCGCTTCCTCGTCGCGCGCGGGTATCAATATAGAAACCGAGGGGAGAATTTTTAATGGAGCCTTCTTTGGCAAATAAGCGAAGGACAGAAAATTGACCAATGCCACGAGTACCCTGATGAAGAGTAAACCTATCAAAAAATAACAGAAATAGATCATTCGGCCCCTTGTTTAGTAAAGCACGCTTTTGCGAAACGATTAAAAGCGTTTTCTACGGCTTTTGCATCGGTATCGGCATTTATCTGCTGCGTCTCGTAATATACGCAAATATCGGGTTTAAGATTCGTTCCATAATGGATAAGATTGACATTGAACACCAGTTCGAAATCGTTCTTAACATTCTCCAAAATATGTGAAAGTAAGCCTTTTTCAAAACTGAATTGCCTTGTATAAAGACTTTTGATCCTTCCTTGAGGGAAAAACAAAAACAAGTTTCCTTTATCCTGTAGTACCTCAACGGCATAATCAAGACTGGCTAAACTGGAGCGTTTGCCTTTGCTGATCGAGCATGCACCGATTTTCGTCAATATCATATTCTTACGAAGTTCTTTCTCAAGCATCATAAAATGGAACCTACGCTTATAGATTTTGAGGTTCAATAAAATTTGAATGAAGCCATCATAAAATGAAAAATGATTGCTAATCATGAGAATAGGTAGCCCTTTTTCTTCGTATTGACCATGATACTTGACACTTCCAAAAAAAAAGCCGATCAATGTTTTTGTGTAAAATCTGGAAAATTTTACCCAATGGCTTTTATGATTGGCTCGTATCATTTTTTAAATATAAATATTATGCATCACTATAATCATAAAAAAGCCGAATTGGATACAGAATAACCAGCGTGCCGGACTATTTTGGGTATTTATTCTAAAATATTGAATCAACGCGTTAAAAAATAAGGCCATTAAAAACCATACCACATAATTTAGGAGCGGTGGATCGTTTTCTACGAATTGCCACATCTCCATTAGGGGCGCAACCTTCTCTAGTAACACATCATATACTACCATTAAAGTTGCCGCACCTATAACGATCAAACTGTTGCTTGAAGTATATTTAGAGACAATACTATTGGAAGCATATACCAGAAACACCCAATTCAGGCCAATAACGATGGGTACATCGGCTATTTTCACACCGAGCCCTCTGCCATAAGTATACGAGCCGAATAATTTACCGGTGGCTACACCGATCATCTCCATCATAAAACTCAGGACAAAAATGCTGACAAATACGGCAACCGTTTTTATATTCCATTCCTTATGATGAGAAAAAATGGCCGCTGCAACCAAAACCAGGGTATAAGGCGTTACTAAAATAAATAGGTCACGGGTAAGTGGGGAAATATATAATGCCAAGCCGCCACAATAGAGAACGATAAACGCTATTGGAAGTCTCTCACTTATTATATATTTTAGTATCCGATTCATTTAAGGTGCCAAAATTTCATTATCAACAATTTTAGCACTTGCTAAACATAGCGGCATTCCCCCGCCCGGGTGAACGCTTCCCCCGACGAAATACAGATTTTTAGTGCTTTTGATAAAATTCGGATGCCTTAAAAATGCGGAAAAGATAGAATTTGATGAATTACCGTAGAGGGCGCCTCCTTTACTCAGGGTATCTTGAGCGATGGTAATAGGTGAGGCGATCTTTTCGCATTCAATATGGTCCTCAATTTTGGTTTTAAGCGATTTGTTGATTTTATCTACAATATTTTGCCTGGTAGTACGAATTAGTTCTTCCCAATTCTCTTCGCTGTTAGTTGGTGCGTTGACCATAACGAACCAGTTTTCGCAATTTTTTGGCGCATCGCTTTTAATCATTTTTGAACTAACGAAAATATATACCGTCGGATCGTTATCGATGATTTTTTCTTCAAATAGATTGGTAAACTCCCTTTTGTAATCCCCGCTGAACAGAATGTTATGCACATCAAGCTCGGGGAACTCCTTTTTTATCCCCCAGTAGAAAACCAAGGCCGACGATGAGGGCTCTAAGCGATCGAATCGTTTTTTTAAAGGATGCTTCATCAGGTTGGCCATAACGTAATTGATGTCGGAATCCGATACGATACTATCGAATGCAAATTTGGTATCGCCAACACTTAGCCCTACGGCTTTCTTATTTTTGATGTCAATAGACGTCACCAACGAATTAAATTCAAACCGAACCCCTTTCTTCAGGGCGAGCTCATAAATATGCTGGACAATGGAATAGATTCCCTGATCAGGCAGATAGGTTCCGATGTTATTTTCAAGATGCGCTATTACATTTAAGGTAGCCGGTGCCTTATAGGGGTCCGATCCGTTGTACGTTGCATACCTATTGAAGAGCTGAACGAGCAACGGACTTTTGAAATTGTTCCTATTCTCCGCGTTCATGGTTTTATAAAAACGGATTTTATGTACCTGAAGTAAGGATTTCAAAACCGACAGCTTCAAAAAATTCTTCACCTTATGTAAAGAGTTGAAAAGGAAAATATCCGCTGTTATCTTATAGATTAGCGAAGCCCTCTTAAAATATTCGAAAATGTTAGCTGGGTCCTCCCCAAACTTTTGGGCGCATTCTTCAGCGAATTTTTGTTGGTCGGACCAAGCTACCAGCTGCTCACCGCTGTTATAAAAATATTTGCAATGCACGTCTAACTTAGTATACGTAAAGGTCGACGGAACACTTTCGCCGGCCGCTGCATAAAGTTCACGTACTAATTCAGGCATGGTAAATAAAGACGGCCCCGTATCGAACCGGTACCCTTTTAAAGTAAACTCACCAATTTTCCCGCCGGGAGTAGCATTTTTTTCAAAAACGGTTACTTCGTGACCCTTTGATGCCATTCGGCACGCAATGGCCAAACCGCCTATCCCAGATCCTATGACCCCTACCCTCATTCGTTTTTGTTTCTAGTAAATTTCATTTCAAATATATGGGTCAGTGTTAATGGCAATAAGAGCAATGAAAAATTATACAATACGTCTTCAATAGGAATTGAAAAAATACGAATTCCCAATATGGCCTGAGGGTGGTAATCAAAAACAGCTTGTTCGATTCCCGTTCCGGTCAGGATTCCATTGATGATAAAAAATGGAATGAGTAAAATAGGATATACCGCCAAATAGTATTGTACCACTTCCCTAGCAAAATAATAACTAAACAAAAGTACGACTGGCAAAACAAGTAAAGCAACAAAAGTATAGGTAAAATCGCTATAGTGTAATGCAGCTATTGCCGATAACGCTATTATCAAAAAAGTCAACACTTTAGTAAACCGCTCATTCATCTTCAATTTAGGAAAATGAAATTGAAGCGCGTAGAACGAAAAAGCGCAAGCATACGGAATGATTAGAAAAAAAAGGTATTCTTCCAAAGGAAGCTTAAAGATGTAAATACCGGAATTATAAACGGGATTAAAATACCAAATCCCCCTGTGGGTAAAAATGATATCCCAAATAACAAAAACCAACATTGTAATAAAAATAGCCGGCAGCAGGTATTTCCAACGTTTATAAAGCCGAAGATTTTTTTCAAAACTCAATGCCAGCGGTCCGGCGAGCGAAATCATGAGTATGATGAGATAGAATGACATAGTTCATATTTTTCCGTTACCCTATGTCAATGAAAGTCTATTGGTGATAGCAAGTGGTAGAAATAATCGCTTTGTAAGCCAATTTGGTATTCGAGTTTAATCAATACATGGTTTTGCAAAGCAGTACGATTTATCTTAATCGTTAAATCAGTGGGATTAATGATCAGATACCCTCCTTCTAATCAAAATTTCCAAACGGCCTCCTAGCTCTGTATCAAATCGGACTGAAAGCCGCACTGAAATCTTTTGCGAAAGTAATAATCTTTTTTAAACTCGCCTAGTATTAAGTGCGCGCTCGCTTCTAATTACAAATCTGTTGATAGCAGCAAAATCATTAGGATATGCTAACAAAAGCCAATAAACATGACCTCAAATCGGAGGTTTTGAGCAACTGGGAATCTTTGGGAAATGAAGCGTATAGGGAAGGAACATAACTATGGATGAGGATGTAATTAAAATGTTTTTCCTTGGCGCGCTACAGTATGCTAAGCGGAATAAATGAAGGGGATTTCGACCCAGTATAAACAAATCAAAATAGTGAAATTACAGATAAAAAAAATCCCAATTCCAAAAAATGGAAATGGGAATTAAAAATATGGTTTCTTTTAATATTCTATAGACGTACGATCTTGGCTCCGATTGCCCGTAATCGGTTATCAATGTCTTCGTACCCTCTGTCTATCTGCTCGATATTATGAATCGTAGATTCACCCTCTGCAGAAAGTGCCGCTATCAAAAGCGATACACCTGCCCGAATATCAGGAGAGACCATGGTGGTCGCCTTAAGGGTCGAATTGAAATCGTGTCCGATTACGGTGGCCCTGTGCGGGTCGCACAGTATAATTTTCGCACCCATATCGATCAATTTATCGACAAAGAACAAGCGGCTTTCAAACATCTTTTGATGCACCAATACCTCCCCCTTGGCCTGTGTAGCCACCACTATTAAAATACTAAGCAGATCAGGTGTCATTCCTGGCCATGGTGCGTCCGAAATCGTTAAAATAGAACCGTCGATGTAGTTCTGTATCTCGTAACCGTCTTTGTGGGCAGGAATGAAGATATCATCCCCTTTTCGTTCGACGGTAATTCCCAATTTTCGAAAAACACTGGGTATTTGTCCTAAATCGTCCCAGCTCACATTTTTAATGGTCAATTCGCTTTTCGTCATCGCGGCAAGACCGATCCAACTGCCGATTTCGATCATATCCGGGAGCATACGATGGGTAGTTCCGCCCAACTTGTCCACTCCTTCTATGATCAACATGTTGGAACCAACACCGCTGATTTTGGCGCCCATCCGATTCAACATTTTACAAAGCTGCTGCAAATAAGGTTCGCAGGCCGCATTATAGATTGTGGTCGTTCCCTCGGCCAGTACGGCTGCCATTACGATGTTCGCCGTTCCGGTTACCGAAGCCTCATCGAGCAACATGTAAGTGCCCTTTAATTTCTTGGCCTCAACTCCATAAAAGTGTTCCGTCTTATTGTATCTGAACTTTGCACCGAGATTAATGAATCCTTCAAAATGGGTGTCCAATCTACGTCTACCTATTTTGTCACCGCCCGGTTTAGGGATGTAACCCTTTCCGAAACGTGCCAAAAGCGGTCCGACCAACATGATGGAGCCTCGAAGACCACTACCATCTTTCTTAAACTGATCGGTTTGTAAATAATCGATATTGATATCATCCGCACGAAATACGTAAGACCCTTTTCCTTTCTTTTGAATTTTGACCCCTAGGTCTTCCAAAAGGGAAATTAATTTGTTTACATCAACAATATCTGGAATGTTGTTTATGGTTACTTCTTCGGGCGTCAACAATACTGCACAAAGAATCTGCAATGCTTCATTTTTGGCGCCTTGGGGTGTAATCGCACCGGCAAGTTTATGCCCGCCCTCAATTTTAAATGTTCCCATTTAAGGTTGAACTATTAATACCGCTTTTTGCCGCGGTTGTTATTATTTCTTTGATTTTTTTTACCGCCATTGTTGTATTTTGGCGTCTTGGCGATTCTATTTTTCAAGAACTGACCACTTTCCGTGAGGTTTTCGCCGGTAAGGTCTATCTGTCCATCGCTCAATTCAAGGAGATGTTTAAAAATGGCCTTATCGTCTACCGTATCCTTATTCCAATTGAGGTAGCATTTTTTCATATGATTGGCAATGGCGTATTCCAAGCCGTCCCTCTTGTCGCCTTTTTCCCAACTTACCGCAACATCGATCATTCGTTTGATATTATTTCCGTAAAATCGATATTTCGGATGGTTTTGTGGATAAGGCAATGGTTCAGGCCGCTGTTGCAAAACCTCCTTACTGGTAATCGGAAATGGAGAATCTACATCCAACTTAAAGTCGGACATGATAAAAAGCTGATCCCACAGCTTGTGCTGAAAGTCAGGTACGTCCCGAAGGTGAGGTTGCAAATTCCCCATTACCGCAATAATGGAGTTTGCAATTTTATTGCGTTCGGCCCGATCTTCTATCGAAACGGCATGATCGACCATTTTTTGGAAATGCCTTCCGTATTCCGGAATGATCAAATGAGGTCGTTCCGTATTGTATTCAATGTTTTCTACTAAATTCAAATTCTAGGATTTTCTTGAGTGTTGTAATTTGGAGAGTGTCAACCTAATAACGCGAGCAAATTAACAAAATTATGCGGCAATACCTATTTTAGAGTGATATTACGCCTTCTACCCTACCTACTTCCTTATATTTTTCGATTACAGCATCTGGATTTTTACGATTTACCGTGATGGAGATGCTGGTATACTTTCCCTTTTTAGATTGCTTTAGTTCTATAACGGCACCGGTGTTGTCGAAAATATGGTTGATTTGCTCTATTTTATTTCCATCAGTGGGTACGATAAACTTGTAAAGATAATCGGAGGGCCATTTGCTGGTCTCTGCCAGTTGTTCCCTCAATTTTTTATAAAACTCGTCGGATTTCTGGGCGGCCATATTAAGATTTTTTGCAAAGATAGTCGATGTGATCGATAAACGAATCCCAATTTTTTAGGCTTGTCCGTATTGTCTAACTTTGACCTTAAATTCAATACATTTGAACCCGAAGAGAATCGTTATTACAGGTGGTCCGAGTACGGGAAAGACATCTTTGATCGATGCACTTGAAAAAGATGGTTATCAATGTTTTCACGAAGTCATACGCTTGATGACCTTGAAAGCAAAGCAAAATGGTGAACTTGGGAACCTTACGACAAACCCGATTGCCACCGTTTCCGATCCAATGGCTTTTAACGAAAAAATCATCGATGCCCGATTAACGGATTATAACGCCTCGGAAAATAGCGATGCACCCATCGTGTTTTTTGATCGCGGAATTCCAGATGTTTTGGCGTATATGGATTATTTTAAACAAACCTACGATGAGGCCTTCGTAGCTATCGCCGCCAATCATCGCTACGACACTGTTTTTCTGTTGCCCATTTGGAAGGAAATCTACGTTTCCGATAGCGAGCGCTTCGAAAGCTACGAAGAGGCTTTGGCCATTCATCGTCATTTGAAAGAGAGCTACACCGCGTTAGGATACGGGGTAATCGAAGTACCCAAGGCTACCGTCGAAAATAGAATAGCGTTCATTTTAACACAGTTGGAGGCAAATTAGTGCACACACCCAAACACATATTAAATACCTATTGGGGACATAGTGAATTTAGAGGTTCACAGGAGGAGGTTATTACCGCTATTTTAGAAAACAAAGATGTGCTCGCCCTCATGCCCACGGGAGGTGGCAAGTCGGTCTGCTTTCAAGTTCCCGCCTTGGTTATGGAGGGTATCTGTATCGTAGTCTCTCCCCTAGTGGCACTTATTCAGAACCAAGTGAATTCGTTGAGGAACAAAGGTATTAAAGCCATTGCGCTTACAGGTGGCATTCCTCAAAATGAAATCATCGACCTATTGGATAATTGTTGTTTTGGAAATTACAAATTTTTATACCTCTCTCCTGAGCGCCTCAAACAAGAATTGGTACAAGAGCGCATTCAGCAAATGCCCGTCAACCTTATAGCTATAGATGAAGCCCATTGCATTTCGCAATGGGGGCATGATTTTAGACCTGCCTATTTAGAATGTGCAAAATTGAGAAAGTTGGCACCTGAAAGCCCTATAATCGCCTTAACGGCTACGGCCACCCAGACCGTTGCCGATGATATTATCGAAAGTCTTCTGTTTTCGGAGCCTTTGGTCGTAAAGGATTCGTTCGCACGAAAAAATATTGCATTTGGAGTTCTCTGGGCCGATGACAAAAAATACAGGCTACGAAGCTGGTGTGCCAAAATTCAAAATAGCGCCATCGTCTATGTGAGCACCAGACGTGCGGCCCAAGAGTTATGTTCTTATCTCGTCGGTCAAGGCATTTCAACTACCTTTTTTCACGGTGGCATTTCTAAAGAGGATAAACAAAAACGGCTTGACCTTTGGTTGAGGAATACTGTAAAAGTGATGGTGGCCACCAATGCTTTCGGAATGGGAATCGACAAGCCGGATGTAGAACTGATAGTACATTACCAAATACCGGATTGTATCGAAAACTATTTTCAAGAGGCCGGGCGGGCGGGTAGAAACGGAGCGTCTGCCAAAGCAATCCTACTTACCAATAAAACAGATGAGCAACAGGTAAAAAACCAGTTCTTGAGTGTATTGCCGGATACCGCTTTCATCAAAATGGTATACAATAAGCTGAACAACTATTTTCAAATTTCCTATGGGGAACTTCCTGAGACCGAATTCTTATTGAATTTCAACGCATTCTGCGAGACCTATAAATTAAATACGTTGCTCGCTTTTAATGCCTTTCGCATATTGGATCAGTATTCCGTCATTTCGCTCAACGAATCATTCTTCAAAAAAACGATAGTACAGGTACTGGTCGGCAAACAGCAACTTTTCGAGTACCTTGAAAAGAATCAGGGGCTTGTTCCCATCGTTCAGACCATATTGCGTACATACGGCGGCGTATTTGATTTTTTGACCAAAATAAATCCATTTCTAATCGCAAAAAAGGCCGAAACAAACGAAGCAAGGGTAACCAGGGTACTAGAGCAGCTTCAAAAGGATGCCATTATCGATTATGACGCTCAGGAAAGCGATCTTTCCTTGGTATTCCTAGTCCCCAGGGAGGACGACATCACTATTAACAGCTTTGCCAAAAAAGTACAGGAAAGGCACCGGCTAAAAGAGACACAAATTGACAGTATGTTGGCTTACGTGAAAAACGACCAACAATGTAGAAATAAGCAATTGTTACACTATTTTGAAGAGGAAGTACGCATTAATTGCGGTATCTGTGATGTATGTCGACGTATTTCGGTTAAAGCCGAAACAAACTCGGAAGCCATAATGAACGATATCATTAAACTTTTGAATTTCAAGAATAGTGGTTCAAGAAGCCTTATCGCTAGTTTAAACTATGAGGAAAACTTGGTTTTGGAAGGTATAAAGATGCTACTTGAAGATCGAAGAATCAAGATCAACTCACGAAACGAATATGAAATAGTATGAGAGATTTACGAATTGTTTTTATGGGTACCCCCGATTTTGCGGTAACCACCTTGGCCGCTTTGTTAAATGAAGGGCATCCTATAGTTGGAGTCATCACCGCTCCCGATAGGCCTGCGGGTCGTGGAAGAAAACTGCGGCCTTCCGCCGTGAAGCAGTTTGCCCTGGAAAACGGATTACACTTAATGCAACCGACGAATTTAAAGAATGAAGATTTTTTAAATGAACTTCGTGCATTACAGGCCAATCTGCAAATCGTAGTGGCTTTTCGCATGCTGCCAAAACAAGTTTGGGCAATGCCAGAATACGGAACCTTTAATTTGCATGCCTCCCTCCTTCCCGACTACAGGGGCGCGGCGCCGATTAATTGGGCTATTATTAATGGGGATTCGATGACCGGTGTCACTACTTTTTTCATAGATGACAAAATAGATACGGGCGAAATCATCCTTCAGAAGGCCGTACCGATTACGGAAGAAGATTCTGCAGGTACGTTGCACGACAGGTTGATGCACCAAGGCGCAGCTTTGGTTTTGAGGACGGTACAACTTATAAAGGAAGATAAGGCGAAAACAACCCCGCAAGACCCTGGTAAAGAGCGACGTCCCGCCCATAAAATCTATACGGAAACCTGTCAGATCAACTGGCAGTCAACACTTGAAGAAATCCACAATCTGGTGCGTGGCTTGAGTCCGTATCCCGTGGCGTGGAGCAATTTTGTAAATGGTGAAGATGAGGGTACCATAAAAATTTATAAGACCTCAGTTGAAAAGGTAAAACATAAAGAGACGATAGGCGCACTGATAGGTGAAGCGCACAGTTTGAAAGTAGCGGCGCCCAGTGGTTATTTGCACCTGCTTGAAATTCAACTTTCGGGAAAGCGAAAAATGGCGACCAAAGATCTTCTAAATGGCTACCAATTTGAAAAAAATGCCCGAATGGTCTAAACCCCCGTTGTTATTGGGCTACGGGAAAACCGAAAAAAACTCCTACTTTATTAACAAACTCCCCGAGTTATCAACAAAATCGGGGATTTACCCCCATTTTACTTGCGTTGCGAGCAAATCCGTATAAATTTGTTTGACGATTAAAAATTATTTTAACAACATTTAATTTAATTACATTATGAACAAAACAGAATTGATCGATGCAATGGCAGCTGACGCTGGCATCACAAAAGCCGCGGCTAAAAAATCATTGGAATCTTTCTTGGGCAACGTTGAGGGGTCTCTTAAGAAAGGAAATCGAGTATCTTTGGTAGGTTTCGGATCTTGGTCCGTTTCTAGAAGAAATGCTAGAGAAGGTAGAAACCCATCAACTGGTAAAACTATCCAAATCGCAGCAAAAAATGTTGTAAAGTTCAAAGCAGGTGCAGATTTAAGCAAAGCTGTAAACTAAGACATCTTTTTTGAAAAGATATAAATGGCGTCCCGAAATCAATTCGGGACGCTTTTTTTGTGTTTTTTGCTATTTATAAGAAATACCTTATTTTAGTTAGTGAAGAAAAACCCATGATAGACCTTAAACCCAAAAAAGGAAAGCTGTTGATCGCAGAACCTGCACTAACTGGCGATGTTTCTTTTAACCGTTCCGTAGTGCTGCTCGCAGAGCACAACCAAGAAGGGTCCGTGGGATTTATTCTTAACAAACCACTGGAATACAGTATCAGCGATTTGGTCTCCGAAATCGACATTCCGTTTCAGGTATACAACGGAGGTCCAGTAGAACAGGATAACCTCTATTTTATTCATAAAGTACCCCACCTTATCGATAACAGTATCGAAATTTCCAACGGGATCTATTGGGGAGGTGATTTTGAAATGACCATCGCCCTAATCAACCAAAAATTGATTTCGGAGGAAGACATTCGTTTCTTTTTAGGGTATTCTGGCTGGTCGTCGCTCCAATTGGATCAAGAACTTTCTTCAAAATCATGGGTTGTCGTACGCAACGACTACGATAGCGCGCTTATTCGAAAATCTTCAGAAGCCTTTTGGAAGGAAAAGATGGTAGAATTAGGTGGCAACTACTTGATATGGTCCAACGCACCGGAGAACCCAGGTTTGAATTAGTGAACCTTGTAAATTTAACACCTAAAATTTCGTCGAGGTCAGTCTGGCCGAAGCATTTAATTTACCCAACAAACTTTTTGCAATTTCGTGCTTGAATTCCTTTTTGCGATATTTCGTGATGGGTTGTATTCCAACAATGCTATTGGTTATGAACAATTCATCGGCCTTCTGAAGTTCAAAGGGTGATATGGCCGCAACCTCCATTTCAACATCTTGCGTCTTTTCAATAATCCCGATAAGTTTCTGCCTAATAATGCCGTTTAAACAACCATCGCTTAATGCGGGAGTTTTTACGTTATGCCCATTGACAATGAAAAGGTTGCCGTTCAACGCTTCAACGACTTGTTTTGCGGTATTCAGTAACAGACAATTATCGTATCCGTTCTCCTTCGCGTATATGCTTCCGGTAACATTAAGGATTTTATTATTTGTCTTTAATGTGGACAGCATATCAGGATTCACGTAAAAATCTTTATACAGTTCCACCTCATAGGCCTCCTCATTCAATACGTAAAACGGAGAGGTGAGTGATTCAGACTCGATGGTATATGAAATTTCATTGGTTTTGGGAAGGTATAATCCCCCGTCCTTTCTAAAAACGGTAAAACGAATGCGCGCCGCTCCTTTATCCAAAGCATTGGCAGCTAGAAGCTTGAGAATGGAATCTTCAAGTACTTCCAGCGTGAAATTCATGGGAATTTCCATACGTAACATACGCATTGAGGCCATTAAACGCAGGTAATGCTCCTCCCAAAAGAAAATCATACCATTCGAGCATCGCATCGTTTCAAAGAGCGCATCGCCATATCGTAACCCTCGATTTCCCTGACTGAGAAAGTTACTATCGCCTTCTAGAAGGCTACCATTGAAGTCAATTTTGTTCATAAAAAAGTCCCGGTTAATATCGGGACCAAATATACTTCAATAAAAGTTCTTTGTTATTTTGAGCCTAACACTTGTTTCAGACTTGATACTTGATTTTCCCAAAGCATTTTCGCCTCGTCTACTTCATCCTCATCCGCAAAATCGGTAATGAACAGTGAAACATCTTTGGTAATCTCATCAACGATGATCTTCATTTCAAAAAAGCTATCATCCTCATTGTCGACCCACGCGAATTTTACGAATTCGTCACTCTTGCGTTTGAGTAATTTAGCTTCTTCCTCAGAGCCATCCCATATAAAATTAAAAAGCTCTCCGCGCGAATTTACATTATCGGCGAACCACTCAGACAACCCGGAAGGGGTACTTAAATAGGTATATAGCAGTTGTGGTGATGACTGTATCACGAACTCTATCTCAAACTTTACCTTATCATCCATTTCATTATATTATATCGGCAATATATATATTTAAAGAGGATAAAAAAATAATTCGGTGGTAATATTTTTTTGGGAAACTTATGTTGAAAGGGATGAAATTAAACTTTATATTTGCAGCCGCTAAAGTGACATGGTCGCAACTAAGAAATGGTTAGAGCGTCGGATTCATATCCGCCAGAGGCGGACGGGGAATCGGCCAACAAGGATGAAATAGTATCGATAAAATAAAATGGCGAGGTACCTGCCTGCCGGCAGGCTGGGCTCAGTTGGTTAGAGCGTCGGATTCATATCCGCCCGAGGCGGACGGGAGATCGGCCAACAAGGATGAAATAGTATCGATAAAATAATATGGCGAGGTACCTGCCTGCCGGCAGGCAGGGCTCAGTTGGTTACAGCGTCGGATTCATATCCGCCGGAGGCGGACGGGAGATCGGCCAACAAGGATGAAATAGTATCGATAAAATAAAATGGCGAGGTAGCTCAGTTGGTTAGAGCGTCGGATTCATAACCCGGAGGTCGGGGGATCGTGCCCCCCTCTCGCTACTGCAAAACTCCCCGATTCGGGGAGTTTTTGTTTTCACAGAAGATGAAAGAGTTCGTAGTCTACATTCTTTACTCCGAAAAGCACGACAAGTTCTATAAGGGATACACCACCTCTTTAATAGAACGCTTCAAATCACATAACGTTCTGGCCACCAAAGGGTATACGACGAAGTTTAGACCGTGGACAGTCGTGCATGTGGAATTCTACACCACCAAATCGGAGGCGATCAAAAGAGAGAAATTTCTGAAATCGGGTGCCGGGAGAGCGTGGCTGCGAAAAAAGTTCGGCCGCTGAGCAGGATTCATATCCGCCAGAGGCGGACGGGGGATCGTGCCCCCCTCTCGCTACTGCAAAACTCCCCGATTCGGGGAGTTTTTGTTTTCACAGAAGATGAAAGAGTTCGTAGTCTACATTCTTTACTCCGAAAAGCACGACAAGTTCTATAAGGGATACACCACCTCTTTAATAGAACGCTTCAAATCACATAACGTTCTGGCCACCAAAGGGTATACGACGAAGTTTAGACCGTGGACAGTCGTGCATGTGGAATTCTACACCACCAAATCGGAGGCGATCAAAAGAGAGAAATTTCTGAAATCGGGTGCCGGGAGAGCGTGGCTGCGAAAAAAGTTCGGCCGCTGAGCAGGATTCATATCCGCCAGAGGCGGTCGGGGGATTCGCCAGTAGGCGGATAGGCATACCCCCATTCGCTGCTCTATTAAAGTTCTTTCACTGGGAGAGTTTTTTCATAAAAATAAAACAAGAATCCTTAGTCTACCAGCTTTACCCCCTCATATGGTGCCAAGTTTTAGTAAGGTCATACTTCATAAAAAATATTTTGAATTGCGATACACATATAATTATTTTTTATAAAAATCTGTAAATCAATAAGTTAATGTTTTTGTTGCTAATTTAAATAAGGTGAAGTACGAAACAGCTTATAAATCAGTTTATTAGATTAGAGCCATGAGATGAAAATCGACGAATTGGCCCTAGACCGACCAAGTTCTGTATGAAAATAAGGGTGTTCGTTTACTTATCGCTTTGTTATGTGGGCGTATCTGCCCAACAACAGCTAGTGGGAACTCCAAGGGATGGATTCCTAAGCATTGCAACAGATGCAAGGGCCGCCGCTCAAGGCGACATAGGTGTCGCTACAGCTACCGATGCCTTCTCACAATTCTGGAATCCATCCAAATATATTTTTGCTGCTAAGAAAGCTGATGTTGGGATAACACAAATATTTGCTGACAGAGATGAATTTTTGGCTTTTTCCCAGCTGAACTTGATTTTCTATAATAAGGTAGATGACCGTAGTGCATATTCCTTGAGTGTTCGTAATTACGCTTTTTCGGTAAATGAATTTACAGAATTTGCAAGTTTCTATGACACCCATGAGGTGGCCATAGCCGGTTCTTATGCGCTACGTTTGAGCGATGTCTTCGCTATGGGCGTAAGTGGTCATTTTACTTCTTTAAAAAATAAGGCTCCTCATTTAAATGGTTTTGGTAAGACGACGGCCACGAGTTTATACGGTATCGATGTGTCGGGCTTCTATAATGGAAACGAAATTGCCTACAACAAATTTAATGGTAGATGGCGATCGGGCTTTAATTTTTCGAATTTAAGAGGAAAATCCTCAAATGACAGAAAGAATTTTGAGATTTACGCACCATCTACTTTAAAAGTCGGTGCGGGTTTTGATTTTATCTTCAATCAAGACAATCAACTGGGTGTAACAGCTGAATATAAATTGTTGCTCGATTCCTATGTTGAGAATGACGATGGGGAGCAACTCGGTTTTGGACTAGAAGGCTCGGTAATGGCGATGGGGTTGGAGTTTATATTTAAGGAAAAACTATCAGCTAGAACAGGATACTCTCATGGTATAAATAGACCAACGGATTCATTTGGGGCTTTAGGAGGTGGTTTTCAAAGTCGATACGTTGATGTTGATGTTGCTCTTTTAATCGGATTGTCCCAAATAGAAAATCCTATAAGAAACAAGTTACGCTTGTCGCTTAGCTTAGATTTGGAAGAAGTATTTTCAAACTTAGGAAATTAGGCTTGTAGAATTATATTTGCATAGAGACTCTTATTGTTTAGCCAATTAAGGCTTAATCCGTACGCCCCGGCTAAGACTCACAAGATTTTCAGAACGAAATTCTCTTCTCAAGGAAATTGAAGGGGCTTTGAGCATATAATATCTTTACTCACATTTAAATGCTTTTCAAGATAAATATGGTCTCCATAAAGAGATGTCTAGCCTGTGGCATCGAGACAGCCAAAAATGTACGACATGATTTTTCGAACGATTTTGGTCTATACCATCCCCAATAGATGTTGAAACCATCGTAAATACCAACTCCGTCAATTAAAAAACCTATAACGACAATTAAAGCTATTTATATTCTGGAACTTTAAAAAAAGTGAATTAGAAGTTGTAAATCAAAATTAAAATATGAGTTATTCCCAAGTTGTAGATTTATTAAATGATTTGTTAGGTGTGCATTATCAAGCAGAAAGCACTTATAAAAGTGGTATCGAGCATCTTGAAGATAAAGATTTGAAATCATTCTTTGTCGTAAAAGCTGCAGAAAAAGCCAGCATGATCAATGAGCTGACCGATATCATCATCCGCCTTAATGGTGAAACACTCAAACAGGGTCAGACATCCCAAAAAGCATCCCAATTAAGGTCGGATGTAATTTTATTTTTCAAGGGCAACAGCAAGGCAGCGATTCTCGAAGAATGTAAAAAAGCTGAACAAACCGTCCTCGATGCGTATGAAGAAGTACTGAAATATTCTTCCCTCACTGATTTCAATCGATCCATCATCGAAGGCCATCGAAAGGAAATAGCCGAAGGAATTTCCAGCTCCTTTAGTATCTAACTAAATCAGTAAGGCAAAGTTCACTAGGAAATAAAAACAATCTTTCTGACTTTTATATAACTAAATATAACATGGTCTAAAAATTAGGCCACCTATAAATCATTTTAAAACCAAGTTCATGGAACACAATAAAGAGAACAAAATAGAAAAAACAAAACAGAGTATCGGCGAACAAGCAATCAATCACAAAGAGACCGATGGTAAGAAAATAAATCATCAGGTCAAACAAAGGCAGGAAAAGCATCAACCAAGGGACAATGCCTAAAAATACCATTACTAGAAATTAGGTCTTGAGACTTGCGATATAATTATTTTGGTTTCATCCTTCTCGAGACCTTTTCGATAAAAACATAAATAGTATTCCCTCTTTTGAGCTTGGATTTTCGCGACTACTAGCAAAACGATTATTGCAAAGTTTTCCAGATTTTTTTGATAGCAACAACAAGTAAAAGTGTGATAAAGCCCACGATCAAACCCGTTAAAAACTCCACGACTATGCCTGGGATACTGTCGAACATCCCGTGCAAAAAGTGAATATTGTGCACAAAAATTCCGCCGGAAACGAGGAGCAATGCCAGCGTACCAACTACGGCTAGACCTTTGATTACCCAGGGTAAAGCACTTACCAAAAATATTCCGATCTTATCGGAAACACTATCTTCTTTATCGTTGAGGGCAATGAGCTTTGCACCGAATTCATCCATTCGTACGATAAGTGCAACAATACCGTATACCCCTACAGTGGCAATTAGGGCGATTATAGACACTACGAGGATTTGTGTGGTTAGTGGTTCCTCAACAACGGTACCCAAAGCGATAATGACAATTTCAATGGACAAAATAAAATCGGTTACGATGGCCGATTTTATCTTTTCCTTTTCCATAGCCAAAATTTCTTCCTTCGAAAATTCACGAAGTTCCAAGTTTTCTTTCTCATGCGCATGGGGCACGATGTATTCGTAAATTTTCTCCGCTCCTTCATATGCCAAATAGAGTCCTCCTAAAACAAGAATAACTGTAACCAACCACGGCAAGAATGCGCTCAGCAAAAATGCGATTGGCAAAATAATCAGTTTGTTAAAAAAAGATCCCTTGGTAATAGCCCATAAAACAGGTATCTCCCTTGACGACACGAAACCTGAGGCTTTTTCGGCATTGACCGCTAAGTCATCACCCAATATACCTGCTGTTTTCTTTGCCGCTACCTTACTCATTGCCGCAACGTCATCCATAAGGACAGCGATATCGTCGAGAAGTGCGAAAAATCCTGATGCCATATTGTTGAAATTTGTCTACAATACGAAAATATAATATTCTAGAACAACCGAAAGCGCTTTTATCTAGACGTTTGCTAACAAATTATAGTTTTCTTATCCCAGTAAATTCTTCCAATCGAAATATTACGACTTATACATTGCGCCAAAGGCAGTTGATTCAGGAACATAAAATTGAACTCGTACCGCTAATCCTTATCGCTATTACCGTAACGCAATAATAGAAGTCAATCGATTCCCACAATAAACAATTGGTAAGGCAACAGTTCTAAAATGCAAGGTTTCTTAGGTGCAGGGTAATGCCGTCTCCAAACAAAATTCTGATGTCAGTAATCCCTTCGCCTGAATGATATGGTCGGCTTCGAATTATCATAAGGAACTAAAATATAGGTATTAAGATGGGTGGATGACAAGTTGAAACAATTTTACTTTCGCGAATCTGAAAGACTATGGAAGAGTAAAATGCTCCAATGCACATTCCAGATAGCTTCAAATCTATCGCGACGCGTCAAATATTATATTTTTAGAGCTAATCGATATTAGCGTCCGGTTATACATTTGACTGTAAGAACATTTAAGAATCAAAATTAAAAAAAAGGAAAAAATGAAAAATTTAAGAATTTTATGTATGGCCTTGCTTTTTTCAGCAATGCCATCTATGGCACAGGAAGGTAATATGACCGTGGAACTTGAAACTTTCGAGGAAATTAAAGTATTTGATCAAATTAACGTTACGCTAGTTAAAAGTGACGAGAACAAGGCGGTCGTTTCGGGGGATGACGCGCAAGAGGTATCCATTGATAACGATAATGGGCGATTAAAAATAAAAATGGAAGCGGATAACTTTTTAGATGGTAATGATACTAATGTGGTCTTATATTATACAAACGACCTTAGTTTAGTCGATGCCAATGAAGGGGCGAAGATTACCTCGGAAGACGATTTAGAGTCAAAATACTTAACCGTTCGTTCGCAGGAAGGTGGGAAGATTATTATTGGTGTAAATGCGCGAAACCTAGATTCAAAAGCAGTTACGGGTGGCGAAATAACAATATCCGGCAGTGCTGAAAATCAAGACGTTAATATTAGAAGCGGAGGTCAATATAACGCCGAAAAGCTTAGCTCGAATCAGACCGATGTTACCATACTCGCAGGCGGAAAAGCAATGGTAAACGTATCCGATTTTGTTGACGCCAATGTTACTGCTGGTGGTACTATTGAAATTTATGGAAATCCAGAAACCGTCAAAGAAGATAAGACCTTGGGAGGTTCAATAATTCTGAAGTAATTAGTATTTTTACAACAGTACTCGGCAGTATTACATAGGTAGATTCGTTCAAAGAAATGAATTGATGAAATCATCGCAAGTGAACATCTATCGAGCAAGTATAAATCGAAAAAGAAAATCATCTTCTTTCATAACCCTTTCAGATTTCTGAAGGGGTTTTTTTGGCAATAGGTTTATCGTTCCAATAGCAAACGCATCAATTCATTGGCGCTTACCACAGCCTTTTCGTGAAGGAAATCCCGAGGGGTGTTGTCTCCCACTTCAAAAACAAGGGCCTCGGCACCATGTGCAATGAAGAAATAGTTTCTTGATACGGCTGTAGGTATCAATTCATCGTTCGGTTTAATGTTCGGTTCGTAGTTCGGAAGTTCTTTCTTTACAGCCGTCAACCAATCGGTTACCAAGCCCGGCATATTCCCTTTTAATTTGGGGTCTACCGTATAATAGATATCGTCCCAGGTAGAATGAAAGTCAATCCCGAAATAGAATTTACCATTGGTGGTGGCCACCCTATCCTCCATAAAATCCCTTACTGCCCGCGTTTCCGGTTGATTGAAGTTACTCCAATCCCTATTCAAATCGATTCCTCCCTTACTATGCCGCCAGTGTCCATTATCCACACCATCAGGATTCATCAATGGGACCACATGGACAGTAAATTTTTTACGGAATTTTTTGGCCAAACGGCTCTCTGAAGCAATGGTCTCTATAAATGACTTCATAGCTAAAAAGCCCGTAACTTCTGGAGGATGCTGTCTTGAAATGACCATCACCATTTGTTTTCGTTTTTCCTTTCCGATGGTCATCACATGCATATCCCGTCCTTCGGTACTTTTACCGATAACCTGCTGGTTCACAAATTTTTTATTGGATATTTCGTCTATCCAATCCTTCATATGCTTTAAAGTCTGTAACTCCTGTCCCGCAACCCAAAGCGGTGTTTGCCCAACGTTCAATTTCAATCGCACTTTTACGGGCAACGAGCCGGCGCCAAAGTCTGCCGCCCCCTTTTCGTATTCCTTATAATCGGTTAAGTCTATGGGCGTCCAACGCAGCCCATCCATACTCAATTTCGGAAAATAACGATGTTTGGCACCTTGCTGGTAGGTAAGCATCACCTCTATCGTACGCGGACTTTTAGACCACACTTTGAAGGCATACCAAGGGCTCGGATTGACCGGTGTGTTTTCGGAGGTAATCAATGCCGTGAACGACCCATCGTCATTTTTTACGATTCCATTTAAGCGCGCGCCATCAAAATCATTGGAAAATGTGATGTCCGGATTCTCGAAGGTGTATTCCCCTTTCCATTGTTTTTGTACAGGAAGCGAAGTGGTCGGGACAATTGTTATAGGAGCTTGTCCTTGAAACTTTTTGTCTTGTGAAAAACCGTTGAAGAAAACTAAAAAAAGAAGAAAGTATAGCGTTTTTTTCATTTGATACGGTCTTAGAGTGGGCTTGTATGGAGAATCACTCCGCGTTCAAATAATGGAGTACATTTTGCTCGATACGCTTATGAATGTTGGCTATATCGGCTTTGACAAAAGTTTCCGCGGTGATATTTTCGTACAGTTCAATATACCTCTCGGAAACCGATTCGATATAGGCATCGCTCATTTCAGGAACTGTTTGCCCTTCCAACCCTTGAAAATTATTACTGATCAACCATTGTCTTACAAACTCCTTGGAAAGTTGTTTTTGAGCCTCTCCAGCCTTTTGGCGCTCCTCGTAACCCTCCGTATAAAAATAGCGGGACGAATCGGGAGTATGAATCTCGTCGATCAACACGATTTTACCCGCTTTGGTCTTTCCGAACTCGTATTTCGTATCGACCAATATAAGGCCTCTTTTGTTTGCAATCTCACTTCCCCTTTGAAACAGCGCCTTGGTATAGTGTTCTAGAAGAGTGTAATCTTCCTCGGAAACGATACCTTTTTTTAAAATATCCTCACGCGAAATATCCTCGTCGTGGTCGCCCATTTCGGCTTTGGTGGCAGGAGTGATAATAGGTTCTGGAAATTTATCGTTCTCTTGCATCCCATCGGGCATGGGAACACCACAAAGCATGCGCTTACCGATTCTGTACTCCCTGGCGGCATGGCCCGACATATACCCCCGTATGACCATTTCAACCTTAAATGGCTCACAGGCATGACCAATGGCAACATTTGGATCTGGTGAAGCCAATAACCAATTCGGAACAATGTCGGAAGTATCGGCCATCATTTTCGTAGCGATCTGGTTTAAAATTTGACCTTTAAACGGAATACCCCTGGGCATGACCACATCAAAAGCGGACAAGCGATCAGTAGCGACCATGACCATAATATCGTTTTCCAAACGGTACACTTCCCTTACTTTACCCTTGTAAATACCATTTTGACCTGGAAAGTCGAAGTTGGTGTCGATAATGGTGTTACTCATTCTAAATTCTTTATAATTCGAGGTGTACCCCTCACCTCTTAAACGGCACATACCCCAAGTCGTCGACTATTACCGTAATTTTAATTCTGATGCTCTATGTTCTTATACGCATCGATGACCTTCTTCACGAGTTTATGCCTAATCACGTCCTTATCATCCAAATAAATAATGGAAATACCGTCAATATCCTTTAAAACCAACAAAGCTTCTTTCAGCCCCGAAATCACCCTTCTGGGTAAATCTATCTGACCGGGATCTCCGGTTACCAAAAATTTGGCATTTTTACCCATTCGGGTAAGGAACATTTTCATTTGGGCATGGGTGGTATTTTGGGCTTCGTCTAAAATAACGAAGGCGTTGTCCAAAGTGCGACCACGCATGAAAGCCAACGGCGCTATTTGTATGGTTCCGTTTTCTATAAAGTGACTCAGCTTTTCACCGGGTATCATATCGCGCAAAGCATCATATAGCGGTTGCATATAAGGGTCCAGTTTTTCTTTTAAATCCCCAGGTAAGAAGCCGAGATTTTCGCCTGCCTCTACCGCAGGTCTGGTCAAGATAATACGCTTTACTTGTTTTTCTTTCAAGGCCTTGACGGCCAAGGCAACTCCGGTATATGTTTTGCCCGTACCGGCAGGTCCTATGGCAAAGACCATATCGTTTCGCTTTGCAGCGTCAACCAATTTACGCTGGTTTACCGTGAGTGCCTTTATCAATTTTCCGTTGACACCATGTACCAAGGTTTCCCCACTTTTTTCCGGGGTTTGATAATCGGATGCTACATTGCTCGTAAGTACACGTTCAATGGCGTTTTCATCTATTTTATTGTACTTGGCATAGTGCGCCGTAATCATGTCGAAACGCCTTTCGAACTCTTCTAGAAGCTCTTCGTCGCCATATACTTTAATTTTACTTCCCCGTGCGACGATTTTCAACTTGGGAAAATATTTTTTTAAAAGGTCTATGTTCTCGTTTTGTTGTCCAAAAAAATCTCTGGGACTAATGTCTGTAAGCTCTAGGATAAGTTCGTTCAAAGAATATCGGTGTTTTGCAAATCAACCTTAAAATATAAATTTCCAAAGGCTGTTTTTTTGTTTAATTTTGTTGAACGAAGTTAAAAAAAATAAGGTTCTCATAACCAAAAACATATCAACATTGCTGCATGGCAATTATCACGTTAACTACAGATTTTGGCCTTAAAGACCATTTTGTAGGTGCTTTAAAAGGTAGTATTTATAAAGAACTCGCCGATGCCAAGGTTGTTGATATTTCACATGCGATAAGTCCGTTCAACATTCATGAATGTGCTTACATCCTCAAGAATTCCTATAAAAATTTTCCCAAAGGCACTGTACATATTGTCGGGGTAGATGCAGAACCCACTCCGGAAAACCAGCATATTGCCGTTTTGATCGACGGGCACTATTTTATTTCGGCCAACAATGGGGTTGTAGGCTTGATCGCTTCTGAAATAATGCCTGAAAAAGTAGTCAAAATAGATATTCCCAATCCTGAACACGGTTCTTTTCCGGTGCTCGATGTCTTTGTGAAAGTTGCTTGCCATATTGCGCGTGGGGGTACTCTGGAAGTCGTCGGCAAAACCTTTGCCGAACTGAAGGAACTTGTAGAAGACGCCCCTAGCGTAACCGATAATGGCAATAGAATCGTAGGCAGTGTTGCTTATATCGATAACTATGGGAACGTAGTAACCAATATTCATAAGAATTTCTTTGATGCCTATCGTAAGGGACGAGATTTTGAATTGAATGCTAGAACAGCCGCAATCAAAACCATTCATAACAAGTACAGTGATATTGTAAATTTTTCTATTGAAAAAGGAAAACGGGCCGGAGCAGGCAGCTTGTTAGCCTTGTTCAACTCCGCCAATTTTATAGAATTAGCGATTTACAAAAGCGACCGGCATACCGTTGGTGGCGCTTCCAATCTGCTGGGACTGGAGTATCGCGATACCATTACCATAAATTTCCTATAATGCTCGTACGTATTGTAAAAATGACTTTCAAACACGAAAATATTGCTAGTTTTGAACGGATTTTTGAAATGCACCGAGGTAAGATTCGTGCTTTTGAAGGTTGTAGTTTCCTAGAATTGTATCAAGACGAAAAGCAACGCAATGTCTTTTTCACCTATAGCCATTGGGAGCACGCCGATTTTTTGGAAGCCTACAGAAAATCTGAACTTTTCATGGGTGTATGGGCAAAAACGAAGGTTCTTTTCAGTAAAAAACCCGAAGCGTGGAGTTTGACCAAAGTACAAGAAAACTAATTCCCAAAACCATGAAATCAACCCGGAACGATAAACGATAGCTATGCTTGCCATCTTTAAACGAGAAATACAATCTTTTTTCGCTTCACCTGTAGGCTATCTTGTGGTCGGCCTGTTTCTGATCCTAAACGGACTATTCCTTTGGGTTTTCAGAGGGGATTTCAACATTTTTGATTACGGTTTTGCTGATTTGGGAAAGTTCTTCTCACTGGCGCCATGGATATTTCTTTTTTTGATTCCCGCTCTCACGATGAAGAGTTTTTCAGAGGAAAAAAAACTGGGCACTTTAGAACTTTTGGTGATTAAACCGATTTCGCTTTGGCAAACGGTTTTAGGGAAGTTTCTGGGCACCTTGGTCTTAGCACTGATCGCACTTGCCCCTACCCTGCTTTATGTATATACCGTCTCGCAATTGGGGACTACTGTCGGCAATCTGGATATGGGCCTCGTTGCAGGCTACTATTTCGGTGCTATTTTTTTGATTGCCTGCTATACGGCCATAGGAGTGTTCTCATCTACTCTGTCGCAGAATCAGATTGCGGTTTTTATCATTGCCATCGTCGTTTGTTTTATGCTGTATTATGGGTTTGAGGGAGTGTCCACCCTTATTCCTAACGGTCAAGTTTCTGTATTCGTGCGGGGTTTGGGCATGCAAGCCCATTTTGAAAGTATTGCTCGCGGCGTTATTGATACCCGTGATTTGACCTATTTTGCATCGCTCACCCTCTTTTTTCTATTTCTGACCGTCGTTCAACTTAAAAACCAGCATCGGTAATGAAAAAAACAGGAATACCGGTGCTCAAAGCCTTAGCCATATTGGTTCTCGTCAATATTTTGGCGGAGTTCGCACATACGCGTTTCGATTTAACGGAAGATCGTCGCTATACGCTATCCGAACCATCGATTGCTACTGTTGAAAAATTTACAAGCCCGGTAATTATCGATGTTTTGTTGGAAGGAAAACTTCCCCCTGAGTTTGTGAAACTCCGTACGGAAACCCAACAACTACTCGAAGAGTTCGCCGCCGAAAATGACGAAATAGAGTTCACCTTCGTAGACCCTTTGGACGGTGTTGCGGAAGTTGATGCCACCATCGCCGAATTGCAAGGGCTCGGCCTTACGCCGACGCAGGTAACGGTACAAAACGACAATAAGGTATCTCAGGAAATCATCTTCCCATGGGCCATGGTCACGTACAACAATAGAACCGTTAAAGTGCCGCTTTTAAAAAACAAGCAAGGGGCCAGCACAGAAGAACGTATCAATAATAGTGTGCAACACCTAGAATACGCCTTTGCCGATGCCTTTACGAAGACCACCCTGACCGAAAAGAAGCGAGTTGCCGTAATCAAGGGCAATGGAGAGTTAGGGGATATTTACCTTGCCGATTTCTTAACCACCGTTCGCGACTATTATAATATCGGTGCAATTACGTTGGATTCGGTGGTAACGAACCCTCAAAAGGTATTGAACCAATTGAAAGAATACGATTTAGCCCTAGTGGCAAAACCGACGGAAGCCTTTTCCGAAGCGGAGAAATATGTACTTGACCAGTATATCGTAAATGGTGGTAAATCCGTATGGTTGGTCGATCAGGTGAATATTGCGTTGGATAGACTTTTCAATAATAGCGGATCTGCGATTGCCCTACCCTATGAATTGGGGCTTACCGATTTCTTTTTCAAGTATGGGGTGCGAATTAATCCGAACTTGATCAGTGATATGTACTTTACCCAAATTGTGTTGGCCACGGGCGATGGCAAGGCCTCACAATACGAACCTCTGCCATGGCTCTATCATCCAATGGTCTTTTCCCAGAACAACCACCCGATCAATACGAACCTGGAGGCAATACGTTTTCAGTTTGCCAATGCCATTGACACCATAGCGAATGCCTATACAAAAACCATTATTTTAAAGAGTTCGCCTCTTTCGAAGGTAGATACCACGCCAAGGCAAGTAAGGCTTAGCATGATCGATTCCCCTCCTGATAAGGAAGTATTCAATAATGGTGGAAAAGCCATGGCGGTGTTGATCGAAGGGGATTTTTCATCTGCATACGCTAACCGCGTAAAGCCGCTAAAATTAGAGGGAATCAAGGAGAAAGGAAATACGAATAAAATGTTGGTGGTCTCCGATGGGGATATTATAAAAAACCAATTACGAAATGGCAGACCTTTAGAATTGGGCTATGACAAATGGACGAGTAATTATTACGGCAACAAGGAATTTTTGGTAAATGCCTTCAATTATCTTTTGGATGATACCGGACTTATAAACATTCGAAACAAGCAAGTGGCGATTCCTTTCTTGGACGAAAAGAAAATAATCGAACAGCGAACCAAATGGCAGCTACTGAATATTGGGCTTCCGGTTGTGCTTGTCGCTATTTTTGGCCTATTGTTCAACTATTTTCGAAAGCGCAAATACGGCTCGTAGCTGTTGATAAGTTTGTTTCGATAAAAAGACGAATTCAAATATCTTTGTTTGCCTTCGAGCGACATAAATAACGAGTTATCTTCGGATGCATTTTCCGGCTTAAAAATTTGAAAAAACTACCAAATGAAATTCATAGTATCCAGCACCTATCTTTTAAAGCAACTTCAGGTATTGGGGGGTGTTATCAACAACAGCAATACCCTACCGATTTTGGATAACTTTTTATTCGAACTGGAAAAGAACAAGCTTACCGTGTCGGCTTCCGATTTGGAAACTACCATGAGCTCGGTGCTGACCGTAGATTCCGATAATGAAGGTGTCATCGCTGTTCCCGCACGGCTGCTGTTGGAGACCTTGAAAACATTCCCGGAACAACCTTTGACTTTCGTTGTGGAAGATAACAACACCGTCGAAATCAGTTCCAATCACGGTAAATATGCCTTGGCCTATGCCGATGGTGCGGAATTCCCGAAGGCGGTCGAATTGGCCGACCCGAGCTCTACGACCATCTTGGGCGATATTTTGGCCTCTGCAATCAACAAAACTATTTTTGCGGCAGGCAATGATGATCTTCGCCCAGTAATGAGCGGTGTGTTTTTTCAATTCTCTACAGAGCATCTGACCTTTGTTGCTACAGACGCACATAAATTGGTAAAGTACCAACGGTCGGATGTCAGTGCCTCCCAAGTAGCGGAATTTATCATGCCTAAAAAGCCATTGACACTTTTGAAAGGTATTCTGGCCGGAAGTGAATCGGATGTGACCATTTCATATAATGATAGCAATGCCAAGTTCAGTTTTGAGGATACCGAATTGATTTGTAGGCTTATTGATGGGAAGTACCCCAACTACGAAGCGGTTATCCCAAAGGAGAACCCAAATAAGCTTTCCATTTCAAGAAACCAGTTTTTGAGCTCCGTCCGTCGTGTTTCTATTTTCTCGAACAAGACCACACATCAAATCAGGTTGAAAATCGCCGGTGCGGAACTCAATATTTCAGCCGAGGATATCGACTACAGCAACAAAGCGGAAGAGCGATTGACGTGTGCTTATCAAGGCGATGATATGCAAATCGGTTTCAATTCCAGGTTTTTGACCGAAATGCTCAATAACCTGACGTCCGATGAAGTGTCATTGGAAATGAGCCTCCCCAATCGTGCCGGTATTCTCACGCCGGTCGATGGTTTGGACGAAGGTGAAACGATTACCATGTTGGTCATGCCGGTTATGCTCAATAATTGAAGCCATTAGAAAAAATCCAACGCTGACTTAAAAATTAATTACGGTTTTTGTAAGCCATTCTATCCTGTTGTTAGTAGTCCTTCTCGTTAATTGCTAATTCAACCGCTTAAGTAAGTGGTTTATCGGTATTTTTTGGATATAAACTGCTGTATTTCATATATTTACAGTACTTCCCTTATTAACCAATAAATACCATATATCATGAAAAACCTTACCAAGTTTATTTTGGCCCTGTGTCTTGTATTTTTATCCTGTGAAGCGGATCAAACAAGTTACGGGGAAGATTTAGAAAGCACTGCTGTAAAAGGAGCAAAGAAAAAAAACAAACCTGATAGTCCTAACTTAGTAAAGGAATGCTTGGCGATAAATGCCGACCACTGTAACGATGTCGGTTTTACGGAATACAATTTTTGGTGGCCACCTACCCCTACTGCCTATACGGAGGGCTTGTTCGCGTCTGCGGATGGACAGAATTTGAGTTTTTCCGAGTATGATGATAATACTGCAAGAATCCAAGGCACCAGTATGCTCGGTACGTGTGTAGTTACCATCGACGTTTGGCTGAAGGATAAAAAAAATTGGGCTGAATGGAGTTCCGCAGGAGGTGAATTTAAAGCGGAAGGATGTGCCGGTGCCATCGCGGAAGCAATGCAGTATTATGTTATAGATGATAGTAGGAGTACGATTACGGCTGCTGGTGGGGACTGTTTGGAGGAAGGTACGTTTACCGTAGAGCAGCGTCCCGACCCTGCTGATATCAACACCCCTAACTACGGTGTTTACGTCGGGCCTGGAGGTGCCAATTGGGATTCTAACACAGGTGAAAATGGACTTAGCGGATGGGGTTGGATGGTAAATTCCGAGGGGGAAAAATGGATTATCGATTTCAACTTTGGATTAGAATGTGAAACTGACGAAGGAGGCTGTGAGACAGCTTTTGCAAGGGGTAACAACGGAGACACCTGCTTTATCGGCAATGGCTTTAACCGTTGGGGTTGGTCAATAGGTCCGTTAGCGGAAGGGAATTACTCTTATGAAATTTATGCCGGGGCTGGCCAATGCGACATTGGCAAAGGGGCTTTGGTAGGATCGGTGGACGTTAGCTATTCGAACGGAGAGGTAATCGTTGCTTACAACATCGACCCTAATTATACCGTTTCGGAAACCCATACCTATGTCGGTTATGACATGTTCCCTACCAAAAATGGCAGGCCCACTGTTGCCCCAGGACAATATACGGTTGCACAAAATTTATCAGGTGACATCTACGTTATAGCGCATGCTGTAGTCTGTGACGAGTAACTTCAGCATATTCAAAAAGAAAAAAACCTCACCGAGATTCTTGGTGAGGTTTTTTATTGCGCTGAACGAGCGAATATCAATTAGATAAATCTTATAGTAGAAAACTGACTTGGCGATTCCCCATTGGCAGCTCGTACCGCATTTACGATGGGCATAATAAACCCAACGACGCCAACGAATAGAATGCCAAGTAGACCTAGACCCAATAATAAAATGGCCGGAATGCTGATGGCGAGCCATAAGAGCAATGTTAATTGAAAGTTGATGATAGACCTACCGTGTTCATCCATTCCTTCTACCGAATCTTTAGACGTCAACCAAATGACCAGTGGAACGATGAGTCCACCAAATCCGGTTACATAGGTCAATAATTGTGATGCGTGTGTCAAGGCCAATAATTGATTATCGGTCCTTACAGCTGATTGTTGATTGATGATTTCCATAATAACTAATTTTAAGGGGTTTACCTATAAGACGTATTTTCATCAAAATTGTTACAAAATCACCGTAGTCAGCAATAGTAGCGCGACTATATTTTCCGCTCCAATTTTCTCAATTTCGCCTTATCCTTCAGTATCCCTTCTTTCAATTTATTTATCTTTTGATTGATTTTCGTGATGTCATTCGGGGAGAGTTTCCCCTTTAGCTTATCCTGAGCCATATCGGCTTCCATCCGTATGATTTTGCGCTCGTCCTTCGCAATATCCTTTTTGGTGTCTGCGATATTATCTTGGATTTTCTTTAGCTTCTTTTCAAGTTTTTCCGCCTTTTTACGCTCTTTTTCCGCTTTCTTCGCTGCTTTTTCAGCCTCTTTTGCTTCCTTTTCGGCCTGTTCTATCTTTTCTATCATTGCAAGCCTCTCCGCTTCAGCGTCCGCTCGCAACTGCACGGAATCTTTTTGGGTTTCCGACTCCTGTGCGTAACCAGCGGTACTCATTGCGATTATGGCAAACAAGACCAATATTGGATTTTTCATATCTGTATACTTTTATTGAATTTGGATACATATCCCCATATTTTCAATATCGAGGGTTTAATTTACACGGTGTAAAGGTATTAAAGCCACAGCAAAGATTTCAATAATTCGAAAATGTATTGTCGGTAATTTTCTTACGATAGAACGGTCTAATTGTAGCTGTGAATGCAGTAAATCCGCTATTCAATTAAATTTTTTTATGCGGTTATCTTAAATCCTTTGCGAGATCTCGCAGCTTTTCTTGTTCTTTGAGAATGTCCTTTTTCTCATCCAAAATATCCTCTCTTAGCGATATAACATCTTTAGTCGATAGGTTATTCGAAGCATTGGCCAGTTCTGCTTCGAGTTCCCTGATATTCTCCCGTGCTTCGGCAATCTCTTCCTTGCTTTTTTCGATATCCTCTAACAAATCTTCCAAATCGTCAAGCTCTCGCTCTGCTTTTCTTTCTTCCTTTCGGGCATTTTTGCGAACATCTTCGGCCTTCTCGGCAGCTTGCTCCGCGATTTCAATCCTTTTTCTCAAATTAGCCATATTCACTTCGGAAATGATAACTAAATCCGGTTGTACATTTGAAATTTCCTGAGCACTTACCATTACTATTGAAAGTACCCCAAGGGCCGTTGTTGCTATTGTTTTATATTTCATAACTCGTTTTCTTTATTATTGTTCAATATGGAATAGTATTCAATTTACAATTAAAATCCAATCAAGTGGCACTAATTTCTTGACTGCAATACAAAGATTACTAACGCATTTCGAACAACGCACTCTTTAAGGTAGATAGGTACCGAAGTGAATCGATTTCGTACTTTTGCCCTATGTTCAACTCAGATACGATCGTTGCGTTGGCAACACCTGCGGGAGCAGGCGCTATTGGTATCATCCGCATTTCGGGTGAGGGTGCTATTTCTTTGGCGGCCCCTTTTTTTAAATCGATTCGCAACAAAGATTTAAAAAAGCAGAAAAGCCATACCGTACATTTCGGACAGATCGTGGATGCCGATACCATTCTGGACGAAGCATTGGTCTCTGTTTTCAAAGGACCGCACTCGTATACGGGTGAGGATGTTGTTGAAATTTCGTGTCACGGCTCTCCTTACATTCAACAACAAATCATACAATTATTGCTTCGCAACGGTTGTCGCAGTGCTCACGCAGGCGAATTTACGCTGCGTGCATTCCTAAATGGAAAACTCGATTTGAGTCAAGCCGAAGCTGTCGCCGACCTGATTGCCGCCGACAATGAGGCCAGTCATCAAATCGCCATGCAACAGATGCGCGGTGGCTTTAGCAACGAAATCAAAAAATTGCGGGATGAACTCCTTGATTTTGCCTCATTAATTGAATTAGAACTCGATTTTGCGGAAGAGGACGTCGAATTTGCGGATAGAACCCAATTTACCGATCTCCTAAATAGGATTTCAACGGTACTGAAACGTCTTATCGATTCTTTTGCCGTGGGCAATGTCATTAAAAACGGAATTCCCGTAGCCATAGTTGGTGAGCCCAACGTAGGCAAATCGACCCTCTTAAATGCACTTTTAAACGAAGACCGGGCTTTGGTCTCCGAAATAGCGGGTACCACACGCGATACCATTGAAGATGACATTAGTATCGGGGGTATCGGTTTTCGTTTTATAGATACTGCCGGAATCCGCGAAACGAAAGACATCGTGGAAGGAATGGGTATCCAAAAAACGTTTGAGAAAATCGAAAAGGCCCAAGTGGTACTATACTTAGTAGATTCAAGTCGGTTCTTCCCAAAACGGAACCCCTCTGCCTTCGGCATGCCTCCCCAGGCCGGAGAACTATTTCCGCAATTGCAAGAGATTGAGAAGATAAGAAAGAACTATCCAGAAAAGCCCCTAGTAGTCGTAGTCAACAAGATTGACCAAATTGACAGAGATGCGAAAGCAAACCTTAATTCAATACTCAGCAAGGTCGAAGGTATCGTAGTGCAAATGCTTTCAGCAAAAAGAAATGTAGGGCTGGAAGAACTACAAACAAAACTTTTGGAATTCGTTAATACAGGAGCGTTAAAAAACAACGATACAATTATTACCAATACAAGGCATTACAATTCTTTACTAAAAGCCTTGGAAGAGGTTGAAAAGGTTCAACTGGGCTTAACATCAGGAGTGCCTAGCGACCTATTGGCCATTGATATCCGTCAGGCCTTATACCATTTCGGGGAAATCACGGGCGAGATTACTTCCGACGATTTGTTGGGCAATATTTTTGCTAATTTTTGCATCGGGAAGTAAGCACGAATTGCATCCATTTTCATATCATGCCGCGGGTGAACCCGGCATTGTTGGCAACAAATGAATGAAAATAATATGCCGCCTCTTAAAGTGCTTTTTTATCAACCTAGTACCCTCAATTACATAAATCGTTCGATTTTAATCCAATCAATTCATTTGTTACAACTCGGAATTCTCGACACCGTCAATCAAGCTGGAGAAGAAACATTGGCGAAAATGATTTATTTCTTAAAATCAACTGTGCTTATCAATACGCTCAACTCATTTAATAGAGCCGGTCATAAAATCATACGCTTCAAATTTCAGGTCAGGATCATTTATTTGCGACGTGATACGATTCATTTTATCCACAAAAGAGATAAAAATTTTCGTGGCTGTTTTATACTTTTGATATAATCTAAAATTTAACATATGAAAACTTTACATAGTGTATTCTTAATTCTTTTATTGGTGGTGATAGGATGTGACGACCAAAAAAAAGAACTTGCTGAAAAATTTGACAAACTGCAGGCGCAACATGATAGCCTTTCCCAAGCCCATTCTAAGTTCAAGTCCGTTCATGAAGGAATGTCGCAGAAACATCAAGAATTCAAATCTAGTTTGGAAGGCATGGAACTTCAAGATTCGACCATTTTGGAAGATGTCGCAAGACACGAAGTTATTCTAAAAACGCACGATGCACTGTTAGAGGGACACGATGAAATCTTCAGTGCACATGACGAACTCCGAAAGGGGTTCGGCGAAAAATCCGCTGCCGAGATGGAAGTACAACTCTCTGAAATGATGGAAACCCATAAAAAGCTGATGGACGAACATACCGATATGGAGGAAGAGCACGTGATGATGGAAAAGGAACATACGATGATTATGTCAAAACTGGATAGTGTCAAAACCACTGAATCCAAATAACATCGAAGTTTCCAACTGTCAAAATCATTGCGATTTGGCACTGTTCATTCCGTTTGACCTGCTCATCGCACATCGTTCGAAATTTTTTGTAATGAAAAATCCGCTTCCACGCAGAGAATTGTTTGTTTTCGAAATAGAGAATGAACACATAAACCTACAATGCTATAAGGGCTAAGCAGAAGCTTACAATGCTATTCTGGAAAGATTTACCTATACACAATAAAGAATAATGGTTTATGGAGGCAATTAGCGCTATCCGCTCTTGGCAAATATGTCGTCAAGGTAACTTTCTACACTACTCGAACCTTATGAACAACTCATTTTATCCTTTTTTATCCCAAATAAAATTCTTGGTAGTTTAAATGGGTAAATCAAAAAGCGGTATACCAGTAAAATAAAAGGAAATGTCGACCCCAATAAAAGGGTTATTTTCCATAAAATCGACACATCCAACCGAACGATGTAATATGCCATTGCTACGATGACCGTTTGATGAAGTATATAAAATGGATAAATGGCCTCGTTGGCCTTCGTCAGTATTTTACTTGACCGATTGAACCAAATCTGTCCGTAGCCTAGCAGCGAAATAATGACCGACCAGCTTATCCAGCTCGATACACCATGCCAAATAGCCCATCGGGCATCTATGCTCAAGTATTCCGACGCGATTTCATCGGGCAAATAATAATAACCGTAGAAAAATAGCGTACCAATGATGGCCATAATCAAGTTTACCCTTCGAAATTTCTTAAGAAATCCCCATAAGTTTGGCACAGTTGCAAGCACGATTCCAGCTATGAAGAAGAAACCATAGAATAGCGTAGATGATAGGTTTGTAATACTTTTTGAATCTTCCGGAAAATAAATTTTAGAAGCTACTTTTATAAAAATGACCAACAGCGCCCATAAAAAGATGCTGTATGTGAAGTTGCTTTGCTTTTCGATATGTTTCCTGATCACACGAGATCGTTGAGAACGCAGAAAAAGAATTAGAGGAATACAGCCCAAGGAAATGTAAAATAGATTTTCGATAAACCAAAGATGATTGACCTCGAGATGGGAAAAGAGTTGGGCATAAAAATGACCAAAGGAATCAAAAGCTTCGATGTGCTCATAATAGGTCTGTGGCGGAACGATAAACAGCAACCCAAAAACAAGCGGAATTAAAAGTCGGTAACTGCGTTCTCTTACAAATTGCCACCAAGACCTCTTTGAAAAGGCGAAAACAGTTGCCGTACCGGAAATCAAAAAAAGCAAAGGTAGTCTGATTTGCTCAAAGAAGACCATCACATCATCCAAGACCTTACTCGATTCGGCGTTTACGATGTGATACCCGTCACCATTAAAAGGCATACAAATATGGTGCAGGTAAACGGCAATGATGGCAATTACCCGCCACCAATCAATATCATAACGTCTTTGGCTTTGCTGCATACTTTCTGTTTGTTTGAAAGGTGCAAACCTAAGCGCTGGCTATACATTATTTATAGGTATGTGACGTATGACAAACGCGAGGGACGAAATACATGAAAAATCATTTGTTTGAAGTGAAGACCGTATTGAATTCGGCGATTTTCGAGCGGGAAACCGGTACTTTAAGAGTACAGTCCTCAAATGAAAGCAGATAGCCTTGTGCATTTCCCGATACCGCTTTTACGTTATCCGTCTGAATTAGAAAAGAGCGATGGCTTTGAAAAATTGACCCGAACGTAGTGAGCTGTTCCCGAAGGTCTTTTAGCGATAATCGAACTAGTTTTTTCATGACCTCGTTGCCTTCTTTCCAATAGATTTCAACATAATTACCATACACCTTTGCAAATAGGAAATCTGAAATATTCAAGCGGAAATTTTCAGAAGGGACCGATGTTTCAATCGTAACGACACGCTCATTCGTGGCACGACGGAGTCTATTTACATTTAATTGTCGCGCACCGGTCTGGTATTTCTTAAAGAGCCGTTCCAAATTCAAGGGCAACAACACGGCCAACAATAGCATACCGACCAGAAATGTATTTTTGATTTCTTCGCGGAAGTAGCGCACGGACCAGTTATCGGGTTTATCATAAATAACATCCCTAATCAAAAAACTACCGATACCGATTAAAACGAGCAGAATCGATAAATGCAATGCCTCTTTGCCTAAAGTCCACTTGATGGTATCGCCTTGCGTCTTATCCAAAACTAGAAAATAGACAAAGGCAATCCCCACGGGCAGCAGGGCGTGTAGCAGGCAAATCCAAAAGTAGTCAAGCTTATGCTCCGTCCTGTTGACCTCAAAGGGTTCAAAAAAGTAACTGAACAAAAAACTGAGTAAAGCGACTGTTGCCAAAATCAGCAGTATTTTGTGCCACCGCCCGTAGTAATACGGATAGGGTCTATTGAGATAACCTATTATTTTGTTTATCATTGTTGATCACAGCAAAATGAATATCCCTTTTGACGGGTAAAAATACCCATAATCGTCAAAACTTTATCTTGAGGAGCATGTGGCAACAGTATCTTTTGTACATACTATTTCAAGTGGTATATCTTCATTTAAGACCTTTTATGAAACTTGTAAAAACTACATCAAGCAACATCTACATCTCCCAAATACAGCTGAATCCCCAGTGAAACATGACGCTTCTATTTTGGTAGAATCAGTCGTTCCGTTTTCAACCTTCCAAATTCAGCTCTTTAAACTTTTGATATAGCAATTGCTTTTCCTGTAGGGTGAATACCTTTATTTCGAACCAATCATGCGCAGCTATTTTTTCATTTTCAATTTGCGCATTTCGTATGGCAGCCAGCGAAACCAGATGCCAATGCACTCCTTTTTGCCTAGAAACCGCATAGCCGATATCTTCCATTATATAAGATACCTTGGGTTGATTGAAGAGGCGTATCCCATTTTTAAGAACTGCCAGTGTTTTGGTAAGCCGTACAACCTCCGAAAATGAATAGCGTGCAAAATCAGCGAAACCATTCTGTTTTACGTTATACAGTTTATCCCCGATTTCGAGTTTTCGCATATCCTTTAAAACGCACAAAAATAGTTGTTGTTTTTAGGGTTCGCATAAAAGCGTTTTAATAATTATCAACAAAACCCTTACCCATACGCCGCATACTAAAACGCCGATATCGCTGTTAACTTAATTGTACTATTTTTGCATACCAAGCTACCATAAATGATAAGTTTCTTTACTCGAAAAAAATTTCTGATCGATACTTTAGAGGGATTTGTCGACATACACAATCATATCCTACCCGGCATAGATGATGGCGCAAAAAATGTCGAGGAATCCATAGTACTGCTTAAGGGATTTTCGGATTTTGGCGTTACGAACTTTGTAGCGACCCCTCATATTATGCACAACTACTACCCCAACACTCCCCAGACAATTGAAAAGGCGTTGGCCGAGTTGCACTCCGAAATCGGGAGAATCGATTTAAATACTGTTATTACGGCAGCTGCCGAACATATGATTGATGCAAATTTCGAAACGATTCTAGAAAAAGGCGAAATCATGCCGTTGGGCAAAAACTACGTATTGATAGAGATGTCGTACCTGCAGCCTTCGATAAATTTCGATAGCGCCATACAAAAACTGGCCTCCCAACGTTATTTTGCTATTTTGGCCCACCCGGAACGCTATGTTTTTCTGTACAATAGACTCGGTAAACACACCATATACAAAAAGAACGGTATTCTCTATCAACTAAACATGTTGTCCTTAAGCGAATATTATGGAAAGGATGTTCAAAAAACGGCAATGAAATTACTCGATGAGGGACTATACGATTTTATTGCAAGTGATGTGCATAACTTTCATCAGCTTACATCGCTAAAAGAAATGAAAATATCTAAAAAGCTCGCCGATACCCTAAGGCCGTTGATCGATAGTACTACCTACAATTTCAGTTAGCATAGTTTTGGCCATAAACTTACCTTCTTATTAAGACCGAATGTATCTGCTTGTGGGTTGCACTTTGCAGCGTGAGACGATATAATCCATCGGGCAGCGTGTTCAAATCAATTTGTTCCTGAACGCCATGTTCCTTATTAAAATGGCTTTCAAAAACCAGTTGCCCCATCGAATTGAAGACCATTGCCACCAACTGCTGATTTTCAAAACCATTAAGATTTATATGCAATAGTCCTTCGGTCGGATTCGGATACACCATCGACACCCCTCTTGTGAACGTATCATTCGCTGTGCTATCCGCAGTACCGGTGTTAAAATCTGCCCTGCTAGCCGATGCCACGGTCAGATTGATGGTCGTCTGGCAGCCCGCGGAGGAAGTCAATACATAGGCACCATTATTTGCAGACGTCACGGCGCCAATATTAAAATCATCGCCGACTACGGTTCCGTTAGGGAACTCGACCGTTACACCTATATTGTTCGGAAGCATGCTGAACATGACTTCTGTACCTTCATCTACGGTCAAATCATTCAAACCACTCGACCAGATGCCGTCTAGGCGGTATTCGGGAATAATATCCCCAGGCTGGCAGGAGGCAGGATTCACGTTGATTGTCAACGTCTCAACACAGCCGGCATCAGAAGTAAAGGTGTAGATGCCGCCCTGCGAAGGGATTATATTTCCAAGGTTGTAGTTGTCACCCACTTGCGCACCGCTGGGAAGGGTAATCGTAAGACCGATACCGTCCGGCACCATGCTTAAGACAACTAATTGCCCCTCTTCTACGGTAATATTCCCAGCCCCGCTTTGCGTATTTCCGTCAACCGTATACTCGGGAATTACAGCATCGGGCTGACAGTTTTGCTCTTCTACCGTTAGATTGATTGTTGTTTGACAGCCTTGGGACGACCTTAGTATGTACGCACCATTATTGGTCGGGGTTACCGCACCAATGTTGTAATTATCGCCGACTATAGTACCGTCGGGAAACTCGACGGTTACCCCGATATTGTTGGGCAACATACTGAACATGACGCCAGTACCATAAGCCACCGTTAAATCGTTCAAACCACTGTCCCAAATACCATTCAAGCGGTATTCCGGAATAATCTGACCAGGTTGGCAGTTATCGTCTGCTTCCACAGTAATGTCCAGTATTTCGCCGCAGCCTTCGGCCGAAGTAAACGTATAAATACCGCTTTGGGAAGGGATCACATTACCGAGATTATAGTTGTCGCCCACCTGGTCGCCGTTCGGAAGCGTAATCGTTAGACCTACTCCGTCGGGCAACATGCTCAAAAGGACGGATTGGCCTTCTTGTACCGTAATGGCACCGGCCCCGCTTTGGGTGATTCCGTCAATGGTGTACTCCGGAATCACATCACCAGCTTGGCATGAAATCGTTTCCACTGTGATATCCAATGTTTCGACGCAGCCTTCGGCCGAGGTAAATGTATAAATACCGCTTTGGGAAGGGACCACATTACCGAGATCATGGTTGTCGCCCACCTCGGTTCCGTTCGGAAGCGTAATCGTCAGACTTACGCCGTCTGGCAGCATGCTCAAGACGACCGATTGGCCTTCTTGTATCGTGATGGCACCGGCTCCACTTTGGGTGATTCCGTCAATGGTGTACTCCGGAATCACATCACCAGCTTGGCATGAAATCGTTTCCACTGTGATATCCAATGTTTCGACGCAGCCTTCGGCCGAGGTAAATGTATAAATACCGCTTTGGGAAGGGACCACATTGCCCAAGTCATAATCGTCACCTACCTGGGTACCGTTCGGAAGCGTAATCGTCAGACCTACGCCGTCTGGCAGCATGCTCAAGACGACCGATTGGCCTTCTTGTATCGTGATGGCACCGGCCCCGCTTTGGGTGATTCCGTCAATGGTGTACTCCGGAATCACATCACCAGCTTGGCATGAAATCGTTTCCACTGTGATATCCAATGTTTCGACGCAGCCTTCGGCCGAGGTGAACGTATAAATACCGCTTTGGGAAGAGACCACATTGCCCAAGTCATAATCGTCACCTACCTGGGTACCGTTCGGAAGCGTAATCGTCAGACCTACTCCGTCTGGCAGCATGCTCAAGACGACCGATTGGCCTTCTTGGATTGTGATGGCATCGGCTCCACTTTGGGTGATACCGTCAATAGTATATTCCGGAAGCACATCGCCAGATTGGCATCCTTCGTCCCCTACCATTAAATTGATAATCGTTGTACAGCCTTGGGATGACCTTAGTATGTAAGCACCATTGTTGGCGGGGGTTACCGTACCAATATTAAAATCGTCGCCTACTATCGTACCGTCGGGAAACTCAACGGTTACGCCAATGTTGTTGGGCAACATACTGAACATAACCTCGGTGCCCACGGCAACAGTCAAGTCGTTTAATCCGCTATCCCAAATACCATCCAAACGGTATTCCGGAATGATTTGGCCTGGTTGGCAGTTATCGGCCGCTTCTACAATGATATCCAATGTTTCGACGCAGCCGTCGGCCGAAGTAAACGTATAGATGCCACTTTGTGAAGGAACGACATTGCCCAAGTCGTAATTGTCGACCACCTCAGTACCGCTAGGAAGCGTAATCGTAAGGCCTATCCCGTCGGGCAACATGCTTAAAACGACCGATTGACCTTCTAGGATGGTGATAGTACCTGAACCACTCTGGGTACTCCCATCTATGGTGTATTCCGGAATCAGGTCGCCAGTTTGGCATGAAAGCGCTTCCACCGTAATATCCAATGTTTCGACGCAGCCTTCCGACGAAGTAAATGTGTACGTGCCGCTCTGCGCGGGAGCGACATGGCCCAAGTCATAAGTATCACCTACCTGATCGCCGTTAGGAAGCGTAATCGCAGCACCTACTCCATCTGGTAATATGCTCAAAACGACGGATTGCCCTTCTTGTATCGTAATGGCACCAGCCCCACTTTGGGTGATCCCATCTATGGTATATACAGGAACAACATCGCCTGATAGACAATTGGCATCACCTACCGTTAAATTTATATTCGTACTACATCCCTCGGCAGATAGTAAGGTATAGGCACCACTATCGGATTCATCGACTGCACCAATATTAAAGTCATCGCCCACTACCGTACCATCAGGAAACGTGACGGTTACCCCAATATAGTTGGGTAACATGCTGAACATTACCTCTGTGCCCACAGCAACATTCAAATCGTTCAAACCGCTATCCCAAACACCGTCCAATCTGTATTCGGGAATAATCTGACCAGGGCTGCAACCGGCAGTTACATCGATGTTTAAAGTAGCCGTACAACCCGTCGTTGAAGTAAATGTATATTCCCCGCTTTGGGCGGGTAAAATACCATCGATAACATAATTATCGCCTACCACAGCTCCATTTGGAAGAGTAATAATGGTGCCTAGATTATCGGGCAGGATACTTAATATTACCTCCTGACCTTCATCTACGGTAATCGTATTCGCTCCACTTTGCGCTACCCCATCAATCGTATATTCCGGAACTATTGTACCTTCAGGACATTCGGCATCACCTACCGTAAGATGTACGATAGTAGAACAACCTTCCGCAGATGTTAAAATATAAGGCCCGTTTTGTACATTGGTCACTTCGCCTAAGTTATAATCATCACCGACGACCGTACCATCCGGGAATGTAACGGTAACATCCAAATTATTAGGTAGAATACTGAACATCACCTCGGTACCTTCTTCTACATTTAAATTGTTTTCTCCACTCTGCCAAACACCGTTCAAGCGATATTCGGGAATAATCGGTGTATCTTCCGGGCCACATACCCCGATAACGGATAGGTTAATCACCGTTAGGCAACCTTCAGTCGTAGTTAACACGTACTGGCCAGAATCCTCGGAATCCAAAAGACCATCGTTATCCCCTCTTCTTGTACCGGTTCCTATTCTGTACCCATCGGCGGTGTTAAAATCAGAAAGAGAACTGAACGTATCGCCATCTATTTCGGGAATCGTAATTAAAAATTCATCCGAAAAATCCTTGATTCTTATATAAATGGCTTCTCCCTCGTTCGCATTTACGTTAGCCCCTGATATCCAAGTACCGGAAGCCCCGATTTTATACTCCGCAACGAGAGGTTGTGAAACACATTCAGGCACCATTGGTAAACCCTGGCCCAAATCAAAAATGGCCTTTATCTCTTCTGCATTTAAAACCTTATTATATACCTTCAACTCATCAATACTGCCATCCAATTCATCGGTTACCCCGCTTCCATTGTAATCTCCACTCGGATTGGTTCTTCTCTCATAAAATCCAGATACATTAAATGAGGAAAAATCAGGTTCGGAGGGGTTGATTCTAATATTGCCTGATATCAACTTGGCCGATATTTCCTGTCCATTTGCATATAATCTGGCAGTTTCGCCGTCGTAGGTAGCAGCCATGTGCACCCACACTCCAGGTGGAGTATATCCAGCATAACAACTTGCCCTGCCCTGGTCGGTATCAAATTCCCATTTATAAAGACTATTGTGAAAGCCGAAGAACATGTTCGGGTAGTCATGGGTAAAGATGCTAGCATTATTCACAACTTCATCCCGCTTTACCCACGCCAAAACCGTAACGAATCGATCAATGGATGCGATGGACTCCGAATACGGGATTTCGGCTATGGTATTGCTTTGAAACTTAAAACCATCGGTTACCAGAGCTCCGCCAAACAATCCGGTACCTAGGCTATTGGAATTGGCCTCCTTTACGGCGCGGTTATTATCAACGTCATAGATCGAAGCATCATTGGCATACTGAGAAGCATCCGCTAAGTCTGAACCTGAGGCATCGTCGAATTTTAAATCCAACACTAGGCTGGGGTCTGTAACTAATGGGATATCGGTACCTATTCGAATGGCTTTGGCAACCGAGGGCACGCCATCTGCATTAAGGGCAAAAAGCATATAATAGCCCGGTGGAAGCAAATTCCTATCCGGTATTGTCAATGTATGGGAAGTGCCTTCTACCGTTGCCAATGGAATTCTACGCTGTTCATTATTGGTACTGTGTGTAGCAGCCGAAAATCGAATCAGGCTAAATTCAGATACGTTACGATCGGTCTCTACCGTAATCGAGCTATTGTAATCGGCCGTTAAAGGAGTCGTAATAATTTCAGGCCTAGTGGCCAAGTTTCCGGTTGCATCGAAAAGGTAAGGCGGACTGTAAATTTCTGCATTATCGTTGTTTACGCAACCTGGTGTATTGTCACAAAGGCCACCACCACCCACGAACACACGACCGTCCAACAATAAAATCGCTACACTGTGGTAGGTTCTAGGCGTTGCCATACCGGCCACACTCCGCCAGCTATTTGTAGTCGGATTGTAGATTTCAGCGGTAAGCGCAGCACCTATATCGGTAAATGTCTCCGCATGATCAAGTCCTCCGGTTACCAATACCTCGCCGTTAGGCAATACCGTACTATTATGCATGGTTCTTGCAAACTCTAGTGTATTCGCCGTTTCGGTAACGGTGGCGGTGCTACCATAGGTACCATTGATATCGATTACGAAAGAACGCTCCTTCGCTGGGGTATTGCTATCGTAAGAACGTGACCCCCCCACCTTGAGCACTTTTCCGATATCGAACATTACGGTAGTCCCCTTCATGGAATAGGTGTCGTTTGATCGCTGACCTGCAGTCACCCAAGAACCTGCTCCATTATTTCCATTGACATCGATCCAATGCATTTGTTCTCCTGGACCTGCTTGAAATATCGTTCCGTTAGGGGCAGGCCATAACCATACATGATTATCGAGTCTGAAAAGTCCTTGACTTTCCAAGACCCTATCGTTGGCATTGTGTAAAAAATCATCGGAATCTATGCCTGGAAGATAGGACCATCCTGTTTCCGGTGTCCATAATTCCGCATTCTTCCCTCCATCGGGACCGACATCCCAAGACCCTCCGACCGTAAAAACGGAACCATCGGAAAGCGTAACATTTCCCTGGTATCCCCTGGGCACGTTCATGTCGTCTGCTTTACTCCATGTCCCTGTACTTGGATCATAAATGCTGGTTCGCTGACTACTGGTTCCGCCAGCCGATAAGATGCGGCCATCGGAAAGGTTATTGATACCAGGACAGAACATGTCATGATCGGTCTGGGTAGTGGTCGCAGGCAGGGTTGCATCAATAGCGGGATCAAAGAGTTGCGTAAGCGTCATACCCGTGCCGGAACCTACAAAAGTATTTGGAAATTGACTCGACCAAGTAATCAATTGCCCATCCGGAAGATTAGCAACGGCAACAGGAACGATTTCAAAAGGTATTACATCTCCCCATGCACCTTCCTGGGAGGGTGTTTGCGCCGTAGTAGATGTAGTGCAGAGAATTGATATAAAAAATGCGACACTGCAGTAAAAAAAAGAAAGCTTTCCCATAAACCATAAGTTTTTTATCAATCTGTTTCCCTAGAAAAGATTGATTTCAACCAATTAAAGAAAAGGGGAAGGTTAATTTCGAGTCGTAAATTTAAGACATTCTATACAACCACCTTACCCGTACCTAAAGAATTGTACGGGTTGTATGGTTCTAATATCAAACGGTTCATTTTGGTGTATGTATGGTAGACAAATACTATTTACATCACGCAACTCGCTTAAGAGGCTGTAATCAAGCATTATGTAAATTAAAGTCCGCCTAATTTGATTACCTTCTTAAAAGCCACGTCATTATCAGTATTCCTCGAAATAATGACTATGTATATGCCTTCGTTTAAGATGGAAATATCAATTACTTCATCAGCTTGGTGCGTTGATTGGAAAACATTTCTAAGAATAGTTTTTCCGTAAATATCATTTATTTGCACCCGAATCTCCTGACCCATATAATCTTCTAGAGCGAAGTGCAGCATGCCATCTCGTACTGGATTGGGATAGACAATCATGTCATTCAGCGTACCATCGGAAATACCTTCTTCGGTAATCGAAACGTTAAAGCGACTGGTACAACCTTGCTCCGAAGTAAAGGTATATACCCCTGCGTCGGTCATTTGAATACTATCAATGGTATACTCCCCTGTAATCTCAGTACCATTGGGCAAGGTTATGGTAAAAGCATCATCTTGTACAATTCCGAGCACTAAGCTACTTCCGATGGGTAGTAGAATGGATTCACCGCCACTTTGCGTCGTTTGATTATTAATGAAATACTCTGGAGTAATACTAGTACCTGTACATTCTGAGGGTTCATCTTCATCGACCACCAGGCTTAATGTTGTTGTACAGCCGGAATCGGATGTAAAAGTGTATACCCCATTATCAGCACTGGTCAACGAAACGATTTCGTAACCATCGGATACAAAACTAGTGTCGGGTAGCGTTAGGGTTACATTTACGGGAAGACCATTATAGTCTTCTGGTGATGCACTGAAAACAATGCCATCTCCTTCAGTCAACGTCAAGGTTTCCCCATCAGTACCCACCTGGAAGGCCGCGCCATTGATACTATATTCCGGAACAAGGTTCACGTCGGCACAATCAACACCAGCGGGATTCACGACTACTTGTAAATTGGTCGTGCAACCAATGTCTGTAGTAAAAAGATAAGACCCCTCATCAGTTGCTGTCAACGAGGTGATTTCATGACCGTCGCTAACCTCTGTACCATTGGGTAACGTAATCGTAACCGGAATCGGAGTTCCGTTATCCATATCCGGAAGTGCACTGAGCACAAGCATATCCCCTTCGTCCAAAACCAATGATTCACCAGTTGTTCCCTCTACGAAATCACCCCCATTGATACTGTATTCAGGTCTTAGATTTAAGGCTGTACAAGCTGGATTATTTACATTTACGTTCAGACTAACCGAACAACCCGTTCCCGAGGTAGTCAATATGTATGTACCAGCATCGGACTGCGAAGCATTAGCAATCGTATAATTTTCCAAGCCAGAGGCAAAATTAGTTTCCGTGCCGGAAGGGTCGGTAATCATGTAAGGTAAATCGTTAGGGAACAAACTTATTAGTAGTTGTTGCCCTTCATCGATAGTTACTTCTGTGGCGTTCGAAACCCATGGAGTATCACCCACACGATATTCGGCAGCCACTTCCGAACAATCAATTTCGTTCACGATTACCGTAATGGTCTTTTCACATCCGTTCTTGGCGGTCAGTATAAAGTCGCCATTATGTGTCTGATCTACATTTTCAATAACAAAATCCGTATTGGCCGCAACATTTTCGACAGTGCCATTGGGGAGTGTTATAGTATAGGGTGCATCATCGGGTTCTATGCTTAAAGTCAATCTGCTCCCCTCATCCATCTCGGCCGTTGGTTCATTTATCTGAAAGAGATTTTGATTTATTTGGTATTCGGAATCAATAGCATCACAGTCTATTCCTGCCACGGTTACATCTAAACTTAATGTACAATCCGAAACAGGGGTATTAAAAGTGTAGGTACCTGACTGACTTAAGGCTATGGCATCTATTACGTAATCAAGGCCAGCCCGAACATTTTCTACTGAACCATCGGGCAAGGTTACGGTGAACGGGATATCGTTGGGAGCGATACTCAATGCCAATCTGGCGTTCTCCTCTACACCTACCTCAGATTCCCCCACCTGATATAGGCCACTATTGATTTGATACTCGGTCATCACGTTCGCACAATCGACCGGTTCTACAGTTACGTCAACTGTTACAAAACAACCTGCAGCCGTAGTGAGCGTAAATAATCCATCGTGATCTGCAACGTTTACATTATCGATTATATAATTCGTTGATCCGTTGTATACCTCTGTACCGTTGGGGTCGGTGACCGAAAATATAGTGTTTTCGGGTGCAATGCTGAGCGTTAATTCGGCTCCTTCCGGCAACGTGGCCGTTGGATTGTCAATTTGATATAGATTATCGTTGATTTTGTATTCCGACTGCAATCCTAGCGTACTACAGTCTAATTCCGATACTGTAAGCACTACGGCCACTGAACATCCTTCCTGGGAACTTATGATATAGGTACCTTGACTGGTTTCCGATACCGGGCCTAAATTGTAATCATCGCCTACCACATCTCCGTTTGGCAAGGTTATGGTAATGAGTAAGTTACTACCATTTACTTCATTTGGCGTTGCACTTAGCCAAAGCTCCGTACCTTCCTCCAAAGTAATTTCGGTTTGACCATTTAGGGGAGTATCCCAATCGCCATTTATCCGAAATTCCGACTCTATTTGCGTATCGCCAGGACCACAAGTTCCTATTACAGTGAGATTGATCACTGCCGGACAACCATCTGCTGTGGTAAGAACATATTGGCCAGAATCGTCAACATTAACCAGCCCATCGTTGTTTCCTCTATTCGTTCCCGTATCTAAACGATAGCCGTCGGCAGTGTCGAAATCCGCGGTCGACATAAACGTATTTCCATCAATTTCGGGAGTCGTCACGAAGTAATCGCCAACATAATCCTTGGCTCGTATATAAACTTCCGAGCCTTCAGGGGCATTGATGTTCGGACTCTCAGTCCAAGTTCCAGAAGCACCTATCTTAAATTCGGTCACAATCGTGCCCTCTGGACAATCCGTTACTTCGGCTAGGGCCTCCCCTATTTCAAAGACCTCCTTTATTTCCTCGGCCGAAAATACCTTATTGTATACCTTTAACTCGTCTATTCGACCATCAAGTTCATCGGTTACACCGCTGTTATTTGTAGGTTCCCCAATTTGTGCCGGTGTCCGCCTTTCATAGAAACCTGAAGTACTAAAGGCATTGAAATTAGGGTTCGCATCGGCAGAAGTGACCAAAATGTCTCCGGTAATCGGTTTGGCGCATATCTCGACGCCGTTGGCATACAATCTAGCCATATTCCCATCGTAAGTAGCCGCCATGTGTACCCATTGACTCGTGGGTGTATAACCTGCGTAGCAACTGGCCTGACCGTCTTCGGTAAAGAATTCCCATTTGTATAGGCTATTGTGAAATCCGAAAAAAGTATTCGGGTAGTCGTTGCTGTAAACGCTCGCGTTATTCACAATTTCATCCCGGTTCACCCATGCCATCACCGTTACGAAACGATTGATGGAACCCAAAGATTCGGAATACGGTATCTCAGCAATCGTGTTACTTTGAAACTTAGCCCCATCCGTACGTAAAGCACCTCCAAAAAGCCCCTCGCTTGGAACAATCGAAGCCGTATTTTCAACTTTTTGAGCGCCGGCATTGTCAACATCATAAACAATCGCATCATTGTTGTATTGAGAATCGTCGGCAGCGTTGGCCCCTGGTGCATCGTCAAATTTCAAGTCGAGTATCAGACTTGGATTAGTCGCTAAAGGGATATCGTTTCCTATCTGAATAGCTTTCGCTTCCGAGGGCACTCCATTCGCATCCAAAGCAAACAACATGTAATAGCCCGGTGGAAGCAGATTTCTATCTGGTATGGTTAGGTTATGGGAAGTACCACTTGTAGTAGTCAGTGGAATTCTACGTTGTTCGTTATTGGTACTATGTGTCGCCGCCGAAAAACGAATTAAACTGAATTCCGTAACGTTTGTATCCGTGGTAACCGATATGTTCGAATTATAATCCGCAGTTGCCGGAAAGGTCATTATTTCCGGTCTTGTAGCCAAATTGCCACTCCCGTCGAAAAGATAGGGCGGGCTATAAATTTCGGCATTGTCATTATTTACACAACCTGGGGTATTGTCGCAAAGCCCTCCCCCACCAACGAACACACGGCCGTCTAGCATCAATATCGCCACACTGTGGTATGTTCTAGGGGTAGCCATACCTGCCACGCTACGCCAGCTATTCGTGGTTGGGTTGTAGATTTCCGCGGTCAGGGCAGCTCCTACATCCGTAAAGGTTTCGGCATGGTCCAATCCTCCGGTTACCAAAACTTCACCATTTGGTAAGACCGTACTGTTATGCATCGTTCTCGCAAACTCCAAGGTATTGGCTGTCTCTGTTACTGGCGGAATACTGCCATAGGTACCATTGATATCGATAACAAAGGAGCGCTCCTTGGCCGGGGTATTACTGTCGTATGATCGCGAACCACCTACTTTTAGTATTCTTCCGGTATCGAACATGACCGTGGTTCCTTTCATTGAATAGGTATCATCCGCCCGTTGTCCGGCACTGACCCATGAACCCGTACCATTGTTACCAACGACGTCGATCCAGTGCATTTCCTCTCCTGGACCGGCCTGAAAAAGTTTTCCATTCGGCGCTGGCCAGAGCCATACGTGATTATCTAACCTAAAAACGCCCTCATACTCAAAAGCCCTGTCGTTTGTATTGTACAGAAAATCGTCGGAGGCAATTCCCGGAAGATAAACCCATCCGGTTTCCTCGGTCCAAAGTTCGGCGTTCTTACCTCCATCGGGTCCCGCATCCCAAGAACCGCCCACGGTGAATACCGAACCATCGGAAAGTGTTACATTTCCTTGATACCCCCTAGGTACGTTCATATCTGCAGCTTCGCTCCAAACGTTCGTTACCGGATCATAGATACTTGTGCGTTCGCTAGTGGTACCCCCAGCAGAAAGAATACGCCCATCGGACAGGTTATTGATGCCAGGACAGAACATATCGTGATCTGTCTGAGTAACCGTAGAGGGCAATGTATTATCGGTAGCAGGGTCGAAAAGTTGCGTATAAGTCATCCCGGTACCTGCGGCAAGCCACGTATTTGGAAATTGGCTTGACCATGTAATCAATCGACCGTCGGGAAGGTTGGCTACCGCAACGGGTACGATTTCAAAAGGGATAACCGGCCCCCACTGCCCATCATCACTAGGACTCTGAGAAAAAATCCTTATTGAGCAACAGAAAAATACTAATATGAAGAATACTTTTGAAGTGTAGTTTTTTCTCATGGCGATATGGGGTATCTAGATACAAATATATAAACAACAAAGTTAACCGTAACCCTACCATTTCATAAACGAAAACGGTAAAAACGGAAAATTACTCGTTCAACAACAATATCCTATACAACAGCGCATGGACATAAGTGCTCTCCTCGCCATATTTACGGAGTTTTGTTTTGTTTGGATTGAAAAATCAAAACAAATTATTCTTAAAAGTTGAATGGCCGAATGCACTCTAGATGTCGGCCTTCGAAAAAAGTAGATGCAGATTTACATCGATAAATCATCGCAACGAATCCCACATTCTTAGTATAATGAAGGCTCACAACATAAATTGATGTACCCTAAAGTGTAGCGTACGGTGTTAAGATTATCCGGAGGAGTTTAACTGGAGTGCTTTAGAATTTCCACCATTTTTTAAGGCTCTTACCATATCCATAGCCATATTTGCCGCCGTAACCCAGATTTGACTCTTTCACATCGTTTACGACGAAACAAAGTCCGTTTAATTTACCTTCCGCCTTAAGTTTACTAGGGAATTCCAACACTCTAGTCTCAGTAACACCGGCACGGGTTACATAAATCATATGATCGGCATAATCGCTGATTAGCAACGTATCCGTCACAACCATTAAAGGAGCGGTATCAACAATAACGTAATCGTATTCCTCCGACATCTCGGTCATTAAGTCCTTCATACGTTCACTCATCAAGAGTTCAGCTGGATTGGGTGGAATCTTGCCCGAATAAACTACATCTATGGTATTGCTCTGTACCAAAAGCGAATTGACAATATCTTTTGCCTCGATAGAGTCATCATAAAGATATTCCGTCAAACCATTGTTCGTGCTTCGTTTGGCTTTCTTGTTCTTGTCGAGGTTATCGACATCCTTGGTGTCGAAAAAGGTATAAAGTTTAGGATTCCTGATATCGGCACCGATAAGCAAAACCCGCTTTCCGGTGTTGGCGAAAATCATGGCCAAATTAGATGAAAGGAACGTTTTACCCTCCCCAGATACACTTGAGGTAACATACACCACGTTATTCTTACCCGTGGTTCTCTTGGATTTCATCAGGTAATCTAAATTCGTCCTTAATATCCTTAACGATTCCGCTAGCACCGAACGATCATCTTTTCGAATGAGTTTAGATTCCTTTTTAGCTAAACGCGGCAGCTCGGCGAGCACCGGAATGTCTTTAACCATTTTTTCTAAACCGGTCTTATTGTGAACCTTATCATCCAATAAATCGTTTGCATAGAGGATTGAAAATGGTATAGCGAAGCCAACAATAAGAAATGCCAAGTAAACAATCGATTTCTTAGGGGATACCGGAGCGCGACTGGTTCTATACGCATTGTCTATTATCTTAGATTGCGGCGAGGTAGACGCTAGACCAACTTGGGATTCCTCACGACGCTGTAATAAGTAGAGAAATAACGATTCTGTCGTTTCCTGTTTTCTCGTAATGTCCCGCAAGGCCCTAGCATTACTCGGAGCGGAATATATTCTTGAGTTAATGGTTCTTTGGTTATTACTTAGACTATTGACCTGTAAACTTAGGTTGTTTACCATACTACCAACACTAGATGCCACACTATTTTTTAGACCGTCCAATTGTTGGTCTAAGTTAATGATCATCGGGTTCTGTTCATTGGCGTTCTTCAACAGTCGCTTTCGCTCCCTCACCAATTCATTGTATTTAGCTGTATTCGCTGCGATAGTAGGATCGTTCAAGCCCACATTCGATGGTAATTCTTGATAACCGTCTTCACTACTAACGATTTCCTTCATCGAGCTAGCGATGTTCAATTGCGTAGTTGCATTCTGAAGTTCTTGGCTATTTTGCGCGCCAACGGTCAAGTTGACACTGGTTTGCGCATTTATGTCAACTACCCCCCGTCGTGTTTGAAATTGTTCTGCATTCTCATCGGTATCGGTAAGCGTTCCCGAAATATCGGCGATCCTATCGTTGATGAAATCAAAAGTTCGCTCGGCAATGACCCTCTTATCATCTATGGCATTTTTGTTGTAAATACCGATGAGGGTATTCAGCACATCAATTGCCTTTTGCGGTATCGGGTCATTCAGGGAAAGGTTAACGATATTCGAAAAATCCTGTGCCGGAGCTATCGAAGTTCTTGTCTTATAGGCCAAGGCAACGTCTACTAAAGGTGAAATTTCAACTTTTATTTTTTTGCCTTTGTAACTGTTAAAATGCTCGACATTGGTCGTGATGATTACCTCACCTACGTCGGTCGGTATCGCCTTGCCGAAAGAATACACCTTAACGGGGCCATCTTGTTCTTCACTAAAACCAAATGTGGTCGTAGAAGAAATATCCAGATAGAAACTTGACCGCGCCCTTCTGACTATGGAGTCGGCTTCTAAAAAACTTAATTTAATGGGTGGCGTTCGGTAAATCTCGCTTTCGGTGACCGTACCAACATTTCTGAGTACCACATTAATACCGAGCTGTTTTACCACTTCCAAATAATTGGATCTGGAATTTAGTACTTCTATCTCATCTTCGACCTTATTCTTTCCTGCACCGAAAAGATCTAGGTCTTTGTAGATTGACATTTCAGGTGACCCATTTTTTTCTTCGAGCACTTTGATCTTTGCCTGAACCTTATATTCAGGTATTTTGTATCTGATGTACACGTAAGCAACCGATAACGCCGCCAATATGGAGAGTAGAAACCATTTCCAATGCTTGGTATACGAAGTAAGTAGGGCTTTGAAGTCTGTCTCCTTTGTGGAAAATCCCTTGAAATTAGCTTGCATCTAGAAACTTTTTTTAATCTATCTGTTGTTGTTGGTGATAATAAGTACCGAAGTAGTAAGCAAGGTAGAAAGTATGGAAACCCAGATAGTAGCTCTGTTATCCAATGCAGAAGAGGTTATTGCGGACTGATTCGGCTCTACGTAAACGACATCGTTTTGGGTAAGATAAAAGACCGGCGAACTCATCGTTTCTTTTCTAGTCAAATCTACCCTTGTATACACCTTCGTTCCATTAAAATCGCGTGTAACCATTACATTATCGCGTTTTCCTTTTATGGTCAAATCCCCAGCAAGACCGATTGCTTCCAATATCGTAATCTGCTCGCCGTTCACAGGATATGTTCCGGGTCTGTTCACTTCACCCAGAATAGTCACCGTAAAATTCTTTAGACGAATATTTACGATAGGATCCTTAAGATATAGTTTCAGCTTTTCCTTAATAAGCGTTTTTGTCTCATCGGAGGATAATCCTACAATTTTAATCGCCCCTATAACCGGAAATTCTATTTCACCATTCTTATCTACGATATAATCGATCTGCTCCCCTCGAGATCCCTGTTCGATACCACCACCCCTGTACAAATTGAAAGGCATACTTGCTGTAGGGTCATAGGTCGATACATTAATGCTTACGACATCATCGATTTTAAATTTACCAACGTGCTTGTTATTGCTTACAATGGTCTCATAATCGCCTGTATCCTGAAAATAAACCACATCTTTTTTAGAACCACAAGAACTGAATAACAAGATGGTCGATAAGGCGAGAAAAACTAGATTTGTGGTAAGCTTCATATTGATACGTTTTACGATGAACATATTTCGATTTTCTGTTTGCAAGATTAAGGAAAATTTATGACTGCACAACCTTTAGCACTGATTTGCTCTTGCTCTTCCCATTCTTTTTATCGAGCTCGCAGAAATCTGAATTATTCGACACATACTCTGGTACGATTTCCTTCATCAGCATAACGGTGTTACCGGAGAAAAACATGTTCGTAACACAAAGTTCATCGATTTTAGACCGTACGTGGGCAAAATCCAATTCGCGCACCTTGCTTATTTTTATTTTCTTATTGTATGTAGGAAGGGTATTCTCACCATTGGCCAAAAGCTCTTCGTATAGTTTTTCACCAGGCCTAAGTCCCGTAATCTTAATATCGATGTCATCTGGATAGCTTAACCCGGATAGCCTGATCATATTCTTTGCCAAATCGAATATCTTAACCGATTCGCCCATATCAAAAATGAATATCTCTCCCCCTTCGCCCATGGCACCTGCTTCTAGCACCAATTGAGAGGCTTCCGGGATGGTCATAAAGAAACGAGTTACGTCTAAATGGGTCACGGTTAAAGGGCCGCCATTTTCTATTTGTCTTCTAAACAAGGGTATTACCGAACCATTGGAGCCCAAAACATTCCCAAAACGTGTGATGATGAATTTGGTCTTCATTTCTTGCTGCATACAGCTCATATACATTTCTGCGATTCTTTTTGTGGCGCCCATCACATTGGTCGGGTTCACGGCCTTATCGGTAGAAACGAAGACAAACTTATCTACCCCGTAACTAACGGCCAGGTCCGCTACCGTTTTGGTACCTGCGATATTGACTTTAATCGCTTCATAAGAATTGTACTCCATCAACGGTACATGCTTATAGGCGGCGGCATGAAAAACGATATGCGGCTTATGTTCCTGAAAAATGGCGCTCAATCTATTTTTATCCCTAATATCGCCTACAATAGGAACAAAGTTATGGTAGCCGTTTTGTTTAAGTTCTTGCTGCAAATCATATAAAGCAGACTCTGCCTGATCGATTATGACCAAGGCTTTGTAATCATAACCGCATATCTGACGCACGAGCTCACTGCCGATGGAACCCGCTCCTCCCGTCACGAGTATTACTTTACCCCGGAGATCTTGTTCGATTTTTTCATTCTTGATGTTAATAGGTGGTCTGTCCAACAAATCCTCTATCTGTACCTGTTTAATCTGAGATGCTTTTAATTCTCCATTTATCCAGTCTTCAACAGGGGGCACTATTTTTACTTGAACGGGAAATTCAACCAGATTTTCAACCAAAGACCTCAGATTTTTAGGATCTATATTTTGAATAGAGAAAATAACCTCCGAGATATTGTTTTTATCAAGGAACGACTTGCTTAACACCTCTTTTGGATAGACCTTTACACCATTGATCAGTTTTCCTGTCTTTTTTGTATCATTATCGATATAACCTACCACTCGCGCCCTGCTCTTCGAATGATTCGTAAGTGCATTGTGAGTGAGTATTCCAGATTCTCCCGCACCATAAATGAGCACGTTTTTATTAACTTTCAGATTACGTACTAAAAAATCGTCATAGAGTGCCTTAAAAACATAGCGTAAGGCGGTTAAACTTAATAAACCCGAGGAGACTGTGGATAATTATAATACCCAATGGAATAGTGAATTTATTGGAAATATTAATCTCCCGATTGACCAACACCATCGTAATCATTAAAATACTCGACAAACATATGGCATTGAAAATTTTATAGACATCCCGAACCCCTGTATGCCGAACGACCCCCTTGTAAGAACCTACAAAGAGAAAGGCAATCAGACCTGCCAAGATTACGACCGGCAGTTGAATCCACAGCATATTGGTATCAAAGCTTAGCGAAAGGTTGAAACGAATAAAATAAGAAATGATAAAGCTTACGGAAATAACCATGACATCAATGGCCAAAACAAGCCACTTAGAAGCATATTTGTGCAGGTTGTTCCTTAGGTAGGTTTGTAACATAACATAAATGTTTAATCACCTCAATTAGGTTAAGAGCAAAGTTAAGGGGATACGAATATAAATAATATGAAACGCGATAGGGTTATTATCCCGCTATAATTCGTTTAACACCTATAAATAATCGGTTAATAGAAAAAATCGCTCAAAATTATCACCTCCAACTAGTGGTTTTTAGCCCTTTGAAAACATATTTAAAACGATATACGTACAAAAAGCATTAAAAGTTTCGGAGGACTAAATATAAAACTCTTTTTCTCACTAATTGTACTTTATCGAGGTTTACTGAAGTTCATTTTTCCTTGTATTGCCATCTTTTTAACGTCCTAATAAAATTTTAATATCATCTTTGCGTTAGCGACAGTGTAACAAATGCTATGAATAAAAAGATACATATTTGTTTGGTAGGCGGTGAAGATGCCCACAAGAGAATCGATCTTTCCCGACATCTACTGAACGATGGTTTTGCTGTAACTATCTTGGGTACGAAAGACTATGATTATCCGGAAAAAATCAACTTCATCAAATATGATCTTAATCGAAGTTTTAATCCTTTTTCGGACTTTAAAACGGTAAGGCAGTACAAAAGAATATTTTCTGAAAACACTTTCGACATTGTTCAAACTTTCGACACCAAACCAGCTTTTCTAGTACCCATAGCAGCATACCGGTTGAAGGTCAAAATCGTCAGGACCATAACGGGTTTAGGAAAAGCTTTCGTCTCCAAGGATTTTAAAAGTGCACCCATCAGATTCCTCTATGTTTTCTTACATTATATTATCCGGAACCGTGTATCGCATACCACTTTTCAAAATTCTGAGGACAGGGATATTTTTTTAAAAAACGGCCTTATAAAACATTCAAATCACTCAATGATTTACGGGAGCGGTATCGATTTAACAAAAATCGGTGCTGTTGCGCCTAGAAAGCACGAGCCCTTTACGGCCATCTGCGTGTCTAGGTTAATTTATGAAAAAGGAATTGTGAATTTTTTGGAAGCTGCCAAAATATGCCATGCAAAAGGATATCATTTCAAATTCCTATTGGTAGGCCCTTTAGAGGAAAATTCCAAAAAACTAAACAAGAATTTGATCGAGACATACAGCGCGTATGTCGACTGGCTTGGAGTTCGGTCGGATATTTATGATTTGCTCCGCCGATCAGATACTTTTGTACTTCCAACGTGGTACAGGGAGGGCTTTGCCAGGGTGTTGTTAGAGGCTTCCGCGATGGGCCTTCCGTTGATAACGACCGATGTCGCAGGTGTTAGGGATATCGCGAGACACGAAAAAGAAGCCCTGATCGTCGACACCAATAATTCCAACGACCTTGCAGAGGCCCTTATTCGCATGGGTACCGATAAAAATTTAGCGGATAAACTTTCAGAAAATGCCCTCATCAATGTAAAACTCTATAGTTTAGCCGTTATAAGTAAAAACTACTCGGATTTATATAAAAATACTTTATGAAAATACCTTTCTCACCACCTTACATCAATGATGCCGTGAAAAACGAGGTTCTCGATTCCTTGGATTCAGGCTGGATTACCACAGGACCGAAAGTAAAACTTTTGGAACAACAAATTGCCGAGCAGACCAAAGTACCCCATGTTCTATGCGTAAACTCTTGGACGTCTGGCGCTATGCTCATTTTTAATTGGATGGGGCTTGGGCCCGAGGACGAGGTAATCATACCTGCCTATACTTACTCCGCTACAGCTTTGGCCGTAATTCATTCGGGGGCTAAACCTGTTTTAGTCGATGTAGGTGAAGATTTTAATATTTCGCTGGAGGCCATCGAAAAAGCAATTACACCTAAGACAAAAGTGATAATGCCCGTAGATATTGCAGGATGGCCTTGTGATTATGATGAGATAAACCAACTTGCGGAACGCAGGAAAGCCGTATTCAATCCCTCGAGTGAAGTTCAGAAAAAGCTCGGCAGAATTCTAGTGATCTCCGACGCAGCCCACTCGATAGGGGCGACATACAAAGGAAAAAAAACAGGTTTGTTGACCGATATAACCATATTTTCCTTACACGCGGTCAAAAATGTAACGACGGCCGAAGGTGGGGCCATATGCCTCAACCTTCCCGAGCCCTTCAAAAATGATGAGCTCTATGCCACCCTACGCTGCTATTCCTTGAATGGGCAGACCAAAGATGCTTTTTCAAAAAGTAAGGCCGGCTCTTGGCGGTACGATATTATCTACCCAGGCCTAAAGATCAATATGCCCGACGTCCTGGCAGCCATTGGTGTAGGCCAGATGCAAACGTACGAATCCGAAGTACTACCAAGACGTGTTGAAATCTTCGAATACTACAATCGCTTTTTTTCCAATAAACATTGGGCTATTGCACCACCAAGTAAGGACGAGGACAAGGCATCTTCATGTCATCTCTATGCGCTTCGGATCAAAAATGCCACCGAGGCACAACGCGATGCCATTATAGCGTACATTTCCACTAAGGATGTAGCCGTAAACGTTCATTTTCAGCCGCTTCCTTTGCTCACCGTTTTTAAGACCATGGGATTCAATATTGCTGATTTTCCGGTAGCATTCGACCAGTATAAAAATGAAATTTCGTTACCGATATATCCGCAGCTCTCGGAAATAGAATTGAATTTCATAGTGGAAACAGTGAGTGCGGCAGTTGAAGATGTAATGGCCTAAAATAGTAGCGTAAAATTAATATGTTGTCTTACCAATGAAACGCATTTCGGACATTTTCTTTTCAGCCATAGGCATTCTTGTGATTTGTCCTTTTCTGGTATTGATTTCCATAATTATAAAATTAGGTTCGAAAGGCCCAGTACTTTATAAGCAAGTAAGGGTGGGCAAAGGAAATAAGGATTTCAGAATATGGAAATTCAGGACTATGTACACAGGCTCCGATAAAAAAGGACTGCTTACAGTGGGTGATAGGGATTCCAGAGTTACCAAGGCGGGTTTATTTCTTAGGAAGTTAAAATTGGATGAACTTCCGCAGCTATTTAATGTACTGTTTGGAGAAATGAGCCTTGTAGGCCCTAGACCGGAGGTAAGAAAATATGTTGATCTTTACTCCGAAGAAGACCTTATTGTATTATCCGTACGTCCGGGAATAACGGACTATGCATCGATTCATTTTCGCAATGAAAATGAAATATTAAAAGAAGCGCACGATCCCGAGCAGATGTATATAGAACAAATAATGCCTGAAAAATTAGCCCTAAACAAGAAATATATCCTGGAAAGAAGTTATTCCAAGGATATTCAGATCATTCTTAAAACACTAAGAGCAGTACTTGGTAATTAGAAGTTTGTCCCTATTATATTGCACTCACCCCTGCTACTTTCACATTTCTTTTTTTCTAAAACAGCATAGCGCCCGTCTTCTTGGAGGGTTCCATTTTCTATGATTTTAAATTTTTAAATGCCATTTCATATACTGGCGATCACTCAATCCAAGGTGGTCAGTCTTAGACCACTTCGGTTTCTATCATTTTAGAGCCCAAAACAGTGACTAAATTGTTAAAATGTTAAATATTAGCGTATTTCGTCGATTTTTTTGGTAGTTTGACGTCTAAATAAGAGAATTTGCACGTACTCTAGTGGATATGTTATTTTTTTTGGTCTTTTGGAACGAGTTTTAAATCGATCATAGCACATTAAAATAACCTTGTAATTTATAATTAAACCAAGTTTAAAATTAAAATCTTAGCCTACTCATGAAAATACCCACCCAAAACTATCGTGGTCTACTCGCGATGGTTGTTTCTGTACTTGTATTGTTTTTTTCTTGCTCCGAAGACGCAGACGTATTGTCGGAATATGCCATCTCCGATAATGGCGATGATACCCTAAATGGATTTGTAATCGATGATGTTTACAATATTCCTCCATCAGGTTCCATTACTATCAATGTGCTGGCCAACGATGGCGTACAGGATTTAGGCAACGTGGTCATTACCAATGTGACGAACCCATCCTTCGGTACAGTACAAATCAACGATGACAATACGATTACCTACACTTTAGGTACTGCTACCCCAGAAACCACGCAAACCGCAGAATCAACTAGTCCGCCTTCCACTCCTGAACCGGAAGAGGAGCCGGAACCCACTCCAGAACCGGAACCCACTCCAGAACCGGAACCCACTCCTGAACCAGAACCGGAGCCCACTCCAGAACCGGAACACACTCCTGAACCGGAACCCACTCCTGAACCAGAACCGGAGCCCACTCCAGAACCGGAGCCGGAGCCAGAACCGGAGCCCACTCCAGAACCTGAGCCGGAACCGGAGACCGAAACCGATACTTTCTCTTACACCGTAGAAACCACCGATGATGATGGCAACACCACAACCGAAGAAGGCACGGTTACCGTAAATGTAGTTGAGGAGAACGACTGTTCTACTGGCGCTATCATTCCAGAATATCGACTAAATGGTGTATGGGCGGATGGCCAGAGCAATTTAACAGTAGCTGTGGGAACCGAAGTAGTATTGAGTATGCTACCCAACAATATCGGCCTTAGTATTGAATTGCCTAACGGCACTACGGTCGGGGACAATTTCAATCTAGGGGCAGTCACTTCGGCAAATAGCGGCGCCTACCTCCTAACTTCAGATGAGGGCTGCACCCAAGTCATCAACCTTACAGTACAGGGAGAGGTGGAAACACCACCTACTACCGATATACCCAATCTTGGCGAGTTAAAAGCCTTTCCCGGAGCTGAAGGTTTCGGAAAGTACGCCACAGGAGGCAGAGGAGGTACGGTTATCGAGGTTACCAATCTTAATGATAGCGGTATCGGTAGCTTAAGGGCGGCCATAGAAGCCAGTGGTCCGAGGATAGTCGTTTTCAAAGTGGCCGGTTACATTACCGTTCAGCAAACGCTACGTGTTCAAAATGGCAATCTTACCATCGCTGGGCAAACAGCTCCTGGTGACGGCATCACTATACGCAGATCAAGCAGCATGGAACAACCGGCCCTACAAGTTACCGGCGGCAATGTTATTGTTCGAGGTATTCGTATTCGGGCCGGAAGAGGACGAAATCAAGAATTTTCAGGCGATGCGGCAAGTATTGGATCTAGCGATATCATTTTTGACCATTGCGCATTTTCTTGGTCTACCGATGAAGTAATCGATCCGTACGCAGCGACCAGAGTCACTTTTCAAAATTGCATTTTCTCCGAAGCATTGATGTATTCATCGCACGAGTATACGACCAATCCTAATAGTAGTGGATACTACAACCATCATAGTATGGGTATGTTGGTGAGCAATACCTCGTCTAAAATTACCATTTACAACTCTATTTTTGCGCATAACAGCGAGAGAAATCCGCTCGTTAATGTGAATCCGGGCAATGTTATGGAAATGGAATTGGTAAACAATGTATACTATAACTGGGGACTGTTCGGTTCTATTTTTCATGGCACTGGTTATAATCAGGTGAATTTCATCAATAACCTGCACATCCCTGGGGTAGATTCAAAAGTCAACAGATATCCCATATTGATAAGTGATAACACGGCTGCCTACGTCAGAGGCAACATTAGTCAATACAGAACCAGCAATTCTGACTCTGAATGGAATGCCATAGGGTACACTTTAAGCGGGAACCAAAATATGAGTAGTTCAAACAGAAGAATGGACGCCTTTGATTTTCCATTAAAAAACGTTTCAACGATGGATAGTGCAAGTCTTCTAAATGATGTTTTGAGTAATGCAGGTGCTTTTACCCAAGACCAAGTTACACGGAGAGTAACTCAAGATATTCGGAACAATACTGGGCGCTTGATCAATGATCCAAGTCAAGTTGGAGGTTATCCATACCTTTCCGGCGGTTCGGGATACGCCGATTCTGACAAAGACGGTATGTCTGACGCATGGGAGAGCGCACAGGGCCTAGACCCATATAATGCGGCGGATGGCAATACCGATCGCAATGGTGATGGATATAGCAACTTAGAAGAGTTTCTGCATACCTTGACACTATAATCGTTAGAAACCATCCATTCATAATAGAAAAGTGTCCGATAATTGTCGGACACTTTTTTTATTTATTTAATTGATTTGCAGGTTCTATGTGTGCTGCTATGCTTATCCAAATCTCAACTTTACCACTTTAGAGTATACTTGTGCCTGTAGTAGTTTCTACACGAAAAACTTCCACTTCCAACATCCTATAACTCGATAATCGAAATTTGAACCTGTCTGTCCGGCAGGCGGCCTGACTGCCTTCAGGCAAGTTGCTCCGTCCCGGTAATTATCGGAATGCCTGGACGCGCAAAGGTCTTTTCCTTTTCGGATGCTTCGCGGGCCTGACTTCCAGCGTTTACTTTTTAAGATTATAGCTCTTTCTTTATTTTGCATCAAAATCATATTATGCTAACAAGGATGGTATGATGTTATAAACGCGGAAATTCTTTTATGAAGTATGCTTCAAAGGAAATACAATTTTCATATTGACAAGATGGATTTCAAAGAATCAGAATAGGTTTCCAGAAAGAGGTATTTTTAGTATGCGCTGAACCAATACGGGAGTTAATACAAAACAGCCTTGAATTTGTTTGTCACGTATAGCTGATGGTATATTGAATATTGCTTACTTTTATTTGCTTCTGACGACAATATTGCTAAAGAGCTATTTCTTTTAACCTTTTAGCCACTTGTTTACTTACTTGCTCGTGCCCGTAACAAGACCAATGTCCATCGTGCTCTCCCAAATCCCAGTTTTTATCTCCATCTGAATCAAGACTAATCGTTTTGATATCGTATTCATGCGCCAAGTTTAAGATTCTTTGATCCGTATTGGGGTGAAACACAAAAATCAATCTATTTAATTCATAATTTGAAGCACAATAGGCAAAAAGCTTTTGATACATCAGCTTGTTTTCGGTTTCCAAGCTTATAGTCGTTTCTTCATCTGCTACCTGATTTTGTTTTTCCACAAAAATCGGATACCTCAAATAGAGGTAATAGAGTAACTTAATGTTATATAATATTTTTTTTAATCCTACGGATTTTAATTCTGCCGGAAGTAATTTTTCGGTCTCTAAGGAAATCTGTAACCTGTCGGTATATCTTTGAATTTCGGAAACGGATTCAGAAAAGTCAGCTGTATTGAGATACAGTAATTGATATTTAGGGTTGATTTCATCTTGTAAAATGGCGCTAATCTCAACAGCTTCTATAAAGGTTACGCCAGATCTTCCTGCTTCAAAAAAGGAATACTCAGGAAAACGGTTCTTGAGCACACTGCCTTGATTACACGATATAGGATTCATAATGTTTTCGATAAATGAATCCCCGATTACGGAAATCGTACGCTCTTTTTCGTTGTCATGGGTGCCCAACCAACCATATTTATTGACATTCCATTGTTCTTCCGCTTTTGTGTAGTAACCCGATTGGCCCGGTCTATATCTTTGAATACCATGGTTATCTATATATCTTTCAGGAATATCAGGTACCAAACGAAAAGTACGGATTACGACTTCGCCGATGATTCCCAACAGAATCGCAAATACGATAAGTGTTCTCAAAAATTTTCCCATAATGGCCTCAAAATTGAAAATAGATGAATGCCTGTTCACTTCCGCCAAGCCAAAATATACTTAAAATAATCGCAAAATACATGGTCCATCTAAAAGGTCGTTTCCAGCTTAAACCTAGTTGTGCCAAAGCAAATTGCCCTTCCCGCCCAAACCATTCAACTAAGGTGAACAGGCAAACCAGTTTAATCACCGTCAATGCTCTTGTCATACCCTCGAAACTCGGAAGAGTGAAAAGTGAGGGCGAGAATATTTCTGAAATATATTCGAATGCGTGTTCTATAGAATTCGCCCTGAAAAATATCCAAGCGAACACAGTTAATCCAAAAGTTATTAAAATCAAAAAAAGCTCCTTGCCGGAGGGCAAGTGCTTTCCACTGGCAACAATATCGAGATTATTTCTATTGTTCTTGGTCAATAAAAGGGGGAGAAAGTAAATTGCATTTAGAGCTCCCCAAACGATAAAGGTCCAATTTGCCCCATGCCAAAATCCACTTACAATAAAAATGATGAACGTATTTCTAACTTTCATCCAAATGCCACCGCGGCTTCCACCTAATGGAATATAAAGATAATCCCTGAACCAAGTTGAAAGTGAAATATGCCAACGCCTCCAAAATTCGGCGATATCCCTTGAAAAATATGGAAAATTGAAATTTCTCATTAAATCAAAACCGAAGAGTCGAGAAGTTCCTATAGCAATATCGGAATAGCCAGAGAAGTCTCCATAAATTTGAAACGTAAAAAACAGCGCTCCTAAAACCAATGTGCTACCAGAAAAATCTGATGAATTATTGAAAATCAAATTGGCGAATTCGGCACAATTGTCAGCTATTACAATTTTCTTGAATAAGCCCCAAAGTATCTGCCTCATGCCGTCAACGGCCTGAGCGTAATTAAATTTTCGCTTCTCGTAAAACTGAGGTAAAAGGTGGGTCGCCCTTTCAATAGGGCCTGCCACCAATTGAGGAAAAAAGCTCACAAAAGCCGAAAATGCTATAAAATTATGGGTGGGACGAAGTTTACGGCGGTAGACATCAATAGTATAACTGAGGGTTTGAAAAGTATAAAAACTGATTCCAACAGGTAATATAACGTCCAATGAATTGGGTTTGATTTCAAAACCGAAAAATGAAAATGCACTGACGAAATTGTCAAGGAAAAAATTATAATATTTAAAGAAGCCTAAGAACCCAAGGTTTACGAGAATACTGGTCCAGAGTAACAGTTTTCTTTTGAATAGATGGTCTTCTCGTTCAAGTTTTCGGCCAATAAGGTAATCAACGATAGTGCTGAAAAGAATCAAGGATAAAAATCTCCAGTCCCACCAACCATAAAATAGATAACTTGCAGCGACAATCAAGAGGTTCTGGATTTTCAAGTTTTTATTGGCCAAGAACCAATACAGCATAAAAACTACTGGCAGAAAAATCGCAAAGTCGATTGAATTAAATAGCATATCTCAAGTCACTTTCTAACGAGGGGAAAGATAAGCGATTTAAATAAAAGTTGCCCGTCCCTTTTCCAATTACAGACGCAACGTAACGGAAAAGATAGGTGCGAATTCTTGTGAGTGGAAAAGAAATTTATCCATTAATGGAACTTTGACACACCACCAGCTACCTGGTGGTGTAAAACAAGCCGAAGTGTTTATGGTACCCTACCCCTTCTTCATATTATGCCCAAGACCAAGGATAAGGTTAATCCTACGAACCTGTCGTGACTATTTTTGATGTATATGATGCGTTATTCAGGTTAGCTGATTTATATTTCGCTTTTCGTAACGGCCAATTCAGCTATTCGCTCTGGAGAAGAAGTTATGCGTTCGCACATCACCATAAAGTTAGCAAAAGCGGAAGGTCAAATGAATTATTTGAAGGCACCATTAAGATAATGAAGGAGTTCACCTCTAAGATAGGCTGAATATTTTTTTGCTCCCTTATCCGATAGGTGTGTTTCATCCTTCCAATCAGTATATTCCAGGGAATCGAAAAAAGCACCATGATCCCAATAAGGAATACCCTTCGCTTTGAAAAAAGCTTGTGTGCGATTTTTTGTGTCCCGGTCTATCCTTAATAAAGAGGGCGAAGTAAAAAATACAAGTTTCGATTCGTTTGTTTTCGCTTTTCGAATTATATGATCGATAAATTTTTCCGACTTGAGGTTCACTTTGTTCATTTCCACTTTTTCCTGAATCGGATCGGCAATACCTTTGCTCATGATCTGCCGGAACGTTTCGGATTGTTCTTCGGTCGGAATCAAGGGTTCGTATCCGTTTTGAGCGGCATAATCGTGCCCTTTTGAAACACTGTTCTTGAGAATGGATAAAATTTTCCCGTTAGCGGCATAAGAATGTGCGATTTTGCCCAAAACCCATTCTTCCTTGAAATAGTTATTGAAAAAACTCCCGATTTCATCATTTTTCAGCGCATGGAAGGCAAGTAGTTGTGCATCACTTTGGCCATCGTAATCATTATCATACAATTCGTCGTGATCGATGTGTACGATGATAGTTTGCCCCCGTTTTTTCAAGGTAGCTATTAATGCGCTTGCAAAGCCAATCTTGGTGGCATCTTGTCCGGCATTAAAGTTCGGGACTCCCAATTCCTCAAGATCGACATGGTGGGCCGCTCGAGAGCTTCCAAAAACCAATACATCAACATCGTCTTTACGCTTGAGAAACGAATTTATCTTTCCCACGGCCAAACCAGTGTAAATATCGTCATCCAAAGTGCTGATTACCTGGTAAATCAACCTATCGGCGACGAACAACACCACCATTATTACCACCACTAATTTAACGGACCGCAACATAATTAAAATTGAAAGTAGATAAAATTACTTGCACTTGAATAGAAAAGCAGAATGTTGATAACTATGAAACTCACCAATACTACAAACGTCGCGCTCCCCAACTTATTTCCAAAATCTTCAAGACTAGTATCCGTACTGAACAAATAGGCGTCGAATACCATTGCTAAGAACAAACCATATACCATGGTCAAAAAGGGCAGGAAATCGCCTATAAAAGGCGCACCATAATCGGCATCGAAAAGTTTTCCAATAATCAGTACCGCATCCGATAAGCTTAAAGATCGAAAGAAAATCCAGATGAAGCTGACCAATAGGAAGATGGCCATATTGCGAAGAAAATTGTAATTTTTAGGGATTAACGCAAATCTTTTTTCTAGACCAAGAAGAACACCATGAATGGTTCCCCAAAATACAAAATTCCAAGAGCTACCATGCCAGAGACCGCCCAATAGCATCGTTAGGAATAGATTTCGATACTGCATCAGTACGCCTTTTCGATTTCCCCCTAGCGGAATATAAAGGTAATCGCGAAGCCAAGTGGATAAGGAAATGTGCCATCTTCGCCAAAATTCGGTAATTGACGAGGAAAAATAGGGCAGTTTAAAGTTTGCCTTGAAATCAAACCCTAAGAGGCGCGCGGTTCCTATCGCTATATCGGAATAGCCACTAAAATCGAAATATATCTGAAATGAATACAGCAGCACTGCCATGAGAATCGAACTGGAATTGTTGATTTCGGGTACATTGTAGATACCATCTATTATACTTCCAATAGAATCGGCAACAACGACCTTTCTAAAAAAACCTACAGCGATTTGAAAAAGACCGTTTTTTAACCTCTCGTGATTCCATGTGCGTTTGGACAATAACTGTGGTATCAGGTTCGATGCGCGTTCTATCGGCCCGGCAACCAATTGCGGAAAGAAGCTGACAAAAGTTGCAAAGGCAATGAAATTTTTGGTCGGTTTCAATTCTTTCCTGTAAATGTCGATAGAATACGACATTGTCTGAAACGTATAAAACGAGATACCGACTGGCAAGATAATGTTCAAAGTACTAACGTTCATTTCATAACCGAATAACCGCCAAAGGTCTACCCAGGAATCAATAAAAAAATTGAAGTACTTAAAAATGGCCAAAAGGCCGAGATTGGTAAAAATACTTGCCAAAAGGTATCGTTTTGCACGAATCCGATTGGTTGCATTAGCGATGGAGATACCCAATAGGTAATCGACTATGGTTGAAAACGCTATAAGCGATAGAAAACGCCAATCCCACCATCCATAAAATACGTAGCTTGCCACAAGCAGCAAAATATTTTGAGTCCTGACATTCTTATTGGGTACCGACCAATAAAAGGTAAACACTAAAACAAAGAACACCAAAAAGGCAACGGAGTTAAAAAGCATGCTGGATACTGACGGTTAAAAGAAAAATCAAATATAGATGAATTGCTTAATTCTTTAGATTAACGTCTATAAAGAAGATTTCGTCTTTGTTTTTTTATCAACACCCGAAGTGGTAACGTTTTGTCGTTTCGTTTTCGATTCGTTTAACGGGGGTATTTTCCTCAACATCCTGCTTCCTTGATGAGCCCCAACAGGTTCATTCGTACATCTAAAAATTTGATTATCAACGACTAAACTATATTTTCGGACCCGACCTTTAGCTATGGTATTAGGGCGACAAACTGTTGCAAAAACAAAAGCATTCTTTTTTAGAAATCTACTTTCTTCTTGAATATTTTCCTCGTTTTTTCCACCTCGTCCGACACCATTTATCTTGTATCCTAATAAAATTTACTATGTTCGCACTTTATTTTTTGAGAATATCCGTTTGGCCAGTTGATTGCAATTTTAGTATCGGTTGAACGGTAATGATTTAATAGTAAAAAATTTGCGAAAAGAAGGTCTATTCATGGACTTACCAAACAGATCGATAAAATGCACAATAAATTTAAGTCATTGCCCACGAGACATAAACAGCTTATTATTAATGATTTGCAATCTTAATAATGCTTGTGACAGGCCACTGAAACCCCTTCTTCAAAAATTGATTTAAACCATTTTTAACAAGTTTACGTATATTAACTTTAGAATTAAAATTTGCTAGATTTTAAACCCCCAATGTTATGAAAAGAAATATTTTATTCTTATTTACAATTGCATTTTTATTTATTGCTTGCTCAAATGACGACTCAAACCCCACTACGGAAGAAACCACAGAGGAAGGAGTCGATGAAACACCCGAAGAAGAAACTCCCGAAGAAGAAACACCCGACGTTGATTGCGGGGCGGCCGTAACTGATTTTGACGCCAAACCCTCTGATTTCGAAATTTCGACCACTGTCGGGGAAAAATTTATTCGAAACAATACCGATCAAGTTCAAGCTGCCCTTGACACTTGTGGCGAAGGTGGTGTTGTCTGGCTAGAGGACAAAGTCTGGATAATAGATAGACCATTGGTTCCGAAATTCAATAATACCAAGATTGTAGGTGGAACGTTAAAAAGAGGCGATGCGGTGAAGTCTGCTTTGACACAAGCTGTCCAAGTCGGTGACTCGGTGCTTAATGTAGAAAATTCCGATGCTTTTTATCCTGGATTGATACTTTCCGTTGCTGGCGGCGATCAATATGAAGACGCCTTATTCCCATTGGTTTTTGTCGCAACCGCAGAAGACGGGCGCATTACCCTTGGAAGTGGGTCTGCGATGGATTTTGAACCCGGCGACGTTGTTTTTAACACAACTCCACTAATTGCAATACTTAACAATACCGTAAATGGCACCATCATTTCCAACGTTACTTTCGACGGCAATGAAGAAAACAACAACGAAACGAATGATTGGCGAATAAATACGGGCTTAGCGCTTTCAGGTAAGGACCAAATTGTAGAATGCAGTAGTTTTATTAACAGCCCCGGCGAATCTATGATAGGCCATAACGTAACGGTACGAAATACTACTGGAGAAAATCTATTCGGTTCTTTCTTTCATGCCAGTGCTTTAGAGTCCGGTACTATCCTCATCGAAAATTGTTCGACCAACGATACGAATAAAGCACCTTTCGGAACGAACGGTCATAATGAAGGAACGATTACACTCTCCAACAACAGTGGTAATCTGACCATTAAGGATTCTAATTTTACTTTGGGTGGCCAGTCCGCTTGGGGCGTTATCGCCGAAGATGACTGTAACATCATAGCGACTAATACTACTTTTGCAGATCATCCGAGAAAGTATTTTCTTGATACTGTTCCCGATGCTCCATGTTTTGATGATTCCGACGTTACCTATACCAACGTTCCAAATTAATCTTCCAAACATAATGTAACTTAAAAAGGAGCGGCAAATTGCCGCTCCTTTCTTTATATACAGCCCTAGCGAGCGCCACTTATAGGATTTTGTTTGAGGATAATTCCTATTTCGTCATAAAGAATCGAATCGCAGACCAACAACGGCCCTGCCCTTCGTTTTTCGGATTTTAATGCATTTTAACAAGTTTACCGCCGAAAAATAAGTCTATAATAGATACAATCCTGATATTTGCACAGATTTTCCCTAAATCAATATTATGAAAATACTTGTTACAGGAGCAGCAGGCTTCATCGGCTTTCATGTCTCCGAAAAACTCGTTGAAAAGGGCCATGAGGTGGTGGGCTTGGATAATATAAACGACTATTATGACCCCAAGCTTAAATATGACCGGCTTAGCGAATTAGGAATTGACAGTGAAAAAGCGAAGAAGTTCAATATCCTTTCAAAAAGTAAACTTCCCAATGTTTCATTTTCGTTTATTCGTCTGGACCTCGCTGATAGACAGGCCTTACCGGGCCTTTTCTCATCCCAAAAATTCGATATTGTCTGTAATCTCGCAGCGCAGGCAGGAGTTCGATACAGCATTGAAAATCCCGAAGCATATGTAGATAGTAATATTGTAGGGTTTTTGAATATTCTGGAATGCTGCCGACATAACGCTATCGAACATCTGGTGTATGCAAGTAGTTCAAGTGTGTATGGTCTTAACGAAAAGATACCATTTGAAACCTCCGATTCGGTAGACCACCCCATAAGTCTTTATGCGGCGACCAAAAAAAGTAATGAACTTATGGCTCATACCTACAGCCATTTGTACGGTTTCGCCACTACCGGGCTTCGGTTTTTTACTGTTTATGGGCCCTGGGGCCGACCGGATATGGCCATGTTTCTCTTCACCGATGCTATTATCAACGATAGGCCTATCAAGGTATTCAATAAGGGCGCTATGGAAAGGGATTTCACCTACATTGATGATATTACCGAGGGGGTGGTAAGAATTATAGAAAAGAAGAAAGACTCGAAAAATAACCTGAAAGCAGACTACCAAATATACAATATAGGCAATAATAGCTCGGTAAAACTGTTAGATTTCATTAGTGCCATAGAACAAAAACTTGAAAAAACAGCTTCAAAGGAAATGTTACCCATGCAACCCGGTGACGTTGAAAGAACATGGGCAAATGTTGATGATTTGATCAATGACTACGATTATCGGCCGAATACTTCCATTGAAAAAGGTGTTTCGGCCTTCATCGATTGGTACAAGAAGTACTATAAAATATAAATGCCCGAGTGTAGGTTTTAGTTTATATAGCCCGAATCCAATGAAAATAACAAGATTAAAAGAACTCTTATCACGTAAATCTTCACAGAAGTTCATTCCTGAGATAGATGCGCTGCGCTTTTTTGCCATAATTCCGGTGATGTTCGCACATATGAGCCAGGCGTTTTTAGAGTACAACGTGAATTTTGACAGGGCACTGATCGAAAGTGAAAGCTTGTTGCGGGAAATTTGTTTTCGCGGCAACATAGGGGTCGAGCTATTTTTCGGCATCAGTGGTTTTATACTCACCTTGCCTTTCATCAATTTGAAACGGTCAGAACTGAAGTTCAAAAAGTACTTTCTGCGCAGGTTGATCCGTATCGAACCACCTTACATAATTGCCCTCATTCTTTTCTTTGTGGTTCATATTGTTATGGGGTCTGAAAGCATCGGATTTTTGTGGGAGCGCTTTCTTTCCTCATTTTTTTACTTGCATAACCTGGTGCACGAGTCTTATTCTTATATTTTGCCACCAGCATGGAGTTTGGAGCTTGAAATTCAGTTTTATCTTCTAATGCCCCTTTTCCTCTATCTATTTAAGGCATTCAAGTTCAAATACTGGAGACCGATAGTGTATGCAATACTACTAGTTGTAGCGCTAAATCTTAATGTAAGTCCGCATTTAGAATTGAGTGACTATTTCAAATATTTCTTGGCAGGTATCGTTGCTGCCGATGTGTACAAAAACATCAAATTACCAAAGCATATTATTTGGGATGTGGTTTTCACTGCGGGTCTATTATTGTTTTTCTTCTATTTTGAAGATTGGTTCCTTCGCACACTTACGCTATTTTTAATATTGATAGCTAGTTTGCACTTGGTCCTGTTAAGGCAAATGGTCACGAACAAATGGGTGACTATAATTGGCGGCATGTGCTATTCCCTTTACCTGCTTCATTTTCCTTTTTACCATTTGGTAATGAAGCTTTTTACCAATAAGCTAACGATTTTTAGCACTTATGAAATGAATTTTATGTTCCAGGCCTTAATATTTATACCTCTTTCGATAGTCTGTATTACAGCTTTCTACTTATTGGTCGAAAAACCGTTTATGGTACTGAGCCAACGATACGGAAAGTCTAAAGTTCCAAAGAAAGTAGAATAGGCCGATATTGGCTTGAGTTACGCTTGAATACTTTAATAAAAACAGTTGTCGCAACAAAAAATCAAAATAGCGCTTATACTGAACGGCAGCCTTGTTCCGGCTTGGATTTATGAAATTGTAAAACAGGTTGCCCAATCCGAACTTGCCCAAATTGTTCTGGCGCTTATACCCGTAAACCAAGTATTGCTACCGGCCCATACGCCGGTTAAGGAGGGTTTTGATTATTCTTTTTTAAGAAAGTACCTGCCGTATGACAAGGCCAAATATCCTTTGCTTCCCAACGCTTTTGCAAAAGTGGATGTTAAAGACTTAATCGGAGATCGATTAGTACAAACAGATTTTAGTGTCGAAAGTGGGTTCTACTCTCCAAGCACAAACGCCTTGGAGAATATTAAGCGTACCCAAGCCGATTTGGTCATTTCATTAGTGAGTCCGATAATGTCAAGAAATACGCTTCCTGAAGTTGTCTATGGAACTTGGCATTTTAAACATGGAGACCAAGCTACCGAAAATGCCTCAGTTGAGGGAGCGTGGGAGTTTATATTGGCGCGACCGGAAACCAAGTTTAGCTTAATGTGCCGAAATGGCGCTTCAAACGAAACTTCTACGCTTTATGAAACCTACTCCAGTACCGATCATTTTGGTATTTTCAGGAATCGTAACAACTATCTGTGGAAAGCACCCTTTATGATTGTTCGGGCGCTAAGGGATATTGAAGCTTTTCCGCAACGCGTAGCAAAGCTTACAAAAGACCTTGATAAGGAAGTCACACCCACAGGGCAGCCGAGGAACAAGTATGTTTTTAAAGGTTTGTTTTTCAATTACTTTAAAAAACTTCTAAACAAATGGGATGAATTCATAAACTTTGAGCAATATATTCTACTCTTCAAATTTAGTGAATCGGAAATCCTGAACTGCTCTTTCAGCGAATTCACTAGAATCATGCCTCCTAAAGATCGTTTTTGGGCCGATCCGTTTGTAATCAAGAAGAGTGATGCATACTATATTTTTATCGAGGAATTGATTTACGAACACGGACTGGGTACCATCGGTGTCATAAAAATAGAAGAGGACGGCTCTTATGGCGAACCGCAAATGGTTCTGGAAAAAGACTATCACCTCTCCTACCCTTTTTTAATCGAGGACGAGGGTATTCTTTATATGGTTCCCGAGACTAAAAATGATTCGACCATTCAATTGTATAAATGTGTCGATTTTCCATTAGAATGGAAACTACAGGAAATTATCATGGACGGTGTTCAGGCCCTGGACACTACGATCTTCTTGCATGAGGGGAAGTATTGGATGTTTACCAACATAAAGGAACATCCCGGAATATCGGCCTATGACGAATTGTTTTTATTCCATTCCGATACCCTTGTAGACGGTAACTGGATTCCGCATCCGAAAAACCCAATAGTTTCAGATGTTCGTAGCGCTAGACCTGCCGGAGCCATTTTCCAGAAAAACGGGAAAATTTATAGGCCCGCCCAAAATTGCGCGAAACGATATGGGCATGGTATGCAAATTAGCGAAATCATTACCTTAACGGAGACTGACTATGAAGAAAGAGCCGTTCGTTCCATATTTCCGGATTGGGCGAGTGATCTAAGAACCACGCACACCATAAACAACTCAGACAAACTAACGGTTATTGATGCTCTGGTGGCCAGACGGAAGTAGGGTCATAGAGGCCTTTTTCAAGATGCTATTGAAAGTTATTGGGTACAAATGTAGAAAATAGGGTTGGATACCTCCATTTAACGATAAAATTGGATAGTTACGACAAAAATCGTGCATTTTTAAAGTCTTTTACAGACCTTTGCATTCTCTAAAATCTGAATTAATGAATACACCTACAGTAAACCTTAGTTCCGAACACCATATTTTGGTAACCGGTGGCGCTGGTTTCATCGGTTCCAACCTGTGTGAATTTTTACTGGGGAACGGAAATCAGGTAACCTGCCTAGATAACTTTGCTACGGGCAAAAGAGAAAATATCGCACCATTGCTATCCAATAAGCGATTTACGCTAATCGAGGGAGATATTCGAAACCTTGATGATTGCATGAAATCCTGTGAAGGGGTAGATTACGTCTTGCATCAGGCTGCTTTAGGTTCCGTTCCGCGTTCTATAAACGACCCTATTACCAGCAACGCGGTTAACGTATCGGGATTTCTGAACATGCTAACGGCGGCTCGCGATGCTCGAGTTAAGCGATTCATATATGCCGCCAGTTCGTCAACCTATGGCGATTCTGAAAGTATGCCTAAAGTGGAAGACGTTATAGGAAAACCACTATCGCCATATGCCATTACCAAATATGTAAACGAACTTTATGCCGATGTTTTTAGCAAAACATACGGCATAGAGACCATTGGTCTTCGGTATTTCAATGTTTTTGGAAGAAAACAGGATCCAAAAGGGGCCTATGCAGCGGTAATTCCCAAATTCGTGATGCAATTGATGAACCATGAATCTCCGACAATCAATGGCGATGGCACGTATTCAAGGGATTTTACCTATATCGACAATGTTATTCAAATGAACGTTCGTGCCATACTGGCGAACACCCAAGAGGCCGTCAATACGGTTTACAATACGGCCTGTGGAAATCGAACGAGCCTCAACGAACTGGTATCCTATTTAAAGGAATTTTTAGGCGATTTTGATTCCGAAATTAAGAATATTGAAGTCGTCCATGGCGAAAAAAGACTTGGGGATGTACCCCATTCATTAGCTTCGATAGAAAAAGCCAAGAAATTACTGGATTATGAGCCCCGTTTCGATATAAAGGATGGTTTGCGGCACTGTATTGCTTGGTATTGGGAAAACCTAAAATAATGGGTCAATTAATAAAGCATGATTTATATAGGTACGCAGGGGCCACAGGCACCAAAGCTTTCCTAAAATCTTGGTTCGAGCCTGGTTTTAGATATACTTATATTCTTCGCAAAGTAAACTCCTATAAGAGGAACTCCTTTCTGGGAATTATTTATCGTGTGTTCCTCAGAAGATATTCCCATAGGTACGGCATCCAAATCCCACAAGGAATACAAATAGGGAAAGGGTTTTTTATCGGTCACTTCGGGAATATAATTATTAACGAGAATGCGGTTATCGGTGAAAACTGTAACGTAGCGCCAGGAATTACTATCGGTCAAACAAATAGAGGTAAAAAAAAAGGTTGTCCCCAACTAGGGAATTATGTTTGGGTTGGAACCGGTAGTGTTTTAGTAGGCAACATAAAAGTTGGAAACAACGTATTGATAGCCCCACTAAGCTACGTAAATATTGATGTACCGGACAACTCCGTCGTTATTGGAAATCCGTGCAAGATCATACCGAACGAAAACGCCACAACCGATTATATTAATAAAGTTTTAAAATAGCATACAGTGAACTTAACAGTTATAGGAACAGGCTACGTAGGTCTTGTCAGTGGAACATGTTTTGCCGAAATGGGGAATACCGTTACCTGCATCGATGTAGACGAAAAGAAAATCGAAAACCTTAAAAAAGGAATTATCCCCATCTATGAGCCCGGGCTTGAAGCAATGGTTACCCGAAATATCGGGAACAAGACCATTCGTTTTAGTACTAACCTTAGCGACCATCTGGAAAAATGCGATATCGCTTTTATAGCCGTAGGTACCCCCATGGGTGAAGATGGTGCCGCTGATCTTAAATATGTGCTGCAGGTGGCAAAGGAAATTGGGAAACATATGACCCACCCTTTGATAGTTGTAGACAAATCGACCGTTCCCGTTGGCACCGCAGACAAGGTTAGTGCTACAATAAAGTCCGAATTGGATAAAAGAAAGGTCGACTTGGACTTTCATGTAGTCTCCAATCCCGAATTCTTGAAAGAAGGCGATGCGATCAACGATTTTATGAAACCTGATCGAGTGGTCATTGGATCTGATGATGAGGCCACCACCGAAAAAATGCGTTCGCTGTACGCTCCGTTTTTCCGAAGTAGTCTTGATCGCTTGATTACCATGGACGTGCGCTCCGCTGAAATGACCAAATACGTGGCCAACGCCATGCTAGCCACCAAAATTTCGTTTATGAACGAAATAGCCAATATTTGCGAGCTGGTCGGGGCCGACGTGAACAAAGTACGTATTGGTATTGGCTCGGATAGCCGAATCGGATATAGCTTTATATACCCGGGGAGCGGATACGGCGGTTCTTGTTTTCCAAAAGATGTCAAGGCGTTGAAGAAGACCGCCGAGGAACACGGCTACACCGCAAGGTTAATTACTTCTGTAGAAGACGTAAACGATAGTCAAAAACTGGTGATAGCGAACAAGGTAATCGGTCGTTTTGGTGAGGACTTGAGCGGAAAGACATTTGCCGTGTGGGGTCTTGCCTTCAAACCGGAAACCGATGATATGAGAGAAGCACCCGCCATCTATATCATTAAGGAATTAGTCAAAAGAGGAGCGAAAATAAAGGCTTATGACCCTAAAGCTATGGGTGAAGCCCAACATTTTTATCTAAAGGACGTTAAGAATGTAACGTACTTTGATTCAAAATACGAGACACTGCCAAATTCGGATGCGATGATATTGCTTACGGAATGGAAGGAATTCAGGTCCCCGGATTTTGAAGAACTCAAATTAAAGCTAAAACAACCTATCATTTTTGATGGGCGGAACCAATACAACCATTCTTCTCTACTGAAAAATGGTTTCGAATACTACCAAATAGGTAAGAAATAGATATTTTATGAGCAATATTAAGATAGCAGTTATAGGATTAGGGTACGTCGGATTGCCGTTAGCGCGTTTATTCGCCACAAAATATTCGGTTGTCGGATTTGACATCAATTCGGAACGGATAGCTGAACTACGCTCGGGTACGGATAGTACTCTTGAGGTTGAAGACGATGTTTTGAAGGCTGTGTTACAAGATTCGCCTGCCAACGACAAAGGCCTATATTGTTCTAACCAACTCGATGATATTAAAGATTGTAATTATTATGTGGTTACCGTTCCTACTCCTGTCGACAGTACCAATAGGCCAATACTCACTCCTTTGTACAAATCGAGCGAGACCGTAGGTTCCGTTCTTAAAAAAGGTGACATCGTAGTTTATGAATCTACCGTTTATCCCGGTGTAACAGAAGATGAGTGCGTTCCGGTCCTTGAAAGAGTAAGTGGTCTTAAATTCAATGAGGATTTCTTTGTCGGCTACTCTCCCGAACGTATCAATCCGGGCGACAAGGAGCATACGGTCGAAAAAATATTGAAAGTAACCTCAGGTTCGACCCCCGAAATAGGAAAAAAAGTAGATGCTCTTTATGCCTCTGTAATTACTGCTGGTACTCATTTGGCTCCTACGATCAAAGTGGCCGAAGCCGCTAAGGTCATTGAGAATTCGCAAAGGGATATCAATATCGCTTTCGTAAACGAGTTGGCGAAAATATTCAACCTTATGGATATTGACACCCACGATGTATTGAAAGCGGCAGGAACAAAATGGAATTTCCTTCCTTTTAAGCCCGGCTTGGTAGGCGGTCACTGCATTGGTGTTGACCCGTATTATTTGGCGCAAAAAGCACAGCAATATGGTTATCATCCTGAAATTATACTCGCCGGTAGACGCATGAATGACGGTATGGGCAAATACGTAGCTGCCGAAGTGGTCAAACTAATGGTACAGCAAGACATCAAGGTTAAAGGTGCCGATATTCTAGTACTTGGGATAACGTTTAAGGAAAACTGTCCTGATGTTCGAAATACCAAAGCCGTAGATGTTATCAATAATCTAAAAAGCTATGGTGCCCACCTCGACATACTTGACCCTTGGGCCTCCCCTGAAGAAGTGGAGCACGAGTATAAATTGACTACCCAAAAAAGTATACCGAACAAAAAATTCGATGCGGTGGTACTTACCGTGGCACATAAAGAGTTTTTGCAGATGGATTTGAAATCGCTGTTAAAAAAAGACGGTGTATTATACGATGTAAAAGGCATCTTAGCACCAGATCAAGTGCACGCGAGATTGTAAAAAGCGAGCTTAAATCTTCGATTTTGATTGCCCGACACTGTAATTCTCTAATTTTCAGGGTGTGGTCCGCAAGATGTACAAAAGACAAATGATGCCAACCTTATATAGCTTCCTATGTCAAGGGTAAACTATGCACTTAAGAATATCAAGGTAAATTTGATATTTTATCTGCTGTATACCTTTGTGGGGTTTTTCAGTAGAAAAATCTTTTTAGATTACCTGGGTGCGGAATTCTTGGGCGTGGTAGGTACGCTCCAAAGTATTTTAGGCTTTCTAAACTTAGCGGAACTCGGCATTGGCACGGCCATAGGCTTTGCCCTGTATAAGCCATTGCTTGACAATGACAGGGAGCAATTGAACAAAATAGTATCCTTGATGGGATTCCTTTACAAAAGGGTCGCTCTGTTGGTCCTGAGCATCGCCATCATCTACTCTTTTTTTATTGGATACTCCTTTGAGAACACTTCCTTTTCACTCGGATTGATACTTTATTGTTTCTACGCCTTTTTATTTTCCTCCCTACTGGGCTATCTGGTCAATTTTCATCAGACCCTGCTACAGGCCGATCAGAAAGAGTATATCATTACTTCTTACCTGCAGACCTCTAATATCATCAGGCTTATTCTGCAAACGGCCATTGCGTACTACTACGCGAACCTATACCTATGGATTTCCTTGGAACTTGTATTCTCGATTATTTATAGTTTCATCATTCGCTACCGTTTAAAACAGCAGTATCCTTGGCTTGACTTTAATCTAAAGACCACGAAAGAGGTTCTAGCCGATTTTAAGGATATCATTGTGACCATCAAGCGCGTATTCGTACACAAAATATCGGCTTTCGTCACCTATGGTACCGATCAGCTTTTAATTTTCGCGCTGGTAAGTGTTACAAGTGTTGCATTCTACCAGAACTATCTGATAATATTCACCATGTTGCAGAACATAGTGGGTAAAATGTTTTCGGGTCTCAATGCCGGTGTAGGCAATCTAATAGCCGAAAACAATCCAAAACAAATCGGTAAAGTATTCTGGGAGATGATGACGCTGCGCTTTTTTATGGCGGGCTTTACTGCACTTAACCTATATTACCTTATTGATTCTTTTATCGTTATATGGATTGGGGAAAAGTATGTATTGGAACACGATATCATTATTTTAATGGCCATCAACTATTTTGTCCTGGTGGCTAGAATGCCCATCGATACCTTTATACATGCCTACGGTCTTTATAAAGATACTTGGGCTCCGATTGTAGAGATTGTCTTAAATCTGGGCATCTCCATCTTTTGTGGAATGATTTGGGGAATAAAGGGAATTATTTTCGGTACGACCATAAGTGTTACGAGCATTCTCGTCTTCTGGAAACCTTATTATTTGTTCTCCAGCGGGTTTAAAAAAAGCGTTTTGCAAAATTTTTGGGGGTATTTCATAAAACTTCTGCTCGCCATATTGATTCCAGCTTTCGCGGTTAGCTACTTAAAGGATATTATAGTAAGTACTGTCCCGGACACCTATCTTAATTGGTTTCTGTACGCAATACAATTAAACGTTATATTATTAGTTGTACTACTACCGTGTATGTTTTTCTTTGCAAAAGGGTTTAAGGATTTGATTGACAGGGTCGTAAAACGAAAAGGATAAAAGAATGGATTTGGCATCCCCTAAAATATCGGTAGTTATTCCAGTCTACAAGGTAAAAGACACCCTACACCAGTGTGTTGATAGTGTGATCGCGCAAACCTACACCAATCTGGAAATTATTCTTGTAAACGATGGCTCTCCGGACAGTTGCGGTGCCATATGTGACGAGTATGCTAAAAAAGATGACCGCATCAAGGTTATACACCAAGAAAATCAAGGCCTTAGCATGGCCCGAAACAATGGTATTAAGGTAGCTACAGGAACCTATTTTGGTTGTGTTGATAGTGACGACTACATACGCCCGAAAATGTACGAATTACTCCTAAAGGCAATGCTTGCCCACAAACTTCAAGTGGTGGAATGTTCTTTACAGAAAGGAGAGTCAACCTACTTTGAGCAGGAAGACAAAGTAATCGTCGAGCCTCTTGATACGGCATTTGAACGAATCGTTTACCCTGGTTTTTACAATGTCTGGAACAAACTGTACGCCTATGACCTGATAAAGGATATTCAATTCGAAAAGGATAAGATATACGAAGACATACTCTTCCTATCCCAAGTGTACCAAAAAATCGACAAGTTAGGATTTATACCACTGGCGCTTTATTACTATTCCCAAGAAGGCGAAAGTATTATGAGAAGCAATTATGGTCAAAAGAAACTGGATGGCTTTTGGGTCATCAAACGAGCCATGGAGAACTTCTTTAATATAGCAAAGACACCAAGAGCCAAAGAAATCTTGCGAAAAAACTATCTTGGTAATCTGCAATATCATTTCCATTCCCTATTGGAAAATCCGCATCTTGATCCTTCAAAGGATAATTTGAAAAAGATGAGAAGTCTAATCATTGAAAATTCGAAAAAACCTTATTTAAACCCCTATATAAAGCTTATAAACACCTTGCCCTTTTGGGGATATCGAATGTTTTACAAACTGAATAAACAACGACTGAAATTAAGAAATTGAATATTTGGGGATGGCCGAATCAAAGCGCTCGAACAAGGTACCCCTCCATTTGCTAGAAAAATTGAACCATCATGAATATCTTCAAAAAAATCATTTACAAAATCCAGTTTTTGAACAAACGTGCCCAACTGAAAAAATCTTGGGAAAAGTATGGGTTTGATGTATGGCATGTAGAAAATAACATTTACAATAGGCCTTACAAATTTCAACTTGCCAACGAATTGAGCAACCTTGGTCTCGATTCAATTGTCGAAGTAGGATGTGGTTTTGGGGAAATCCTCGTGCATACGAATGTAAAGACCAAAATCGGTTACGATATCGACCCAAAAGTGATTCAGGCGGCGAGCGAGATGTACGATGAAGTGACCTATAAAGTAGGTGGGCTAAACGATATCACCGAAAATTCATTCGAATGCCTTTTATTATTTAATTGGATACACAATATCTCGGAACCCGATCTTGAAGATTCTATACAAAGGCATCAAGGGAAAATGAAGTATTTGGTCGTTGATCAAATCAAACAGGGAACCCCTGGTTATCAATTCTATCACACTTTCAATTTTTTGTTGGAAAATAAATTCTCGCTACTGAAAACAATAAGTGTTGAAAAAGACGTGCGGAATATTTTGATATATAAAAGCAACTTATAAAAGCGTCGTCAAAGCCCGGAAAGTGGAGAATCGAGCATTGAAGTTATTCCACACTTAGCACGTTTGACCAAGACAACCAATTCACATCATTAACTTATTTAGTAAACACTTGAAGTATTAATGAAACGTAACGACAAAATCAGTGTTATCGTACCGGTCTACAAAGCTGAAAAATACTTGCACCGTTGTGTCGATAGTATACTTGACCAGACGTATACCAACTTAGAGGTTATACTTGTAGATGACGGTTCACCCGACCTCTGTCCGCAAATCTGTGACGATTACCTAAAAAAGGATGAGCGCATAAAGGTTTTTCATCAGGAAAATAAAGGAGCCAGTGGCGCACGAAACAATGGTTTAAACAATGCCACTGGCGATTATATTGCTTTTGTGGATAGCGATGATTGGTTAGACCGTGAAATGTATTTCGAAATGATGAAGTTAATGACCACCCATAGTCAGGGAGTTGTTGAATGTAATCTTGTAAATCGTTTTGAGGATACCTACAAAAAGCCCGAACACGACAGAAAAGTAGAAATTCAGGATAGTTTGACCGCGATGACCAGAATTATCGCAAACCAGGATTTTTCTGCCTGCACACGCTTATACAGCAGGGATGTCATCGGCGACCTTCGATTTAAAGAGGGGGTCATGGCCGAAGATGTATACTTTGCCGTTACGTTGATCGATAGCATCGACAGTTTGGTCTTTATATCCGATCCATTTTATAATTACTTTAACTTGGGCGATAGTGTTACCAGGGGGCCGTACAAGCTAAAAAGCCTTGATTCGCTGGAAGCTGCGCGATTTGTCAACGAAAAAATTAATAATGACCCCAAGTATGATTCCCTGAAAAGTATTACGAAGCGCTTTGTTACAGAAATGCTTTTAATGAATTATAAGGGTATTAATCATAACCACAAAGTAGATCCCAAACAGGTACACCGCCAACAAATTAAAAAAGAATTTGCCAAGTATGTAGATGCTGAAAATTCGAGTATATCATTGCGAATTGCTCAATATACGCCGGTTAAATGGTATAACGCTTTGGTAAGAATCAATAGGTGGTTGAAAGGCGGCGCTCATTAGAATAAACCTATAAGATACGCAACGAAATATGGCCAAAAAGACGATTGCATTTGTCACTTATATACTTTTGCACGGTGGTGCAGAAAGGGTTTTGACTACCTTGGCCAATCACCTTTGCAAAAAGTACAATGTGATTATCATTACATTGAAAGACCATCCTTCTTTTTACCCTTTACACCCTGAAATACAACATCTTCACTGCAATCTCTCAGCAGAAAGTTCTTCGTCCGGTCTTAATCGAATACGAGAATACTTCAATACCTTACAAACCTTAAAACAACTTATCAGGGACAATAAGGTAGATTTAGTGGTCAGCTTTATGACCGTGGTCAACATCTTTTCTATTTTGGCCGCCAAGCAAAGTAAATTACCCTGTATCATTAGCGAACGAAATAACCCCGTAGCGAACCCCCCTACCCGGTTTTGGAAAATACTGCGCAACCTAACGTACCGATTTTGTTCCCTTTTAATTGTGCAAACCAAAGCCAACGGTAAGTTCTATAAGGCGTTTACCCCAGCAGAGAAGGTGCATATCGTTCCCAACCCGTTGTCAAAAGAATTGGCAGCGAAGCGAATAGTGCCCCGACCGGAAAAAAAAGAAATCAAAAACATCCTGAGCGTTGGCAGGCTGGATAAGAACAAATCCCAAGATTTGCTGATTAAGGCCTTTTCGAGGGTTGAAAACCAAGGCTGGAAGGTCATCATAGTCGGCGAAGGAGACGAAGAGGCAAACTATAGAAATTTGGCTAAGGAATTGGCTATCGAGACCCAAATCGAGCTGGTCGGAAGCCAGCAAAAAATTTGGGATTTTTACAACCATGCCGATATCTTCGCCTTTACCTCAAAATCGGAAGGATTTCCGAACGCTCTGATAGAAGCACTGTATTTTGGGGTGCCTAGCGTTTCAACAGATTGTCCCCACGGTCCATCCGAGTTGATAGCACACGGCGAAAATGGCTTTTTGATACCCGTCGGGTCGCAAAATAAACTGGAGTACTATCTAGAGAAAATGATGAAAAGCGAAGAATTGCGAACATCATTAAGCGAAAAGGCGTTGGCATCGTCGAAGGCGTATGAGGCGGACGAGATAATGAATATTTGGGAAACCCATATCACAGAATTGCTATCGGATCGTTAAAAAGATATCTTTACGCCCTGTTTTTCACCTATAACATGAATCCCGAAGATAGTTGATTTCAAAAAATGAAAGTTTTAAAATACGCCATCTTAACGTTAACCTTCCTCAATATCCCGACGGCATTCTTTTTTGGGGGAAATCAGGCTATTGGTAGTGTGCTGAGTTATCTCACCTATGGTCTCCTGCTCGTTTTCCTCATCGTTCACAAAGGGGGCAAACCGAATGTGTGGCTACTACTACTCGGGCTTAGCTATTTCTTGATCAGCGGCGTAAATCTTTATTCAGGAATAGAGAGTGATTTCTTTATCACCCTGATAAAATATCTCATTGCCATATTTGCCGGCAGTGTCTTTGTAAAACACATCAAAATTAACGAACTGTTATTCTTTTTAATTATCGGAACCCTATCCATTATTGTGGAGGCCGCCTTTTTCTCCACAAGTTATGGAAGATACGGGGGACTTTATATCAATGCCAATCTTGGAGGTTTTGTTGCGATTTTGGCCTATACTCTTACTTTTAATGTCAAGAAATTTTACATCAGAACACTTTTCCAGGTAGTGATTACCATTTGCGGTATTATCACCTTTTCAAGAACCTTTTTGATTATTTGGGTGCTAATCAATCTGATCTCTATGCGAATAAGCGTTAAAAATGTTAGAATTTTGGCCGCGGGGTTCGGTTTGCTCGTTTTACTACCCATTTTTGGTTCGTTGTTCAAATTAAATACGACACGTCTCAATTTGTTCACGGCAGTGGTCAACCAAGAACAGGGATCACTACAAAATGCGAACGAGGCTTCCAGGACCGAAACATGGGCGATTTACTATCCGTACATAGCGGATAAACCCTTTTTTGGAAACGGGTATAATTCTTTTCAAAGTACCGGGTTCAGTCCTGTAAGCGTGCACAATGCCTACCTCCTCATTCTGGGGGAAGCTGGTCTATTTCCCTTCGTAGTCTTTTTGACAATGAATATCTATTTTCTAGTTATGGGAGTAAAACTGTTCAAGCAGAAACCCTTTCTTATTATGCAGGGTATCGCTTTTGCCCTGTTTATGCTAACCTTTCATAATTTTTTCACCATGGATTTTATGATACTGCTCGCACTATGGATATTTCATCAAATACGCCTGGCAAAGGAGCTCAAAGCGGAACAATTGGATGATATCCCCCAGCGAGAGTTTTTAATCGAAAATTAAGTGATTACGCACTTGTTGCAAATAATTTATTCAGGACGATCTACATACTATTTTAAGTTAAAAAGAGTTTAGATTAAGGATATGATCTTCCGCTTTTTTGGCAATGAAATCCACAACATGTTTTGCATAATCAACCGTGCTCATCGACCTCAAAATAATCAATAAAATTTAGCCATCAAATGTGCGGAATCTACGGAACAACGATTAAATATAACGATAAGCAAGTTGAAGAAAAACTGAAAAGCACGAATTTCAGGGGTCCCGACCAACTCGCATGGAAAGCTGTTCCGGTAGCCAATGGCCAAGTAACCCTAGGCCACAACAGACTTGCCATAATCGATTTAGACCCAAGGTCCAATCAACCTTTTTCCTATGAAAATAAGGTGGAAATCGTCTTCAATGGCGAAATCTATAATTACAAAGAACTTCGAGCTTCACTACAAAGTGAGGGATATGTTTTTAAAACGTCCAGTGATACGGAGGTCATCTGTGCGGCTTACCTTCACTATGGGAATGACTGCCTTAACCACTTTAACGGAATGTTCGCCTTCGTAATAGTTGACCTGGAAAAACAAGTTCTTTTTGGTTCCAGGGATCGTTTAGGACAAAAACCTTTCTACTATTATCACAGTGGCACCGATTTTGAATTTGCGAGCCAACTATCGCCCATTAAACTGTATAATCCCAATCTGAGCATATCGAAAAAAGCCATACTCGAATACCTTAAATGGGGAAACATACCCGATCCCATCTGTATATTCAACGAGATAACCAAATTAAGGGCAGGGCACTACTTCGAGTTCGATATCAAGACAGGCAAGTTGCAGGATACGAAATATTGGGATATCGAAACCAACGTCAGCAGTCCGTTTCTCGGAAGTTACGAAGAGGCCTCCGAGGAATTGAACAGCATACTTAAAGATGCTGTCGATTTGAGAATGTATGCCGAAGTGCCCGTAGGAGTGTTTCTTTCAGGTGGCGTAGACTCCTCGCTAATTGCCGCTACGGCTGTAGCCGGAGCTTCGAATTCGGTAAAGACATTTTCTATAAAGTTCAATGAGAAAAGATTCGATGAAAGCGGCTTTGCCCAACAGGTAGCCGATCATTTGAAAACCGACCACCACGTTATCGAATGCGATTACAGGGAAAGTCTAAGCCTCATCGATAACTTTACCGATTATTTTGATGAGCCGTTTGGCGATTCTTCGGCGATACCCCAAATGTTACTGGCCAAACATACCAGAAAAAAAGTCACCGTAGCCCTTTCCGGCGATGCGGGAGACGAAATTTTCCTTGGTTATGAAAGATATACCCACCTTAAAGACCGACGGGCTATCTTTTCAATTCCCTACCCCATGAGGAAAGCTATGGCCGGGATTTTGAAAACGCTTCCCAATCAACGGGCGAAAACGATAGCAAAAGGCTTTGGGTTTAAAACAATCGAACACTTTTATGTTGGCCTACTTACCGATATCGACCTTTCTTGGATCGACCACGATTGGTCGGATGAACCGATTATCGATAAGGAGTATCTTTTTCATAACGATAAAAACCTGTATGAACGCATATCGGACTATGACCTAAAAACCTACCTGAACTCCGAAATCAATACAAAAGTAGATCGGGCTTCCATGGCATTTTCCCTAGAAGCAAGGTCGCCCTTAATGGATTATAGGATAGTGGAATTTGCCAATAAACTACCTACCGATTTCAAATTTCAGAACGATACGAAGAAAAGAATCCTAAAGGATATACTATATACCTACGTGCCAAAAAAAATATTCGATAGGCCAAAGGCAGGTTTTACCGTACCCTTTCAAGAATGGTTCCGAGGTGAATTAAAAGAATTGGTCTTATCTGAACTGGATAATGATGGCCTTTCAAGTATTCCCGGTTTACATGTGGATAAAGTAGCTCATAAAATCAAGCAGCACATGAACGGAAGCTGGAACAATTATCCTCTAATATGGAATTTATTGGTGCTCAAACAGTGGCTAAATAAGTACGCGGTAGGACTACCGACCAAATAAACGAATTATAAACGAACGGCAGAAGACCAATAAATTTGGTCATACAGGCATCAATACCATGAACACACAAAGAAAAAAAGTGATATTTATATTGCCCACCCTATTGGCCGGAGGAGCCGAAAGGGTAGTGTCGTTCATCGCCCAAAATATAAATGCCGAAAAATTCGAGGTATGCTTACTGATCGTAGGCTTCGAGAGCGATAGTGCTTACGCGGTAAACGGTGTCAGGAAGATTTTTCTCGAACAGAAAAGGGTACTCTATGCCATACCCAAACTAATAAAGGTTCTTAAAAAGGAGCGGCCGGATTTGGCATTCAGTTCTATCGCGCACATGAACGTTGCCATGGGGCTCGCCTCGCTTTTTCTTCCTAAGATAAAATTTATCGGCAGACAGGCCAGTGTAGGTAAAATTACGGCTTCGGTTGAAAATGATACCCAAGGCTGGTTTGGCAGAAATCTAACAAATTACGGCCTTAGAAAGTTAGATACGATTGTTTGTCAGTCAGAGGATATGTTGAACGACTTGCTGGAAAATCACCGGTTGGATAAAGCAAAGACAGTAATCATACACAATCCGATAACCCAATTTCCCGAAAATTGTAAAAAAATCGGAAGTCCAGGAAAAACCAAAACCTTTATTACCGTAGGACGATTGACAGAAATTAAGGGATACCTGAGAATACTTGACGCTTTAGGTAAACTAACATTTGATTTCCGCTATATCATAATCGGCGATGGTCCTCAAAAGGATATCATTATGAATAAGATTAAAACGCTCGATCTTGTTGAAAAGGTAGAGTATATTTCGTTTACGAACGAAGTGCATAAATACCTCTTAAATGCCGACTTTTTTTTACAGGGTTCATATGCAGAAGGCTTCCCGAATGCCGTATTGGAGAGTTGTAGCGTGGGTACCACTGTAATTGCTTTTGCATGTCCGGGTGGAACACGGGAAATCATTACGCATGGTGAAAATGGATATCTTGCAAAAGATGAGAAGGAGTTTTTAAAATACCTTGATGCTGCCGTGCAATTTGACCCGATCAAAGTGCGCGAATCGGTTTACAAGAAGTTCAATCAAAATAAAATAATATCGGAATATGAAGAATTGTTCATGAAACTGACTACCGGCACCTAAAGTGTGAAGTAGCTTTTTCGAAAACCTTGGGCAGTGCAATAGCATTGGCCCAAATCAGACTCTTCAAAGCGTAATATCAATTAGAAAAGAATGTTGAAACACTATTTCTGACTAGCGTCAACACAAACAAGCCATTGTAGAAAATATGCCTCAAATTAGAGTTTTACAGGTATTAACATCGATGAATAGAGGTGGTGCGGAAACGATGATCATGAACTATTATCGAAATATAGACCGGACACAGGTGCAGTTCGATTTTCTGCTGCACCGAAGTGAGGAAGGCGCATTCGATAAAGAAATTTTGGCCATGGGCGGAAAAATTTTTCACATGCCCCCTATCCATCCCAAGAACTACTTTGCGTACAAGAAAAAACTCAAGGCGTTTTTTGCGGCGCACAAAGAGTATAATATTGTACATTCCCATTTGAACGCCTTGAGTTTTATGGTGCTCTCCGCTGCCAGAGAGAACGGGGTCGACACCAGAATAGCACATAGTCATATTGCAATTGAATCGATTTCCATCTCTGATTTCTTCGATAAGAATTCCGAAAACAAAACTTTGGTAAAAGATTTGATTTTTTCCAGGTTAAAGCATAAGGTAGCAAAACAGGCCACCCATTTTTTTGCATGCGGCATAAAAGCCGGCAATTGGCTTTTCGGAAAGAAAAATAACTCAAGGTACAAGGTCGTTAATAACGCGATCGATACATCTAAGTTCAAGCATTCGGAAATCGAATCCCAAGCTTTCCGGGAAACCGAAGGCCTGGTGGGAAAAAAGATCATTGGGCATATCGGTCGATTCGACAATCAGAAAAATCATCTATTCTTAATTGATATTTTTTCTGAATTAAGCAAACTCAACGATGATGTAGTGCTTTGTTTGGTAGGCCAGGGGGATTTAGAGCCAAAGATCAAAGAAAAGGTAGCTAGTCTTTCCTTAAACGATAAAGTTCTCTTTCTAGGCGTTCGTTCCGACATACCCAAAATCATTAATGCCTTTGATCTCTTTTTATTCCCTTCATTCTATGAAGGTTTGCCTCTAACGCTTATTGAAGCACAAACGGCCGGTATTCCGATAATGGCCTCCGATACCATCTCAAGAGAGGTTGAAGTTACCGATTTGATAACCTTTCTATCCCTTGAAAAAACAGCCGAGGAGTGGGCAAAAATTACCGACGAAGCACTCACGAACCCGAAAAGGGATACGATTGCCGAGATAAAAAAATCCGGCTACGATATTGTTGAAAATGCCAGAGAATTACAGGACTTTTACCTAAATGTAAATTAGAATGTGCGGAATAAATGGTTTTATAAAAAAACAGAATGTCGATCTTGCTACAATTGAGAAACAATTGCATGCAATGAACGACAGTATCGTTCACCGAGGACCGGACGACGATGGAACTTTTTTCGACATTCAAGATAATATGGCAATCGCCATGGGCATGAGAAGGTTGTCCATAATCGATTTAGCGTCGGGTAAACAACCCATAAGTTCTGATGACGGGCAGCTGACTATCGTTTTTAATGGTGAAATCTACAACTATCAAATACTAAGACAGGAATTAATCGAAAAAGGCGTGCCCTTTCAAACGCACAGCGACACAGAGGTAATTTTAAAGCTGTATGAAAAGTATGGTGAAGATTCCTTTACAAGATTAGATGGTATGTTCGCCTTTAGTATTCATGATAAAAAAAAGAACAAAATTCTTATCGCTAGGGACTTTTTCGGTGAAAAACCACTCTACTATACCGATACCGACAAACAGTTTATCTGGGCATCGGAATTAAAATCGATCGTAAACGACCTTGACCACCGGCCGGAAATCTCCAGAACGGGCCTCAACCACTTTTTTAGACTTTCTTATATTCCCGCCCCCCACTCCATTTACAAAGACATCAAAAAATTGGAGGCGAACCATTACATTGCGTATGACCTTGCTACCCTCAAATTCGAAATCAAGGAAATTGCCTTTGAAGTGGACTATGCTCCCAAAAAAATATCATGGAATAGCGCAAAAGACAAAACAAGGCAATTGGTGCAGGAAAGTGTTCAAAGCAGGTCTATATCGGATGTGCCCTTGGGAACATTTTTGTCCGGTGGAGTTGATTCTTCCATCGTTTCACTGGCCCTATCACAAATGAAAGAAACAAAAATTGAAACTTTTTCCATTGGGTTTGAAAAAGCTTCTTTCGATGAAACGGATAAATCGAGACTGGTGGCAAAACTAATCGATAGTAAGCATCATGAATTTGTAATCGGCGAAGACGACTTAAGCGAGAATATTCATGAGATTATTTTGAATTTTGACGAACCGTTTTCCGACGCCGCCGCATTACCTACCTATCTGGTATCCAAAAAAACAAGGGATTATGTGAAAGTAGCCTTAACGGGCGATGGAGGTGACGAGGTTTTTGGAGGGTACAATAAATATTACGTGGGTAAACTCAACACGAAATATACCAACCTAGTACCAAAATCGATGCATGGCTTTCTCCAAAATGTTTCGGGCAGTATCCTCTCTACAAAAGACGACAAACGGGGTAAGCGCTTCAAAATAAAGAAAATGCTCAACAGTATAGACTACGACGGGCAGTACTACTGGGACATTATTTCTCTGGCCAACACCAAGGAACAATTGACCAAACTATTAAAAACGGACTTTTTGGAGAGTGACTTATTTCAAGAATACAAAGATAAAATCAGTATTTCGAAACCGGGCTCTTTGCACGAATACAGACAAGTAGATCAGGTTCTAAGTTTAGAAGGCGGAATGTTGCCGAAAGTAGACCGAACCAGTATGTTGAACTCCTTGGAATGCCGAGCCCCATTCCTGAATAAGCAGATTTGGCGTTTTACCGCTCAATTACCTGACAACTATTTAATGAAAGGGTGGAATAAAAAATACATCCTAAAAGAAGCGTTCAAAAAAGATTTTCCGGACGAATTCTTAGAAAAAAGCAAGCAAGGTTTTAATATTCCCGTGGGAGATTGGCTAAGGTCTTCTTTAAGAGCAGAACTAGAATCGTTCATTGATGTTGCTTTTTTAGAATCCCAAAACATTTTCAATGTTGAAAACTGTCTGGCCTTGGTAAAAGACCATTTATCCAACAAAAGGGACAGCACCTATTCCGTATGGGCATTTTACTGCTTTCAAAAATGGTATAGACACACCTATTTGTCCTTAACTTAGCGATTTTCGAATTATTAGCTTTGCTAGAATGACTATCGATATGGGCGCTATAAAATTTGAGAACGACGAATCGGGTACTTCTAAGTGGGCTTTACAAAGGCCTGCGATAAATAGGGAGATAGAAGGTTATGCTTCTGAATGTAGCATAAATAGAGGTGAAAGAATTTCCTTTTATATCAATACCGCAGCACCCGAATTTACGCTTCGCCTTTTCAGGATGGGATGGTACAATGGTCTGGGAGGTCGTGATTATGGCATTCAAGTGACCATGCCCGGCACCTTACAAACAATTCCCGTTCGTGATGCGGAAACGGGCTTGGTAGAATGCGACTGGTCTGTCAGCTATGAATTACAGACCTCAAAAGAGTGGTGTACCGGAGTCTATGTAGCCAAACTTGAGGAGTCTGAAACCCAAAAACAAAGCTATATTATTTTCGTTTTAAGGGATGACAGTGCAAGCCCCGACATTCTTTTTCAGTTGCCCATGACCACCTATCAGGCATATAATTATTGGGGAGGGAAAAATCTATACGAGTCCGGTAGCGGTTCCGATACCCATTGGGGAAGTATCTCAGGCAAACCGGCCACAAAATTATCGTTCAACAGGCCTTATGCCGCCAGCAATAATCTAAAGGCTGCCTTTGGCATGGGTGCCGGCGACTTTTTCGCCAATACAAGACCGGTCACCACGCACAACTACCCTATTAGCAGCGCAGGCTGGGACTATAATATGGTCAGGTGGTTGGAAAAAAACGGATACGATATCGGATATAGCACTAGTTTAGATACCCACATAAGAGGGCAAGCGTTACACAAGCCCAAAATCTTCCTCGCACATGGTCACGATGAATATTGGTCCCATGAAATGAGAGCGAATGTTACCTTAGCTAGGGATAAAGGAACACATTTGGCATTTATCTCATCAAATACGATGTTTTGGCAAATACGTTTTGAGGATAGTATTGCACACAACAAACCGTATAAGACACTGGTGTGCTATAAAGAATCCGAACTTGACCCCGTTAAAGGAAAGAAAAGTACGGTAAACTTCAGGGATATTCCAGAGCAGGGTTCGGAAGCTTCCTTAATCGGGGTGAACTATATCTTAGACCCTGTCGTTGATGATATAACTATCGCCAATGCAGCGCACTGGATATTCGACAATACAGGGCTTAAAAACGGAGATAAACTAAAAGGGCTCTTGGGGTATGAAATAGATGCTCTATCCGAAAATTCACCGCCGAATATAACGGTTTTAGCAGCATCCGTATCACAAAATAGAGACAAAAGCGATTATCCGCGAATCATCAAATACATGATGGTCAAAATTCTGAAAATTTCGGTGCAACCTCTTGAACGAACATTGAAAATACCCAAAACCTTCGGAATCGTGCTGATTGTATTGATTCTAGTATTGGCCCTATTACTTTCGTGGCAAACACTCATAAAATTAGGAGTGGAAGTGTTATTGGCAGCTGCTGCCTTTATAGCAACGGTTTTTCTAATTTGGTTCCTTAAAATAATAAATTCCGGAAAAGTAACGTCGCACATGACCATCTATAAAGCAGAGAGCAACGCCTTTGTCTTCGCTACCGGGAGCATGCAATGGGTCTGGGGTCTCGATGACTTTAACGCACCACATTTGAGGAAAGACTATAGCAATAAAGCGGTTGAAATAGCCACCCGCAACCTCTTTAAAAAGCTCGGTGCGTTGCCCCATGCTTCAAAAAATTGATATAATACCGCCTTTTGAAAACGAAGTCGCTGCGGAATCAAAGTTGTTTTGAGATAATAAAATCACATTTTTGTGATGACGAACTCAGACCTTCGATTTATTTTGTGTTTCTCTTCCGAACAGTAGGTAGTATCGTCGCATTCGTTCAGTAGATTGGTCTCCCCTAAACCTTCGGCCGTTAGTCGCTCTGCACTGATGCCCTTTGATACGAGGTAATCGATAGTACGCTTCACTCTTCTTTCGGAAAGCCATTGATTGTATGTGGATGCCCCCCTAGAATCAGTATGAGAGGTGATTTTTAGCGATACTTCCTGTTCAGTTTCAAGAATAATCGCCAACGCGTTCAAAACTGCTTTTGAATCGGTGTTCAGGTAAGAAGAATTCAGGTCAAAATACACGAACCCTAATTCTTTGATACTATTCTCAAGTTGCGATTTTCTACTGTTTTCCTTGTCCAATTCAGCTTTTTCCAATGCAGCCAGCCTTTCCCGCTCTTTTTCTTCGGCCAATCGTTCTGCCACCAACGCTTCTTCCTTCAATCGATTGACGGTAGTAATAGAGTCCTGTACACGTTGTTTTTCTTGCTCCTGAGCCACAATTCGAGCGAGTTTATCCGCTCCTTTTTTGGAAAGGCCTTTTTCAATATCGAACTGATACAGCACGCCCAAACCGTACTGAAGGTGATTCGAGATTACTTTATCACCCATTGACCATTTTCCAGAAGCATTCACATCCAAACCCCAGTGGTCTGATAGCCATGTTCGTACACCCACCACCCCATTGTATGTTCCTCGAGACGCGTTATTTGCTCTTGTATAACCGAGACCAACTCCGATATAGGGATCGAACCACCCTGACTTGCCGACCAACCTATCCAAATCGTAGCTTACCCTAGTATCAAAAGCATAATAATCCGTTTTTTCCGTTTGCACGGAACCGTCTATCGTTTTACCGACCTTATAGCGATTGTAGGTACCGATGGCCTCTACACCCACGCCGCTCCTAAAATATTTGCCAATGCTTACACGTGATGGGAATGCAACGTAGTTCCACTCCTCTTCGACCTCAAAAAATCCATCCAAAAGGTCTCCGGAATCGTCAACCATATTAAATCCTAGTCCGAACATATAGGAACTGACGACCATACTGTCTTTTTTGGTAAGCTGTTCATCCTGTGCATAGCCGGGTGCGCATACAAGGCAAATTAATATACCCAGAAAGGGTGCGATATTTCTCATGGTGGTAACATTTGGGTGTTATAAACACCAAAGCTATCACTCAGTATAGGGCCGAACAAAATAGTACCACAAAGGGATATTATATTCGTTGGACTACCTGAAATCGCTAAAAATTGTAGGCTTTTTAATAAAGAAATAACATCTAAGTGGTTTTTGAGGAATTCTTGTTGGGTAATGAACCTAAAGGGTGAAGACCATTCGATTAAAGGAACAAACTTTACTCAACAGCCTTAAAACTGATTTTCTTTGACGTCAAGGGCATTGTATACACGCTAAATGGACTTATCGTCTTAGTCTCCTCATTGGTCAAATTTTTATTGACCATGCCCAAAATCATTTCGGAATCGCTCTCTGTTGTTAGATTCAAGATAGGCGTGGTACCATTGCCATCGTTACCCGAACAGTATACAACCACCATGTCTTTCGAAAAATCTACTTTAGGAACTCGAATACCGGGCTTTCTGGTCTTGTTGACCCCACTAAAGAATTGCTTTAAGTCTTTTTGATTTTCTATCACGTGAGTGGTCGCCGTATCGGTGCCCGCAAAGTTTCCTTGAAGGACAAGGGTAAGCGGAGATTCCGTAGTCTGCCCATCGTTTTCATCCATGGCCATTTTCTTTTGTCCGTTGCACGCTAAAAATATGACGAGCGCCGGTAAAAAAAACCACGTAATTTTAGGTAAGTGCATTGTTAAACCTTTTTTCATAAGCTCTTTTGTAAATCTCCTCATAGAGGGGCAAGACCTTGAGTATGTCAAATGTCAGCGCAACTTTTTTGGCATTATCTTTAAAGGTTCGCAGCGTTTTTTCGTCGGATAAAATCTTCAATGCATTCTTCGCCATGTCATCAATATCCCCAATATTGCTCAAATAGCCGGTAATGCCTTGCCTGTTCACTTCCGGAATGCCGCCGGTATTACTTGATATTACAGGGACTTCATTGATCATAGCCTCCAATGCTGCAAGTCCGAAACTTTCAGACTCCGATGGAAGTAGAAACAAATCGCTAAAGCAAAGAATTCTATCGATTTCATTACTATTACCCAAGAAAATCACTCTATCGGCTATACCTAGGCGCTCACATAATTCCTCTGCACCTTCTTTCTCCGGACCATCGCCTACCATCACTAATTTTGCGGGTATTTCTTTTTGCACCTTATCAAAAACACGAATGATATCCGGAATGCGCTTTACCTTTCTAAAATTGCTAATATGCGTTATTATTTTCTCATCATCATTTGCCATTAGAGCCCTCTGGCAATCGGTAAATGCTTCACTGTACTTGGTCTTATCGATGAAATTGGGCACTACTTCGATATCATTCTTGATATCAAAAATTTCCAGGGTGCGCTCCTTTAAGTTTTGGGAAACGGAAGTTACCACGTCGGATTGATTGATACTGAACGTTACGGCTGGTTTGTAGAAAGGATGCTTGCCAACCAGGGTAATATCGGTACCGTGCAACGTGGTGACCATAGGCACGTGAATTTGCTCTTCCTCCAACATCTTTTTGGCCATGTATCCGGCATAGGCATGGGGAATGGCATAATGCACATGTAAGAGCTCAATGCCGTGTAGCTTGATCGTATCTACCAATTTGCTGGATAGTGCCAATTCGTATGGTTGGTACTTAAAAAGAGGATATTCAGGTACGTGTACTTCGTGAAAATGAATGTTATTACCCAAAAGTTCTAAACGAACAGGTTGTCGATACGTCACAAAATGTACCTCATGACCCCTATTGGCCAAGGCGATACCCAATTCCGTTGCCACAACACCACTACCACCGAAGGTAGGGTAACATACAATAGCTATCTTCATTACTCAAATTTAGTGAAACCTAATGGTTTGTCGATAGGTGGGCAGGAATATTACAAGTATCTTAACAAAGTCGCTAAACGGAAGATGATAGACTTGAATACGAAAAATCATCGTCTTGAGGCTTGGGCTTATCGCCAAACAATCCTACCATAGTTAATGCTTCCTTCTTTCAATAATACCTTGATTTCGCTTAGAAAGACGCTAATCTATCATTGCCTCGTAAATTGCGCCTTGGATACGGGTGCGGAGTCCTGATTTCACGAGCAATCGGTTCGCCGCTGTCGGATAGGTTCGGTTCGATAAAAAAACGTAAACCAAATCTTCTTCAGGGTCGGCCCAGGTATACGTGCCAGTGAAACCACTATGACCAAAACTTTTTGGGGAAACGCATTCACAGGCCGGGCCTTTGCCGCGAGCGTCCGGTTTATCGAAACCTACCCCGCGACGCACATTTTTATTGCAGAAATAGCACGTATTGAATTTTTTTACTGTTCTCGATTCCAAAAAGCGATCTCCTCCATAGAAGCCTTCCTGCAGGTACATTTGCATAATTTTGGCCACGTCGTTCGCATTACTGAAGAGTCCCGCATGACCCCCGACACCGCCTTGCATGGCGGCTCCCATGTCGTGAACATAGCCTTGTACCGTCTCGTAGCGATAATATTTGTCCTCTTCGCTCGGAATAATGCGTTCAAGATTAAATTTTTCCAAGGGGTTGTAGGTGGTTGTCATGGCACCGAGCGGTTTATACAAAAAATCCGCAACCAACTCATCCAATCGCTTACCATTTTTGTCCTCGATATATTTTTTCATAACATAATAAGCCACATCGCTGTATCTGTACCGATTCGATTTGAGATCTTGCCGACCGATTCTATTGTAAATGGAATCCTTATAGGCATCCGTAAGGTACAACTCGTCGCTTACTTTGATGGAAAACCCGTCCAAAGGCTTGTTCCTGTAAAATTCGCCGGAAGGCTTCCGGTTCTTATCCAAAGTACTTACATAAAAAGCGATCCATGCCGGAAGCCGCCCATAATGCGAAAGTGCCTTGAGGACGGTTACATCCTTTAAATTCGTGGTATCGTAGCCAGGAATCATTTCACCGAACGTATCGTTCAATTTTATATCCCCTTCTTCTTCCATCTGCATGACCATGGGCAACGTGGCCAATATCTTGGTAACCGAGGCCAAATCGTAGAGGTCATCGTTCGAAACGCTATCCTTGGAACTGTAGGTCGGTTTTCCAAAGGATTTATGATAAACAACCTGTCCCTTTCTTGCGATAAGGACCTGGGCTCCAGGAAACATTAAAGAATCCAATCCGTCTTTGACCAAAGAATCTACCCTTGCAAGTTTATAGGAATTGAGACCGACACGTTCCGGAAAGCTATATCCTAACCGCTTTAAGGACTTTAACTGCACATTGGTATTCACCGGGAAATCTTTGTGGGAACTTACGGGAAGAATGCCTTTGGCTGCAATCGACCCAAAAAGCAATTGGGCCGTCTTGCGTTGTGCTAGAGGACTATTTTGATAGGACACCACTACCCCATCGATTCCCTTAAATTCCGGAACATCGAGTAACGCATAAGGCTTTGCGAACACCGCTAAAATCAGATTTGAACTCCGCTCTTCGGCGATTTTCTTAAGCCAACTCAGTTCGGTCTGGGTGAATTTATATCCCTTCCAAGGACTTTCATTGCTTTTGTGATGGCCGATAATCACCAAGTTAAAATCTTTTAAGTCGGTCTTAAATTGATTGATGTCGGCCGCATTCACTTCAGTAACGGTAGTGTATTTGTTCAACTCGTTCAAAAAAGGCAGGTGGTCGTCATCGCCAAATTTTACATAGGCGATTTTCTTTTTTTCAAGATTTTTGATACCCATCATGTAAAAATCGTTCTTCACGACAGTGATGGCGTTTTCAATGGCTTCTTCATAAATAATATCGTCTTGCAACGAATTGAGATCGGCGTATAAATTTTTCGAAACTACCGGCTTATAATCGTTTAGACCAGCTTTGTATTTGGCCATCAGAATTTTTTTAACCGAGTAGGCCAACCGTTGTTCGGTAATTTTCCCTTTTTTGAAGGCCTTCATCAGCTTCTGTTTAGCTGCACCGACATCAAGCGGCATTAGGAGAATATCATTTCCCGCAATAAATGCCTTCAACTCCACATCACCGTTTTTTCCGTGATTGGTAGCTCCTTTCATGTTGAGCGCGTCTGTAAAGACCAAACCCTGAAACCCCATTTCTTCTTTAAGGATTGTAGTGATGATTTGTTCCGATAGCGAAGAGGGCAATCCTTTCTTGATTTCCAGATTAGGTACTTCTAGATGGGCGACCATAACACTGCTCAATCCTTCGGAAATCAATCTTCTGTACGGATACAACTCGATACTATCTAGACGTTTTCTGCTAAAATCGATAACGGGAAGGTCGTGGTGCGAGTCGGTAGCGGTATCTCCGTGTCCGGGAAAGTGTTTCCCGCTAGATAATACCCCCGCACTTTCCAATCCTTTCATGTAAGCGATTCCTTTTTCTGCCACATTTTCCCTATCCTCACCAAAAGAACGGTTGCCGATTATCGGGTTTTTAGGATTGATATTGATGTCGATATCCGGAGCGAAATTAATGTGAACACCCAGCCTTTTGGCGTGTTCGCCGATTCTTCTCCCCACTTTTTCAACGATGGCGTTATCCTTTATGGCGCCCAGGGTCATATTCCATGGAAAAGCGTACGTGGAGTCGAGCCGCATGGCAAGTCCCCATTCGGCGTCCATGGCGACCAATAATGGTATTTTCGATAGTTTCTGGTATTCGTTGGTCAATTTTGCTTGACGTACCGGCCCGCCTGTAGAAAAAATAACGCCTCCTAAATGCTGTGTTTTAATAAGGTCGGCCACTTTCTCCCGACTGGCTTTGTCGGCATCTGAATGGACCATTACCATAAAAAGCTGACCGAATTTCTCTTCAAGCGACATGGCCTCATACTTCGAATCGACCCATTTTCGTTGTGCCAAGCTATCATTGGTCACCAAAGGATTGCCTTGACCGATAAGGGCAATTGTCGTGAATAAAAAAAAGGGGAGAACAAATCGAATTCGCATATCAAAACATCTATGGGAATAACTAAAAACATTCGACTTTATTGCATTTCGTCGATCATTGGGCGAAAACAATACCATGCAAAAGATAAAAACCGAAAATCACATAAATCGGGAATGCCAGCTTTCAGACGCAGGTACCTCCCAATGTTCCAAATATTCGCCTTTGCTTGCTACGAGATTGTTAAATACAATTGTTTTATCGGAAACGGACCTTGCCTTGGCCATTTTTTTGAAATCGATAAGTGATTTATAGGCAACGAATTCCCCTTGCTTATAGGAAACATTCATTTTGTCTAAAAGAATCACATCGAACTTTTTCTCCAGAGCTTGAATAAAATGAACAGATGCATCGATAGAACATCCGGAAGCCGCATTCAGCGATTGGTCTAGTGCCAATACGATAAAACGTTTGTACCGTATTTCATAACCCGCCTTCAAATCCTGCCCGTGGGCAGTCCACTCGGTAACGAATGCATCGAGTAAGGTTTTGATTTCGGCCAATTCTTCCACGGAAAAACTACGGTTGGCCTGATAAATCCACACGCGTGAAGTCTCCGGAAGTGTTTTAAAGTCTACTAGCATAGGATTACATTTCAAACTTGCTTGCCACAATAGGGTTTCAAGCGACCAATTCTAAATTCAGAAGTTATAAGTCTTCTGCCGTTGCGATTAATTCGGCTATATCCAGAACGGCAATGGCACTTTCCTTTTCTTTGTTTTTAACGCCATCGGTCATCATCGTATTGCAAAAAGGACAGCCCGCTGCTATGATTTCGGGTTGGGTTTCCAAGGCTTGTTCGGTACGTTCTATATTGACGTCCTTGTCCCCTTTTTCGGGTTCTTTGAACATTTGGGCACCACCTGCGCCGCAGCATAATCCCTTCTTCTTGCAATTTTTCATCTCGACCAACTCGGCATCCAACTTTCGGATGAGTTCCCTGGGGGCTTCATACACCCCATTGGCCCGACCCAAATAGCAAGGGTCATGAAAAGTAATTCGCTTTCCTTTAAATTGTCCGCCTTCCATAGAAATACGACCTTCCGCCAACAATTGCTTTAAAAATTGGGTATGGTGAACGACTTCGTATTCACCGCCTAGACCGGGATACTCGTTCTTCAAGGTATTAAAACAATGCGGGCAAGCCGTTACCACTTTCTTGATACCATAGGCATTCATGACTTCGATATTCGTCACAGCCTGCATTTGAAACAGAAATTCGTTTCCGGCCCGTTTCGCAGGGTCACCCGTACAACTCTCCTCGGTGCCTAGCACGGCGAAGGATACGTTCGCCTTGTTCAATATCTTCACAAAGGCTTTCGTGATTTTCTTCGCCCTATCATCAAAACTACCGGCGCAACCTACCCAAAACAATACCTCCGGCTGTTGACCTGCCGCGAACAATTCCGCCATGGTCGGGACTTTCAATTCGTTGCTCATACTTTACTGCTATTATACGCGATGTAGGTTATTCTAAAAAAGATTCGATTGTATAAGCTACCCAAAGGTACACTTGAAATACCATTTCTTTGTTTGGGCAACTCTGTTTACTGCTCCTGTGTCCAATTCAATCGATCCATTTGATTAAAAGGCCAAGGAGCACCATTGTTCTCTATATTGCCCATCATATTATTCAAGTCGGTGGGCGCTGCCGATTGTTCCATTACCAAGTATTGGCGCATATCCATGATAATCGATAAAGGATCGATGCTAACGGGACAAGCCTCAACGCAAGCGTTACAACTTGTGCAGGCCCATAATTCTTCATTAGTGATATAGTCGCCTAGAAGCTGCTTGCCATCCGCTACAAAGGCACCCTTGTTCGCTTCGATATTCTTACCTACTTCCTGCAACCTATCACGCGTATCCATCATGATTTTTCGCGGGGAAAGTTTTTTCCCTGTCTGATTGGCCGGACATTCGCTGGTACAACGACCGCATTCGGTACAGGTATAGGCGTTCAGTAATTGCACCCAACTTAAATCCGTAACATCGGATGCACCGAATTTTTCAGGTACGGGAGCGTCCTCCGCCGGGCCGGCAAACGGATCGGCCGAAGGATCCATCATTAATTTTACCTCATTGGTCACCGCTTCTAAATTCTTGAATTGGCCTTTAGGTTTTAGATTTCCGTAATAGGTATTCGGAAAAGCCAAAAGAATATGCAGGTGTTTTGAATAGTACAAATAGTTCAGGAACATGAGGATACCGACAATATGCAACCACCATGCCGAACGCTCGACCAAAATCAGAGTCGATTCGGACATCCCAGCGAAAATAGGGCCAAGAAACTGACTTACCGGAAAACTACCTGCTTGAACATAATGGTCAGCGCCCATTTGTTGCAATTGGTAATCGGCCCCGTTCATCGTCAAGAACAGGAACATTAATACCAACTCGATGTAAAGAATAAGATTCCCGTCCTGTTTGGGCCAACCTTCCATCTCGGGTTTCATAAATCGCTTTAAACGGATGATATTCCGTCGTATCCAAAAGGCAACAACAGCCACCACCACAAGTAAAGCCAATATTTCAAAAGAGCCGATGAGAATATCATATACGGTTCCTAAAGGCGCAAAAAGGCGATGAGTACCCAATAGGCCATCAAGCACGATTTCCAATACTTCAATATTGATAATGATGAAGCCAACATAAACGATTACATGCAGAAGGCCTGCGATAGGGCGCACCACCATTTTAGTTTGACCCAGCGCTATTTTGGCCATATTTTTCCATCGCTGTGATTTGTTATCGCTAACATCGACATCTTTTCCAAGCTTGATATTCCTGGAAAGGCGTTTTACGTTTTTAGCAAAAAAACCAATGCCTAAGACCAATAGGACTGCAAAAATAATTTGAGGGAGGTAGGCCATGTATCTTATTCTTCGGGATTTTCTTGTTCCGGATTGTTTATTTGATTGGCGGGGTCATCTTCCGGTACTTCATATTCTTTCTGCTTTTTTCCGAAAACGGAGACGTTTACATAGCGTTTTGGGTTCAGTCTAAAATCCTGCAACAATAAATCCAACTCTCTGGAAGCGTTGTTCAAATTATCGTACAACTCTTTGTCATTCATTAATTTGCCCAATGTACCATCGCCGTTTTCTATTTTGGCCATAACATTATCCAAATTCGCTACTGTCGATTCCAAACTCCGTAGGGTTTTGGGTAATCCCGCGTTGTTGAGCGAATCGGCCAGTTTAGAGAAACTTGAAGTCAGAGCCTGAAAATTGGTCAACGAGCTATCGAGCTTCCCGCTGTTTTTGGTTAAAATCGAATTGAGTTCATTGGCACTACCCTGAAGACTATTGATAAGGGTGCTCAATCCTGATATGGCCCCTCTCAAATCTCTTTTGGTCTTTTCATCGAGCACCTCGTTTACATTTACCAAAACCGAATCCGCATCCGAAACGGCAGATTCGAATTTCTGGAGAAAGGGTGTAAATTTTTGTTCGGCGAGTTCCGCGAGGCCCGGTTGCGTGCTTGTTGTGAGGGTATCGCCATCTTTCGCCATTGGCGCATCGTCGAATAGAGGTATGATTCGAAGGCCTTTACCCCCTAGAATCCCGGAATCATATAAAACGGCAGGACTATTTTTTGAAAATTCAAAATCACTACCCACCGTAAATGTGACGAAAAGGTTTCCCTTGCCATCCATAAACCGAATGTCATTTACCTTACCCACATTAAAACCATTTACCGATACGGCAGTACCGGGCTGCAGACCACCTACATCAGGGTAAATGGCATACATAGTTTTACTGTTGTCGAAAAGTGGAGTGGATTTTAAATAACTAAAGCCTAAAACAAACAGCAGAATACCGCCGATAACAATAATTCCCGTTTTAATTTCCCTAGATAGTTTCAAATGCCAGTATTTTCTGATTAGAACTTCTTGAACAAAATTAGAAATAATTAGTTAAAGACGATCATCGTTCCCGTTTAAACTTTTAATCGAAAAGAAATGCGCAAGTCTGTCTATCTGACCTATGGAATTATCTTAAGCCGTAAAACCGTTATTAAGTTAAGTGCTACCAAGTTATTAGTTGGCATTTAATATGAAACTCGATTTCAGCTCAAATAATAAAAACAGAGGCCAAGAAACATCGGTCCTAAGAATGGTAAGCGATTCGTAGGTAAGGTATTATTGGTTCGAAACGTACTTCAAAGCCTCCTTCATTGTAATTCGTTCACCGTCTTTGTAGGCAACAACGTAAGCAGAGGTATAACCTTTTAAGGCAGCGTTTGATTTAAGCAGTTCGGCCTCTTCCAAAGAATTGGTATTTCCGTACATATATCGGTACAGTGTTTTGTACGGCTCCTTCGAAAGTGTATTAAGACCTTTAAAATTAGCTGCCTTAAGTGGAATGTTTTTAGAACTTGCAAGGACTTGCACTTTAAAACTGATGGCCGCTTTTCCTGCTCCAGACATTTCAGTAGGCACACTTGTTTGTTCCATAGGTTTAGACGGTATTTTCTCCGTTTCAACCTCCTTTTCCATAGCGCTGGTATTTTCAGCTGTTTTTAAGATTTCTTGCGCCGAAACTACCACTTCGGGTGTTTTCTCTTCAGGCATTTGTTCTTTTGGTACCGCTGCCTGATCTGCTGATTCCTTGTCGGTTTCCGATGCTGTTAAAACAGGAGCTGCCTCAACTTCTTTCGCCGTTTCCGGTTCTATGGACTCTGGCTCAGGGGTAGATTTGCTGGTATTTCCTGAAGGAGCGACCCCCGCCAACATCTTTCCTCTGTAAGTGACTATGGCATTGGCGATGGCAGTTCCCATCTCTGATTGTCCCTTCTTTGAATTCAAATAGGCACCTTCCTTATCGTGGGTCAAAAAACCGGTTTCGATCAATACGCTTGGCATGAAAGTTTGATGCAAAACAATGAATCCCGCTTGCTTTACCTTGCGATCGTTTCGCTTTAGCTTCTGGGTGAAATTATCCTGAATCGCCTTCGCCAAATTGATACTCTGGTCCAAGAATTCTTCCTGCATGATGGTGAGCCCGATAACCGATTCCGGAGAATTGATATCGTAACCGGCATAACGATCCTGGTAATTGTCCTCTAAATAGATGACCGAGTTTTCTTTCTTGGCAATTTCAAAGTTCTGCTTGTTGGCATGTAGCCCCAGCACAAAGGTGCCGGCCCCATGGGCATTGGAAGTATGTGAATCGCAGTGCACCGAAACGAATAAATCGGCATTCGCCTTATTTGCGATTTCACCGCGAACATACAAATCAATAAAAGTGTCGTCTTTTCGGGTATAGATGACCTTGAAGTTCGGGTCTTTTTCCAGAATTTCACCGATATTCAAAACAATGTTCAACGCGATGTTTTTCTCAAAATAGCCGTTGCCTAGATTTCCCGGGTCGTGCCCTCCGTGGCCGGCATCCAAAACAATAACAAAAGGCTCAATGCCCGACTGGGATACGGCGGTTTGAGCGAAAGAATAACATATAAACGTAACAGCAAATACCAGAATCGCAAAAAATCGTCTACACATCATTATAACTGGGGATTTGAGCATGTTGAATAAGGTTAAATTTATTGTAATGCTCCATTAAGGGAACAAAAAATATATGTAAGTTTGACCTCGCATACCAATACAAAAGGCTCACCGAACGGATACAAAAATAGGATTTATAGCTTTGCAATCAAACAAACATTTTCTACTTTTCCTATTCATTCTATTCATTGGTAGCACTGCAATTTTCGCTCAAGAAGACCGTGTAAAGACTATTACCTTTCCTGTGGTGCGAGACACTGCCACCGCCCCGCAGGCCCCTATGCCCGTGTTAAGGGATACGACCGCCAACGACTCTATCGCCACCGACAGTCTTAATCAAAAACAGGGTACGCTCTTGGATAAGATTAGGTACAAGGCCAAGGATTCCATCCGATTAAGCCAAAGACAACAAAAAATATTCCTCTATAATGAGGCCGAAATATACTATCAGGATACGGAGTTAAAAGCGGGAATCATTATCATGGACTATGTGAAGAACGAAGTGTACGCGGGCCGAGTCAAAGATTCTCTTGGGAATTACACGCAACTACCATTTTTTAAACAAGGAACCCAAGAGGTGCGTCCCGATTCCATTCGTTTTAATTTCGATACGCAGAAGGCTTTAATATGGAACTCAAGAACGGAGCAGCAAGCCGGCCTGGGTCAATTGGGGAGCGATGCCATGAAAGTATATGCCGAAATCACAAAAAAGGAAAATGATTCGGTCTATTTTTTGAGTGAAGGAAAGCTGACTACCTCTACCGATACCGTCAATCCTGATTATTACATTCGTGTTCGTAAAGCGAAATTCGTGCCCAAAAAGAAGGTCATCGCGGGCTACAGTAACTTATATATCGCAGATGTACCAACCCCTATTGCCCTGCCATTCGCTTATTTTCCATTAACCGTAGGCCGAACAGCCGGTCTCATGATGCCGACCATCGGAAACGATCCCAATCGGGGCTATTTTTTGCAAGGCGGGGGATACTATATCCCGTTTAGTGATTATGCGGATATTACGCTTACTGGAGATTTTTACACCAATGGTAGTTATGGGTTCCGAACACAGTCGGTCTATTCCAAACGCTATAAGTATCGCGGCAATGTCAACTTTAATTACCAAAATTTGGTTACCAGTCAGAAGGGGTTTAGTGACTATAGCAGAAACACCCTCTATAACATTCAAATTTCGCATTCACAGGACCCCAAAACCAGTCCGAATTCCCGTTTTTCGGCATCGGTAAACTTAGGAAGTAGCACGTATTTTCAAAATTCCTTGTTACAGCGAGATTTGCCGTTAACCCAAAACAATAACCAGTCATCATCTATTTCATATTCCAAAACGTTTCCGAATTACCCTGCCGTGAACATGAGTTTAACAGCCACGCACAGTTCGAATACGAGACAAGCGATCACGGCGGCCGAGAACAATGCCACCGTAGACAATATTCAGATGACATTGCCTACTTTACAGGCAAGTGTAGAACGTATATTCCCATTTGCCAAACGGGACGGTATAAAAAAAGGCGCTATTCAGAACATCAACTTTCAATATGATGTTAACGCACGGAACAGTCTTACCACCAATGACGAGGACTTTTTTACTGCCGCCATGTTCGATAATGCACAAGTTGGTGCCAGACACCGTATTCCCATCAGCACCAACTTTAAAATCGCCAAGTTCTTTAGCGTATCGATGGGCGGGAGTTATGAAGACGTTTGGACCTTGGAGACCTATAGACGGGATTTCGTACCGGGAGAGGGTAACGAAAAAGGTACCGTTGCGATAGATACCGTTCAAGGTTTCGATCGCTTCAATAAATACAATCTAAGCACCAGTATCGGTACCACTGTCTATGGCACCTTTAATTTCGGGGAGGACAAAAAGCTGCAAGCGATTCGCCATGTGATGCGACCATCGTTAAGCTATGGCTACACGCCCTCATTCGAACAATTTTTTGACGAATATCTCGATGAAAATTCTGGGGAGGTCGTGCAGTATACGAGATTTCAGGGTACGCTTAATGGTGCCCCTTCCTTGGGAAAATCAAACAGTTTGAGTTTTTCCTTGGCCAATACTCTTGAAGCAAAGGTCAGGGACAAGGATTCTACAGCAACGGAGGCGAAAAAAATACCGCTCCTGAGCAATTTCAATATTTCCACAGGATATAATTTCGAGGCCGATTCCCTAAAATTAAGACCCTTGACCTTAAATGGCGGAACTACGATTCTCGACAACAAAATGTCGATCAACTTCGGTGCCGGTCTCAACCCTTATGCTATTGATAACAACGGTAGGGCCATTGACAAATGGAACATCGACAATGGGGGTAGCCTATTCCGTTTGACCAGGGCCAATGTTAACGTTAGCTACTCCATTAGCAATGAGACTTTTGGTAGAAAGGAAGATGATGGGGAGGAAGAGGAAGAAAGAGATCCCTACGATTATGGAGCGGCAAGCGGTGGTCGGGATGACGATCTCTTTGGCAGGTCGGAAGGATACAACGACTACCAGAATAACCAAAGAGATGATGAAAGGGAATCGGACGATATTGAAAATCCATTATATGCTACTAAAATTCCATGGGACTTTCGGCTTGCCTATTCCGCAACCTACAGCAATCCTGCTCGTCAGAACGAATTCAGTAGTCATTCCCTGATGTTCTCCGGAAACGTTCAACTTTCCCCACGTTGGAAGGTTGGTGTATCTTCCGGTTATGATTTCAAGAACCAAGGATTTACCTTGACCCAATTTCGTTTTGAGCGTGATTTGAAAAGTTTTAACCTTAAATTCGATTGGACACCTTTCGGGCAGTTCCAGCGCTGGTATTTCTTTATAGGGATAAAGAGTTCGGTATTGAAAGATTTGAAATGGGAAAACAGAAGTCAGCCATTTAGGCAATAGGGAGGGCTTCTTATGCAGGTGTTGCATTTCAAGAAATAAAATACCAACAATCGATGCCTGCACTTTTAGGGCGAACCCGCGAAACCCGGGCGGCAGAAACGTTGGAATGGAAGAAAATACTAAGTAACGGAATCCCGCCTTCGCGGGAATGAAAATAAAATCGATCATTTATGAAAAAAATAATCAGCACGCCAAATGCCCCCGCTCCTATCGGTCCTTATAACCAAGCGGTTCTTTCGGGGAACACGCTTTACATTTCCGGGCAAATTCCCATGAACCCCGCAACTGGTAAGCTGGTATCTGGCGATATCAAGGCAGAGACCAAACAATCGATGGAAAATCTGAAGGCCATTCTACAGGCCGCAAATACAGATTTCGAAGCTGTCGTAAAATCGACGATTTTCGTGAAGGATATGCATCAATTTGCACAAATCAACGAAATATACGGCTCGTATTTTGATGAAGCAACGGCGCCGGCACGGGAAACCGTCGAAGTTGCGAACCTTCCGTTGTTCGTAAATGTGGAAATATCAATGATTGCCTTGATTTCGTAGCAGCCTATCTTCTGATCTTTATCCGTGCAGGCTTACAAAGATGAACTCCTTGGCAATTTTCAATTACAAATGCGCTTTGTGAAACTCCATCAGTCCCTCGATAGGACGCTGTCGAATGACGCCAACAATGAGGTCGTTACGTTCTAATACGGCGATAAGTTCATCCTTTAAATAGTGGGCGATACTTCCCACAAAATTGATCGGTACTTTTGTCGCCAGTTCAAATTGCATAATATAATTGTTAACGAACTGCTGAAAGCCTTTATCAATCACCCCCTTACAATACGGATGATTTTTATTCTCGACCAAAAAACGGGCAAAAGTGGCCAAATAGGTATTCGGATTCGGTTGTTTGTACAAGTTCTCCTTGATTACGTCCGCATCCAAATCGTATTCCTTTGAAAATTTCATGCCCAAATCTTGGGGCATTTTATGAAAGTAGTAGTCCCGAATCAATTTTCGTCCAAAGAAATTCCCACTGCCATCATCCATAGGAATATACCCTAGGGAAGTTACCTTTTGAAACAATTGATGCCCATCGTAATAGCTGCAATTAGAACCCGTTCCCAAAATACATACAATACCTTGGTGACCGATTTTAACCGTCGAAAAAATAGCGGCATACGTATCTTCTTTTACCTCTGCCTTGGCATTCGGGAAAAAGACTTTAAAGATGTCCTTAAGCAGCTTTTTCATGCGATCGGTACCGCAACCGGCACCGTAAAAATATAGGCGTGAAACCTTTTCCTTGTTTTTCGAAAGCTCAAAATTATTGGCCAGCCTATCTTCTATCACCTCTTTCGTAAGCACTTCCGGGCTAAGACCTAATGTTTGCGTTAAGAACAATTGCTCCCCTTTATCATCCAAGGCGATCCAATCCGACTTTGTTGCACCACTGTCTACAATCAATATCATATCCTATCGTATTTAAATAAGAAACCCGAAAATAAACTAAAAATTAATCTATTTTCGGGAAATTCCTTTATAAGGTGGTCTAAAAATCTATAGTTCGTTCACCAATTGTGCTAAATCTACCAATTTATTGGAATAGCCCGCCTCATTATCGTACCAAGATATGATCTTGAAAAATTTCGAGTTCAGTTCAATACCTGCGCCGGCATCGAAGATGCTTGTTCTGGCATCACCAATAAAATCTTGAGAAACTACCGATTCTTCGGTATACCCTAAAATCCCTTTCAGTTCTCCATCGGCGGCTTTCTTAAAAGTCTTTTTGATATCATCGAAAGAAGTCTCTTTTTGTAGGCGAACGGTCAAGTCTACCACCGAAACATCGGCTGTAGGCACCCTAAAGGCCATACCGGTAAGTTTGCCTTTCAATTCAGGAATTACCTTGGTCACTGCCACAGCTGCCCCGGTAGATGCGGGAATAATATTCAACATGGCACTACGCCCACCTCTCCAATCTTTTTTTGAAGGGCCATCAACGGTCATTTGGGTAGCCGTCGTTGCATGCACAGTGGTCATCAACGCCTCATCGATACCATAAGCATCGTTCAAAACTTTTGCCAATGGCGCAAGACAATTGGTAGTGCAGGACGCATTCGATACGATGGTATCGCTAGCTTTAACATCTTTATGATTGACTCCCATAACGAACATCGGAACATCTTTAGAAGGGGCGGAAATCACCACTTTCTTGGCGCCGCCATCAATGTGGTATTGTGCGGTCTCCATTGAAGTGAAAATACCGGTACATTCTGCAACGATATCAGCCCCCACAGCATCCCACTTCAAATTTTTCGGATCTCGCTCGGCGGTAATGCGTACATCTTTACCATTCACTACGAGATTTCCGTTTTTTACTTCGACCGTACCGTCAAAATGGCCGTGTACAGAATCATATTTTAGCAAATAAGCCAAATGCTCAACATCTAACAGGTCGTTGATCGCTACCACGTCTACATCGTCTCTTCGCACCGTAGAACGAAAAACCATTCTACCGATTCTTCCGAAACCATTAATTCCAATATTCAATTTTGCCATTTTCTTAGTTTTTAGTTTAGATTACGTTGTCATTATCTCTGACACTCTTATAAGTTCTTTATCGATTTTCGTATGCCCCTTGATCGCTTTTTCGATGGGCGTCAAAATAAGTTTATTGTCCTGTACACCGACCATCAGGTTGGTCTTACCCTCCAAGAGCGATTCTACTGCCTTTACTCCCATTCTACTCGCCAGTACGCGGTCATAACAAGAAGGCGGACCCCCACGCTGCATGTGTCCTAAAACAGAAACACGCACGTCGTAAATCGGTAAATGCTCCTCTACGTATTCTTTGAGTTCGAATACGTTTCTTCCGATTTTATCTCCCTCTGCAACGATGACAATGCTGGAGGACTTTCCGGACTTTTTACTGCGTTTCAAAGACTCCAAAAGCCTTTCCAACCCTCTATTCTCCTCTGGTATAAGTATTTCCTCGGCACCTGCCCCTACCCCGGCATTCAAAGCGATATGACCTACATCGCGCCCCATTACCTCAACAAAAAATAGACGGTTATGGGAACTTGCAGTGTCTCGAATCTTATCGATTGCTTCTACCACTGTATTCAGCGCCGTATCAAAACCAAGGGTAAACGTAGTTCCGAAAATGTCGTTGTCGATGGTGCCTGGAATTCCGATTATCGGAAAATCGTATTCTTGATTAAAAATCATGGCGCCGGTAAAGCTACCATCACCCCCTATTACGACAAAGGCGTCGATATTGGCCTTTAAAAGCTGATCATGCGCCTGCTTTCGCCCCTCTGCGGTGCGAAAATCGTCGCAGCGCGCCGATTTTAAAATGGTCCCACCCTTGTTTATGATATTGTTCACACTGCGGGCATCCATATCCTTAAAATCGCCCTCGATCATGCCTTGATAACCGCGGTAGACACCAACACAAGCTATCTTCAAATAGGCGCAGGTCCTTACGACCGAACGAATAGCAGCGTTCATTCCAGGAGAATCCCCACCAGAGGTTAAAACGGCAATTTTAGTTATGTTACCCATCAAAAAAAAGTAAGCTGCAAAAATAGCGAACTTATTCCAATAAAGGAACCGTAGTCAGTCGCAATTTTAAGAAAAGAAGCTACGAAATCGTTAGCGGAATGGCTAGAATCTCATGAAAAGGCTATTAATTTAACATCCGCAAGCCTTTTTGTGTATCGATTTCCTGAATATACAATACGACAAACCCAATAATGTTTGATTTTTGAAGACCTAAAATTGATTATCCACATCCCAAAACTGAATCCTAGAGTTCATTGGGTTTGGGTTTTACCGACATTCTAATAAGGCTATCATTACCCATCACGGAAACAGGAGGCTCTTTTGGTGCTACGGTAGGAACGACCAAAGGTGCTTCTTCAATAGGCCCATCTTTTTTTCGCAAAATTTTTCGGGTCAGTTCGCGAAACGTATCAAAATCCACCTCATAAGAAAGTCCTACCCCTTGCGTACTTCCCAAGCGTTCGGCCAAAAAGGCTTGAATTTCGCTTTCACGACTGAAAAATTTCGCGCTCAAAGTCCCTTCTTCGTTCAAGAGTACCTGAATCTCGAAATTACCGGCAACGACGGTCTCACTGGCCCCACCAACTGGCACACCGACCTGCCCGTTAAACAATACACGGTCACTAATCTTGGTAGAAAGGGTAACGCCAAATCTGTTTTCGGTCTGTGCGTCGGCAAAGGTTTGCCCCGGCTCCAAACTAATACCGAATTTCAGCTTCTCGTCACCAGAGCTCAATACTTGATTCAAGATATTGGAAAAGGATTGTGCCGCTATCGTACCGGTTGCCGCCCCTGCATTGAATCCGGTCTGGTCGTTTACAAAAGAACCCTGTGCCAATAGGAAAAGGGCGTTTCTTTCCTGAACCGTAGGATCTCGAAGGCGGTATTCCAATTCGGACTGTATGATGGAATTGGTCCCCGGAAATTCAATCTCGAAATCGATTTTAGGTTTTTCCAATTGCTCGGTCAATTTGATGACCACATTGGTCGGAATTTTTCTACTGTATCCTGCATTATCCAACAAAGGAGCCGGGTTGGCATTTAGACCATATACGGCTTCCATATTCAAAGTTGCTCCCAAAGGCGGACCGTTCCAACTGATACTGCCGCCCGGTTTCACTGTGAACTTTTTATTGATGATGTTTCCGAACTTGTAATCATACTCGCCGGTTACCACGTTAAATTCCCCGAACATCTCAAAATCGCCCCTAGTGTTGATTCGAATCAACATAGGGCCTTCACCCGTGCCTTTAAGCGTACTTCCCGTCTCTACATCGGTCACGATCTGTACTTCGGCCTCTTTCGTAATATCCAGTTCAAATTTTAATTGTAGGCCCTGTACTTCGTCCAAGACTCTAGCGGTTCGAAGGCTATCTACATCTTTTTTGCTGATAAAATTGATAAAGGAATAGTCCCCTACGCTCACCACATCACTAAGCGGTATCTTTAGGGAAGTTCCTCTGGCGGTTTCGCCTTCCACATCAATATTCAAAGCTTTTGTTCGCCCGTAAATTCTTCCCTTACCCCTTAAAAAGCCGGTTCCATAATAAAGTGACTCTTCTTCAAGATCGGTATTTAGAATGAGTAGACGGTCTCCCTTGGTATCTACGTTCAGGTCTAATCGCCAATCCTTGAAAAAACTATGACTGATCGTTCCATCCAACATGGCTTTTGTTTTCTCTGAAACGTCGGTCAGGGCTATTCTATCAAAATCAAAGGTCTGATCAAAGAGATTTACCCGAGAACTAGGGGCAAAACTGTAGTTGACATTAAGATACGGTATGCCGATGCCCGCATCATCTAAAGTAAGAATACCATTGAATTGTGGATTGTTCACCTCACCCTTGATGGTTGCGCTGCCACTGACCAAACCCCGAATGTTGTCAATGATGCCCTCGCCCAATGGGCTGAAAGGCGCGATATCGAAACCGCTCAGATTTACCAATAGGTCCGCAATAGGTATATCTCCTGCATTGTTGATTTTCCCATATACCCCGATTTTTTCGTTTCCCTTATCCGTAATCTGTGTATTTACCGAAAATTCGGTCAAATCCTTATTCCCTACGATACCTATGGCTACGTCTCCTACCGCCATTTTATTTATCGAAAAACTATCGATTTTCAAATTAGAGGAAGGCAGGTAAATACCATCTTTTTGAAACACGTTCAGTATCCCGTTTACTTCACCTTCAAGCTTTAAACTGTCTATGGCCGGGGTAATTTTATCCAAAGAAACAATCTTAAACTCCAACTGCAGGTCTTTCGAGGTAGAGTCGGCCAAAGAGCCACGCAACCTGATTTGTTCCTGTTTGCTATTGTTCATTACGATTTCCTCAATATTGATGCTATCCAAAGTGCTATTGACAATAACTTTATTCTGGCTGTTATTGTCCTTGTTCAATATCCATTTATTTCCCTTAATATCAATATCGGACTGCTTCAAGCCGATGACCGATTTGTTATCGGTATTGAAGGTGTGGTAAAAATTCAAGTTGTAGATATCGTTATAGGTACTGCCGCCGGCAAATTCCGCCCTAAAGAAAAGCGTGTCTTTCAATTTGGTATTGATGATATTGAAATCCTTTAAATCGTAGAGCGGATTGCTAAAATCGCCGATAGAAGCAAAGGTGTTGAACAGCGGGTTCTTATTGTCGATAACAAGATCGATCTCATCTGCCTTAGAACCAAATGCCTCAATACTTGGCGATTTGAAGGTCAATTTAAAATCGCCGTCGTCCGCTTTGATGCTTCCCTTTATAAAGGTATTTGGGTCGAATTTTACCTCGGGAAAGAAAACATCGACTATCTTGTTGTAAATCTTAAAGTTAAAATCGAGGTTTTGGCCACCCGAAATCTCAAAAGGGCGATAATTGGTATAGATACTTCCTAGGGAATTCTGAACCAATCTCCCCAATTCATTCACCTTGAAATTCCCGCGCAAATACCCGGTAATGATATCCGGGGAATTGATATTTATCGTACGTATCGAATCATTTTCAAAGCTGGAGACCACTGCAAAATCATCAAAATAATAGGTATCGTTTTTATTCTGGAAAATGGTCTTGGTGAATTTGATATCGCCCTCTAGATTATCTAAATTGTTTCCGGTAACATCCATATTTACGTTACCCTTGAAGATAGATACGCTGTCGTTGATGAAGTTCAATTTTTTAAGATCGGCATAATCTACCGAAGCGATAAAATTGAAGTTGTTACGGTCGGACGCAAAATCGGCTAATCCCTTAAAATCGAACTTGAGATTTTCGTCATTACTATTTACGGCTCCATCGAACAGTTGTTCTTTGATTACCCCGGAAACCTTAAGGTTATTGTACTCGTACCCATTAAATACCAGCGAATACACCTCACCTATTACCTCCGTATTCAATCTTTTCGTCAGGAAACTTTGGCCCTCTACGTTAAAATCCAATGTGGTTTTGCCTAAGCGTTTATTATTGGCAAATTCGCCTAGGTCAAAATCGATTAGGGAAACAAACCCCTTGTAGGTGGCATTGTCGATGTTATTTATGTTGGTAAGCGTTAGGTCGGTATAGCTGCTTCCTATAGCCGTATTCACATTCACCTTGGCTTCTATGGAGGTTTCCGTGACCAACGCATCGCCACGTATGGTAAATTGCCCCAATTTTTTAAAAATCGATGGCGGCAAGGTCTTCCCGAGGATATTGGGCATCAACGCACGTAGTTGGTAATAGCTCGAAGTAACGTTCTTCATTTTGGCATCCATGATAAAACCCTCGTTGCGATCAAAAAGGTTTTTAAAATTGAAATCCCCTCGAATACCTGTATTATCAGACAACAAGAACAAATCCTCGGTATTCAGGTCGTTCAATACGCCACTTAAATTCGATGAAAACGAAACTTCCTTACCTTTTCCAAATTGGTCGTATACCAGATTGATCTCATCAAAGGCCACCTTCGAATCAACAAACTGCGCATCTACTTTTACCAAATTAAAAAAGTCCCTAAAATCTTTGCGGTCGTAGTTAAACACCAAATTCCCATTTAGCAGAGATCCGGGTGTTTGAATGTTGAGCGAATCGAACCGCATCTGTTGTTTGGTGTACTTGAAATCGGTCTTCATTTGGTCTACCCTGATTCCCCTTACACTGTTAAAAGACATATCGTTGATGCCTATGGTAACTTCCGGTCCTAATATTTGAAAATTGGAGGCGTCTATCGTCAAATCGGAAAAATCAAGAATCTTTTTATTCTTGAGATTCTCGTTAGTCATGATGAAGGAGCTACCGGCTATGGTTATGTGGGAAGAGGACATAAAAAAAGGCGGAGTATCCTTATCACGAGGTTTACCATCATCGAGCTTGTCGATAAAAACCTCGAGGTTCGTAGCGGTGCTATCTTTGTACGTGGTTAATTTAAAATCGAGTTCATCTACTGCGATATCGCCAAATTCCAATTTCCCGTTTGCCAGATTGCCTACACTTAAAATCGAGGTCGTAAGTTCATTGATATAAAAGAGCGAATCTTTTTCATAATCCCTTATCAAGACCCCCTCCAGTGCGGTGTCCCAGGAGATGAGGGAGACCCTAAGCTTATCGATATTCATGTCGGTATTGAACTCCTTGTTGACCCTTTTGGTCAAATATTGCGCCAGCCGGGTCTGAACCACGGGCAAAGAGAGTACCAATGTGCCTAAAACACAGATGAGCAGCAAGGCCAATAGTGTTCTAAGCAATATTTTTTTCAATTTTTTGATAAGGCGGTATGTTTTACCTTTGAGCTTTCAATTTTTATTCCAAAACCGGTGCAACAAGAAACTATTTATATTCTGGCTATAGAATCTTCCTGCGATGATACTTCTGCAGCTGTACTACGCAATGGAAAAGTACTGAGCAATATCGTCGCGACGCAGCAAATACACGAGCAATATGGGGGTGTTGTACCCGAATTGGCATCAAGGGCACATCAACAAAATATCGTTCCCGTTGTTCACCAATCCTTGGCCTCGGCAAATATCGATAAAAAACAGCTATCGGCCATAGCTTTTACGCGAGGGCCGGGACTTATGGGCTCTCTACTTGTGGGCACCTCATTTGCAAAGTCTTTATCATTGGGTCTTGATATTCCGCTTATCGAAGTAAACCATATGCAGGCCCACATTCTGGCGCATTTTATAGAAGATGCCGAGGGCACGGTGCCCACGTTCCCCTTCTTGGCACTTACGATTAGTGGGGGCCACACCCAAATCGTTCAAGTAAACGATTATTTTGATATGCGTATCCTAGGTGAATCGTTGGATGATGCCGTTGGCGAAGCCTTTGACAAAAGCGCAAAAATCATGGGACTGCCCTATCCTGGAGGACCGTTGATCGATAAATATGCGCAACTGGGCAATCCCAAGGCTTTCCCGTTTCCAAGACCTAAAGTAGATGGTCTTAATTTTAGCTTTAGCGGACTAAAGACAAGTATTCTCTATTTCTTACAGAAGGAAGTAAAAAGCGACCCGGATTTCATTACTCACAATTTGAACGACATTTGTGCCTCGATTCAGCATACTATTATCGCTATTTTGATGGATAAATTGGAGCAAGCGGTACGGCAAACCGGAATTAAGACCATAGCCATCGGTGGCGGAGTTTCCGCCAATTCGGGAATTCGAAAGGTATTGCAACAAATGGAGGACAAGAAAGGATGGAAAACCCATATCCCGAAATTCGAATACTGCACCGATAACGCTGCAATGATCGGTATTGTCGGATATTTGAAGTACAAAAACAACGACTTTTCACATCAAAGTATTTCGGCGATTGCGCGTTATTCCATATAAAACCTGTTTGATTTGTGACTTTTGTACCCTATTTTAGAGGTGCTTATCAATTAAGGCAGCTAATCGCACTTACATTGTTTTGAAAAATATAAATAAGTCTTCCTGCGAGAATCGATACGACGACCGAGCAGAAGGAGTACTACCATATTAATTTTTACAATTCGGTCTTCTAAACACAATAGCATGCAATTATTCTACAATGCCGATATAAACGAAGCCGATACGGAGTTTTCATTGTCAGCGGAAGAAAGCAAACACATCATAAAAGTCCTTCGCAAAAAGGAAGACGACCTACTACACATCACCAATGGAAAAGGGTATATTTTTACTGTAAAAATCACAACTGCCAATGCCAAAAAATGTGAGGTCCAAATTATTAAGAGTCGGAAAAAGCATCCAAAAAGACACTCGTTGCACTTGGCCGTCGCCCCGACAAAAATGAACGACCGCTATGAATGGTTTCTGGAAAAGGCCACAGAAATAGGTGTTGATGAAATTACGCCGATTATCTGTACTCGATCGGAACGAAAAATCATTAAGCCGGAACGTATGGAGAAGGTTATTCAATCAGCAATGAAGCAGAGTCTGCGTGCCTACTTGCCCAAATTTAACAAGGCCGTAACATTGCAACAATTTTTAGAGAACGAGCAGAACCCGTTGCGCTTTATCGCCCATTGTGAAGAAGTCGAAAAGTCAGAGCTAAAACGACGTGTGGCCCCTGATACCGATATAACCCTCCTCATTGGACCTGAGGGCGATTTCACATCGGAAGAAATAAGTGACGCTACTGCAATGGGATATATTCCGGTATCACTTGGCAAAAGCAGACTCCGCACCGAAACGGCCGCTATCATGGCATGCGCTATAGTCAATCTTATCAATAACGCTTAAAAGGCATTCACAATCCCTAAAGTGCTTTCTTGGCAGCTGCGGTAATATCGTGGTTGTTATTTTCTACCAAAAGTATCAGGTGCAACTTATCTGTAGTCCTCACTTCTTTGGGAACGGTAATCCTACCTTTTCCAGCATCGGCTTGTAAAGTCACTTGATTTTCCGCAACTACGATGTTCGTGTTTTTTATGGTCCGATCGCGATTTTCGCCCCTCTTTATTTCTGTGGTTCGTTCGTCTAAAACCAAAATCGCGCGTAAAATTTTATCCTCAAGATTACCATTAAGCTTATAGTGAAAAACGACTACATCGTTTTTTGACTCAACTTTGGAAATTGCCACGTCATTAGCCACCCTTTCTTTCTTATAATAGGCTATTGCCTCATTCATCTTTACACGATTCGATCCGGTAAAATGCCATTTTCCATTAACCACGACTTCAGGGGTATAATTACCATTATACTTGAGCTTTTCATTGTATATGCGCTGCTTCTTTGCATGCTCCGAACTACTGAACGGGTCTTGCCAGCCGATATAATTCCAATAATCTACGTGATATGAAAGTGTGAAAACCTGTTCTGGATATCGTTCTTTTACCTCCTCCAATAACCTATCGGCGGCCGGACAAGATGAGCATCCCTGGGAAGTAAAAAGTTCTAGCACAACTATTGGTTCATAGGTGCTTTTATTTAAATCACTACTATTTTGCTCTATGTTTTCTAAATCCTTTCGATCTGTAAAACCAATCGCTACCATGGTAATGACAACTATTACGGGAATAAAAAATCTTTTCAACATGATAATTGTTACTTTTGAATGCTGGATTTTTATCGAGTTACCCTTTTAGTACGTCTAAAGATGAAACAACTTACTGTACCCACCATACTTTGTATTTTTTTTGTGTGCGCTAACGTAGGTGCCCAAGAAATTGCTATTCTAAAATATAAAGGAGGAGGCGACTGGTATTCGAACCCCACAGCGCTGCCCAACTTGATTCGATTTTGCAATGTGAACATCGGAACCGACATTCCCGAAAAAACCGATAATGTAGAAGTCGGTAGTCTTACCATTTTTCAATATCCTTTTTTGCACATGACTGGGCATGGGAATGTGGTCTTCTCCGATGAAGAGGCCGAGAATCTCCAAAATTACCTGTTATCGGGGGGCTTCCTCCATATTGACGATAACTATGGCATGGAACCGTATTTACGAAAAGAGTTGCGCAAAGTATTCCCGAACAAGGAGCTGGAAGAATTGGGTGCGGACCACCCTATTTTCAAACAGGAATACGATTTTCAAGACGGACTGCCCAAAATTCATGAACACGATGGCAAACGGCCCCAAGCACTCGGAATTTTCGATGAGGGAAGGCTTGTGCTGTTGTTTACATTCGAGGCCGATTTGGGTGACGGATGGGAGGACGCGGCGGTACACAACGATTCGGAAGAAGTTCGGAAAAAAGCCCTGCAAATGGGTGCCAACATTATTTCCTACGTTTTTAAGCACTAAGCCGGTTCTAAAACAAACTTTGACTTTTAGCTGAATATCATGACATCAAAAACGATCGCGAATGGAATATTGAGAGCGGTAGGCGTGCTCTTGGGTGTTGCACTACTTCTATTCTTTTTGTATAAAATACAATCGGTCATCGCCTATTTGGCCATTGCTGCCGTTACCGCTCTCATCGGAAGGCCTATCGTACTGTTTCTAAGAAAGCGACTTAAGTTTCCGAATATACTGGCGGTGATTTTAACCATGTTGTTCTTTGTCGGAATTCTAGCAGGTATTATCGCGCTTTTCGTACCGTTATTATCCGAACAAGGTAAAAACCTATCTCTTTTGGATATTGATGAACTACAAAGAAACTTTAATACCCTCTACAAGCAGATAACCCAATATTTAGGTGCCTCGCCCGAAGTGGTCAACGAGATTCTAGAGGAGACTGATATTGACAAAAACCTCATTGAAGGCTTGGATATTGGTTTTATTCCTGATTTTCTCAATTCTTTGCTAGGAGTGCTAAGTTCGGCAAGCGTTGGGTTGCTATCGGTATTGTTCATCTCCTTCTTTTTCCTCAAGGACAGCAAATTGTTCCAGAAAGGAATCTTGGCGTTGGTTGCCAAAGACCAGGAAGCACGTACGATAAAGTCTATAGACAAAATAAACAACCTGCTATCAAGATATTTTGCCGGCCTGCTCCTGCAACTTTTTATCTTGTTTGTGATTTATATGATCACACTATTGCTAGTCGGGGTAGAAAATGCCATAGTGATCGCCTTTTTATGCGCCCTCGTTAATGTCATTCCGTACGTAGGTCCGCTCATTGGAGGCGTCCTCATGATTACCCTTACGATGACCAGCAATCTAGATGCCGATTTTAGCACTGTAATCCTTCCAAAAGCGGGCTGGGTTTTTCTAGGCTTGCTCATTGGCCAATTGATTGATAATTTCTTTTCACAGCCTCGCATTTTCTCTCAAAGTGTGAAGTCACACCCGCTTGAGATTTTCTTGATCATCATCATTGCGGGATTGCTCTTCGGAGTAGTCGGAATGATCGTAGCCGTACCCGCCTACACCGCGATAAAAGTAATTTTAAAGGAGTTCCTGGCTGAAAACAAACTGGTAAAATCTTTGACTAAAAATTTATAGTATCTGTTTAAATAAAAACATACTAAATACTGGTGTACAGAATTTTATATCAGAAAATTTAAATACTGACATGATGTCAGTTTTACTTAAAAAACCTTTTTTCGCTACTGTTACCAATGTCGAGCTGGTCGAACAGATGGAAGCAAGGAAAAAAAGTAAAAAAAAACTTCCTACTTGGTTCGGATGTCCGAATATCTACTATCCCAAAAAGCTACATATCGAACAAACTTCTTCAGAGGTTACAGCACAATACAAATCAAGAATCGTCGCAGGAAAATCACTGGTAGACCTTACAGGAGGTTTTGGTATTGACAGTTATTTTTTCAGCTCAAAAGTGGCCGGTGTATTTCACTGTGAAATAAATCAGAGCCTATCAAAAATCGCACAGCATAATTTTGAGGTTTTAGGGGCGGATAATATTCTTACCATTCAGAATGACGGAATATCTTTCTTAGAGAAAGACAAGGAGCGTTATGACTGGTTATATGTAGACCCTTCGAGAAGGGATGATAGAAAAGGAAGGGTATTTCAATTGTCGGATTGCGAACCCAATGTACTGAAACATCTAGACCTATTTTTTCTGAAGGCGGATAACCTCCTTATTAAAACGTCTCCCTTGTTGGATATTACCAAAGGCATATCCGAATTGAAAAATGTGTATCAAATTCATGTTGTCGCCGTCAATAATGATATGAAGGAGCTACTTTGGGTGCTAAAAAAGGGTCATGAAGGAGAAATTGAGGTTACGACCATTAACTTTCAAAATTCTATGGAACAAACATTCATTTTCAACCGTTCGGAGGAAATGCAGCTTTTAGCGGATTTTTCCGCACCCCGCAACTATTTATACGAACCGAACGCGGCCATAATGAAATCAGGCGGCTTTAAGTCTATAGGTGAACAATTTAAACTGAAGAAACTGCATTCGAATACCCATTTATATACTTCTTACGATTTGGTCGATTTTCCTGGAAGACGATTCAAAATCGAGGCGACCATCCCTTATTCCACTAAAGAAATGAAGCAACTTGAAATCAGGAAAGCCAACGTAACGATCCGAAATTTTTCGGAAAGTGTCGCCGACGTTCGAAAAAAACATAAAATTTTAGATGGTGGTTCCCAATATCTGTTCTTCACGACCGATATGGACAGAAAAAAAATAGTGATTCTAGGTAGTAAAATTCCATATTTACAAATAACATAAGATTTCTTATCAACAGTTGAATTTACATCGCGAGTATCCTCCAAAATATCATAATGCCAACTTAATACAACTACAACGTTATAAATTGCGTCACGAAAACGTTATACCAATAAGGAATTTTCCTTTTTTAATACTTATTGGTATTTCTTGAAAAACTCCGGAAACCACATCCGGAAAAAAGGTATAAAGTCAATGATAATGGGAATATTCGCTGTTTTGGAAAGTTGACGAAACCAGCTACTGCCTATTGAGAAAGATTAAAAAATAAATACCTGCCCCTCACTATTTCACATTATTTTATTATTATTACCGTTTAATTACGTTTTTTTTAACACATTCGCATGCTCGCAATGGGGCAAATATGAATTTCTTATTTGAATTAATTTAAACTAACAAACAACAAACGATTATGAATCAAAAAATTGAACGCAGCTCGTTGTGGACTAAAAAGGGAATTATTTCTCTTGGGTTTCTTTCGATGCTCCTCTGTATGGGCATGCAAATTGCCAATGCAAATTCGACCAGCAATTACGATATCGGTATGCTGAGCAATCCGATTCAATCAACCGTGACGGGAACGGTTACGGATGAATCGGGAACGCCATTAGCTGGTGCCAATGTATTGGTTAAAGGAACCACGAACGGTACCCAAACGGATTTTGATGGTAATTATGCTATCGAAGCCGATTCGGATGCAACGCTGATATTCAGTTACATTGGTTTTGCTTCGCTGGAGGTCGCTGTGAACGGGCAGTCGACTGTAGATGTGACAATGACTGAGGATGCCGCTGCACTTGACGAGGTCGTGGTTACAGGATATTCTACCCAAACAAGAGGTGACATTACCGGATCGGTTGCCTCGGTGGATATTACTGAAGCTACAAAGGCGCCCATCGTTAATGCAGCAGAAGCTTTACAAGGAAGGGTAAGTGGTGTAACCGTAGTAAATAATGGTAATCCCGGGGCGGCACCGAACATAAATATTCGTGGCTTCGGTACTAGCAACAATACCAATCCACTCTACATAATTGATGGGGTCCAAACCGACAATCCTTCGGTATTGAACAGTATTAACCCCAATGACATTTCACAGATGAATGTCTTAAAAGATGGTGCAGCTGCAATTTATGGAGCCAGGGCATCCAACGGGGTCATCATAATTACCACAAAAAGTGGGGGTTACAATCAGCAAAAACCTACGATATCCTTAGATATGTACAGTGGTTTCGCAACGGCAACAAATGTTCCGAAATTGCTGAACGCCCAACAACATGGTGATATGCTTTTTCAAAGTGCCTACAATGATGGGGTTATTGGATTCAGCCATCCGCAATACGGGTCTGGCCGTTCCGCGGTGGTTCCGAGCACTTTACAAGGGTATACAAGAGTTGTTTCCTACGATCCTATTGTCAGAGGTCCCGCTTCCGCGACGGTTACGCCCGGCGGTACGGATTGGTTGGATGCTATTTTAAGAACCGCTCCAACTCAGAGCGCCTCTGTATCGGTATCCAATGGTGGTGAAACAGGAAAGTACTTTCTCTCTGTCGGTTACTTAAACAGAGATGGTATACAAATTACTACTGGATTTAAACAGGGAGTTACCCGATTGAATTCAGAATTCAAAGTCGGAGAGAATGGGAGACTTACAGTCGGAGAGCACCTTAGTGCATCATTTTCAAATACTGTTGGTGGTAACAGGATAAACGACGCGATGCGTAATAGTCCACTTATTCCAATATTCGACGATGAGGGTAGGTTTGCAGGTACTGGTGCGGCAGGAGGTTTAAGCAACGCTAGAAGTTCGGTCGCACAGCTAGAGCGCGGTAAAGATAATTTCAATAAACTGTTCAGAGTATTTGGCGATGTTTATGCCGCCTTGGAATTAACGGATGGATTAACGGTAAAAACCACCTTGGCAGGAAATATAGAAGCGTTCAACAATAGAAGCTTTCAAGCCTTAGATCCAGAACATGGCGAACCACTCGGCACAAATACGCTAAGAGAGGATACGAACAATAGCTATAACTGGACTTGGACCAATACCATTTCATATGCGAATACTTTTGGTGAGCACAACATCAATGCTTTAGCCGGTATAGAGTCGTTAAGCGAACGAAACAAGGGTGGGGCAATTAGTAGAGATGGATATTTATTCGAAACCCCTGATTTCTACCTACTTGAAAATGGTAGTGGTACGCCCAATGTCATTAGCGCCTATGACGGGTCGACCACATTGTTTTCGATTTTTGGAACGGCCAATTATAATTACGCCGGAAAGTACTTCTTAACGGGTACTCTTAGAAACGATACTTCTTCTCGATTTTTGGGAGACAATAAGAGTGAAACCTTCCCATCGCTTAGTGCAGGTTGGTTAATTAGTAACGAAAACTTTTTCCCACAAGATGGATTTATAAACAGGCTAAAGTTAAAAGGATCATGGGGTAACCTAGGTAATCAAACTTTACCCGCAAGTAACCCGACCATAAATATCAATGCTTTAAGCGAAGGATTCGCGAATTATGCCATAGACGGCGCCGCCATCTCTACTGGGGCCATTCTGAGGGATGTGGGTAACCCAGATTTGAAATGGGAAACCAGTGTTGCTACCAATGTCGGTTTTGAGCTGGGCATGCTTGACAACTCCTTGTCCTTAGAGTTTGAATATTTTGATATTAAAACCAAGGATTTGATCACAAGGGACAATAGTTTAATCAGTACTACCGCAATTGATGCGGCCGCTCCCTTGGTTAATTTAGGAACAGTCGAAAATACCGGATTTGATTTGAGCCTTGGCTATAACAAATCATTGGAATCCGGTTTATCTTTTGGGATAACGGCGAATATTTCGAAATACGAAAATGAGGTCACAGAGCTTATCAGTGATTTTCAAGCCGGTGCTAGCTTTAGGCCCGGTATTCTTACCAGGACCTCTGTCGGAAGGCCTATTTCGTCGTTTTTTGGCCTGGAGGTTACTGGCTTTGACGATAACGGACGATTTACATACGCCGATTTAGATGGTAGCGGAGACGTATCTGAAGGAGACCGCGATTTTATTGGCTCTCCACACCCTGACTTTACCTACGGTTTAAACCTGAATGTAGCTTTCAAAGGAATTGATTTATCTGCGTTTTTTAATGGGTCGCAAGGTAACGACATCTACAATTACGAAAAAATATTCTCGGATTTCCCTACTTTTGTAGACGGAAATAGAAGTGTTCGCGTTTTAGATTCATGGACACCTACCAATACCGATGCCAGTTTGCCTGCACTTAGCTTAGGAGGCACCGGAGAAACACAGCCAAGTTCATTCTTTGTCGAAGATGGTTCTTTCTTTAGACTGAAAAACCTACAGGTAGGATACACCGTTCCTAGTAGCGTTACTGAAAAAATAGGTCTCGATATGTTACGTTTTTATATATCAGGAACAAATATATTCACGATTACAGATTATGACGGTTTCGATCCTGAAGTTGTTACTCTCATAAATGGGGTTACAAGTAATTTGACGATTGGTGTCGATAGTAACGTATATCCGCAATCGAGAATACTATCATTAGGAGTTAATTTAAAATTGTAAAAAAATGAAAAAGAGATTTATTTACTACATAACACTGTTCGCCATGCTTATTGCATGTAGCGACGAATTTACTGAATTACCGGCTATTGGCGCCTTAAGCGACGCAGCGGTTCAAAACGAAGCGGGGGTAGATTTACTTTTGATTGGTGCATACTCCGCGCTGGATGGACGGCGAAATAACGCTGCTGGAAACGGTTTTGCCCAAACTGGTGATAATTGGTGGTTGGATGTACTATCCGATGATGCCCATAAGGGTAGTACTGATGATGACCAAGCTCCACTGTTTGATGTAGAAACATTCAAGGCCGACAGTTCAAATGAATATTATTTAGGAAGATGGTCATCGATCTTTGCAGGAGTTAACAGAGCTAATGCGGTTATAGCTTTGATTCCGACAATAGAAAATGTGGATTTGAGCGGAAAATTGGCGGAAGCTCGATTTTTGAGAGGCCATTATAATTTTGAATTACAACGTATGTATGGCAATGTTCCCTATATTTCTGAAGAGAACTATGCGAATACGGAATTCAACCAAGCTAATCCAGGTCCTATTTGGGAACAAATCGAGGCGGACTTTCAATTTGCCATAGATAATTTACCCGATGAGCAAGCCGAATCTGGAAGACCCTCTTCTTGGACGGCAAAATCCTATTTAGGTAAAGTGCATTTGCAACAATCGGATTTCGAAGCGGCACTTCAACTCTTTACCGATGTTATTGACAACGGCCCTTACGCGCTAAACGCAGAGTTCATTTCAAATTTTGACGCTGCTGGCGAAAACAGTGCAGAATCTATATTTGCGATTCAATTCACCGCAGACGATGCACAATCTCCCAATGGTAATATTGGTGGGGTATTAAATTTCCCAAACCCAGGACCTTTTGGGTCATGTTGTGGTTTTTACCAACCAAGTCAAGATTTGGTAAATGCCTTTCAAACGGATGACGATGGATTACCGCTATTGGATACTTTTAACGAAAACGACGTAGCGAACGATTTCGGTTTACCCGATGACGCCCCTTTCACACCGGAAACAGGAAACTTAGATCCAAGACTGGATTATACCGTTGGTCGTAGGGGAATAAACTATAATGGCTATGGTGTTTTTCCAGGGCAGTCTTGGATACGTGCGACCGAAAACGATATTTCCGGACCGTATCTATCATCAAAGAATGTTTATCGTGCAGGTGAAGAAGACGTCAATCAAGGAACCGGAGCTTGGGGCCAACAACATTCCGGTATTAATTATAATGTAATCCGTTACGCGGATTTGTTATTAATGGCCGCGGAAGCTGCTGCAGAGACTGGTAATCTTGGAGATGCCCTAACTTGGGTGAATCTTGTAAGAACCCGTGCAAAAAACATGACTTATGTATCGAACCCTGGCGAAGACGGACCAGCGGCCAATTATGTTATCGAACCTTACGATAGCTTTTCTAATCAAGATTTTGCTATTAAGGCGATTCGTCACGAACGAAGATTAGAGTTGGGAATGGAAGGCCATCGCCTTTTCGATTTAAGAAGGTGGGACAATGAGGAAGAAATTATGACTGCCTATATATCAAACGAATCTAGGACAATTCCTAGTATTTCCTCTAAATTCGCTCCCTATACCGAAAAGCAGGATTTGTTGCCGATACCCATTACCGCCATTGACCTTAGTGGTGGAGTTTTGAATCAGAATTCAGGCTGGTAATGGAAGTCGTAAAATGCATTACTCCGTTTGTTTCTAACGTTGAGACGTTTCTAAGATTAACTTTCAATAAACTAACATGACAAAATTTCGAAATTTAGGTATTATTTTTTCTCTATTCATACTTTGCACGCTTACCTCGTGCAATGACGACGAGGACGGCTCTGAGGCGGCGTTGGTCGGCCCAGCTACGATTTCTGAAACAATAGGTAAAAATGGTGTTGTAACCTCTCTAAATGCAGCACTGTCCGCTGCGGCAGGTGACTTGCCAGGAACTTTGAACGGTTCGGGTCCTTTTACCGTATTTGCACCGAACGACGCCGCTTTTGAAACATTTGCAACTGAAGTTGGTTTTGAAGCCAATGACGATGAAACTGCAGCGGCGCAATTGTTGGCCGCTGCTGATGCCAATTTACTCGCACAAATATTAACCTATCATGTAGTTACAGGCTCTCTTGAGGCAACGGACTTTTCCGATGGTCAAACGTTGACTACGGTGGAAGGAGGCACGCTCTCTGTAATAGTTGGGGATGACGTGCAGCTATTGGATGCTACGGATTTACCTCAAACCAATCCTGTTGCCACTGTTGTTCAAGCAGATGGTTTTGCGAGTAATGGTATTATTCACGTAATTGACAAAGTGCTGTTGCCCGAAGGAGCTATTGAGGCCTTAAATATAGACACTAGACCAAGCATCGCAGAATGGGCAGCTGGTACAGAGGATTTAAGCTTACTGACAAGCGCTTTGGAGAAGGCAGGTTTATTGGAGGCGGTCGTAGGCCTGGATACTGCTAGGGTCTTAGCACCTAACAATGACGCTTTCGGTGATCTTTTAAACGCGCTGGGTGATGATTACAATAGTTTGGATGATTTTGACAACGAAGCGGAAATCGCCCTGTTAGGCGATATTTTAAAGTACCATGTACTAACCCCTGTTGATAGTTCTATTGAATTGATGGCAGGCCCAGCACCGACTTTATTAGAGGATAGCACGGTCGAAGTAATTGCCGATGGAGGAGGAGGTTTTTCTTTCGGTGACGCCACAGCGGCAAACGCAACCACTGTAACTGCTGGTATAGATGCCCGAAATGGTGCTGTCGATATCATCGACAAGGTTCTTTTGCCTCAGGCAGCTTTAGATTTTCTTGACTTGCTAGCTTCCGATGATTTGGCTTCCATAGTAGTGGAAACTCCAGCCTTAAGCGTATTGGAAGAGGCTTTGATCGCAACTGATTTAGTTGGTGCCTTTATCGATGCCACAAACGGAGCAATGGATTCTACGGCGACTAACTTCACCTATTTCAGACCAGCTACGGTTTTCGCCCCTTCAGACGCAGCTTTCTTAGATTTGTTAGATGCTTTGGGTCCAGATTACACGAGTATAGCAAGCTTTGATACAGAAGAAGAACTGGAATTACTTAGCACCATACTTCTATATCATGTTGTATCAGGACAAATTGTAAGTGAAGATTTAGCGGCAGGTATGGTAACTACCTTATCAGAAAGTGATATTGAAATCATTAGTGTCGTTGGCACAGATGGTTTTGTTATCGGTGATGCGACGAACGATGTGAATGCCAACATTGTCGCGGCTGATATTTTAGCAAGAAACGGCGTTGCCCATTTAATAGATAAGGTATTACTGCCTCAGGTTGCAATTGATTTTATTGATTCCTTGGATGATTAAAACAATTTTGCACCCATCTATATAATAGGGCGATAACGAATAACAAACCACCTTACATCTATTTGCTGTAGGGTGGTTTTTTTTAAAGTACTTTTAATTTCAGTTATTTTAGCCTTATGAAGAAAGTATTTTTTTTGATTGTTTTTGCAATTTTTTCGTGTACGAACAAAGATTTAAATCAAGGAAAAAAGCTTTTTTCTAATATAGATGCAAAAGATTCCGGTATTTGGTTCAATAACCAAATTGTTGAAGACGATTCCATTAATATCATCGACAACGAATTTGTCTACAACGGGGCAGGTATCGCCCTAGGCGACCTTAATGGAGACGGACTGGACGATATATTTTTTTCGGGCAATCAAGTGGATAATAAATTATACTTGAATAATGGTCAGCTTAAATTCAAAGACATTACCGCTGCCGCCAAAATAAGCAAGACCGATTCGTTGCAGTGGTCTAGTGGTGTCACTATACTTGATATCAATGCAGACGGCAAAATGGATATTTACGTCTGCAATACTTTCCGGGAACAAGAACGACTACGAAAAAACCTGCTCTACATCAATCAGGGCAATACCGATGCGGGTATACCTACCTTTATAGAGATGGCGGCTGATTACGGTATCGATGACGACACCTACTCTTCCCATGCACAGTTTTTTGATTATGACAAGGACGGGGACCTTGATCTGTGGATCGGGGTCAATTGCATTGAAGGTATCGATCCAAATGAATTCAATCCTTTAGTAGATGACGGTACATCCGTCAGCAGGGACCGCCTTTATGAAAACAATACAAATACAGATGATCCACATCCAGTGTTTCAGGAAGTTTCCGATAAAGCAGGAATCAACTTTCATGGGTACAGCCATAGTACGTTGATTAACGATTTTAATGAGGATGGATGGTTAGACGTTTATGTGGCCAATGATTTTCTTAGTAATGACCTGATTTATATTAATAACCAAGATGGCACTTTTACCAATCGTGCTGGAGAAATTTTTAAGCATTTTAGCTTTTCGGCCATGGGCAGCGATATTGCCGATGTAGACAATGACGGGCAGTTCGATATTTATACTACCGAGATGCAGCCCTACTACAACCAGCGAAAAAAGTTGTTTCAAGGTCCTAGCAATTATCAAAAAGAAATATTCACCGAGAAGTTCAACTATCAACGGCAATACACGCGTAATACCCTACAGCTAAACAGGGGTGTTAATCCTAAAACAGGATTGCAACTGTTCTCTGAGACAGGAATGTTCTCCGGAATACAAGAGACCGATTGGAGCTGGGCGCCTCTTTTCGGGGATTATGATAATGATGGATGGCAAGACCTTCTCATTACGAACGGTTTTCCAAAAGATGTAACCGATCGCGATTTCGGGGATTTCAAGGTGACCATGAGCCGCTTTGTGAACAAAGAACAATTGATAGCAGCGATCCCGGAGATAAAGGTTCCCAATTTCATTTTCAAAAATAATGGAGGGTTAAATTTTGAAGATGCTACCAAAAATTGGGGATTAGATTTTGGCACCTATTCCAACGGTGCTGCGTATGGCGATTTGGACAATGACGGGGATTTAGACCTGGTCGTCAACAACATCAATGACCCTGCATTATTATTGGAGAACAAGTCGGAAATACTTAATACGGAGAACCACTACTTAAGAATAAAATTGAGAGGAGAACAGCCGAACAGCGCTGCAATTGGTGCCTTGGTGGTTGTGCACACCGCTGATGGCCCTCAGCAAAAGTCAGTTCTATCGGGCCGGGGTTACCTTTCCCAACCGGAACTGACACTACACTTTGGTTTGGGTGACGTTTCGGTTGTCGACAGTATTCATGTGAGATGGCCCAACGGAAGAATCCAAAAAATGCAAAATATCGGGGTCGATAAAATATTGAAAATTTCCTATAAACTCGAATCCACTAATCTCCCGACATTCGAGAGGCCTAGTATCAATCCACTTTTTGCCGAAATTTCGGATTCCTTGAATTTGAAACACTTTGCGGACGAGAAGGATTTTATCGATTTTAATTTTCAAAGGACTTTGCCTCATAAATTCTCCCAATACGGTCCGTCACTGGCAGTCGGCGATATCAACAACGATGGTTTGGATGATATGTTCGTAAGTGGTAGCAGCGGATTTAGTGAAAAATGGTTTCTTCAAAAGCCTGATGGTTCTTTTATACAAAGGCCTGTCTCCTACAAATCGAAAATGACTTCCGAAGATACGGCCACCCTGCTCTTCGATGCCGATGGTGATGAGGATTTAGACCTTTATATTGCCAGGGGTGGTGGGCAGTTCCCCATAGCTGATGGGCGATATCAAGACGTACTTTACAAGAATGACGGTAAAGGTAATTTTAGTGAAACAGAAAATGCCCTTCCGGTTATGAAAAGTAATTCCTCGGTGATAAAAGCAGCCGATTATGATCGAGATGGAGATTTAGACCTTTTTGTCGGGAGTCGTGTGCTTCCCTTTTCTTATCCCCTTGCCGACCGGAGCTATATTTTGCGAAATGATAGTGAGAAAGGAAGCCCCCTTTTTACAGAGGTGACGATGGAGGTTACCCAAAATCTTTTGTCTCCTGGGCTACTTTGTGATGCCCTTTGGACGGATTTCAATAACGATTCTTGGCCCGATCTGATTCTAGCTGGCGAACTTATGCCCTTGCGTTTTTTTAAAAATGTAAACGGTAAACTCACAGAAATTACAGCAAAAACGGGTCTTGAGAAAAACTCCGGCTGGTGGAATAGTCTATTCAGCATTGATGTCGACAACGATGGTGACATGGATTATGTTGCTGGCAATGTAGGTCGGAATATCAATTTTAAGGGGGATACCGATCAACCTATCCGGGTCTATGGCAAAGATTTAGATCAAAATGGCACTATCGATCCGATGATGTCCTATTATTTAAGGGATAGTATAGGTGTAAAAAAGGAATATTTGTACCATCCATGGCAAGATGTTACCGCCCAGTATGTAGGTATTCGAAAGCGGTTCAATTCTTTTGGTGAGTTCGGGTCCGCCACCTTACCGGAAATGTTCCCAGACGGATTATTGGATGGCGCCGCCGTTTTTGAACTCAACTACATGCAAACGGTCTGGGTCGAAAATTTAGGAAATGATCAGTTTATAATGCATTCACTGCCGTTTGAAACGCAGTTGGCACCTGTATATGGCATAATTGCCACTAACATCGACGATGATGAATTCACCGATCTTTTAATGGTAGGAAATGATTTTGGTATGGAGACCCAACAAGGCAGAGCCGATGCCTTTATGGGGCTCACGCTAAGAAATAACGGTCAAGGAGGTTTTGAGGCACTTTCGTTGGGCGAGAGTCATTTTTACGTTCCCGGAGACGGCAAGGCCCTAGTATCGCTAAACTATCAAAACAACGAATTGTTGCTGGTGGCGTCCCAAAATAATGATTCGTTACGCGTTTTTAAAAACACGCAAAAACCAACAATGAGATTGATTTCGCTTGAAGCCAATGAAGTAAGTGCCAAAATAGAATTTGCGGACGGTAGTACCCAAAAAAGAGAATATTATAGGGGTAGTAGCTTTTTGTCCCAGTCAAGTAGAACTCTTGAGATAAACGGTGCAATCAAAAGAGTAACGTTTTATAGCCATAAAGGTGAGTTAACGAGAGAAGTTAACTTCTGAATCCCTCAAATCCCGAAAAATACTTTTAGGAACTTTGTATGGTTTAAAACTCAAGAAAGCCCGATTAAAAAAGGTGAATCCTCGTTATCGGAGTAGATTGTTTTCAAGAATGAGAATATCAGTGTTTGAATTTTGCCATTTACTCAAAAGACTTTCAGGTACTGGTGTGAACGAGTACGTGAAAGAACTCAGTACCATATCCTCGTCACCATCGTTGTCAATATCTCCGGAGGCCAAAAGCAACCACCTACCCAAATCGGACGTTTCAAGGGTATGGCTTTTAAAAACGAAATTCTTAGAATCCGTGTTTTCTAAATATACAAAAGAACATTCCGGACATTGCTCGTAATCAGGGAATGATGCAACTACCCCAAAATCGATATCGCCATCCTGGTCAAAATCATTGGCGACTACTCTTGTAGCTCCATTCAACGGATAAAAATAGCGCTCTTCAAAGATGTTCCTACCGTCATTGAGATAGACCCGAAGGCCATGATAAGGTTTTTGGATATAGGTATTATCTGCATTATCCCCATTCACGGTAATGATATCATCAAAGCCATCGCCGTTATAATCCACTAATTCAAACCAACTACTTCCGTAGATCGGGCTAAAGCGCAGCACCTGCTCAGCCCGAAACTCCATGTCGTTCATTTGATATAAAATGGTTATTCCTTCACTTCCCTGGGTAGTCATTACCATAATGTCGGCCTTATCGTCACTATTCATATCACGTATTTTAGTCCGTATGACCCCAGGCTGATTGAGCAATACTTCTTCTTCATAGCTCAATCTCTTCTTTCTCGACCACAGAGACAACCGACCTGTCAAATTTCCAAATTCACTTACCAATAGTTCCATGACGCCATCACCGTTCAAATCCGAAATTTCAGTGTACACTGGTCGATGCAGATTGGTCGCTATTTGCTCTATTTCACCGTTTATCATCCGACTTATGCGACCATTGGCGATTTCCGATGGGTTTAGATTACCGACTGTGGTAATAAAAACCTCCTCTCGCCTTTCCGAATAAGCGGTTATGGCCGTGGAAAAATTACCAACGGGTTTTACTTTGTTTTCATCAGCAAGATATTTCAACTTATTACCAGCCAAATCGCCCAGCGAAATCGAATGCTCTGTCGAATCAACGGCTAAAAAAGTGATAAGTGTCCCTTTGGTGGAATCTATATTTATGGGTACAGGACGAAATTGAGATACTCCTTTTTTTATTTTTTCCCCTGTTGAAGTTTCAAGGGATTCGGGCGCCATGGTTAGAATATAGTCTCGTAAAACTAACCAGTCCTCTTTTGAGAGTGTGGGTTGCCTGGTGTATATTCCTGTTTTCATCATAGCCTCCTGCTCCCGAAAGCTAAAACCCTCATACGGATTGTATGCAGAATCCTTTATACCCATTCTTGCCGCCATCTCTGGCAAAACGGAGGATTCCCATAAGTGCTTCGGCAAATCGTCGATACGAGGTGCTATGTGACAACTCGCGCAGTGCACCGTATAAAGTTCCGCGGCTCGTTCTTCCTTCGATGGTGTGCAAGCCTCTAAAACTCCCAATAACATACATCCAAGAACCGATTTAGTGATATTCATACATTGAAAATAGGAGCCATTAAACTAGATACCCGGATATTCCCCCAAGTTGACCTTAATGCTAAGCTGTTAGTATTCTTCCTTATGCAAATAATCCCCAAACCGGTACTTGACAGTGCGCTTTAATGGAATTTGCATCCCATTCGTCTGTCGCAACCAATCATAAATAGATGAAGACATTGATCTCGCAATATGTTGCTTATCAGGATCGGAAATCAGGTTGTACATTTCATCAGGGTCGTTTGTCAAATCATAAAGCTCGTTTCTGTCCCAAATACCGTGATATTTGATGTATTTGTAGGTGTCGGTACGCATTCCAAAGACCGTTGGGGTCATTGGAAAGTCATACTCCCAATAGTATTCATAAAAAACTTCCTTTCGCACAGCTGCCCTAGTATCGCCCGTTAAAATGGGTACAAAGGAAACCCCGGGCATGTTTTCGGGTTTTTTGATTCCGGCTTCTGCTAAAATAGTCGGGGCGATATCGATATTCTGCACCATCTGTTCTGGTGTCTTCCCTCCTTTGAAAAGTTCGGGGCATCGTACCAACAAAGGTACTTTAACCGATTCTTCGTAAAAGTGTCGCTTATCTATCAAACCATGTTCTCCCCAGCTAAATCCATTATCGCCCATATAAATGACCAATGTGGACTCGTCAAGACCCTTTCGCTTGAGATAGTCCATCACCGTGCCGATGCTTTCATCAACTCCGAGAAGGGTTTCGCAATAATCGACCACCATTTCATGAATGTCCCTATTCTCATGGTACATGTAATCTACACCATGCCAGCTGACGCGCTGATCGGCAACCCATTGCGGCCACTTTAGATTGCGATAGGCGCCAGTCTTGGTTTGGTCGTAAGTTATGGGCAAGTCTATTCGTTTGCCCTTGTATTTTCCCTTATGTCGTCTGGCAGGTTTAAAACCCGCATGAACCGCCTTATGGGATAAATACATAAAGAAGGGCTTTTTCTTGTCGCGGCGGTCCAACCAATCGACTGCATGTTCAGTTAATAGGTCGGTGATATAAGTAGAGTCTTCGTAGGATACGCGACTTCCGTTAATGTTCAGTGTCGGGTTGTAATAAACCCCCTGCCCTGGAAAGCTTTCCCAATGGGTAAAACCTGGTTGTGGGTCGTCGCCATGATCGCCCATATGCCATTTCCCGAAAAAACTTGTCTGGTAACCGGCTTTTTCCAAATATTCCGGAAAATAGGTGAGGTTTCCGGGGTCTGGAGCCTGATTATCAACAATGGTATGGGTATGTGAGTATTGTCCGGTCAAGATCGATGCCCTACTCGGGGAGCATAACGACGTGGTTACGAATGTGTTTGGCAGATAAGCTCCTTCTGCGGCCAATTTATCCATATTCGGTGTTTCCAACCAAGGAACTTTACCCGTAAAACCCATATAATCATAGCGATGGTCATCGGTTAGGATAAAAATGATATTTCTAGGCTTCTTTTTCGCTATTTTTTTGGATTTCATTTGCGAATACCCATTTGCCACAAGAAGAAAACAAAGAATAATGCCAAAGTTGATTTTCATAGGGTCCAAGATTTGTCGTTGCTGCTATATAAGTTTATATGTGAACCTAATCGATGGGGTTTTAGCATATTGATTGCGGACAAGAAACCGAACTTAAACGCTCTTGGATCCATTACAAACAATTTCATCTCTGTTGTTTTCTCTTTATTCCTAACACCAAAAATCTCTTCTACTTCTTCACTCCTTCCGTTCCTGCGCCATAAACCAATCGTATAGTTCATCCGTATTATAGGCCTTCACCCAAGAATCATGACCGACCCCGGGGTATCTCGTAAACCGCACATCATAGCCCATGGCCAGTAATCGCTCCACCATGGTTTCGGATTCGGATATGGGTATCGATTCATCTTCCTCTCCGTGAAATACCCAAATGGGCATCTTACGATTGATCCAAGAAGCGTATGGTACGGGTGTCATACCACAGACTACGGCCATCGCCGCAAACTTTTCTGGATATTGCACTGCCATCTCCCAGGCGGCACCCCCACCCCTACTCAGGCCGGTAAGGTAGATTCGCTTTTCATCTACCCTATTATTGGCTACAATGGAATCAAGAAGCTGGCTAACCGCCCTCGTATTCCACCATTTATTCTTATTCGGATTCTGTGGCGCCAGAATCAAAAATGGAAATTCCTTGCCACTAACGATCAGTTTCGGAGGTCCGTTTTTTTTGATTGCGGTAAGCGTATCCCCTGATTCCCCTCCGCCGTGCAAAAACAGCAGTAATGGGAATTTTTCCGCCTCATTGGTTTCATAGCCCTTAGGGTAATAGAGGTAATAGCTTAACTTTTCTTCCACCAAGGTTACCAATTCAGAATCGATCAATTGCGAAGTGGATTGTGACGCGCAGCCTTGCATCAGAAATAGAACAACAAGCAGCGCGAGATTTAATTTCATATATTCATATTTTCGGTATGCCCGATTCGAACCCATCTCGAGTTCAAAGACGAACATCCCATGGGAAGATAAATATACTACTATGATTTAATATCAAAGAATGACCGAAAGCTCATTTTACCGGTTACCATACACTCCCAATACACCAATGCGCAAAGAACGGCAGCGTTTAAAACGAAAAAGCCACTGCGGTTGCAGTGGCTTTTCGGGATTATAAGTTTCGGTTTAAAAGTTTATCTATATAGGGTAAAGTGACCAACAAATCGGGTGTTACGGGCATCGTTTTGGTTGACAACGTACCAATAATCCCCTGAGGGTAAGTCTTTGCTTTCATAGGTACCATCCCAATTGGTCAATTGATCTAACTCGGCCACTACCCTTCCGTACCGGTCGTAAATCTTTACCTCAATGTTAGGGAAGAGCTCCCTATTCTGTATCACCCATTCGTCATTCATTCCATCACCATCGGGTGTAAAGAAATTCGGGATTTCGAGCATACCGGTAAATTCAAACGGAATCGCGACAGTAGCCTCACATCCTTGGGCATCAACAACGCGGACTTCTACAGTGGTATCCATGTTCGTCAGGTAAACGTTATCCGCCCCTTGGGAAACCCCTTGGAAGAAGAATTCATATTCGCCATAACCACCCGAAGCTGTTGCGGTAACCTCGTTTACGTCGGTCTTTTCCGCAGTCAGTATCAGTGGATCGTACTGTTCTATTTCGAATTGCACCGAATTGGAACATCCGTTCGAATGGAAAATATGGGCAGTATACTCACTCGAGGGCAAATCGCCCCAAGTGGACTGGGTATCGGCCTGATCAATCATTTCCTGGATGGTCAATGGCGGTCCGACCGCATTCATGTCTTCCAAATAGTACAACAACTCTGGAAGTACACTGCTATCCTGCATTAGTACGGACGCCGTACTATTCGGGAACATGCCTTCACAACCATATTGCACCAAGGGATCCGCTGCTAAATCTACCCCGACCCCGACATCGAATACATCTGCGGCTGGACATAGATTGGCGTCCTGAATATATAATACATAGGTTGCACCACCCTGAAGGTTCTGAATCGCTTGCCCATCATATGGGGCGAAAACTCCTGTACCCGTTTCATCGATTGGGGAATTCATCTCCAGCTTATATTCGTAATAGGGCGTAGCGCTTACCATTGGGTCGTTAAAAGGCGTACCGCCTTGAATATTAAAAATGACCGTTCCGTCGCTAGCATCGATACATAGTTCAGGGGTCGTCTGCAAACCTGTAATTTGTAATTCATCAGGTTCGGTTACCTCCACGAAACGTCTTTGAACACAACCTGCGTCGTCTTGAATCAATATTTCATAGGTTCCTGCCGCCAATTCATCAAAAACATAAGTACCAGGGTTCGCAGAATCGCTAAAGAATTCATCGAAATTAGGTCCTATGGCAAATTGGATCAATCCTTCTCCTCCACTCGTCACCTCAACCAAGATAGTACCATCTTCCTCACCATTACAGCTAACCGGTGTTGGGGTTCGGGCGACGACTATCGGTTCGGGATTGACGATGACGAAAGGGCCTTGAATATCCTCACAACCACTTACACCGCTTCTTACGGCAATATAATAGTCATCGGCGGGCAACAGTCCTTCAAAGGTTCCAAAGTCCTGCGATGCAACTTCCACGGCACCGGGGTCGGGGCTATAGGCATCTATCGGATTACCATGATAAATGGTGAAAATCTCATTACCGATACCTCCGGAGGCGAACGACTCTATTCGGCCATCCTGTTGATCATCACATGAAATATCATCGATCTGCGTTACGGTCAATAGAATTCCTGTGGCATCCCTTATCGTGATACCATTTGATTGCACAGCATCACAGGTATTCGAAGCGTTTATCTTGCGTACATCAAATTGATAGGTGATTCCGTCAAATCCAGGAATCGGGAATACTTCCGAACCGACCATAGCGGTATAGGTTCCCACGGGAGCACCATTTTCGTACATCAAATATTCATACGTGAATAAGGGATCCGGATTTTCAATGAACAATCGCATTTCACCATCACCACCACAACCAGGCACACGTGTTTGTACCAATCTCGGTTCAATCGGTGGGGGCGGAATGACCTCATAGGGAGGCGTTACGAAACTACAGCTGAAACTAGAAGTTACTTCGATAGCATACCATCCTGCACTGATCACACCTCCACTGGTACCGATGAACGTAGGACCGTCCTGCAGACCACTTCTATTGCGCTCATCCAAACCAACAGGAGTACTTGGGGTAATAGGAACCGTGTTGGGACTATCCAAGTAAATCAATTGGTATTTGTAACCGGCTCCGGCAACGCCACCAGAAGCACCAGGATTACCCGTTGCAATGTCGAACGCTTCAAGTACGGCATTGTTTCCTCCCGGGCAAACCAAGTTTACCGGCTCACGAATTCCCGCTACAATTGGTGGAATCTCGTCAAGGGTCAAAGCAAACGAATCCGTACAGCCCTCTGCATCCCGAATCTCAACAATATAATTACCATGGGTAAGGTTTTCGAACTCATTACTCGCTTGGTAGGGCACTTCGATAGGAAAGGGTGAGGTTCCCAACTCATCGTCTTTGCGCAATTGGAATTCATAAGCGGCGATATCCCAACCACCACTACCGGTGGCCACGATTTTTCCGATATTGTCATCACAACTTACATTGCCCGTTTCTACCGCCTGAACGTCAAGCACCCCGTTTGGTGAACGTACGGTCATAACGTTACTATCGGCCCTACAATAGGGTGCGGCCTGAGAGACGACCTCAACATAGTAGTTACCGGCAGCAAGTCCGGTAATTCTTGCCGGGTCACCACTTACATCGGGGAAATTAGCGGTATCAAAGGTTCCGCTTGTTATTACTGTCGTTTTTGTGGTATCCGACCCTTCAAAGACGCGGTAGTCATAAATACCGCTGTAATCGCTTACTTCGATAAAAATAGATCCGTTGGCATCCCCGAAGCACTGTACCGGATTCCCCTCTGAGGCTACCGCAGTAGGATCTTGAGGTATATTGACGGTGTGCTGTGGCATTGGGTAATCACAACCAAAAGGACTGTTGTCCCTAACGATAAAATTGTAATCCCCTGCGACTGGTAATAATATGGTCGCGGGAGTGGTATTGGTACCATTCACATTGGCAATCGTCGTACCGGACGGTCCAGTGGTAATCACGGTAAAATCGTTAGTACCAGTTGCGCTTATTTCCACAACTTCGTCATCCCGACAATCTAACGGTGATATTACACTTAGGGATGGAACAACCGTAGAGGGCGGATTAATAGTGACCACGGTAGAAGCCTGGCAGCCATTATCGTCAATAGCATAAATCGTAATATTTTGAATACTTCCGTTGTCTACGACTTCGAAGGTATTCGAATATTGGTAATTGCTAAAGCCGACAATACTGTACTGGTATTCTTGACCTGCGATCAGGCCTGGAGTACCCCCGGAGCCATTAACTATTATAGTAGCTACACTGAATTGATTCGCATTCGGTTCGCAAATAAAATTTGCAGGAGCCATTGTCGATATTGTGAACGGGGTCGGTTCTATGATATCTATTGGATTCGAAAGCACCGAACAGTTTCTGGCGGTAAGCACCTCAACTTGATACTCAGCCGGTGGCAAGTCGATAAAACTACCCGTATTGTTTCTGGTATGCTCCAGTCCTGAATCAAGATTATTTAATATGAATTGAATCGGGGTATCGATATCCGAGCCTGGCTGTAGAATGATATCTATTGTTCCATCATTTTCGCCCTCACAACTGATGTCCTGTTTGAACTCGCCGTCGATAATCGGTGGTGTGGCCGCTGCCAATTGCACGTCTACCGTAAAATCACATCCGGTTTCGGTATCGGTAACCTCCACTTGGTAGGTTCCCGGGGCTACGCCTGTAAGTATTCCAGCATTGCGGTCTCCGGTAACCGGTGCACCGATATCGGCTCCACCTCCATCTTGTAATTGATAACTGAATTGATCGCTACCGCCGATAACGTTCATCGTAATGATACCATCTGCAGTATTACAGGTCGGTATCGTAGAAAAGTCTCCGGAAGCACTTAAGAATTCATAAACCTCTGCAGTGCCTTGGCTCGTACATCCGTTTGCATCGATAACATCTACGATATACGATCCCGGGCTACTCACTTGATAGGTATATTCCCAAAGGTTCGTTCCTCCGTTAAATACCCCGAATTGTGTATCGCCCGCCAACGTAAACCTAGGGGTATCCGTTCCTCCAGGCATCGATACCGTAATATCAAAGGCTGTGGCGGTTACCACACATTGGTTGACCACGTCGATAGTTGGTGGTACCAAATCGGGATCCAATTGAATAATCGTGGCGATGGCACTTGAAGTACATACACCACTATTATCCCTAACATATACGTCGTAGGTAGCCGCTGGACCTATAAAAGTCGTATTGGTCGTCCAACCTGGGTCTATGGCAGACGGTTCGGGGTCTCCCTGCGTCGCAAAAAAGAACTCATAGGGTCCACCGGAACCACCCGAACCTTGCACAGTTATCTGACCTTCAGCGTTACAGTTCGCCGGTTCTTCGGCCAAAATGTCTATAGAAGGTAGGTTCTGATCGATGATGATACCCACGGCATCCGTACAGGTATCGGTTAGATTAGTGACGAGGATTTGATAATCGCCTGCCACTGCCTCATAGGTATTGGTATAGGGAATGGTCGTTACGTTGGTCAGATTTTCTATGGTAATCGTGCTGCCATCGTCATTGTTACGCAATTCGATCAAGAGATCATCACCCGAATTGAAACCATCAACGCTATATTGTATTTGTCCGTTTCTAAACGCATCACAATATCCAGCTGTTGACGAAGCAGTAACATCGAGTGCAGAAAAACCGTCAATAGGCGGGATTTCCTGCTCATAAATACATCCGTTCGGTGCCAATACCTCCACGGTATAGGCCACCCCGTACTGAATACCATCCGCAGTGTTACTAAAGGTATGCGTATCTGGTCCGTTTGAGTTGTTGAGCGCATAAAATGTCGGCTGCCCTGCAATACGAATCTCGTATGTGGGAACCGTCGGGAAAATCGTTGGCGTCACCTGAACGGTATAGGTAAATGCACTATCATCACAGGTTATAGCAGGTTCAAAATCGATCGGTGTAATCACCACCTCATTGGTGGTAATGGTTATCGTATCCTCATCCCTACAACCATTGGCATCTAAGGTTACCAAAGTATATGTACCAGGTACCAAGCTCGGGTCGTTGATATTCAGTGGCAAATCAGTTCCCGGATCAACATCATTGACCTCTACCAATTGAGTACCTAGATTATCGCGAACGATAAACGTGAAATTCGGTGTACCGTTGGCAACACTGGTCACCTGTATACCACCTTCAACAATATTACCGGCACTACACGTTGCGGGTAACGGACTAGCGGTAGCGTCAGGAGGAAGCGTCGTATCTAGAGCGACGACTGCATCCGCTGGAGGGGTTTCACATCCACGGGAATCCCGCACCAAATAGGGATATGTTCCTACAGGTAAATTAGAATACACGGTTTGCGTAGTCCACCCCATTCCATTAAAGTTGACCTCGTAGGGTGGAATGCCACTCGTAGCGTCCGGCGTAATAATTACCCTTCCATTATCCGTTCCTCCACAACTCACCGGATTCACTTCTGCAGTTGCAGGAGCGATCAACTGAGGCGGATCAACGACCAATGGCGAAGAATCAGCAACACAATTTTCATTATCGGTAACCCTAAAAACGTAAGTTCCACCGGCCGTAACCGAATAGAGGAAGCTATTGGCCGAAAATGGGGTGGTTGGCCCGAATGCACCACCATCAATACTGACTTGGTATATTTTAGGAGTACTCGGGGAATCGGGACTGCCCAAATATCCACCGCTCACCTGAACGCGGATCTGTCCCGGGGCACCTCCACATGGGATTTCAGTATCGATACTCGTATTGACCCGAAGTTGGGGTCTAACTGTAACATTTAATGGGGCACTACAGTTATTTCCATCGACCACCTCAATGGTATAATTGCCAGGAGTCAATCCTGTAAATACAGGGCTTGCCTGTAAACTTCCGCCGTTAATACGATATTGGTGCGTGGCAACCAAGGCCGAACCGGCGGTAGAGGTCACTCCTATGGTCGCGCCTGTACCGGGAACGTAACAAAAATCCGAAGCGGCATCGTCTAAAGCAATTGCTGGTGCATCTATGGCCGTAAGCGAAAAATTAAAAGTGTCGGTACATCCTTCAGAATCGACCACCGAAAGCTCATAATTTCCTTCGTGGGTCAAATTATTGAAAGTACGTCCGGTTTTTGTCACTGGAGGCACGCCACTTGCAGCAGGATACGTAAGGGTATATAGATATCCGTTCCAACCACCTGTTGCATCTGCTATTACGCGACCTCTATTGTTATTGGCACATGACATATCCCTGACCGTACCCGTTAAGTTAATGGGACTGGCAGGTTCGATGATATCGAAAGAAGCCGTATCGGTACAGCCGGTATCGGCATCGGTAATCGTTATGGTGTAAGTACCTGCTCCCGAAGGGGGAAGTACTACTTGCGCATCGTTTTGTGGTGCACTTTCCGGGCCTCCGTTGATGTTATAGGTATAATTATTCGCGAAACCGTCTATCAGGAATGTTCCCGTACCATCGCTGGCACCCGTACAAACCCTTAAATCACCACCTGCTTGAACCCGTGCTCGAATGCTACTGGTTACAATTGGTGTAAAATTCTCTACAATACTACATCCATTGACATCGGTAGCACGAAATTCATAAGTAGTACCCGTATTTAGTCCGACAAAGGTGTTGTTGCCACCGTTATTAAAAGCTGTAGGATTTATAATTTCGTACGTTGCAATCGCTGCTGAGCCGGTAACCGTCAAGATTACTTCAGAAGTACCCGCCGCACAATTGATATCGTTTTGGGCAAAGGCAATATCCGTTGGCGGATCTACATCGAAAATCTGTATCGCTGTCAAATCCCTCCTACAACCGCTATCGTCAATGATAACGGGAGTATAGGTTCCTTGGGCCAAGCCCGAATAGGTTAAATTGGTAGAAAAGGTAACGCCATCGATACTGTATTGGTACCCTGTTCCGGAACCCCCGGTAAATGGGCCTTGGAATTCGATTTCCCCTCCCGTGGTGCCGCCACCAAGATTACAGGACACATCCGAGTTTTTTACTGCCGTTCCGGTAATACCGTTCACTCCGTTTACTGTAATTGAATCGGGAAGGTCCATGATACAAGTGAACGCACCAGAGGAATATTGAACTTGAATATTGTTATACGTTACATTGGGGGGAACAGATAAGACCGGGTTGTTGCTCCATGCGTTTCCGGGATCTGCTCGATACTCCAAGTCGAATCCCTTTGCGTCAACAATGGTAAATTCTAAACGAGAGCCTCCGTTGGTACAAGTACCATCGACTCCAGCGACCGTAATATCCGGCGGGGTAAGCTCTTCCACATTGGCCGAAGCGGTAATCGTACAGCCGTTGGCATCGGTGATTAAAAATTCATAGGTGCCTGGGGTAGTAATGGTCTCCACTCTTGAATCCGTATATGAAGGACTGGAAGGTCCTACACCATTTACAATATAGGTATAGGGCGCTGTTCCACCGGAAGTATATACCGTAATATCGACGGTATTGATACCGCAAGCAGTACTAAAACTGTTGTTGGGTTCAGCCGAGGCCGTGAGAGCTGCTACACCGGCACCTATCGTAATCGGGTTTCCGCCGGTATCCAAACTCTGTCTGGGCGGATCAATTCCATTCAATACATCCCCTGTACATTCCTGGGTTTCTACCTGTACCGTATACGTGCCAAAACCTACGGCCGAAAAGGTGTAGGGGTTATCAGGTATAAAAGGTGTAAACTCCTGCGCGGAACCGGTGTCATCTAGAAGTGTGTATTTATAAGGACCGATTCCCGCTGTTGGGGTTACGGTAATCGAACCTGTTTCACCAACACAATCGGCATCGACAAAATCTACTTCAATCGCAAGATCGATGGCGTTAATGACAATGGGTTCATAAGGGTATTCACAAGCATCCGGTGTATTCTGCAACCGCGCTTTTACGATATAGGTTCCGTCAAGCAAGTTATTGAATATAGGCCCTTGCCAAGGACCGAAACCACTACCAGAATCGATACTGAACTCATAGGCACTGGATAGATTGGTCACCTGAATACGTCCGGGCACCCCACAGATATAGTCTTCCGTTACCACACTCTGTGTAATATTACTTTTCTTTACCTTGAAGAAAAACTGTTGGCCATCCGCAACGACCCTGAATTCCGCTCCATTTGAGGAAGATATCGCACTGGCATCTAAACTAAAAGTAGGTCCCGTGCTAACTGGTGAACCATAACAAGAAACTGTTGTGTTCGGGCAGTCATCGTTCACATCAGGTGAACAAGCCCCACCCAATTGGTACCAGCTTACGTTACTGTACGACCCGGAAAGAGAAATAACTCGGTCATCGAAATCGCCACAAAGATTAAATCTTGCGATGGTAAGACCATTATCGGCACAATTCACCTCTTCATCCGCACCTTGAATGATGGTCATGAAAAACGGAGCGCTTGCAGTAGCGCTGCTCTTCAAAAGTTCGTTTGCGGTAGTGGTGGGCGCCTTTAGACTATTGTTCTCAAGGGTGTCCGTCGCTTCAATCTTCGAAGGAGAAATCACCTCTGAAAGTAGCGCGATAACACTGGAATTGGCCACAGCTGTTGTACACACAGCGGATAAGGTCAAAAGTAGTGCGGCATAAAATATATGCCTCTGTCTTTTTGGGAGCATAGGTTAAGTTATTTGGATAAAGCATAAAACGATTTGGGACCGGATTATCTTTAGCGTAATTATTTCTACTTATAAATTCTGTTTATATTTAAGCATTCGGTACTTTATTTAATATATCCCTAACGTATGATTATGAAAAAAAGTGTGTTAATAATTTGTGTATCCGCCATGATTTTCAATATTTCTTGTGCTCAAAAAACTGAAAATCAGATAAGTACCGCTACAGAAGTACCGTTTACCGCGGAATTACTGATCGATGAAATGCAAATTCCATGGGGTATGGCGTTTTTACCCGACGGGAGCATGCTCATTACAGAAAAATCAGGTGAATTGATTCATTTTAAGGATGACACGAAAACCATTGTTGGAAATGTTCCTGAAGTGTATGCCAGAGGCCAAGGTGGACTGCTGGATATCGCCCTGCATCCCGACTACGAAAACAATGGTTGGATCTATCTTACCTACTCCTCTCCAGAGGGCGAGGGAAAAGGCGGGCATACGGCTCTGTTACGGGCAAAATTTAATGACAATTCACTGATCAACAATCAATTACTCTACAAAGCTTCACCTAATACTACAAAGGGACAACATTTTGGTTCGCGCATTCAATTCGACGATGAAGGCTATCTCTATTTTTCCATTGGTGAACGTGGGGCACGGGATGAAAACCCCCAAGATATTAAAAGGGATGGCGGTAAGATTTACCGCTTGTACGATGATGGGCGTATACCCGAAGACAACCCATTTGTTGGTACCGAGGGTGCCAAAACCGCCATTTACAGTTATGGCCATCGAAATCCGCAAGGTTTGGTAGCACACCCTGAGACCGGGGATATTTGGGACCACGAGCACGGACCCCGTGGAGGTGACGAAATCAATATTATAAAAAAAGGGGCCAATTACGGCTGGCCTTTGGTCACCTACGGCATCAATTATTCCGGTACCGAAATCACCGACAAAACGGAAATGGAAGGTATGGAACAACCCATTCACTATTGGGTACCCAGTATCGCTCCGAGCGGTATGGCGTTTATAACATCGGACAATTATGGCGATTGGAAAGGAAGCCTTTTGGTGGGCTCACTTGCCTTTCAATATCTGGAACGTTTGGAAATGGACGGCAACACCGTGGTTTTTCGTGAAAAGTTAATGGAAGATCTGGGAAGGGTACGCGATGTGAAAGAAGGCCCTGACGGCCTTATTTATGTAGCAGTTGAGGGAAAGGGAATCTATAAATTGCTACCAAAGGACTGAACTGATTAATGAAGAAAAAAATAGTAATGGGCGTAGAAATTAGGAGCCTGGCTGTCGCCGATAGGAAGGATTGATTACAATCCGTATTTTCCTGTTGTAAGAGGAAGGCAGTATTTTTAACTTGATTTGACATCCCTAAATTATGGTAAAAAGGTTTTCGCTCAAATACTTATTCCTAGTCGCAAGTGTTGCGACATGCTTTTCGCAAGAACCGGATGTAGCGCAAAGCATAGCACGCGGTAGTGAAATCTATACCGATTTTTGCGTAACCTGCCACCTGACCCAGGGCGAAGGTGTAGCCGGTGTTTTCCCGCCTTTGGCCGATTCCGATTACCTCAGGGAAAATAGGGAGGCCAGTATTCGTGGCATCAAATTCGGACAGCAAGGTGAATTAGTGGTCAACGGTGAAACCTATGATGGAGTTATGGCGCCCATGGGTCTTGAAGATGAGGAGATTGCGGATGTTATGAACTACATTTTGAATTCCTTTGAAAATCGTTCCGATACTATAGTCACTGTGGATGAAGTGGCCGCAATCGCAGAAAAATAATGTTGATGAACCACGTGCTACTCTTTCTACTCTGCCTCTTATCAACAACCCAACTATTTGCCCAAGAAAACGAAATACCCACAAGTATCGAAAGAGGGGCAATCGTTTATAAACGAAATTGTGCTGTTTGTCATTCCAAGAAAGGTACAGGAAAGGGAAAGCGCATTCCCCCTTTAGCGGGCTCGGATTACCTCATGAATAATCGAATCGAAAGTATTCGAGCCGTAAAATATGGTTTAGAGGGGAAAATTACGGTCAATGGAATCGTATACGATAAGGAGATGAAGGCCGTAAACCTAAGCGAACAGGAGGTAGCCGATGTGATGAACTACATTAGGAACACCTGGGGGAATCAGTCGGACGAGACGGTTACTGCTACCGAAGTCGCTGCAATTCAAAAAGACTAGCGTTCGGCATCCAAAGCCTTTTTTACCGATCCATGTTTTTTTAGCAAAGCTTCGGCAACGGAATAGTCCACACCCAAACCCTCCATGATATACCGAGTTCCCCGATCAACAAGTTTGGTATTGGTCATTTGCATGTTCACCATTTTGTTGCCTTTAACTCGGCCAATACGAATCATCAGGGCGGTCGTAATCATATTCAAGGCCAATTTTTGCGAAGTACCGCTTTTCATACGGGTACTTCCCGTAACGAACTCGGGGCCAACATTTATTTCTATGGGTATATCGGCCGCCTTGGCCAAAGGAGATCCCGGATTGTTCGTAATACCCGCTGTAAGTATTCCTTTTTCCTTTGCGGCCGCAATACCGCCCAAAACATAAGGCGTGGTTCCCGATGCAGCGATACCTACTACTACATCATTGCTGTTGATATCATGCGCCATCAAATCAGGCCAGGCTTGTTGGGTATCGTCCTCAGCATTTTCAACCGCCTTTCGAATGGCCGTATCTCCCCCAGCAATCAAACCCACTACCCTTTCGTGCGGCATGCCGAAAGTTGGTGGTATTTCGGAAGCATCCAGAATACCCAAGCGGCCACTAGTGCCTGCGCCGATATAGAACAATCGACCGCCCCTTGCGAATCGCTCGGTCAAGGTATCGACCAATTTGGTAATCTGTGGAATGACCTCAGCGACGGCCGCTGCCACCTTTTGATCTTCTTCGTTCATCTTTTGAAGAATCGAAGCGGTGTCGAGCTGCTCTAAATTATCGTGGTTGGAAGGTGTTTCGGTTATTTTAATATAATTCATGGAAGAGTTGGCTAAAGTTCAAGAGTTTATTTGAGGGATTAAATTTTGGTTACCTTAATCCGGTTACAGCAAACGGATATCGTGATTCCTAAAAAGATCTAAGAGCTTATTATCGGGTTCCAGTTCGGTGATCATCGTATTTATCGAGTTGATATCGCATGTTTTATAGCGATGCTGCGAATTCAATTTTTCGGAAATACATAAAAGCACTGTTTTTTTAGCTGCTTTCAAGACCGCTTTTTTTAATTGAACGATATCCCAATCGAATTCCGTCAATCCGTATTGCGAATCGACGTACCCGGTTCCAATAAAGCTATAATCCACCTTGATTTCAGAAAGGTTGTGAATTGCATTGGCACCAATGGATAGCTGCGCATCCTTTGAAATCTGTCCTCCAATGAATATTACGGTAACGTTCGGTTTTGAGCACAACTCCATGGCCACGGCCAAGCTTAAGGTAAAACAAGTTAGTTTCATATCAATCGGAATCAGTCGGGCCAATTCCAAACACGTAGTACCCCCATCAACGAAGATTACCGCGCCGTCCTTTAACAACGTCAATGCCTTTTCGGCAATTTTGGTTTTCTCCTCTAGCGCGTAAATGTTCGTATTGCGGGCACTACTGGTCGTAAAGCCCAAAGAAATGGCTCCTCCATGCACTTTGCGAAGTTTCTGCTCGGCATCCAACTCCTTTACATCTCTCCGAATGGTATCGACAGAAACATCCAGCGTCTCCGCAATATCGGTCAATAGAATGCGGTTGTGCAATTCTACTTCGCTCAATATGGTCTGTTGCCGCTCTTCCTTTAGCATAAATTACCTTTTGAAAAGCACAAATATAGGGAATAAATCGAAATGCTGTTTTTTACCGTTTTTAAAACTTATAATTTTTAAAAATGCAAAAAACAGCATATTAAATCGAAAAAAACGGCATTTTATTAATTTTATGCATACATTTGCCGTATTTGAAACCGATTTCAAATCCATAAAAACCACATACTCATATGACCACAATGGCAGCACGTGTAAAAACCGATATCCGTTACAAGCCTGTAGGGCAATTTGAAGAAACCCGTTTTGAAAAAATCCATAACGTTATATTCGAAAATTCAAACGATGCCTCTATTGAAGTAGCCCAAGAGATGGCCAACCTCATCAAAAGAAAACAGCTGTCGAACAAAAGGTGTGTTCTGGGCTTGGCAACGGGTTCCTCGCCTATTCGCGTGTACGAAGAACTGGTTCGTATGCACCAGGAAGAAGGACTTAGCTTCGAGAATGTCGTTACCTTCAATCTGGATGAATACTTGCCGATGGACAAGGAAAACACCCAGAGCTACCATTATTTTATGCACGAGCATTTGTTCAATCATGTAAACATCCATCCAGAAAATATACATATTCCCGATGGAAAGACCCCAAGTACTACTGTGGTGGAATACTGTTTGTCCTATGAGCGAAAAATCAAAGATCACGGAGGGCTGGATTTCCAACTTCTGGGAATCGGACGAACGGGGCATATTGGCTTTAACGAACCAGGCTCCCATTATAATTCCGGAACCCGCGTTATCACTTTGGACCATATTACCAGAGTAGATGCGGCGCCTGCTTTTCTCGGCATCGACAATGTTCCCAGAAAAGCCATAACCATGGGTATCGCGACGGTCAGAAGCGCAAAGCGAATTGTACTACTCGGTTGGGGACAAAACAAGGCGGATATCATTAAAAAAACAGTCGAAGGAGAGATATCCTCACATGTTCCGGCGACATACCTCCAAAACCATAAGAACTGTACGTTTGTCTTGGACACGGGTGCGGGTAGCGAATTGACCAGAAACAAGACACCTTGGTTGGTAGGCCCCTGTGAATGGACGGAAGAACTAACGGCCAAGGCCATCGTTTGGCTATGCACAAAAACGGGCAAGACCATTCTGAGTTTAACCGATAAGGATTACAACGACAATGGTATGGCCGATTTGTTGATGATTCACGATTCCTACGACCTGAACATCAAAATGTTCAATCGCCTTCAACACACCATCACCGGTTGGCCGGGAGGAAAACCGAACGCCGATGACACCAATCGACCGGAAAGAGCGGAACCCGCTAAAAAGAGAGTTATTATCTTCAGTCCGCACCCGGATGACGACGTCATTTCAATGGGCGGCACTTTTGATCGGTTGATCGAACAAGGCCATGAGGTACATGTCGCTTACCAGACTTCCGGAAATATTGCAGTTTCAGATGCTGACGCGACCAAATATGCCGAAATTGCCAAGAGAATTTCCCCTTCAAAGGAAGCGCAGTCCATTATCGATTCCATAGTAGCGCGAAAAGAAAGTAGTTTCGATTCGCCGGAGGTACGAAGGCTCAAAGGGCATATACGTCGCGGGGAATCCTATGCCGCTACCCGTTATCTAGGTCTAGCGGATAGTAACGTTCATTTCTTAGATTTACCCTTTTACGAAACGGGCACCATAAAAAAGAACAACCTATCCAAAGACGACATTGATATCATGGTCAATATCATTCAAGACATTAAACCACATCAGATATTCGCCGCTGGGGACTTGGCAGATCCGCATGGGACACACCGTATCTGTCTCGATGCCGTTTTTGAAGCTATGAAGAAGCTGAAATTGGAACCTTTTACAAAAGACTGTTGGCTTTGGCTTTACAGAGGTGCTTGGCATGAATGGGATATCAATGAAATTGAGATGGCGGTTCCGATGAGTCCTGGCCAAGTGTTGCGAAAGCGCCATGCGATTTTTGCCCATCAATCACAAAAAGACGGTGTAATGTTTCAAGGGGACGATACAAGGGAATTCTGGATGCGCGCCGAGGAACGAAATCGGAATACCGCTAAAAGATACAACGACCTCGGACTTTCGGACTACGCCGCCATGGAGGCCTTTGTTCGGCACAAGTTCGATTAATTTTTCCGAACATACCCTCCGATTTGTACAAAGCGCTGGAGAGTCCTACCCTATTGAAGTGCACAATTCTTGTAAGCGTTGCAATTGAAGAATGTTTACGGGAGACTACTGTTTTTAAATCTCCCTACTTGTCATTTAGATACATACCCATTACTTTTAATAACTTCTTTATAAGAGGAATCAATACCGATCAATGTACTTTTAAACCAAACTTTTTTAATGATTCAAAAAAACAAATGGGCATGGGCGTGGGTGCCAACTCTTTATTTTGCTCAGGGCCTACCCTATGCGTTGGTCGTTACTGTTTCAGTAATCATGTACAAAAAATTAGGCGTCAGCAATGCCGATATCGGGCTCTACACCAGTTTTTTATACATCCCATGGGTCATAAAACCGCTTTGGAGTCCGTTTGTGGACTTAAAAAGCACCAAACGCAATTGGTTTTTAGGGATGCAGTTTTTGGCATCGGTGGCGCTATTGGCAATTGGCCTCAGTTTGCCGACCAACATCTTTTTTATCACCAGTTTGGCCTGTTTTTGGATGGTGGCCTTCGCCTCCGCTACGAACGACATTGCTATTGACGGGTACTATATGATAGGCCTTACGGAGGACAGGCAATCCTTTTTTGTAGGCATGCGCAGTGTGTTCTATAAATTGGCAAACGTCACGGGACAAGGGCTACTGGTGGTCTTAGCGGGCTTTTTGGAAAATCACTACGGCGACAATACAAAAGCCTGGGCGTATACCATGATTTGTGCCGCCTTTCTGATGTTATTGTTGACCGTGTCCAATTTTTTCGTGACCCCTAAATTCGAAAGTTCAGCGGCTATCGTACTTGAGAAGCCAAAGGGCTTTTTGGAAGTATTCGCTTCGTTCTTCAAGAAACCGGGTATCGGCATGGCGCTGGCCTTTATCCTGTTCTTCAGACTGGGCGAATCGCAATTGGTGAAAATGGCTTCCCCTTTTTTACTCGACCCCGCGGCTGCGGGCGGTTTGGGCTACAGTACTTCCGAGGTGGGGACGATTTACGGAACTATCGGGGTTATCTTTTTGACCATTGGTGGCATTTTGGGTGGAATCTTGATTTCCCGGCAGGGCCTGAAAAAATGGATGCTACCCATGCTCATTTCACTAAATGCACCGAATGCACTGTATGCACTGCTCGCGATTACAGGCTCCACCAATGTCTACGCCGTAACCGGGACCGTCATCGTAGAGCAATTCGGCTATGGTTTCGGCATTGCCGGTTTTATGGTGTACCTGATTTACGTTGCCGAAGGCAATTCCAAAACCTCGCATTATGCTCTCGCCACCGGTTTTATGGCCTTGGGCATGATGCTTCCCGGTCTGATCAGCGGATTTATGCAAGAGTGGCTGGGCTATGACGGTTTCTTTATTTGGGTAGTCATCGCAGCGCTCCCGGCCTTCGTCCTGTTGCGATATATCAAGTATCCACCAAATTTCGGTAAAGCAAAAGCCTAAGATGAAAAAGATACCCGCTTACGAAATCGCTAAAAATAGCTTACCGTTATCCGAAAAGGTAGGACAATTCTTTATGCCTGCGGCCTTTATAAACGATACCGAAGAGGACATTCAAAAGCTTGAAAAACTAATTCAAAAACATGACATTGGCTCCCTCTGCTTTTTTCATAGTAAAGCTAGTGCCGCTACGAATTACGAAGGCAAAAAGGAAGTGGTCTATAATAAGAATAGCCTAGAAACGCTGCGCAAACTCATCGAAAGATATCAATCCGCGGCCAAATACCCATTATTGATCGCCATCGATGCCGAATGGGGTCTGGCCATGCGTATCGAAAACACGCCACAATATCCCTATGCCATTACCTTGGGTGCACTTCAGGGCAATGACCAACTTATTTATGAGGTAGGGAAGCAAATCGCCAAAGACTGCAAAGCCGCGGGCATTCATTGGAACCTGGCCCCATGTATTGACATAAACAACAATCCGAACAACCCTGTAATCGGGTATCGTTCTTTTGGGGAAAACAAAATGAATGTCGTCGAAAAAGCGTTGGCTTTTGTGAAAGGCACACAAAGCGAAGGAGTACTGACGAGCATCAAACACTTTCCCGGTCATGGAGACACCGCCACGGATTCACATTTGGCACTGCCCTTGATCGATAAGTCGAAAGAAGAGTTAGTGGCCAATGAATTATATCCTTTTCAAAAATTGATTGAGGAAGGCGTTGATTCCGTAATGGTCGGGCATTTGTCCGTTCCGGCCTTGGCACGAGGAAAAATGGACTCTTCCAGTATATCCAAAGAGATCATCCAAGGAGTTTTAAGGGATGAAATGGGTTTCAACGGCGTAGTCATCTCCGACGCTTTGAACATGCACGCCGTTTCTAAGAACCATCCCGGTAAGGGCGATTTGGAATGGCTCGCTTTCGATGCGGGAAATGATGTACTGTGTTTTGCCGAAAACATTCCCGAGGGAATCGAAACTATCCTCAAGAATGCTTCAACTGACCAAATCGATGAAAGCTTTGAACGTTTCTGGAGGCTAAAAGAAAGGGCTCTTCAGACTTTGACAACAAATTCGAACTTGGCTATGGGTAAGGCAGATACACGGCCTAAACCCAATTTGGCTCATCAGCTCAATCGAAAAATTGCGGGTCGGAGCCTAACGTTGCTTACAGGCGACCCTTTGGCCATTTCCAAATTTTTTAGTTTAAATTTTACGGGGGTTAAAAATTCATATACTATTGAAAATCAATTTTTTAATTTAATTCAAGAGTATAAAAAGTTCACTAGTAAAGCGATAGGTGAAACGCTCGATAAAAATGAAGAAAATGTGCTTTTGGCTCTCTTTCCTCCGCAGGTAAAACCAGCTAATAATTTCGGAATACCCCAAAAAGAAATTGATTTGATAAACGAATTATTACAGACGAGGAAGGTGGTGCTGTATCTCTTTGGCAATCCATATGTTTTAAATCATTTGAGTATCGAAAAGGCTATTGCCGTAGTGGTCGTCTATCAAAATTTTACAGAGTTCCAAGAGGTCGCCGCAAATCATTTTAGGGGCAAAATCAAAGCCAGTGGAAAGCTGGCTGTATCTATAGTGCAAACAACGTAGCTATAAAGCAGTCCAGGCACAAAACCAGTTACAATGAAAACATACAAAATCTTAGGTCTGATGTCGGGAACATCCTTAGATGGCCTTGACCTCTGTTATTGTTATATTACGAAAGGAACGGACCAATGGACCTTTGAAATCATCGAAACCAAGAGCGTTGGCTATTCCGAGGCCATGCAAGGCGAATTAAAGGATTCCATCTACCTGAAGGCGGACGAGTTGTTGCAATTTCATAATACCTACGGCACCTGGTTAGGGCAACAGGCAAAACAGTTTGTTTTAGAGAAAAAGCTCGACATCGATTTTATCGCAAGTCACGGGCATACTACCCATCATCAGCCTGAGAACGGACTCACTTTTCAAATGGGTTCCGGGCAACATTTGGCCAATGAGAGCGGCCATAAGGTTATTTGCGATTTTAGGACGAACGACGTGGCCTTAGGCGGTCAAGGCGCTCCTTTAGTTCCTATCGGGGATGAATTATTTTTCGGAAACTATGATTTTTGTTTGAATCTCGGAGGGATAAGCAATATATCCCTAGAACAAAAAGGGAAGCGCATTGCCTACGACATTGGTTTGGCGAACATGATTTTGAACTATATCACCAGAAAAATCGATTTGGCTTATGATAAAGGGGGAGAATTGGCACGGTCCGGTAGCATCAATCAAATGATGCTGGATAGTTTAAACGGACTGAAATACTATTTACTGCCCCATCCTAAATCTATCGGATATGAATGGTTTGTTGAAGAAGTAGCCCCCATAGTAGATGGTACGGATGACCGCATCGAAAATCTTTTGCACACCTCCATACATCATATTTGCGAAAAAGTAGCACAGCAAATAAGACTCAATGCCACCGCGAAAAGCGGGAGCTCCCTATTGGTGACCGGTGGGGGTGCCTTAAACCATTTCCTTATCGACGTTCTTCAGGAAAAACTGGGGGAGCATACTAAAGTAGTCGTTCCTAAAAAAGAACTGATTGAATTCAAGGAAGCTGTAGTCTTTGCGCTGATGGGAGCTCTCCGCATGGAGCAAGAAATCAATGTGTTAAAATCCGTTACCGGTGCCAAAAGGGATTCTTCGAGCGGGGTACTCTTTCTACCATCCTGAAAGGTCAACCGGAAATCGTTATCTTAGGAACTTGTTGTTACGAAATTGGATTTCCGTCTGGGCGGAAATGAAAAAAGAGATACTATATGATTGACAAACAGAAGAAAGCAACCGCCTACTGGAAAGAAAACGTAAGATACCTTTTCATACTCCTGTTCATATGGTTCGCAGTTTCCTACGGGGCTGGAATCCTTTTTAAAGATGCCCTGGACACCATTAAAATAGGCGGTTTCAAACTCGGTTTTTGGTTCGCTCAGCAGGGATCCATTTATGTATTCGTCATTTTAATCTTCGTATATGTACGTTTGATGAACAAGCTCGATAAAAAATACGGGTATGATGAATAGGTTATTTGGCGCTCGATGTGCGGTGTTGGATTTAAAAATGACGCTCCGATCACCAATAATCAATAACTACTAACCAATAACCATTTGCATGACCGTTCAAACCTGGACCTATATTTTAGTCGGAATCACCTTTGCCCTTTATATCGGCATTGCCATCTGGTCCAGGGCGGGTTCCACAAAAGAGTTCTACGTTGCGGGCGGTGGTGTTTCCCCACTTGCCAACGGAATGGCGACCGCAGCCGATTGGATGTCCGCCGCATCCTTTATCTCCATGGCCGGGATTATTGCCTTTGCCGGATATGACGGATCAGTTTATCTCATGGGGTGGACCGGTGGCTATGTGCTCTTGGCACTGCTGCTTGCCCCCTACCTGCGTAAATTCGGGAAGTTTACAGTTCCGGACTTTATCGGGGATAGGTACTACTCCAATACGGCACGTATTGTGGCCGTAATTTGCGCTTTGTTGGTCTCTTTTACCTATGTTGCGGGTCAAATGCGCGGTGTAGGATTGGTCTTTTCTCGTTTTTTGGAGGTCGACATCAACACTGGAGTGATTATCGGAATGATCATCGTTCTATTTTATGCCGTACTTGGTGGAATGAAAGGCATCACCTATACCCAGGTTGCCCAGTATTGCATTTTGATTTTCGCCTTTATGGTACCCGCAATCTTTATCTCGATTCAAATGACAGGAAATCCCATTCCACAAATTGGTATGGGTTCTACGCTGAACGACGGTTCCGGAACTTTTCTATTGGATAAGTTAGACGGACTCTCGACCGAACTTGGTTTCAATGAATATACCGACGGTTCCAAATCGATGACCGATATTTTTGCCATTACCTTGGCCCTTATGGTCGGTACCGCCGGTCTGCCCCACGTCATCGTCAGGTTTTTCACGGTAAAAAGGGTGAAAGATGCCAGGAAGTCCGCGGGATGGGCCTTATTGCTCATCGCCATCTTATACACTACTGCGCCTGCCGTGGCGGTATTTGCACGGACGAACATGATCAATACGGTCAGTAATCAGCCTTATGCCGATATGCCCAAATGGTTTTCAACTTGGGAAAAGACAGAATTGATTGCTTTTGACGATAAGAACGGCGACGGTAAGATTCAATATGTTGCGGATGCCAAGTTGAATGAGTTGACCGTTGATCGAGAAATCATGGTATTGGCCAACCCCGAAATAGCCAATCTCCCCGCATGGGTCATCGCCTTGGTAGCCGCTGGTAGTTTGGCCGCTGCACTTTCAACGGCTGCTGGCCTGTTGTTGGTCATCTCTTCATCGATTTCTCATGATCTGATCAAGAAGGTACTCAAGCCGGATATCTCCGAGAAAGGGGAACTTTGGGCCGCCAGAGGCGCCGCTACGGTAGCCGTCGTTATCGCGGGCTATTTTGGTATTGACCCACCGGGCTTCGTAGCGGCGGTTGTCGCCTTGGCCTTTGGTCTGGCGGCAGCATCCTTTTTTCCTGCCATTGTCCTAGGTATTTTCTATAAGAAAATGAACAAAGAAGGAGCGATCGCCGGCATGGTCGTCGGAATTGTATTGATGCTGTTTTACATGCTTAAATTCAAATTCGGAATTTTCGATGGTGGCAAGGAGGCCGTAGCCGGACTTGCAAAAGACTGGTGGTTCGGCATTTCACCCGAAGGCTTCGGAACGGTCGCCATGATCGTGAATTTCATTGTTGCCATCGTGGTGATGCAGTTCACCCCTCCACCACCGCAGAATGTTCAGGATATAGTGGAAGACATTCGTATTCCGAGTGGTGCCGGGGAAGCTACGGGACATTAATTTTTAGTATTTTTAATCCACAAAAATCCTGGACTAAAGAAAAGCCAACTGTTCGCTTTCGGACAATCACGAAGACCGATGTCATGCTGAGCCTGTCGAAGCACTTCTTTTATTTAACCATTTTATTCTATGAGCAATTACCATATCAAACATTTAGAAGAATATTTTCAAGTTTATCGAAAGTCGGTTCGAAACCCTGAAGCGTTCTGGGAAGAGATTGCCGAAGAGCATTTTGTGTGGCGAAAAAAGTGGGACAAGGTACTTAGCTGGGATTTTAGCAAACCGGAAGTAAAATGGTATGAAGGGGCGAAACTCAATATTACCGAAAACTGTTTAGATCGTCATTTGCCGACACGTGGTACCAAAACCGCCATCATATTCGAGCCGAACGATCCCAATGAAACAGCAGAACACATTAGCTATCGTCAACTACATGAAAGGGTCTGTCGCATGGCAAACGTACTCCTCGAAAACGGCATCGGCAAAGGTGATCGGGTTTGTATTTATTTACCGATGATTCCCGAACTGGCCATCTCCGTTTTAGCCTGTGCGCGTATTGGAGCGATTCACTCCGTGGTCTTTGCCGGATTCTCGGCGAATGCCTTATCGACTAGAATCATTGATTCGGATTGTAAAATGGTCATTACCTCCGACGGGTCGTACCGCGGTGCCAAAACCATCGATTTAAAGGGCATTGTAGACAAGGCCTTGGAAGATTGCCCGGGAGTGGCGAACGTGCTTGTTGCAAAACGTATCAATTCCAATATCGCAATGAAAGAAGGACGCGATAAATGGCTTCAGCCCTTGCTCGATGAAGCCTATGCAGATAATGTGGCAGAAGTTATGGATGCCGAAGATCCGTTGTTTATTTTATATACCTCCGGCTCTACGGGTAAACCCAAGGGCATGGTGCATACTAGCGCGGGCTATATGGTCTACACCGCCTATACCTTCAAAAATGCCTTTCAATATAAGGAAGAGGATGTATACTGGTGTACCGCCGATATTGGTTGGATTACCGGTCATTCCTACATCGTCTACGGCCCCTTGGCTAACGGTGCCACGACCCTTATGTTCGAGGGGGTTCCCTCCTATCCTGATTTCGGTCGTTTTTGGGAAGTGGTCGAAAAGCATAAGGTAAATCAATTTTATACCGCGCCAACCGCAATTCGCGCTTTGGCAAAAGAGAGTTTGGATTTCGTGGAAAAACACGATTTGAGCAGTCTTAAAGTACTCGGTTCGGTAGGGGAACCCATCAACGAGGAGGCTTGGCATTGGTACAACAACAATGTGGGCAAGAAAAATAGTCCGATCATAGATACCTGGTGGCAAACGGAAACCGGAGGCATGATGATTACGCCCATCCCCTACGTAACACCCACTACCCCGACCTATGCCACATTGCCATTTATCGGGGTGCAACCCGCTTTAATGGATGAGGAAGGAAATGAAATAAAGGGCAATCAGGTCGATGGTCGTTTGTGTATTAAATTCCCTTGGCCGGCCATGGCACGAACCATTTGGGGAAACCATGAGCGTTATCGGGAAACCTACTTTTCAGCCTATAAAGACATGTATTTTACGGGCGATGGTGCCTTACGCGATGCCGTCGGGTATTACAGGATTACCGGAAGGGTCGATGATGTGATTATTGTTTCTGGACATAATTTAGGTACCGCTCCGATCGAAGACAGCATCAACGAACATCCAGCCGTCGCCGAGTCGGCAGTGGTCGGTTTTCCGCATGACATTAAGGGAAATGCCCTTTACGGCTATATCATCTTAAAGGAAACGGGTGAAAGTCGGGACAGGGAAAATTTACGGAAGGAAATCAACCAGCAGATCACGGAGCAAATCGGACCCATTGCCAAACTGGACAAGATTCAATTCGTTTCCGGTCTACCCAAAACCCGAAGCGGAAAAATCATGCGTCGTATCTTAAGGAAAATAGCCTCAAACGACACTTCAAATTTAGGGGATACCAGCACTCTACTGAACCCTGAAGTGGTCAAACATATCATGGACAATGTACTGTAGAAGATATGAGGCGGCGCTGATACGCTTATTGGGTTTTCATACCTGAAATAGGATCATCCAGTGAGCCAATAGTGCTGTTCACAAAAAATACTGCCTCAATTAGATTTATGAACCCTAAACGTTCAAGGAGTTATGGGGCTCTTGACTACCTTGGGTTTCCTGACCACCAACATGATCGCCAAAGCCAGGAGTCCGCATAATGCCAACCCGGCGAACATGGGCCAAACGGTGTCCGCAATAAAATTACCGATAAAGATGGTGATCGGCACCGAAATTACCGTAGAAAAGAAGCCATTGATGGCAGCACCGATGCCGGCGATATGCCCCAGCGGTTCCATAGCGATGGCGCGAAAATTACCCCATAAAAAACCTAGACCGAAAAATTGAATACATAAAAAGGGTATCAAGATCCAAATACTAGGATTGCTAGAGTCATAGTACAGGGCACAGTAAAGCACCGCAGAAAAGCAAAAGGCCAATAGGGCTATAAGAGCTAATTTTCGCATACCTATGCGCAACACCAAAGTTCCGTTCATGAAAGTAGCCAAGCCTATTGAAATGGCCAAGGCCGCAAAGATATACGGGAATTCGTCCGGCATCCGATATTGCTTTTCGAACACATGCTGGGCAGCACTCAGGTATACCAAAAACGCGCCCGTGACCAAACCGGAAACCAAAGTGAAAGCAACGGATTCCCGATACTTCATAAATTCCTTGAATCCACTTTGAAATACACTTAACCGAAATGGAATCTTGAATTCAGGCTTTAAGGTTTCGCCCTGCCGTCTCCAAAACCATAACGCGACCAATAGTCCAAAAAACAGTTGGGAGTAGAAAATCGCTTCCCATCCGAACGCATCCAGAATCCATTTTCCGATCAGAGGGGCGACTACGGGAACCAAAATAAAAAAGGCCGTCACGAACGACATGACCCTGGCCATATAATCCCCACTGTAGGTATCCCTTATAATGGAAATAGACATGGTTCGAGGAGCCGAAAGTGCGATACCCTGTAAAACCCGACCAAGTAACATGATTTCCAACGATGGAGCGAAAATACAGATAGCACTGGCGATGATAAATAGTACGAAACCGAAATATACGATTGATTTTCTTCCATAGCTATCCGACAAAGGCCCGAAAAACAATTGACCTACTCCCAAACCTAAAAAAATCATGGTAATGAGCAGTTGATGATCTGTAGGATCGGGTGTGTTGATCGCCTGACCTATTTCGGTCAATGCCGGAAGAACGGCATCAATGGCCAAGGCCACGATACTCATCAAAGACGCCATTAACGCAATAAACTCAAAGTCCGGTTTTACCTGCTCGTTTTGCATCCCGCAAAAATAGCGATAAGCGAATAGACGGGGAATCATATCGGCCTATAATTTTGAGCTCATTCTTCTGGATAAACTTTATAGATTCAAAACTGAGAAACAAGAAAAAAGATTGAAGACAAAAGACCTATGTTTAGGAATTACAAGACCAAAAAAATTTATATCACATCTTGGCTCTGTTAGTAAAGCGGTCTTGGTTCTCGTTTCTTACCTCTTGCATCTCTCCCTAAAGTATGTACTTTTGGTAAAAATTCGCTAATATGCTGATTATCGGAATTGCTGGAGGAACCGGCTGCGGAAAAACGACCGTCGTCAACCAAATCATCAACGAGCTTCCCTCGGGCGAAGTGGGTGTGATTTCACAGGATTCCTATTACAACGATCTTTCAGAACTAACGCTCGAAGAACGTCGTAAGACCAATTTCGACCATCCAAAGTCCATAGATTTTGAACTGTTGGAAAAGCACCTTGTTCAGCTTCGCGATGGAAAATCAATTGAACAGCCCGTATATTCTTTTTTGGAATGCAACCGCACGGAAAAAACCATTCCGACACACCCCAGCAAGGTCATGATCGTTGAGGGTATTTTAATCCTTACCAATGCCCGAATACGTGATATGTTCGATATCAAGATATTCGTTCATGCCGATTCGGATGAGCGTTTGATCCGGCGTTTGAAACGCGATGTAAATGAACGTGGCTGGAACCTTGATGAGACACTGGACAAATATTTGACAAACATTAAACCAATGCACGAGCAGTTTATCGAACCGTCAAAAGAGTTTGCCGATATCATCATCCCGAATAATAAGTACAACACCGTTGCCGTTGATATCGTACGTACCATTATTACTGATAAATTAGCATAATATGGGTTGGAAGAATTTCAGGCAAAGTAAATGGTTCTCGGTGGCCGCTATCTTCAGCAGTATTTATGTTATCGTTTTGACCGGTTTTGTGATATGGATGGTCTTTTTCGACACCAACTCCTTGCTGATACATAGGGAGCTGAACCAAGAAATCGAAAAATTGGAAAAAAAGCGTGAGTTTTTAAAAGTCGAAATCGAAAAGGACAAGAAAGTCATCGAAAGACTCTCCGACCCCGAGGAGCTCGAAAAATTTGCACGGGAGAAGTACTATCTGAAAAAGAAAGACGAAGAAATCTATCTTATCGAATATGAGGATAGTCTGAAAACAAAACAGTGAAGTGTCTTGTCTCTTGTCCAAGTAAACCAAACCGATCTTTAAAGTAATCGCTAATTAAAACGGCGGCTTCCAAGGTGTTTCAATTTAGGTTTAAATCATTGTAGTACAAACTACTATCCTATAAAATTTTAACATTTACATCAACTTGGAATATATAGGCTACTATAATGATGGTACACGGACTTCCCTAATTATAATCCTAAAAGGCTGTTCTTTAACCAACTTTAACGCCGAACACCTAAGTTGTTCACTTAGTGTTAACAAAAATCATTTTTTAGCGTTCTATTAAATTGTAAATTTACCCCCTTAACATAAGTGTATTATGGGGAAGATTATCGCAATCGCGAATCAGAAAGGTGGGGTAGGAAAAACGACGACTTCGGTTAATCTAGCTGCGTCTTTGGGCGTTTTGGAAAAGAAAGTGTTATTGATCGATGCCGATCCGCAGGCCAATGCTACATCGGGATTGGGTATTGCCGTAGATGAAGTTGAACTGGGCACCTACCAATTGCTTGAGCATACCAAGTCGGCCACTGAGACCATCGTAAAGACAGACTCTCCCAATGTAGACCTCATACCCTCGCATATAGACCTCGTAGCCATCGAAATCGAATTGGTCGATAAAGACCGACGGGAATATATGATGAAGCAGGCTATCGGAGAGCTTAGGAATTCCTACGACTATATTCTTATCGACTGCGCACCTTCTTTAGGGCTACTTACCTTGAACGCGCTTACTGCAGCTGATTCCGTTATCATTCCAATACAGTGCGAATATTTTGCATTGGAGGGCTTGGGCAAACTGCTGAATACCATAAAGAGCATCCAAAAAATACACAATCCCGAGCTTGATATCGAGGGAATGCTGCTCACCATGTTCGATTCCCGCTTGCGCCTATCGAACCAGGTGGTCGAAGAAGTACGTAAACATTTTGCCGATATGGTGTTCGATACCATTATTCAACGTAATGTACGTTTGAGCGAGGCACCAAGTTATGGCGAAAGCATTATTAAATACGATGCAAGCAGTAAGGGTGCCAAAAATTATTTGAATCTTGCCAACGAAATGATGGTACGAAACAAGGAAAAAGTGTAATGGCAAAAGCAACCAAAAAACAAGCATTGGGCCGGGGGTTGTCCGCATTGCTTAAAGATCCGGAAAATGATATTCAGTCCGTTGCCGATAAGAACGCGGATAAGGTCGTAGGCAATATCGTAGAACTCGATTTGGAAGCGATCGAAGTAAACCCCTTTCAACCACGATCTAATTTTAATGATGAAGCCCTTTCCGAATTAGCAACGAGCATCAGGGAACTCGGTGTCATTCAGCCCATTACCGTTCGAAAGATGAATTTCAACCAGTACCAATTGGTTTCCGGGGAGCGAAGGTTCAGAGCATCAAAACTAGTAGGACTCAAAACCATTCCGGCATATATTCGTATTGCGAACGATCAGGAATCCTTGGAAATGGCCCTGGTCGAAAACATTCAACGACAAGACTTAGACCCTATTGAAATTGCATTATCGTACCAACGGTTGATCGACGAGATTCAACTTACGCAGGAGAAAATGAGCGACCGTGTGGGCAAAAAGCGTTCTACGATTACCAATTACCTAAGACTTTTGCGTTTAGACCCCATCATACAGACCGGCATTCGTGATGGCTTTACCACCATGGGCCATGGCCGGGCTTTGGTCAATATAGAAAAGAAGGAGGATCAAATAGCGCTTTACGAGCGAATTGTAGGCGAAAACCTATCCGTGAGGGAGACAGAACGTGCGGTAAAGGCTTATCATGAAAAGTCAACGCCCACTAATACTTCTAAATCAAAGGCTAAAAGTCCTGCTTTTGCGACATCGGCCGAAAACGAATTAACCGAACACCTATCGGCGAAAGTAGCCGTGCAGGCCACTGAGAAAGGAAAAGGGAAAATAACCATCCCCTTTTCTACCGAGGAAGAATTCAATCGAATCAAAAAATTGATCATCAGTGGCTAAACACCTCATCGTACTCTTCTTTGTACTAGCTTCCGCTTGTTGTGTAAAGGCACAGGAAGAAAAAACCGAGGAACAGCCCGAGGATTCCCTTGGAGTGAATCTCAAGGAACAAGGTATTGTGGTGCAAGACTCCATTTTTAAAAAAAAGAAGGTCATTAATCCCTTGGCCCCGAGCAAAGCCGCCTTTTTATCCGCTATTTTTCCGGGAATGGGGCAAGTGTACAATAAACGCTATTGGAAAGTACCCATTGTTTACGCAGCGATTGGCACGGGCATATATGTTTACGACCTTAACAACGAACAGTACAATAGGTATCGCGATGCCTTTAAAAGAAGGCAGGCAGGCTTTAACGATGATGAGTTCTGGGATTTTCAAACGCCGGATGACGGTAACATCCCGGACGAACCTTTTGTTCCGAATACAGCTTTGGAAGACGCACAGGAACGTTTTCAGCGTGACCGCGACCTGGCGCTAGTCGTAACCATAATCTTATATGCTCTGAATATTGTTGATGCAAATGTAGACGCACACCTGAAGCAATTTAATATAGATGATGACCTGAGTATCGATTGGCATCCATATCTCAATGTAGACCCGATAATGACCACACCAAATTATGGTATGGCGGTGGTCGTCCGATTTTAAACGAGAACGATAAAAATTATGAATATAGCGTTATTCGGTTATGGGAAAATGGGGAAAATGATCGAAACCCTAGCCGTAAGAAGAGGACACCAGATCGTTGCAACGATAGATGTCGATACAGTCGATATCGATTTCGCACGAATGGATGTCGCTATAGACTTTAGCATGCCCGATTCGGCATTTGGGAACATCAGCAAGTGTTTGGAACATCAGGTCCCGATAATCAGTGGGACAACGGGATGGTTGGCCGATTTTGATAAAGCGGTGCAATTGTGTGATGAAAAGGACGGTGCCTTTATTTACGCCTCCAATTTTAGCCTCGGGGTAAACGTTTTTTTTGAACTGAATCGGCAGCTCGCCAAAATGATGGCGCAATTAAAACAGTATAGCATTTCGATGGAGGAAATTCATCATACCCAGAAACTGGATGCCCCAAGCGGTACGGCAATTACTTTGGCAGAGGGCATTTTAGACCATACCGATTACGCCGCGTGGAAACTGGGTGATGCAGCCGAGAATGAAATTCCGATTCACTCCAAACGCATCGGTACGGTACCGGGTACCCATACGGTCGATTACTCCAGCGCTGTCGATAGTATAGAGATAAAACATACGGCACACAACCGTGAAGGTTTTGCATTGGGCGCTATCATCGCCGCCGAATGGCTTGTTGGCAAAACAGGAGTGTTTACCATGAAAGATGTTTTGGGGCTTTAAGCGGTAAGCTCTGAATTTGGTGGTGGAGAGGCCTCCCTGCGGGCAGACAGGCTCGAGATAATTAATAGAAATAGAACTAAAAACATAGTGGCTATAGCATCGGTTTGAACTACGAACTATTTGAATCTACCTCCCCGGTAGACCGGCTTGATACTAGCGCTTGAATTTGAACTTTAACGTATGAACGCAACACAGTGGATCATTTTTATACTCATCGTACAGGTCATTCATTTTCTGGGTACCTGGAAACTGTATGTCAAAGCGGGTAGAAAGGCTTGGGAAGCCGCAATTCCTGTCTACAACGCCATTGTTTTAATGCAGATCATCAACCGTCCGAAATGGTGGGTCATCCTGCTGTTCATCCCGATCATCAATTTATTGATGTTTCCCGTAATTTGGGTCGAGACCATTCGCAGTTTCGGAAGGAATAAACTCTGGGAAAGCTGGGTTGTCATTCTAAGCTTGGGCTTTTACATTTACTATGTAAATTATGCTCTAGACGAAAAATATATTGAAGACCGGAGTCTTCAACCGCGCACTGGTATGGGGGAATGGGTCAGTTCCATTGTTTTTGCAGTGGTGGCGGCCACCCTGGTACACACCTATTTTATGCAACCGTACGTAATTCCCACGGGATCTTTGGAACGTACCTTACGTATAGGCGATTTATTGTTCGTTAGTAAATTTCACTATGGCGCACGAACCCCGATGACAGCGGTCGCAGCCCCTATGGTGCATGACACCCTACCCTTTGTTGGCGTAAAGTCGTATTTGAACAAACCAAAAATCCCTTATTTCAGATTACCGGGCTTGACCGATATCGAACGCAACGATATTGTCGTATTCAGTTGGCCCGCCGATACCGTACGGCAATTTTTTATAAAGGAAAAAGGGGTAAAGAAACCCATCGATAAGAAATCGAATTATGTAAAGCGCTGTGTGGGCTTGCCCGGAGATTCGTTAGAAGTTCGGGATGGCTACGTTTTCATCAATGGAGAGCGACTTGAACTTCCCGATCGCGCGCGGCCGATGTACGACTATACCATCTATGCGAACAAAGGGGTGTCGTCAAACCTTTTGTCGAAGGTCGGGGTAAACGAGTTCAGCAGAACATACCTCATATCCAACCTTACCCAGCCGCAGGTAGCCATCGTGAATCAGTATATGAGAAGTTATGAGGAATTACCCGATAAACGACTAAGAGTGACTACGGGGAATGATGGATTTCCTGTGGATGTAGTTCGAAAAAACGGCTTGAACATTACCGAGGAGACCGGCCGTCAACGACAAGCGACCCTGACCGATGAGATGGTGAAGGCACTGCGAAACGATGCGAGTATCGATTCTGTGGTGCGCATCATTACACCAAAAGGGACGCGACGAAGCAATCTCTTTCCGCAAAGTCCCGATTATTCTTGGAATTATAGCCAACTAGGGCCCATCTATATTCCGGAAAAAGGCAAGACCGTTCCCTTGAATTTGAAGGTGCTGCCCTTGTACAAAAAAATCATCCGTGACTATGAAGGGCACGAGATAAAAGTCACCGGTAATCAAATAAGTCTGGATGGTACGGTAGCCGATTCGTACACTTTTCAGCAAGATTATTATTGGATGATGGGCGACAACCGCGACCATTCCGAAGATAGCCGCGCTTGGGGCTACGTACCGGAAAATCATATTGTGGGCACCCCGGTTTTTATCTGGATGAGCTTTGACAATTTTGTGGATGCCAAAGGACAAATGAACAAACCATGGAAATGGAAGCCGCGCTGGGATCGCATTTTTACAACGGTTAACGGTGAGGGTGAACCCGTATCGTATTTCAAATATTTTTTAATTGCTCTGGCGCTTTATTTTGTAGGCGATTTTCTGTGGAAGAAACGAAAAAAAAGTAGGCAGTAGGCAATTGCAGGTGGCAGTACCCCCCAGCTCGAAGAATGTTTCTGCCGCTCATATGACCTGAAAAAAAGTAAGCTTTTAGAAATACGAGGTTTGAAGTTTTAGGTGGAAAGCCTTGTCAATCCTATATAATTTTTAAATAGTGCAGCGCTTGTAGGCTATCCCAGAAATGATTATATCAATAAAGACCTTCGGCGACAATACCGTTGATTTCATTTTTTATAAAACTAAGCCCAACCACAATCATAGTAATAGTGCAAAATAAACCTAAAACCAAAAAAGCGATTTTAGCCGAAGTTTCTTCAAAAAAGAATGTGAGGAGGCAAAATGAGATACCTATAGCAAGTGCATTTAGTAGCAAATGCTTTGATTCGGTTTCGCAAACAATATCTATTTCATGATTACCCGATTCCTTAAAAATAAATGTACCCGACCTAATAATTTTGAAGGCTTCAAAGAAATTAATACCAGAGTGAGTAGTGAATACGGGTGGTTTTGTGAATTTCAAACCGTCCTCGAACTTAGAAATATGAAAGCCCCTTTTTCTTAAAGCCATTTCTATTTTAGCGCTTACATTATTAAACTTAACAAGACCATTTTCGGAAAGAATTTCTTTTTGCGTACTAGGTTCATATTTAAGTAGGTATTTAATTCTTGTCATTTTTAAAAATTAAGCATCCCCCAATCTTTAGGACAGCTTTTTTACAAATCTAAATTAATGTAAGCAGCTTTTTTGAACACATCTATCGGCCTGTCGTAATCGATGGATTCGTGCCTTTTTTCATTGTTGTAATAATAAAAGTACTCCGCCAGCAGAAGGAACAGTTCAAGGCCATCCTCTGGGGGATTCAGGTATTTCTCATAATTGACGCTGCGCCAGAGACGTTCGATAAAGGCATTGTTTTCCGGTCAAAATCAGAAAACTTTTAAATGATAACTTTTAGTTCTCCTCAGGGTTATCTTTTCCCCATGAAATAATTAAGAATCCAAGCAAACTAATAATCAGGCAAATTAAGATATTCGAAAACGAAAAGCTTCGATTTTCAAACATATATATTGAAACAAATGAAAAAATAATAATTAAAGAAACCTTCGAACGTTTTTTCTTAAGATGCCTAAAAATATCTTTTAGCATGTATTTAATATATGAATTAAAGATAAAATTATCTGAGGAAAATTTCATAATTACTATAATTTAACCCTGCTCTTACCACATATTAAAGTTTTTATTTTTGATTAAAAAAGTACTACGAGAGTAGAAAAAAATTAGCTCATCAACCGATTTGAAATTAAGAAATAATATCTAACAAATAAAACTATAAGTAATCCTGCGGTTAGATTTGCAATCCGAGAAGGGAATAGTAGTTTTATGTCAGGTATAACAAGGAAAACCAAAACCCTTGTTACCTTTGTACCTGAATCCAATGATAACGTGAACATCCTCCTACATCCCTCCTATTTTCCAAATATTGCGACATTCTCGGCCTTGGCACAACATGATGTTTGCTGGGAAATGGCCGATAACTACCAGAAGCAGACCTATCGTAACCGCTGTTACATTTGTAATGATCGTGGCAAGCATATTCTCAGTATTCCCATTAAGCACGTTGGAGGAATGCAAGGCCGTCAAAAGTATAAGGATGTCCTGATCGAGAACGATTACGCCTGGCAACGGCAACACTGGCGTACTTTACAAACGGCATATCGCACTTCCCCTTTTTTTGAGTTTTATGAGGATGAACTCGCCCCCTTATTTGAAAAAGAGCAAAAATTTTTATTGGATTTTAACCTCAAGACCATAGCTGTAATCTGTTCCTGTTTACAAATACCGCTTCCACAGGCAAAAACCAATGTCTACGACACGGCACCAAATGAACTGCTAGATGCGCGTTTTTTAATCCAACGAAAACAAAATCTCGAGTCTACCTTTGACCACTATACCCAGGTTTTTGGGGAGCGCCATGGTTTTATAAAAAATGTAAGCACTTTAGACCTTCTTTTTAATGAGGGTACCAATGCATTGACCTATTTAAAGAATCAAAACACAGATTTTTTAAATGTTTAGGGAGCTGATACACTACGGTATCCATTTTATTGTTCCGGTGCTTATCGGGGTCCTATTTTTCAAGCAAAACCGGGTAAAAGTAATTCTTATTCTTTGGGCAGGTATATTAATCGATATCGATCATCTTTGGGCGAACCCTATTTTCGACTCGAATCGCTGTAGTATTGATTACCATCCCTTACATTCCTATTGGGCGATAGCTGTTTACCTCAGCCTTCTATCACTTCGAAAAACACGTGTTTTAGGAATAGCCCTCGTCTTACATATTATAGCGGATGTTACGGACTGTTACCTCCTATTCCTCCAATCGAAATGAGGCCATTACGGGAAAATGATCCGAAAAATGAACGTCATAATTTTTATGCGTTACCGTCTCAAAAGACGGGTCCGCTAAAATATAGTCGATTCTATAGGGAAGGCCAAGGAAACTGTAGGTGGTGCCCAAACCATTCCCTTTTTCCAAAAAGGTGTCATACATGTCTCCTTTGACTACGCGATACGAATTCGAGAATTGGGTATTGTTGAAATCGCCGCAAACAATCGTCTTATATTTGACCGAATCACGATGTCTCCTAAAGGCCTTGGCTTGAATGGATTGTTTTTTAAAAATTCTGCTCAAACTCTTATAGAGCCTCGGCTTCGCCTCCCGCACCATGTATTCCTTAGAAGGGTTGATCTGTAACGATTCCATATGCAAATTATAGACGCGAATCGTATCCTTTTGATACAGAATATCAGCATAACATCCATTGTTCATCGAATTGGGCCAGTCCAACGTATTCGATTTCACTATAGGATATTTGGAAAAAATAGCCATTAACGACTTATGTCCATAATTATCATACCGTAAATGCTGATAGGGGTATCGCTCTTTAAAAGCCTCGCGCTTTCGATAGTCTACCTCTTGCACACAAAGTATATCAGGGTCCTCTGCGAATATAAAAGCTAAAGTCTCCTCGAAGACATTGGGTCGTTTTATAGCCTCATAGCGGTTGAACTTGCGCACATTGAACGTCATCACTTTTAAATCCTCTTCTACGATCCCTTCGTCTGAAAATTCAAATCCGATAAAAGAGCCCACGGTAAAATAGCCAAGAATCAATACAATGAGCGAAACTACCATCTGCCGTTTCTTTCGCAATAGCCAATAGCACAAAAACAAGAGGTTGAAACCGACCAGAATCGGCACCCCCAGACTAAGTATCGCTATAAAGGGAAATTCATCCGCTGGAACGAATGGCACCAAACAGGCAAGCAGCAGTGCCAGTGCCAAAAGAGAGTTGATGAGAAATAGGATTTTATCGAAAAAGGAAAGTCGTTTCACTAGGCTAATCTTCTTTACCCGCCTTGAACAAAAAGTCCTTTTCAGCTTTGGATAGGCTTTCGTAACCCGATTTGCTGATTTTGTCCAAAATCGCATCGATTTTTCGCTGGTTGGCTTCTTTTCCATAATCAGGCTGGGCGGCTTTCGTGTTTTCTTTTCGATACACCGTTTTCATCGGGGCTTTTTTCTCCTTCTTCTGAAAGAGCCCTGCCATACTATCCAAAAATTTGGAAAATCCGGAGCCAATATCATTGCCTTGAACCAATTGCCGGGCATAGACATAGCCCAATAACGCTCCGCCCAAATGGGCCAACTGTCCCCCGGCATTGCCAATGGGCATTTGTATCAAGTCCATCACAATAACAAAAACACCAATATACCACAGCTTTACGTTAAAGAAGATAAGCCGTACCTCCTGATTCGGCAAATAGGCGCAGATAAAAATCATAATAGCCCTTACCCCGGCAGAGGCACCTATCAACACGGCATTTTGCTTAAAAAAGGCCGGAAATACATTGTAGCCTGCCATAAAGAGAAGTCCGCCTGCTATGATTCCCAAAAAATATACGTTGATAAAACGCTTGCTGTCAAAGAGATTAAAGAAAATACGTGCGAAGAAATACAGAATGAGCATATTCCAAAAAATATGGCCAAACCCACCGTGAAAAAATGCATAGGTGACCAATGACCATGGTTTGCCCAAAAAATCGCCTAGATTGCTAGGAAGCCGGAACCATTGTTCTATAACTATGGGGTCCCACCGAAAAAGAAAAGGCAACAGCCCATTCACGATAAACACCGAAACGGTAATCACTATAAGCTTCTCGGCAATGTTCAATCTACTGTACTGATATCGTAATCCTCCGTTCCCCATTAATTCCAGCGTTTGTCGTTAAATTGATTTTTTTTCCAAAACCACATAATAAGAAAACCGGCGACCGCACCTCCTATGTGGGCAAAGTGCGCGATACCTTGACCAAAGATACCGTAACCTGTCACTCCCGAAAATAAATCCAATAACAGCAAAACAGGTACAAAATACTTCGCTTTTACAGGCACCGGCAGAAAAATAAGCATTAGTTCAGCTTCAGGATAACTAAAGGCATAGGCGACCAAAACACCGTATATGGCCCCGGAAGCACCTACCGCAGGCGTATTGTAAGCACTCAAAAAATTATCGATGGTACTCTGGCTAGCTAGATTGTACCAATCGGGCATGTACTTTCCAGAGGAAATGATATCAATGACTTCTTGCTCCGAAATACCGGAGTTTACAATCGTCGTCAACCCTTCATTGAAATAATAATAGTTGATTCCCGTGTGCAACAGCGCTGCGCCCAAACCTGCCGATAAATAGAAAAACAGGAATTTATTTCTTCCCCACATTCGCTCCAAAGGGGTGCCAAAAGCCCAAAGTGCGTACATGTTGAATGCGATATGCATGAACCCTCCGTGCATGAACATATGACTCGCTACTTGCCAAAAACCGAAATATTCATTTTGGGGAAACCATAACGAAAACCACTGGTACATTTGATCGCCATAAAGCTGTGTAGCAACAAAAAACAGCACATTTATAATCAATAAGTGCTTAATGGCTTCGGTCAATCGGTTCATTTATATAAACTTTTTATCAATATCGTTTTCGGTAATCGTAATATAAACAGGTTTGTGAAACGGGCTCGCCATAGGCTCCTTGCAGGCAAATAAATCATTGACCAAAGCCAATTGCGAAGCAGTTTCCAGTACCTCACCGGTCTTTACGGCCAAACTTTTCGCCAAGGTCTTGGAAAGCAGATCGGTTTGCGAAAAACTATCCCCGCTCACCTCTTGCTGGCAGTCAGCTATAAGCTGATCAAGAACCATACCTACCTCGCTTTCCGGCACCAATAAAGGTACTCCTGAAATTTTTACATCACTAGACGTAGCGGTAAAATCAAAACCGATCGCTTTTAAGGAATCCTTGATTTCTTCAAGCACTGCCATATCGGATTTCGAAAAGGATACGGATAAGGGAAACAACAGTTGTTGGCTTACGGACTGCTTTCCGGTACCGCTTCGTAAAAATTTTTCATAGAGTACGCGTTGATGTGCCCGACTCTGATCAATGACCACCATTCCCGATTTGATGCTGGTTACAATGTATTTTCGCCTGAGTTGAAAGGTGGTTGCCAAGGCTTGGGTGCTGTCTTCCTGTTCCTCGAACAAAGAGCCCGTAATCGTATCCGATTCGAATTGCTCACCCTTGAATTCGATTTCATTGCCCATTTTCGATTCCAATCCGACGTAGAGACTCTCCCATGATTGTCCCCCCAAGTTTTTCTTTACCTGATGCTGCTTTGGCTTCGTTAAGGTATCGGAACTTTTTGGTTCGGAGAAAGGGTTGAATCCGGCATCGACGGTCACCTTTGGCAACTGTGCATATTTGTTTTTATAGGCGTAAGGCGTTTCCAAATTAGGATCGCTCTCAAAGTCGATTGCAGGAACTACATTGAATTGGCCCAAACTATGTTTTATGGTAGATCTTAAAATGGCGTAAAGAGTATGCTCGTCATCAAATTTCACCTCGGTTTTTGTAGGGTGTATATTGATATCCAAAGAAGCGGGATCTACCTGCAAATACAGAAAGTAGCCGGGGTGGTACGAAGGCTTTATCAAACCCTCGAAGGCATTAAGCACGGCGTGATGCAAATACGGACTTTTAATGAACCTATCGTTGACGAAAAAAAATTGTTCGCCCCTACTCTTTTTGGCAAATTCGGGTTTAATGATAAAACCGCCTATTTTAACCACTTGGGTCTCTTCGCTTACGGGCACCAGCTTTTGGTTGGTCTTGCTGCCGAAAATGTGCACGATACGTTGTCTTAAATTACCAATGGGAAGTCCGAACATTTCGCTTCCGTTGATATAGTAATGAAAAGCGATTTGCGGATGCGCTAATGCCACACGGTGAAACTCGTCTGTAATATGCCGCAGTTCTACCGTATCAGACTTTAAAAAGTTACGCCTGGCCGGGATATTAAAGAATAGATTTTTCACGCACATTGATGTGCCCCTGGGAACCGCCGCCACTTCTTGGAAAATGACCGTACTGCCCTCTATCTTCAAATGGGTGCCCAATTCGGTGTCTTTGGGTTTGGTCTGCATTTCAACATGGGCAATGGCCGCGATAGAAGCCAACGCCTCCCCCCGGAACCCTTTGGTCATCAATTGAAACAGGTCTTCTGCCTTTTCGATTTTAGAGGTGGCATGACGCTCAAAGCTCAACCTGGCATCGGTCTCGCTCATACCTTTGCCATCATCTATGACTTGAATAAGGGTCTTACCCCCATCCTTAACGATTAGTTTTACATTCGTCGCACCGGCGTCAATGGCATTTTCAAGCAGTTCTTTAACTACCGAAGCTGGCCGCTGTACCACTTCGCCCGCTGCAATTTGGTTGGCAACATGGTCCGGCAAGAGTTTGATGATATCCGCCATTATTGAGGAAGGAATATAGAAAGGTCAAAATCAATAATGAACAGGAAAATAAATAGAAGGATTCCTAAAATAATCAAAAAACGGATTTTCAGATTGCGATCGCCTTTACGCCTGGCGTCGGCCATCGCATTCCCCAACTTATTTTTGAGTCCGCGCGGGGCATCGACCGTAGTTCGAAATTTGTCGAATTTATGCTCTAATTTGAACGGACTTCCACCGGTATCATTCTTATAATAACGAGGGGAATAATCAAAGGTTCGATTCCGTTTTAATTTTGTGATTTTATCCAACATACCCATAGCTGTAAAGTTACTTAAAATCAAAAAATATGCCGTAATCCTTATGCCAAAATTTGTTAACAGCTAGGTTCGTTGCATCTTTGAAGAAATACTTTTGCAACACTGCGCCCGAAGAAATGTAAGGCCTAAGTGCCTACTGTGGTATAACCGCTTTGGTTCTTTTGAGTTTACACCGGCAATCATTTCTTCAGACGCACCGTCCACTCAAAATTAAAAGTGGAGACCACTACCCCATCTTTGTTCACACCGACAGACTTCATCCAAATGGTCTGCCCTTCGCCAGTGGCAATGGTCTTTTCAAGGGCGTCTTTTATTAAATGACCATCCTCGCAGGTAAACGTAATACGACCTGTGGCTTTCTTTGAAAAATTGGCCGTATTGTTTTGTACCAACATCGATATCCGCTTACCAGTTGCCCGTATTTGGGATGTCACCATTGCCCCCGTGGCCAACTCGGCAGCCATACCTTGTACCGCCCAAAACATTGATTTGAACGGATTCTGATTCGCCCATCTGTGCCGTACGGAGGCAATTGCCTTCGTGTCGTCCATATATTTTAAGCGTACGCCGCACCACCACGCCGAGGGTAATTTAAAGAACATAAAAGCATTGACACTGCCCGTAGATACTACCATTATCATCGATTTAGAGATTAAAAGTATTGAATTAAATCCATTTAAGCTAGTGTTAAAAATTTGTTAATATTTAGTACTTTGTTTTGCATAGTACCTTTTTTTAGACATATATTTGTATTAGCAAATAATAAGCTATGACAGATACCATTACAAAACACGAGCGAAATTTATCGGCTTTAATACACGCCTCTACCTTTTCAAGGTTTTTTATTCCTTTCGGGAATTTTATAGTGCCACTGGTACTTTGGACGGCGAACAAAAACGATTATAAATTTGTTGACCACAACGGAAAACAAGCCCTGAATTTTCAGATCAGCATGTTTCTCTATTCCATCATCCTCGGTATTATCAGCATTCCGTTTTTCGTAGGTTTCTTTCCGGATCTTTTCAATTTCGGCCATTTTGGATTTGAAGGATTGAGCAATTTTAACAATCTGAACATTAATTTCAATAGCGACGATTTTCAGTTCGGCAAATGGTTGCTTCCAGTAGGGATAGCAGGCCTCATGAAATTCGCTTTGGTCATCGTCAATATCGTGTATACCATTCTTGCGACCATCAAAACAAACGAAGGGGAAACCTTTACCTACCCCATCACCGTAAAATTCATTAAATAATGAAGCTTTTTAAATATATCTTCTGTTTTGGCGTCTCGCTAGCGGTATTGAATACCGTATCTGGCCAAGTTGCCGAAAATTCAAATCTCTATCAGACCTTGAAGACACAGGATAGCATTTTATTCGATGCCGCTTTCGATAGCTGTGCGCCGGAGGTTCTTGAAACTATTTTCACGGAGGATTTTGAATTTTATCACGATAAGGGAGGACTGACTTCGGGAAGAGACAACTTTTTAGCCCCGATGAGAGAGAACTGTGCCAATTGGGACAAAAATGCACCGCAGCCTTCAAAAAGAATATTATTTCCGAATAGTTTAAAAGTATATCCGCTTTATAAAGATGGGGAGCTCTATGGCGCCATACAGCATGGCATTCACCGGTTCGAATCTCTAGATGAAAACGGAAATTACCAAAAAGGCGACGAAGCACAATTCACCCATGTTTGGATTAAAGACGCCGCCGGTTGGAAAATAAAACGTGAATTGAGTTACGACCATCAATACAAACCAAATTAGTCTCGAATTACGGGTACTCATCACACCCGAGTTAGTAAAGGAGTTTATTCATCAATTTATGCCGAATTCACTTCGGTATCTATCTCTAGCCAGAATAGCTACTGAAATGGATTCAGCACAAGAAACGAACAGTTAATCTATGCAAAAGACCGCGACAAAAAAGAAACAAAAGAAACCCCTTAATGAAGCGATCGGGCATACAAAGCAAAAAGAAACTATGAACGTAGAAAACACAAAAGCACAAATGCGCAAAGGAGTGCTGGAGTACTGCATCCTCTCTATTCTGAATGGAAAGGACAAGTATGCCTCCGAAATCCTGGGCACGCTAAAAGATGCGAAAATGCTCGTTGTAGAGGGTACCATTTATCCCCTACTGACCCGATTGAAAAATGCCGGGTTGTTGAATTACCGGTGGGAAGAATCTACCTCGGGACCACCACGAAAGTATTACACGCTTACAGAAACCGGTAAACTTTTTCTAAAGGAGCTCGACACGACTTGGGACGAATTGCGCAGTGCAACGAATCTGGTAACACAAAATAAATAGGTAACACAAATCCAAACCCTGAATCGATGTCGGGGTGAAAATCAATCAAAAATGAACAAGACAGTAAATATAAATCTCGCAAATATACTTTTTCATATCGATGAAAATGCGTTCAACAAAATGCGACGCTATCTGGAATCCGTTAGGCGTTCGTTTGCGAATACCCCGGGCAGTGACGAAATCCTTGCCGATATCGAGGCGCGTATCGCCGAGCTTTTCGGAGAAAAACTTCAGGATCCTCGACAGGTAATCACCAGTAAAGAGGTCGACGAAGTCATCACCATTATGGGACAGCCAGAAGACTACATGGTAGATGAGGATATTTTCGAAGACGAACCCCCGTTTAAAAGCGAAGCAAAACGTAAAAGGGTTAAGAAACTATACCGCGATACTGAAATGAAATACGTCGCTGGCGTGTCCTCGGGTCTCGCACATTACGTAGGAATTGATCCCCTATGGGTACGTTTACTCTGGATTCTGCTTACCATCGGTTCAGGCGGTGGCTTTATCCTGTTATACGGTTTGTTGTGGATTTTGATTCCGGAAGCGACGACAACTTCCGAAAAGCTCGACATGCGGGGGGAGGATATCAACATCAGCAATATAGAACGTAAGGTCAAGGAAGGCTTTGAGGATGTTGCCAACAGAGTAAAAGGAGTAGATTATGACGAGGTAGGAAACAAGGTGAAAAACAGTGGTAAAACGTTTTTTGATACCCTCGGGAATATCGTCATGTTCTTTTTTAAAATCATTGGCAAGTTTATCGGAATCATTTTGGTAATTACGGGTGCCGCGACCATAATTGGTCTCCTTATTGGCCTGATTACAGTCATCATCGCAGGTTCTGCCCATATTCCCGGCGTAGACTTTTACCATGTGATCGATTCGAGCAATATGCCGGTATGGCTAGTTTCCTTGCTGGGCTTCTTTGCCATTGCGATTCCGTTCTTTTTTCTGTTATACCTAGGATTAAAAATCTTGGTGACCAATTTGAAGTCCATAGGAAATATAGCGAAGTTCTCTTTGTTGGGACTATGGTTGATTTCGGTTATCATGCTCATCGTATTCGGCGTACGACAGGCAGCGGCACATTCGTACGAAAGCAGCGTTACCGACAAGTATGAACTGGCAGTTGAAGACAGCAGCATTCCAGTAAATATCGCCATGGTTTCGTCTACGACCAACAACAGGGGTAACATTCATATGGGCGATATGATGCTTACCCATGATGAAAATGGTAATGAGGTTTTGGTCTCTAAGGACATACGCCTATCGATTAAAAGGTCAAAAGATTCGATATTTCATTTGGAAGTTCGAAAACAAGCCGATGGCTCTTCTTTCAATAATGCCATGGAAACAGCGAAACGCATCGATTATGGCTATACCATAGACGGAAATCAAATTTTGTTGAACGATTATCTGACGACAGAAAAGGAAAACCGGTTTCAAGACCAAGAAGCGCGAGTTACGCTTTTTATTCCGGAAGGAGTCGTCCTAAACTATGATAATGGCGATTTCCGCTGTTGGAAGGTAGGTGCTGCCAACGATAGGGATATCGACGACTGCAACATTGAGGACTATACTTGGATGATGGGTGCGGATGGCGAACTGAAATGCCAAGAATGTCCTGAAAGAAGAATTGATGAAGAGGATGACGACGAGCGAAATAAAATTCGAATCAACGAAGAAGGAATCGATATCAACATCAATGACCAGGACGGCGAGTCGTTTAAGATGAAAATCGATGAAGACGGTGTTCGCATTAAAGCCCAGGACAATGACGAGGAGCGTGTTGACATTAATATCGATGCGGACGGGAATTCTATTAAAATCAAGGCCAAAGATGGTGATAGTTCAATGACAAAGAGCATCACCAAAGATTAGCCAATGGATTTTTCCAACAGTTCGGAAGTAAAATTTGACAGTTCGGTCCGAATATTTCCGAAATACATATAGAAAACAACATCTTTACACCATCAATTAAAAACAATTAGCAATCGCTGATCTCGTCTTAGGTCGACACCTACCGAAACAAGTTCAGCATAAACAAACAGTCATGACAACACTCGTAAAAATTCTGATTCTCTTCTTAATGACCTTATTCCTATCATCCTGTGGTTTCGATATCCAAATCGGTGACTTCGGCACAGGCGAAAGAGGCAATGGCGAAGTCGTAACCGAAAACCGTAATCCTGACCAGGAATTTACCAAGATATCGGCTCAGGAAGGGATTATGGTCTATGTAACCCAAGCCAAGGATTACGCCATTAAAGTAGAGGCCGATGAAAACATTATCGACCTTATCGGTACCGACATAAAAGATGGAAGGTTAAAAATACATGCCATCGAAAACATTGGTCGGGCCACTAAAAAGGTCTATGTATCCTTGCCCAATATCACCTCCTTAAAAAGCTCGAGTGGGGCGCACCTCAACTCTGAAAACAAAATCAAGACTAATGAACTTATCGTAGACGGGAGCAGCGGCGCGAATATAAACCTTAGCATCGATACCGATGAGGTAGAAATCGATGCCAGCAGCGGTGCAAACCTAAAGCTGGAGGGTCGGGCCGATGAAACCAACATAGACGCCAGCAGCGGCGGTAACATCAATGCCAAGAATTTGGAAACCGAATACTGCGATGCCGACGCCAGTAGTGGTGGCAACCTTAGTATTCATGTAAACAAAAACCTGAAGGCAGATGCCAGTAGCGGTGGAAACATCTCTTATATGGGAGACCCTACCGTCGAAAAAAACAAGTCCGTTTCCGGAAGTGTTCACAAATACTAGAAGCTGCTTCTTCACTGCCGGGAAATGGTCATCAGGAAAACTGGTCAAAATCATTAAAACCAAAGTAATATGTAAACCCGCCTTAATTTGGCGGGTTTACGCTTTTATATAGATTCAGTTTCTATATATTAGTAGAAACTTTTTGATAATATGCAGCTCACCCTTAAAAAGTATGTACTTCATCTCAAACACACTTTTAGTATATCTCGCGAATCGCACGATTTTCAAGATAGCCTGATCGTTTGTCTTTCTTTGGATGGATGTACGGGTTATGGTGAAGCTACCGCCAACCCCTATTACAATATATCGGTCGAGAGCATGATACGCGAAATCGAGGACATTCGTAATGAGCTGGAAACGTATGATTTTAGCACCCCGGAAGCATGGCACGGGTTCTTGACCCAAAAAGGACTGACCAACTTCGCCATTTGCGCCTTGGATTTGGCTGCCCATGACCTATATGGAAAGCTTAAAGGAAAGCCATTACATCAAATCTGGGGCACTAGCTTAAATCATTATCCTACGACGAATTATACGATAGGCATTGCGCCCATAGAAAAAATGATCGCCAAAATGCAAGAGACGCCATGGCCCATCTATAAGATAAAATTAGGCACTGCCGACGATTTGGCTATTGTGAGAGCCCTACGAGAACATACCGATGCCGTTTTTCGTATTGATGCGAATTGCGCATGGACCGTGGAAGAAACCATACACAATGCACCGCTCCTGAAGGAACTGGGCGTGGAGTTTTTGGAACAACCCCTGCACGCCGACAATTGGGAAGGTATGGAAAAAGTGATACACCATAGTGTACTGCCGATAATCGCCGATGAAAGCTGTATCGTTGAAAGCGATGTGGAAAAGTGTGGGCTTCATTTTAGTGGTATTAACATCAAATTGACCAAATGCGGCGGCCTCACCCCTGCCCTGCGAATGATCAAAAAGGCAAAGCGATTGGGGTTAAAAGTTATGGTAGGCTGTATGACCGAATCTACGGTAGGTATTTCGGCCATCGCACAACTGCTTCCCCAGCTCGATTATGTAGATATGGATGGGGCCATGTTATTGAAGGAGGATATTGCGGAAGGGGTGCGACTTACCGCGAAGGCAGAAACAGTTTTTCCCAATATCGGGGGCAGCGGTATAGTACTGAATTAAAAATGCCAATGCGGCATAGAATAGTCGCCGGGGTTGAGAAGAGACCTAGCCCACTTTATGTATAGCTCATAGTGTATTATTATATAAGATCCTTCATCCTTTGAAGCAAAGTCAAATTTTAAAGGTGGAATACAGCCAGACAAATGAATTACGAAATTGATCATTTTCCGGGTAGGCAATTAGCCCTAAATGGGAAAGCATATCTTTATTTCGGGGGTACTGCATATTTAAGCCTTCAAACCGATAAGGCTTTTCAAGCGCTGTACATTTCCAATGTAAAAAAATACGGCACCAATTATGGTGCTTCCCGCAAATCGAACATTCAATTGGGCATTTTTGGAAAAGCGGAATTGCATTTGGCCAATGTGGCGGGGAGCGAGGCTTGTATTACCCTATCGTCAGGGTATTTGGCGGGACAGTTCTTGGCGAAACAATTTAGCGCGCAACAGTATGCTTGTTTTTATGCTCCTAACACACATTCGTCCCTATTTTCACAAAGGCGCACTTGTTTTGAAAACTACACCGCCTTGAATACCAGTATTCGGAAAAAACTTGCCGGAGACGATTCAAGTGTTCCCGTAGTCTTTTTGGATGCCATTGTCTTTACCGGCGATCATTATCCTCATTTTGAGGGTCTTCGGCAATTGCCTCTGGACCAAATCATTTTAGTAGTCGACGACTCCCATGGTGTTGGTATCGTTGGTCAAAATGGAGGTGGTGTTTTTAGTCAGGTGTCCCGATTACAACCTAAAGAACTAATAGTATGCGCTTCCTTGGGAAAGGGTTTTGGCCTCCAGGCGGGCGCTATTTTTGGGGACAAGAACCGTATATCTTCCTTTGCCGAAACCGACTTCTTCGGAGGTGCAAGTCCGGCCACACCAGCCGCGATGGCCACCCTGATACAAGCTTCTTCTATATACCGGGAAAAGAGAGTACTTCTTCAAAGGAATATCGCGCTATTTCGTAGCGAAGTGAAGAATATTTCGCTTTTTTCATCTATGGAAAAACATCCAGCCTTTAGCTTTTCCGATGCTCGACTAACCAATTATCTGGCGGAGAATCATATACTAATAACACACTTTCCCTATCCCAACGAGGAGAACTCTGTCACCAGTCGGATCATTATCAGTGCCGGGCATACCCAAGGTGATATTTTGACATTAGTCAAATTGATTAATCAATATCACTCCAAATAATCAAATTCGTAAAACGAAGGGCTTATTTTTGTTAAATTGGCAAAATTATTCGTATCTTTTATCTTACACTGTAATACTAATTTAAAATAATGACCATGAAAAAACTATTTGGATTGGTTTTCTTGATATTGATATTGGTCTCAGTGACCAATTTCACTTCATCGAAACTACAGACGAGCAATTCATTGGAGGGTACATGGGAACTCGTTAACCGTTTTAATTATGACGGTGGAAACGTCGTCGATACCCTGCCGAATGCAAATGGCTACCGCCAGGTTAAAATTTATAGCAAAGGAAAGGTAATGTGGACACGTTTCGCACCTGATGACCCCGAAGATTGGTTCGGTTACGGACGGTATACGGCAACCGATGATGTTTTAGAAGAACAGTTGGAGTACGGTTCAAAAGAAATGATGAAAGTCGTTGATACGGTCGACGTATTCCGATTTGAACTTCATTTGTACAAAGATACCTATAGCCAAATCACACTCGACGATGAAGGGCTTCCAACTTTTTCGGAAAATTATAAGCGGATCGATTAAATCGAATTCGTCCCAAAGAAAGAAATGCCGCTATCGGTTTTGATAGCGGCATTTTTTTTAAATCATCTTAGAGACTCAACATAAAGTGGCCACACGTATTTCAGCTAGTCTATCATTTGCTTTATTAAGGATAAAAATTAGACCCCGCAGCTCTAGAAAATACGAAGACCCTACTTACGCCACCTCTTCAGGTGTTTCTATGGTCGCAAGATAACGTTCAGCATCCAAAGCTGCCATACACCCTGTTCCTGCGGCTGTAACCGCCTGTCGGTATTCTTTGTCCTGTGAATCCCCACAAGCGAAAACACCGGGAAGGTTGGTCTTGGTCGTTTTACCCTTGGTAATCAGATACCCGGTTTCATCCATATCCAATTGACCTTTAAAAATATCAGTATTTGGTTTGTGCCCGATTGCAATGAACAACCCTGTAATTTCAATATCCTTTGTGGCACCTGTCTGGTTGTTTTTCATGCGCAGGCCTTCCACCACCTGATCTCCTAAAACTTCATCGACCTCAGTGTTGTAAAGCACCTCGATATTCTTCATATTGTTTACACGATGTTGCATGGCCTTCGATGCCCGCATATAATCCTTACGAACCAACATCGTCACCTTGTTACAGATATTGGCCAAATAGGATGCCTCTTCCGCCGCCGTATCCCCTGCCCCAACGATCGCCACATCCTGACCTTTGTAGAAGAAACCATCGCAAACCGCACAAGCGGATACACCTCCGCCACGTAGTTTCTGTTCGCTTGGGATATTCAGATATTTGGCCGTTGCGCCCGTAGAAATGATGACCGTTTCGGCCTCTACGGTTTTGTTGTCATCTATAGTGGCACGATGTATTCCACCGACCTCCTTGCTCAGCTCAACGGCAGTAACCATTCCGATACGTACCTCGGTCCCGAAACGCTCGGCCTGTTGTTGCAATTGCACCATCATAGTCGGGCCGTCGATACCATCGGGATAACCGGGAAAGTTATCTACTTCGGTAGTTGTGGTCAATTGGCCACCTGGTTCCATTCCGGTGTACACGATTGGTTTTAAATCCGCTCTTGCTGCGTATATGGCCGCTGTATAGCCCGCAGGCCCGGAGCCAATAATCAACGTTTTAATTCGCTCTATTTTTTCTGACATAGTCGTTATACTTCAGGGGCTCAAAGATATGAACCCGATTCTACATTCCTCAATAAAACAAAAGTAGGATTTTTGCAAAAAACCTTACTTTTTAGTTATTAAAAGTTATGATAACCAATGGCTTTAAGAATTGGTAATAAAGAAAAAATATAGTGTACACTGTATTAATACGGGTTGAAAATAGTATCGTTCTTTTCAAATCAGTAATTTATTACAGTCATAAGCATCGGATTGTGAATAATTTAAAGTTAAAATTCAATGTGAAGCGTTTTTTATTCGATTTTACTGGGTATTTTTGAAAACAAGGATCGGAATCAATCTAATCAACCATGACGAATAAAGTTCTGAAAACGGTAATTATCGATGATTCGGGTATGCAAACCAAAGTCATATCCAAATTAGTGAATAGCCACTCCAATCTCTCCCTTGAAGCTACTTATGAAAATGGAATGGTTGCCCGTAAGGGCATAAAGGGAAATACAGTAGATCTCATCCTCCTCGATATTGAAATGCCGGTTATTAGTGGCTTCGATTTTCTAGATGCCATGGAAAAACGGCCGCAAGTCATCATAATCTCCGGGAAAACCGATTACGCTTTAAGAGCCTTCGATTATGACGTTACCGATTACCTTCACAAACCTATTAGTATCGATCGATTCAATACGGCCATTCAACGGGCGCTCGTCAATCATGCGAATATGGAATCGGAACAAGGTGCACAAGACTATATTTTCGTAAACAGTAACTTACAAAAAAGAAAAGTTATCATTGGTCAAATCAAATGGATTGAGGCCCTGGGCGATTATGTGAAATTGGTCACGGACGATGGTTCTATACTCGTATTGTCTACCATGAAAGCTTTTATCGAGCGTTTACCCACCGAAAAATTTGTGCGTATTCACAAATCGTATACCATTAACATAGAACGTATCGATCGTTTCAACAGCACTAGTGTTGAAGTCGATGGTCAGCGAATTCCCTTAAGCCGTCTTAAAAAAGAAAGCTTGGAGAGGGCCCTTTCCGAAATGTAACCATCTTTCGAACAAATTTAAAGCCATCGAGCAAGGGTACCTTGACTTGGTAGAACTTCGAACCACTCCAAATCGATATCAAACGCTTTCTTATAAGCCGCTGCGCCCTCTTTTACAAAGTCCGCTACCGCCTCTTCCGCCACGATATTCAACGTACAGCCCCCAAAACCGCCACCCGTCTGTCGGGCACCTAGCACCTGCGGGTTATTTTTGGAAAAATCGACCAAAAAATCGGACTCCTTGCAACTTACTTCATAGTCCTTACTGATGCCCTCATGTGCCTCGTAGAGCAATTCCCCTACTTGCTGTAGCTTATTCGATTGAAGCGCTTTGGCCATCTGTAGCACCCTTTCGTTTTCAGCGATTATAAAAGAACACCTCTTGAAAATGATTTCCCTCATTTCCGCCTTACTTATCGAGAGCATATCTACGTCAACATCGCGTAGCGACCGCACCTCCGGATATTTTTTTTGAATAATCGATATACCCTCCTCGCACTCGGCTTTGCGCACATTATATTCGCTAGTTGCCAAATTATGGGACACTTTGGTATTTAATAATATGATTTTATATGGATGTAAGTCTATCGGAATCATCTCACTTTCCAGCGATCTACAATCGAGTAAAATCACATGACCTTCCTCACTCATCACTGAAGCGTACTGATCCATAATACCGCACTGCGTCCCGACATAGGTATGCTCGGCAGTTTGGGAAAGTTGTACCATTTCGATTTTGGAGAGACCCAAATCAAATAGTTCATTTAGACCAAAAGCCAGACCACATTCAAGTGCAGCCGATGAGCTTAAACCGGAACCTGTAGGAAGATTACTTTCAATGGTACAATCAAAACCCCTAAGCTTATCGGTACGTTTTAAAATCTCATTGAGCACCCCTAAAATATAATTCTGCCATTCTACTTCACTCTTGGAGATATTTTTTAAATCGATTTGAAAACCCTGATCGTACCCCAATGTATACACATTGCAGCTTGTGGCCGTATCGTTCTTTCGAAACTTGAAAATGATCTTTTTCGCTATCGCGGTGGGTAAAACGAAACCCATATTATAATCCGTATGCTCACCGATGAGATTGATTCTCCCAGGGGATTCGACCAGGAGTTCCGGTTTAAAATTCTCTAAAAACTGCATTATTTATCCTTATTTACTTTGTTCGTCCCGAATCATTTCCGCTGTGGCTACCGTCCTGAAGCCAAGATGTTCCTGGGCGGAATCTAAACTAGTGGCCATTCTCGCGGAAACCCGGTAACTGGCGCAATAGCTATCACTGCATAAAAAAGATCCTCCTTTTATAACTTTTTCCTTTGCATAAGGGTCCCGCTCGTTAAAAGCGGTACCTGGGCCGGTAGGGTTCAACGCCACCTCGCCTTCTCCTGCCATATCCTTATAATAACCACTGTTGTACCAATCATTTGTCCATTCCCAAACATTCCCTGCCATATCGTATAGCCCCACCGAATTCTGTTGATAGGATTTTACGGGAGCTGTACCTTCAAATCCGTCGACCAATGTATTTTTTACTGGAAATTCCCCCTCCCAGGAATTGACCATTTGTGGAAGTTTTGTAGCATCGTCTCCCCAGAAAAATACGGTATTTCGGGTGGTGCCCCGAGCTGCAAGTTCCCACTCGGCCTCCGTAGGCAATCGCCGACCAGCCCAATCACAATATGCTTGCGCATCTTCGTAGGAGACGTGAACGACAGGATGATCTTCCTTTCCTTTGAGGTTGCTTCCCGGTCCTTTCGGATTTTTCCAGTTGGCACCGATGGTCCATTGCCACCATTGGGAGAAATCATACAGGTTCTGAACTGTTGATTTTGTCTTTTTAAAGGTCAACGACCCTGGCTGCATGATGCTATCATGTGGTTTAGGTGTGCCCTCCGGAAGCTGTTTTTTCATTTCTTCCCAATCGATTTTCCGTTCCGCAACCGTAATATAATCAGTGGCATCGACAAACTTTTTGAATTGGGCATTGGTAACTTCGGTGGCATCAATGAAAAATCCATCTACGGCAACCTGATGTGCCGGCCCTTCATGGCCCATAGCCATTTTATCCTGCGTGACCGCTCCTTTCATAAAAACCGCACCCGGAACCCAAACCATACCATCGGGAACTGCCAAGGTATCCGGTTTTTCGGTAAGTACGTCAATACTCTTGGCCTCGTCCGTTTTTCCTGTAGTTTTTGATGTATCGACAACTTCCTTTTTTTGCTGTTCCTCCCGACAGTTAAAGAGCATTATACAACAGCAGAAAAGGGTAAGGCCAAAGATAAAAGTGCGCATAGGTTGAAAATTTGAAGGGCTAAGGTACTTTTATTTTTCGTTTAACAAACCCTTATCAAGAATGGGGATTCTAAAATGTTCCAGTTCCGGTGTCTCGCGTTGTACTTTGAAGATATCAGCTGCCTTTTTCATGATTTCCGGATGCGCCATGGCAATGTTGTTGCTTTCCAAAGGGTCTTTCTCTAAATGATATAGTTCTAACGTAGGTGCTTCGGCATTGCGCAGATTCTGGCGAACGATTTTGAAGTCCCCCATGCGGATGGCCACCTGACCCCCATAACTGGGAAACTCCCAATATAGAAAGTCATGGTCTTCCTGTTGTCCTTTGGAAAGTAAAGTGGGCAGCATGCTGATGCCATCATTGATATCTGGTACTTCATAACCTGCGACTTCGGCGAAAGTAGCCATCATATCGTAATGCGCCGAAATATGATCGCTCTTGCTCTCCGCTTCTATCTTTCCAGGCCAGGAGGCGATCATCGGGACACGTATACCGCCTTCATACAGAAATCCTTTTCCCCGACCGTATTCTCCTCGAAACGGCTTGGCACTTTCAAAAAATTCAGGATCTGCCCCACCGGCATACGAAGGCCCATTATCCGAAGTGAAAACAATCAGGGTGTTCTCGTATATTCCCTCATCTTTTAACTGTTGCACCAATTTGCCGATATTCTCGTCTAGGTAGGAAACCATGGCGGCATAAGCGGCATGGGGATTCTTATGGGGAAAATATCCCGCTCCGCGTGTCTTGCCGGCCAAATAAGGTTGCTCTTCGCCAAATTTATCCACATAATGATCGACCCACCGTTTCGGAGCTTGGAGCGCTACGTGGGGTATGGGGGTTGCCCAGTATAATAAAAAAGGTTCATCCTTATTAGCGGAAACAAATCCCGTAATTTCGTTGAACATCAAATCCGGACTGTAGTCCGTTAAATTATAATCAGCGTAACTCGCCTCGTCGTACGGATCTTTCCCTTCGGCTAGAGGAGTGCTAGGGGCAATGGTATCGTTGGCCAAATGTACCCGATTCCTGTTTTTGTATAAATGCAAGGGATAATAGGTATGAGCTTGTCGCTGACAGTTATAACCATAGAAAAAATCGAAACCCATCTCGTTCGGAATCGACTGCGTGTGCGGCGCGCCCAAGCCCCACTTACCAATTAGGCCCGTAGTGTAGCCCGACTCCTTTAATTTATCGGCCAAAGTAACGGTCGACGGGGGTATCGGGCCTTGTCCTTCCAAGGTAGAATCTTTTGCCATGGCACGATAGTTCCATACATCGCCGCGCTCTTTCCATTCCGAGTTACTGCGTATATACGCATGGCCTGCATGTTTACCCGTCAGGAACATATAGCGTGCGGGAGCACAAACCGGAGCACTGGTGTAGTGTTGCGTAAATAGCATTCCGGATTTCGCCAAGGCATCAATATTCGGGGTTTCTATTTTCTCCTGCCCATATGCGCCTACCTCGGCGTAGCCCAGGTCATCCGCTAGAATGTAGATGATATTGGGCCTCAAAGGTTGATCGGCGGCATCCGAAGTTTGGGTAAATCCCTCAAGTGGATAAATGAAAGTCCCAAGCAATAGCAGCGACACCGTATATTTAGTTATGTTCATATTTCGGAATTAAAGCACCACGGTTTTGCCCGGGGTAGGAATGTCATATTCGCCCTCCGCATTGGGTTGTACGGGCGCGGGAGCATCCCAAGAAAGATTGTCAGGAACCAATGAAAGTTCCGATTTCATGGCTTCGTCCCAAGTGACGACTTTACCTGAATAGGTAGCCATTCTTCCGATGATGGCGCTCATGGTACTTTTGGCCCCGTTCTCGGCATCGGCCAGTACGCCACCATTTCGAATGGACTCGAACAATTTGATATGCTCGACCTGATAAGGATTGGGGTCATCCTTGCCCCGATGCTCAAAAATGGTATTTCCCATCCAATCGGTCAAAGTGGCCTTGTCTCCCGCGGTAGAAACAGTTCCCTTCGTACCTTGAAAGAATTCGGAAACCCTGTTCATCGTATCGGGTTGGTGGCGACATTGACTCGAGATTACCGCACCACTAGGATAGGTAAATTCTACGAAGTGATGGTCGAAAATCTCCCCATGGTCTTTTCCATTGCGCACCTGCCGACCTCCCATTCCCTGTGCAGAAATCGGATACTCCCCGATAAACCAGTTCGCCACATCGATATTATGAATGTGTTGTTCCAAAATATGGTCTCCACATAACCAATTGAAATAGTACCAATTACGCATTTGATATTCAAGTTCTGATTGACCCGGCTTGCGTTCACGTACCCAGACTCCACCACTGTTCCAATACACTTGACCTGAAACGATTTTCCCTATTTTATCTTGCTTTAGTTGTTCCATGGCGGCTAAGTAGCTATCCTGATAATGTCGTTGTAGCCCCACCACCACGTTTAGTTTATTCGCTTTGGCCTTTTCCGCGGCGGCCAGCACTTTTCGTACGCCCGGCATATCGGTTGCGACCGGCTTTTCCATAAACACATGTTTTCCGTTCTCGATGGCATATTCAAAATGTTGGGGACGGAAACCGGGAGGAGTCGCTAAAATGACCACATCGGCCAAATCCATGGCCTTCTGGGCAGCATCAAAACCCACAAATTTATGTTTCTTCTTTACCTTCACTTTTTTTGACTCGCCCATCTCTTTGTTGATATTGATAAGGCTGCTCTCCAAACGGTCTTCAAAGGCATCGGCCATTGCTACCAATTGTACATTTTCATCGGCTTTTAGGGCTTGAATCGCCGCACCTGTGCCACGACCACCGCAACCCACCAAAGCGATACTTAGTTTTTTATCGTTAAAAACATTTACCATCGCATTCATTTGTAGGTTTGGCAATAGCATCGCGCCACCTGTAAACAGGGCGGTGTTTTTTACAAAATCCCTTCTTGACTTTTTATCTTTAGTGAAAGGTATTGTTTTGGTTATCGGGCTTTTCATTATATCATCTTTACGTTAGAGGTGTTCTTGATATATTATGTAGGTTAAGATAGAGAAATACATTCGAAATGACAACCGCTGGGACTTCTGCCCTACTAGCTGAAAGGCTTGAGAGACACCTCTTCTTTCGACATCGACCTGCAACGAAAATCCGATGGCGATGGTTTATTGTGCTCCTCAAACGCGGGTTTTACCGATATTTTGGAGGCAAAGCCTTTGCGGCTATTATTTTATGGACCAAGTAATTTTGGATACGGGCTAATACTTACATCGAAAACGACGGGAAGAAATCTGGGTGTTTCCTATTTTTGAAAAAGTATAAGATTTACTTCACGGAATCGGTTACAAAACACATAACAACGGATACATAATTTATGGCAGTACTAGGGCATATAATAAAAGGCATCATCGAGGCGCGTGATGTCATCAAGACCGAGCGAAATCCTATCGACGAACAAAAGGTAGTTCTAAGGGATTTGCTGGAAAGAGCCAAAAACACAAAGTTCGGAGATCATTATAATTTTGAAAAAATACTTAAAGTCAATGATCCGGCCGAGGCATTTGCAACCGATGTTCCCTACTTCGACTACAACAGCATAAATGAACGTTGGTGGTCGCAATTGCACGAGGGCAAAGAGAATGTGACCTGGCCGGGAATTCCTGATTACTACGCCTTGAGTTCGGGCACCACTGGCAAAACAAGCAAACGTATTCCGGTCACACAGGAAATGATCAATGCCATAAGAAAGGCTGGGATACAACAAGTATTCGCCTTGAGCAATTTTGATATGCCACCGGATTTCTTTGAAACGGGCATCTTGATGTTGGGAAGCTCTACAGATCTTATTGAAAAGGACGATCATTTAGAGGGGGAAATCAGTGGTATTAGCGCCAGTAACATTCCTTCATGGTTCAGTGGTTTCTACAAACCGGGAAAAGATATTGCCGCTATTGATGATTGGGACGAGCGAGTGCAATTAATCGCGGAGCGGGCCAAGGAATGGGATATTGGCGCGATAAGCGGCATTCCCTCATGGATCGAGCTCATGTTAGAGAAAGTCATCAATCACCACAATTTGGAAAACATACATGAAATTTGGCCCAATCTTCAGGTCTATACTTCTGGAGGTGTTGCCTTTGGCCCCTATGAGAAAAGTTTTAATGCCCTTTTGAAACATCCGATTACCGTTATCGATACCTATTTGGCTTCGGAAGGTTTTATCGCTTTTCAAAGTCGCCCGGAAACCGACGCCATGCAACTCATTACGGACAATGGTATTTATTTTGAATTCGTGCCCTTTGATCCTGACTATATTCAACAAGACGGTTCGCTAGTAGCAGATGCACCGGCCTTATCTCTGGCGGAAGTAAAGGAAGGACAGGATTATGTGCTTATTATGAGTACGGTATCTGGTGCTTGGCGCTATTTGATCGGTGATACCATCGAATTTACGGATGTAGAGAGGGCTGAAATTAAAATTACCGGCCGCACCAAGTTTTTTCTGAACACGGTAGGTTCCCAGCTTTCTGTAAACAAGCTGGACAAGGCCGTTCGTCATATTGAGGAGAAATTCGATATGAAGATTTCGGAATATACGCTCTGTGCGAAGCGGTTCGATGATGGTTTCTATCACAGTTGGTACTTGGGTGCCGAAGGGAGTGCGGAGGAAGATTCCTTGGTGGAAGCCTTGGATGAATTTTTACAATCTGCCAATAAAAATTATAAGGTTGCCCGCAGCAAGGCGTTACAGGGAGTCAAAGTAAAACGAATCGATCCGGATATTTTTTACGAATGGAATGCCAAAAACAAGAAAAAAGGCGGACAGGTAAAAATGGAGCGCGTAATGGGCGAAGATAAATTTGCCGAATGGGAAGCGTTTGTAGGAGCGCAAAAATAACATTCCGAATACAAATTCCTGTAAACAAAGGAGGCGTTCGTCTGATGCTACTCGCCACTTTTCTATTTTACAGCAGCATCCCGTTCCTCAACCAACTGCATTATTTCCTCCGGGGAAAGGTAGTATTTCTTGATTCGGGATTTGTATTTCTCCGACAGCTTGGCATTATTTAAAATAAAATTCTTGGTTTCCAAGATGTACTTTTCCATTCCGTGTGCAACCGCAAAAGTATCGGCACAGCGCTCGGCTTCTTTGATGTATTTTTCAGAAAACAAATATTGGAGACCGAAACCGATAAGGTTGCTCTTGGTACGGTTCTGATAATCCATAACATGCCCCAGTTCATGACCGAGCCAACCGATCATAATATTTTTAGGCATATCCACTGTCTTATAAACGGTGTCGGATATTTTAAACCGTTCGCTCATCAAAATAACGTAACTCCTGTTCTTTCTAGACTTGAAAAAACTACCGAAGGTAGGTTGCGCCTGCATCGTAGATTTCTTGATTTTCTTTTTGAACTTGAAGGTAATCGGAATCGTATCGAGTTCAGGATAATAAGAAAGGGCTACTTTGGCTTCTTCGGCTATGGACACGGGATATTTATGTTGTGCATTCGCAGTGGTTATTTTCATGGAAAAAATTACGATTAGAACTATTTTGAAGTGATTAGCTGTCCAAGAGACCATTATGATATGAAGCAAATTGGTGTTGACCTTCAATCATGCGTTGAAGTTATCGAAAATAAAGATTAATATAGTGTAGGAAGTGTCAACAAACAAATTCCTAAAGAGATTGGGTCAATATGATTCGGGAATGAGCAAAATAAACATCCTACTTCAGATTAATTTTATGATTACGTATTGCAAAAGCAAACGCTTAACTAAAAAAAACAGTATGAAAACAAGTCTTTATAAAAGTACGATTACAAATTTTATTATAACGACCTTTTTGGTTTTAGGTATTGGAATTGGATTTTCGCAAGAGGAACAAGTTGGTGGAGTTCTCAGCACGACTACGGTACAAACGCTGAATTTTGACCGTAATGGAACGAAAATCCCCTATACGATTACTACTCAGGAAAACAGAATTTATTCGGCTACGTTCAAGCAAAGCAAAGAGAATAAAGAAAATTTCGAGCGTATGGAATCGCCTGCTCTGGTTTCGAAAATGATTACCATCAACAGCGAAATCGATAGTACATTGAATAAGCGCATTATTCTACGCTATAAGAAACGATTGGCCGATACCTTTGAATTGGTGCCCACCGAAAAAGGTTTTCAAATCGAGGTAGATGGAAATCTTATCGACTATGCTGTAGAAAGTGGCGTTTACGCCATTGATGCGGCGAGTAAGAATTTCTTTGTTATCGATGAATTTGATGTTGTCGACTAAAAGGTAAAAGTCCTTAAAATCACAAATTTGTTCATACTTCGATTTAAACTATACTTAAAAGGTGTAGCTTAATCGTAACAGACTTCCCCTAGGCAAGACCGGGACAACTACGAAACTGGCATCGGGATTTGTTTGAATGAATTCAGAAGTAACGCCATTGGCACTTGCACCGAAAGTATTAGCCCCGAAGAAATTCGCCAATCCTTCCGAATTGAAAAGATTAGTTACCAGTAGGTCCGCCGAAATATGTCGCGTAATCTCATACCCGATTCCTGCATTGAAAATACCATAGGCCGGGAGTTGAAATGCATTGGCTACATTGCCTTCCCGCTCGCCCATAAATTGCCATCTGACAAATCCGTTCAGTTTATCCTTTTCATATTCAATGCCTAGATTGAACATTAGTTTAGGGTTGAATGGTAACGTATTGTCAGAATAGTCAACGGTGGAGTCGTCGGCAGTGTCGACAGAGCCCGCAGCGTCATATACCGTCCAAGTTGTAGCGATGGGATTCTGCAGCACACCATTGAACGTAAAAGACAGATTGGAGATAGGAGAATAGGCAGTCTCCCATTCCAATCCTATGGTCCTTGAGTTATTCAATTGTACCGGGGTATAGAACACATTTCCATTCTCGGTATCAAATGCAAAGTCGGCCACTCCTATATTCTTTAGTCGACTCCAAAAGGCGGTTGCCGTAGCGGAAAACACAGCGCTTCCGTATTTTAAGCCGAGCTCTGCCTGAGTTATTCGTTGTACCTCCCCTTTTTGATTGATCGGAACGTTTGAGAAGTTATTAAAGTAATAATTCAGTTCCGGCGCCTTATTTCCTGACGAGAAACGAACGAATACCGCAGATTCCTCGGCAAACTTATAATTCAGTGCCGCGGAATAGGAAAGGTAATTGTAATTGAAATCGAACTCGTCTACCTCGCCTGTCGGTGCTAAAATACCGTTGTCATAGGCAGTGGTTGGATCACCATCGAATCCGCCATCTCCCGTGAACGGAGCGGCTTGGTCCTTGCTCCCTTGGTGTCCTATGGTCTCATATCGCAATCCCACATCGAGGTGAAGTTCGTCTTGTATCTTCCATCTATCATTGGCGAAGAAAGCTATCTGACTTACTTCCGCCCGGGAATTATCAAAAAACAATCCTCCATAATTACTTAATCCATTGGCATCCGATAAGGCGATGACTGGTTGATCTGGATTCTCAAGGGTAACTTGAAGCATTCGAGGATTGGGCTCATAAGTTATGTATCCAAAACTCCCTTGGGTATACAAAGAGGTGTCCGAAAATCCCGAAGAATATCCAAAGGTCAAATCATGATTTGCAGAGGTCTTACGTAAGGTTATTTGATTCATCCACTCACCCGACCGATTTTGTTTTAACCACGAGGCCGTTCCCATAATAGCGTCGTTGGGTAAAGAACCGTCATTCAGGTATTGAAAAGATTCCCCTGCCAAAATTCCACTGTTGTCCAATCGTGCCACTTCCGTTCCTGATCCTGCCTCCCGAAAAACCACTTGCCCGATAGGAAATTGGGCCCCACTGATGAAATAGGCCAAAGGATCGTTCAATGAGACGAAGGCATTGCTAATCGCAGTTTGCCAATTGGCACTCTTGTCGGAATGCTTGAGATTAAAACGCAACAACCAATTGGCCCCCAGCTCCTGCAGGACATCGATTCCGAAAGCACGGTCCTGGGCATGCACACCTTGGGACGGGTCGAAATTATTCGTTGCTCCCTGGGCCAACCGTCTTCCATCAGGTACGTTGGCCGAAAAAGCCGGCATCATCAAGGCGGTGCTATTAAAATCTTGGCCGAACGCCGCCTTTGGGTCGCTCCAATCGGTAGCGGCAACGCCCGTATATCGGTTTGTGAAATCATCAAGGATTTTGCCATAGAATTTGACATAGCCCTTATCATGTCTTTTCATGAGATTGAATTTGAGCTGTCCGCCCTTGCTAAAGGTGAAATCGGTGTTTCGGGCACCGTCATCGTTACGGTAATGTCCGCCCAGGTTATAAAACCAATTGTTCCCGAACGTACCGCCGACCGTTCCGTCAACTCGAAACATCGGGTTGCCCTCTCCCTGCACTCCACCTTGTAATTGAATTTCCCCACCAAAACTATCCCTAGGTCCTTTTGAAATAAAATTATAAATACCGCCAGGCCCGTTCAAGGCGGTAATTGCCGCGCTACCACCACGAATCGCTTCTACTTTTTCGGTCGTAATATCCACTCGATGAAATATGTCAGGACTGTAGTATGAATGCTGAACAAGACTGACCGGAAGACCATCTTCCTGCAGCGAAACATAGTACCAACCCATGTCATCTTCGGCAGAGGCGGAGATTCCGCGGGCATATACTTTGGTAAAGACTTCCCCAGCGGAGGGGTCTGTAAACGTCCCTGGAATGGCCTGCAATAAATCGGCGGCACCACGTGGAAATGACTTTTGTATTCTTTCGGAGTTCAAGGTCGTTATCGAAGTACTCGATGTCAACTGTTCGCGCGGATCGAAAGACCCTGTGACAACCACATTTTGCAAATTTAGGGGGTCATCTTCCAGGCTAATCGAAAAAGATAGGGCTTCCGTTGCTACGGTTACACTTTCGGAATAGGTTTTTACACCCACATAGGAAACGGTTAAAATGTAGTCTCCGGCTGGGACTCCTTCGATCTGAAATTGACCTTCCATATCAGAAATACCAAACTTTGATGAGGGTTCAAGACCAATATGAGCTCCAGAAAGCGGAACCCCATTTGAATCGATCACTTCACCGCTCAGGGTAATTTGAGAAAAGATAGAAGTAACACCTGCTGTAAAAAAAACCAAAATTTGAAAGACAAGATTATTTCGCATATATAAGATTTTTAGGGGAGGCAAATATAGGTAGGTTATTTTGATTCGCACCCTTCACACATATTAATGTTTTAATAGAAATAGTTGTTTGATTATAACCGATAGACCGGTCTAAATGGCAAGAATGGGGCATTTTGGATTGTCTCCTAAAGACCATGATTGTTTTCTTTTGAATTACGAAATAAACAATAGTACAAATGTTAGGGTCTCGACGGCTATTTTAATATGATGTCGTATAAGGTAAGACCTCGTTTTTCTTTCCCTACGGGAACATCTCAATTTTATTTCTTCAACGCATTTCCCCGGCTTTCGAAGCTTTTGCCTCAAGGATGCGGGAAATATTCAAGCCACTCTTTTTAGCCGCCTCGTACGGTAAACGATATGGCCCAAGATGGTTATATTTGATTTACCTAAATAAAGATAATTGACCATCACATGAAAGAAATGGTCGTCATCAAATGAGCAAATTATGGCCAGTCAGATGCAATTAGCGAATCTTAAATTAGTTTCCCAACAATCGCCCAATTCCCAAAGAGTGGCCGTACTCCACGCGCCCTATGAAATCGGTATGGCCTACGCCGAAATACCGGAGCCTATGAATGACGAGGTGCTCATTAAAATAACGTTCGTGGGTATATGCGGGTCGGATGTTGAAACATACAGAGGTCTCCGAAAACCGGAATATTTGTCAATGCCTACGCGTTTAGGACATGAGGTAGCCGGTGTTGTCGAAAAAACAGGAGCGAATGTCACTGGAATAAGAAAAGGGGACAAAGTGGCGTGTAGGTATGTTTGGGGAGCATTTGCCGAATATATCGTCTGTAAACCCTTTAACATCAAGGTACTCCCCAAATGGTTTCCAATGAAGGAAATAAGTACGCTAGAAGTACTTCCAGGAATTCTTCATGCCGCCGATTTATCGTCCATATCACCGAATACCAATGTTTTGATTACCGGACAGGGCGTAAGCGGTCTCGTAATGACCCAAATTATAAAGCTCTACAGTCCCAAAAATTTAGTGGTTACGGATCTGCATGAAAAAAACTTGGTGTTGGCAAAAAAGTATGGGGCTACCCATGTGTATAAAATTCCGGCTGAGGATACCCCCACCATGGATGTATTGCGGAAGGAGTTTCCGGATGGTTTTGACGTGGTAATTCCTTGTCTATTGGACGGAGATGGAATGGTCGATGCGATTGATGCTGCGGCCTTTGGGGGGAAGATAGTGATGTATGGTTGTATTGGTATCTGCAACAAACCGGTCGACTTCTTCAAAGTACATCGGAAGCGATTGGAAATATATTCAACAGAGCCCCGTAGCGATATAGATATGCGGAACTATTTTCAAAAAGGCATGGAATTGTTTGTAGACGGTTTACTGAATACATCGGAGATGATAACGCACGTTTTTCCTTTAGAGCGAGTGGCAGAGGCATTTCAGCTACGTAATGATAAAAATGCCAAGGATGTCATTCATATACTTATCGAATGTACTGAAGAGGACTAAGGCAACTCCGGTGTCAAAAGTGTAACCAATCTCCTAAATGACCTGTTCCCGCATCAACCCCTCTTGGGCTACCGAAGCAACCAAAATTCCTTTTCTATCAAAAATACTTCCTCTCGCGAAACCCCTTGAATTCGAAGCGCTCGGACTATCCATACTATATAACAACCAGTTTTGAATATCAAAATCCCGATGAAACCAAATCGCATGGTCCAGACTGGCGTAAAATGTATTTCCCTTGTTGAGCTTCTCGCGATGCGGTAAGGTTGCCGTAGTGAGCAAATTATAGTCGGAGGCATAGGCCATCAACTGATGTTGCATCCTTAAATCTATCGGCGCCTTTTCTGCCGTACGAAGCCAAATATTGAAAAAAGGAGACCCATTTTTCGCCAATTGCGCGGTAAACTTTTCAACCGGTTTAAAATCGAATACTTTGGGTTGGATCGCTCTTAAGCGATGGTATGCACTGGGGAATGTTTCTTTGATTTCCTCTAGCTGTTCAAGGCTGGTGGTCAACTTCTCCGGAGGAATCAGATTCGGCATGGGAATCTGATGATCCACGCCTTCCGCCCTGACCTGAAAGGATGCCGCCATATTGAAGATGGCCTTTCCGTTTTGCTTCGCCACGACACGTCTGGTGGTAAAACTTCCTCCATTTCGAATGGTATCTACTTCATAACGTATCGGATATCTTAAATCCCCACCCAGAATAAAATAGCCATGAAGGGAATGTACGACACGATCATCTGGAACGGTCTGGTAAGCGGCGTGCAGCGATTGCCCCAATACCTGACCTCCAAAAACCCTACCCCAAGGAGCCTGATAGTTTTCTCCCTCATAAATGGTATCGTCCACTTTCTTGAGGGTCAACAAGGCTATCAAATCTTCTAGTACATGCATTTCAAGTCTTTTAGTCGATCTATCAAGAATTAAAAGTACAGCTTCTATACAGAACAAAAAAAGTATGGAGCCCAGTCCTAGACTTTATGTAAATCTACCAGAGTACTGTAGGCTCACGGAACGCATCCCACGAAATTCGTTTACTTTTCTAGTTACTATCCTAGTTAACTTATTCTATATATCACCAAGAATGACGTTGTCTTAATGCAAATTGAAAGGAAAGATTGGAGAAACAAAGATCAATATCCATCCGTATACCGCTGCTAGTCGTCCGCTTCAGCGGATACACGCGTACTAATTCGATGCGCAATCGATAATTCAATGCCCTTTAAATATGTCGTGCTTACAAAATAAAAGTAACTTAGAGACTGTTTGGAAATATCTCGCTTATTTTCTTAAAGCCTCTTTTTGCGCCTTATTTCGTTAAAATTTTTGACCGTAGCGCTGCTATGCTCAAAAATTTTGCCTCATAATGCATCAAAAATAGATCATAACAATTCTAACGACATATTTCCAAACAGTCTCTAGATTTTGAAGTACTATTTTACCTCGAGTCACAAAATGATTATTAGTTGAGGAGATGGCGCAAGTGACGTGAAAAAGGAAAAGATATGGAAACCAAGAAGACAGCACGTATGAAAAAGGGAATACTACTATTGCTGATAGCACTAGCATTCGGGAGTTTCATTTCTTGTAAAGAAAATAAAAAAGAAATGACGGAAACCGCACAAAAGCCAAATGTGCTGCTTATTTGTGTGGATGACCTGCGCCCTGAGCTGAAAAGTTTTGGCGCATCCTATATAAGTTCCTCGAATATTGATCAATTGGCCCAAAATGGGGTCTCTTTCCAGAAACATTTCGTCAATGCGCCGAGTTGCGGCCCATCGCGCTATACATTGTTGACTGGCAAATACGGACCGGCCGGCAACAATGCCCTTTTTCTGAGAGCGAACGAACTGGCGAAGGGCACTGAAAAAATCGACCCAAGCATGCCGGAGTGGTTTAAAGCGTACGGCTACACAACGGTATCCGTTGGAAAAGTATCCCATCATCCAGGGGGAAGAGGTGGTGAAAATTGGAATGACAGCTCTATTGTAGAGATGCCCAATGCATGGGATAAGCATTTGATGCCCGTTTCGGAATGGGAGCATCCGCGTGGTGCAATGCATGGTCTGGCAAATGGCGAAACACGAATCAAGAGCAGCGAGATGGACGTTTATCAGACCACTGAGGGAGATGATACCATCTACCCTGACGGGGCGATTGCAAATGAGGCGGTCGCTCAACTGGGAGCACTTTCCATGAACGATAAAAAACCGTTCTTTCTGGCCGTTGGCATCATAAGACCACATTTGCCTTTCGGCGCGCCAAAATCGTATTTTGACCAGTATGAAGGAGTCGAACTTCCGCCAATACCACATCCGCAAAAGCCGGAAGGAAGAACGACCTGGCACGGTTCAGGAGAATTTAAGCAGTATAACCGCTGGGGAAATGATCCTAACGAGGATAAAAGCTTTGCCGAGGAGGTACGCCGCCATTATGCTGCCGCAATCAGTTACGCCGATGCTCAGGTCGGAAAAATCTTGGCGGAGTTGGCTCGCACAGGAGCCGACAAAAACACTATTGTCGTACTTTGGGGCGATCACGGATGGCATCTTGGGGAACATGCCATTTGGGGAAAGCATAGTCTATTCGAGGAGTCGCTACATTCCCCAATGATCATCAGTTATCCCGGAATGGACCAAAAAGACACTAAAACCGATGCCATGGTCGAGACACTCGATATCTTTCCTACGCTTTGCGATTTAACGGGAGTCGAGATTCCTAAGTTCGCACAGGGAGAATCTTTAAAAAATATATTGAACAATCCGACTAAGAAAGGGCATCCCGCCATAGCTTATTATAAAGACGTCTCTACCATACGAACGGCAACACATCGCTTGACACTTCATAAAGATGGCTTTGTAGAACTGTACGACCATACGACTAAGGATAGAGAAACCAAAAATGTTGCTGACAAACACCCCGAACTGGTGGAAAAACTCAAGCAAGAACTGCAAAATAAATTACAACAGGGCTAAATTTATGGTAGGTATTGTAGGTAATTAGACCTAAACAATCGTATAGGCATTTTTAAAAGGACAAAATACTCAGTATTTCAAGGATTATGGACATAGGAACAATCGTAATCATACTTCTACTCGCTATTGGCTCTATTCAAGGAATGATTTATGGATTTATCCTCCTTAAATCGACTAAACATAATAAGTTGGCCAATAGAATATTAGCAACGATTCTACTTTTACTGTCTTATCGTCTTTCTATTCAAATAATGAGGTTGTTTGGTTTAGGGTATTATGATAGTTGGTATTACGTGATGATAGACATAAGTTGGATCTATGGTGCACTTATATACTTTTACACAAAAGCACGGACACAGCCTAATTTTAAGTTTAAAAAGAAAGATTGGATACATTTTCTTCCGGTTATTGTTCAAATATGCTGTAGTGTTTTTGTAAGGCTTCAAAATATATATTGGGACGGTACAAAAGAAAGCTTATCGTGGTTGGGATATTATGGTTACGTAGTATGGATGAACAATTCAACCATTTATATAGTGGCCAGTATTTTAATAATCGGATATGCCTACAAATCCCTAAAACTAGTGAATTCAGTAAATGAAAAGATTGAAATCAAAAGAACTGATCCCGCCTGGATAAAACGTATCATAACATCATTTTTGGTCTATTTTTCATTGGTCTTGATTGTTCTTTTGGTTGATTTAGTGATTTATAAATCTTTGAATAATGGTTCTTATTTTTATTTTACTCGATTTTATTACTATCCTTTTTTTATAGGGATAGCTATTATAACATATTGGATAGGATTAGAAGGTTTTTCTAGACGAAATGACCCGAAGCTCACTATCAAGACTAGAATACATCCTGACGAATTCGAACGACTTAAGGATATATCTAGACAGCTTGAAAATGCAATGGAAAACGATAAGTTATTTAAAGACCAAGAACTTTCACTGCGTAGTGTTTCAGAACGGTTGAAGATTAAACCGTATCTCATTTCAAAAAGTCTAAATGAGATTTATAATAAACGATTTAATGACTTTGTAAATGAATACAGAGTAAAAGAAGTGCAATTACTTTTGCAAAATTCCAATAGTTCAAAATATACTTTGCTCAGCATCGCTATGGATGCAGGTTTTAATTCAAAGTCTTCATTTAACCGTGCAGTTAAAAAGCAACTTGGTATTTTGCCAAGCGAGTTAAAGACTAAAAGGTAAGGTGTCAACTCTGATAATGACACTGTTTTAATGCAACTAAATAGGTTTCAATTTGCCATTTGAAACTGTTTTCCAATATCAATAGTATAGGTTTGTGCCAAATTAAAAACCGCTTAATATGACAATAATTTATGTATTGTTATAGAGTTTATTGCTGTCAATTCTTAGTAATTTGAGAGCGCTATCTACAGATATGGCCTTTTCGGTTCTAGTTGTTAGATGGAAACGCGATATAACTCCACAGGATAAAACAGATTCAAATTTTGCTATGAAAAACAGCACGAAAAATGAGGCCAACATCTCCAAAAGTGAGTTTTATCGCCAAGTTGTAAAAACTAGAAATGCACCAATCAACACGCAATCAGGAATTAGTTATGGTGCTTTTGTATCAAATTACGACTCAGGTATTTAAATACTATATTTTACCATAAAAGTGAGATATTAGAAGATAGAACACAAGCTACAGATAAGAATTTCTCAGCGTTTTGGATGGTAACAAAAAGTAATTAAAGTCTATGAAAACCAACCTATACTTCATCGCGGTTATTTGTATTTTTTTGAGCTGCAAATCGACACAAAAGACAGCAAAAGAATTTGTTCCAACTTTTTCGGTTTCTAAAAAAACAACGCATAAAATTCCTGACGGACAAGACTACACATTTGGGTATTTAGAGGTTCTTGAAAACAGAAACAATACGACTGGAAAATCAATAAAGTTTCCGGTCTATATTTTCAAAAGTAGAAGCAAAAACCCAAAAAAAGACCCCATCATCTATACGGTAGGTGGCCCAGGGTCAACTACAATGCCATCTGCGCAATACATGAATTACTACACATATCTTGATGACAGGGATTTTATTCTCGTAGAGCAACGTGGAAATTATTATGCGCGACCACATTTAAATTGCCCGGAATGGGCACAGGCAATCTATGAATCAAATCAACCCAATTTTGATTCAGCCAAATACGATGAGTTATTTGCGAAAGCAGCGAAATCTTGCAAAGAACGGCTGGAACAAAAAGGTATTGACTTAAATGGATACAATACCAACGAAATAGCAGCTGACATCAATGATTTGGTCAACACCCTAGGAATTGACGAATACAATCTACTTACAATGTCGTACAGCACTAAAATCGCTCAAGTCTTAATGCGTGATTATCCAGATAAAATTAGAAGTGTTGTAATGGATTCGCCGCTTCCTTTGGAAGTGAATTACGATGCAGAAAGCGTTCAGAATCTAATGGAGTCTATCACGTCATTGCTTTCCGATTGTAAAAACGACAAAGACTGCAACACTGCTTATCCAAACATTAAAAATCGATTTTTTGAGTATTTAAAGGAAAAGACAATTGATCCGTTAAAAGTTGAAGTCGAGAACCCAAAAACTGGTAATTTGGAGTCATTTTACTTAAGTGGCAGCGATTTAATTACGGTGTTCACTTCAGCTTCGACCGGAAGTGTTCCTAACATTCCATCTGAAATTGCCAAATTATTGAATGATGATATGAGTTCCGTAAAAGAAAGACTGGCATATCTCTTTCAAGAGCCGAGTGGCGGTGCGGGAGTTGGAATGCGTCTTTCTGTATGGTGTTCAGAAGAAAATCCTTTTAATCCTATTGACAAAATAGAAAGTGAAACAAACAAATATCCAGAAGTGAAAGGACTGTCACCTGCTGTTTTTGACAATGAGATATGCGAAATATGGGCCGTCAAAAAAGCTGCGGAAATTGAAAATTATGCAGTCCAAAGCGATATTCCTGTTCTATTTATAAGCGGAGAATATGATAATAAGACACCAGCGAAATGGGCAAAGTCGATGACTCACAATTTCACGAATAGCTTTCATCTTATTTTTAAAGGTTGGAAACATACACCAACAACTAATTGGAGCAACCGATGTGCAATGGAATCGGCAAATGATTTTTTCAATAAGCCCAGGCAGGAACCAAACTCTGATTGTTTCCGACAGATTGAAGGTCTCAAATTTAAAACGGAATAGAAGTAACTGTTTCCTACGCGTTTCTTACAACATAGCGGTTGAAGTGCTTCATCGAGGGCAATTTTCGTAGATTTTAAGTTAGTTATAAATTGGAAAGTAAAGGCATAAGTCGCACTACTTCTACATACCCATATCAACAATACCTCAAAGCTTCAGAAATCAAATAGTTTTACAAAGAGAATCATCGACTTTTAGATACATTTCTCCATCAAAGAAATAGTAAATTTTCGCCCATTACTCCTGAATATTTACTACTTTTATTGTATGCACTACCGACCAAAACACTTCCCAAATATGTTTTGTCTAATGTATCGGTCAAAGGCCAATCCGAATCTTGGAGGAAGTCAAATAGCTGAAATTCTCGAAAAAGCCCGCAGAAACAACAAGCAGAAAGATATTACCGGCTGTTTGCTTTTTTACAATGAACATTTTATTCAATATCTCGAAGGAGAACAGCATAAAGTCATGACACTTTATGACCGTATTCAACAGGATGACAGACACTTTGATATTACCCTGCTTTCATCGACACAAATCGAGGAGCGCGAGTTCGGCAGTTGGGATATGGCCTATGAAAACCTTTTTGGCAACAACTGCCAACTGCATTATTTGAAGTTACTCGTAAGTAGTTTTATCGACGATGCAGACTCGAGCTACGGCCTAAATCCGACCTCGATACATTTCTGGAAGGCTACCAAAAAATTATTGGAAGACCATCGAAAATTAAGCGATTCTTAGTCTTTATTGTTATTCTTTAGAGTAAAAGAAAGTCGCGCAGTGCCATTGCCTTCCGTCAGCTAATCTTAATACGATTATTTCGTTTTTGGAGGTAAGTGTTTCATTAAGAATCTTATTCTTATACCAAATTCTTTTTTTGCCATAGCTTACTGAATACCAGAAACAAAACTCCGCATAACAACCAGGCCGGTAGTGTTACAAAAGATAGGAACACATCAAACTGCAAGGAGATAAAATAGAATAGGCCAAAGCTTATCGCCCAAGCCAAAAAGACTGACTTGTTAAATTGAATATTCGCCACTTCGGCATAATTCTTAACGACTCCTGCTTCTTTGTGAAAGAAATGTTCAAAGACGATAATGGCCCCAAAAGGCGCTAGGATAAAACCGTATAAGGCCACGAACCCCAGTAACTTCATCGCAAAAGCTGGAAAAAGTCCGGCCACTGTCGCTACGGTACCGGCAATAATAGTTACCCAAAAAGTGGAGACCTTGGGCATGATGGCCTGAAATGCCAGTCCTGCCCTATAAATCGTGGGGTTGGCCGTAGTCCAACCCGCCAAAACCACAGCGATAATGCCAAAAATGCCAATGGCGTTGTTTGCCAACGGACCAGGCGCCACCGGTGGTGCCTCTCCATTGGCCAAAAATGCTTGTGCCTCTGGTGATTTGAGATAAACCGCATAGAGCAAAGCTGCCGCTATCCAGGCCATATAGTGCCCTACATACATTCCCGCTGCGGTAGTCCAGCCCGAATCGGCTTTTTTTGCAAATCTAAAAACCGAAAGATCGGACATACCTACGTGCATGGCCGCATTCGCGAACCAAGACCAAATGACGACATGCCAAAAGGTGTATTTCAATTGACCTGGAAAAGGTTCCGAACCTTCGCCCCAAATATTCCAAAAATCTGAAAAGCTCTTTACTCCCAGTTGATTAAGGGCCACAATACCACAGGCAATAAATGCAAGAACAATTACCGGAGACATCCAGTTCGCAGCCTTCGAGACCGTATCGTACCCTTTGGAGGCGATTAATGAGATGACCGCGCCAATGAGCACCACTATGATGACCCATGTGGCTCCATTGGGCGTGGTGTCGGTCAGTTTCGGCATTTCCATATCGAACGGGATTCCAACTGCCGTGGCAGAGACCGTAATCATGGCCCCGGCAAGAAAACAAAAGAGTATTCCATTGGCCAGATTATAGCCGATGACCAATTTCTTTCCACAGATTTTTTCCAATTGATAGTAGAGTGTTAACCGATTTTCGACAGCAATCTTAGCCGTAAGAAAGCGCCAGCTCAAAACGGCCAAGAGATTTCCTATCAATAAACCAACGATCAAATCGAAAGCACTTACGCCAGCTGTTAAAAACAAAGGGCCGATCATGAATTCGGTGCCTGCCGCATGCTCGCCTGCATACATTCCCAAAAAGCTTTTCCAACTTTTCCATTTCGATGGTGGTACGGGTTCCCTCTCGAATTCGCCACCGGCGATTTCCTCGATTTCCTCGTCTATATTGTACTGGGTCATTACTATTTGGTTTTAGTTGGTTATTAGGTGTTTTGGTAAGTCTTCCACACGTTCGCAGCACAACTGGTCCATTACCTGCTTAAATTGTGTCTTCAACATCGATATGGTGTGGTCTCCCCCCCTATTTCCCAAAGCGCCGCAACCATATAGAAAAGACCTACCCATAAAAGTGAATTTGGCGCCAGTTGCCATTGCCCTGGCGATATCCGGTCCCGACCTAAGTCCGCTATCCATCATGACTTCTATTTCATTACTGTACTTGGCCGTGATTTCCGAGAGGGAATTTATCGTTGATTGGGCGGCATCCAACTGCCTACCGCCATGATTCGAAACGATGATACCGTCGAAACCCAGTCGTATGGCATCTTGGGTATCCTGTTCGGAAGCTACGCCTTTGAGCACTAATTTTCCTTTCCATTTATCGCGTATAGGTTTTATACGCTCCTCGTTCAAACGTCCGGAAAAAGTCTTATCCATAAACTGCCCCAACTGCTTCAGATTTAATCCTTCAGGGGTATAGGGCTTCAGGGTTTCAAATGTTGGCTGACCATATTTTAAGGTGTTAAATGCCCAAGTAGGTTTACCCATTATCTGCATGATATTGGTAATCGACATTTTTGGCGGTAAGGCGAGTCCGTTTCGGATATCCCTAGGCCGATACCCGAAGGTCGGTACATCGCAAAGCAAAACCAGCACAGGACATCCCGCCGCTGCCGCGCGTTCAATGATATCGTCTCTTAACGCATCCTCGGCAGGATTGTACAACTGAAACCAAGCGTTTCCCTCGGTCAATTCGCTTGCCTGTTCTATGCTCATCGTAGTTACGGTACTCAGAATAAAGGGAATGTTGTTTTTAAACGCCGACTTGGCCAAAATCTCCGGAGAATTGGGCCACATCAGACCTTGAAGACCGACAGGCGCAATTCCGAAAGGTGCATCGAATTCCATGCCCAATACGGAAGTCTTAGTTGAACTAACACCTCTGTTTCTCAAATATCTGGGCTGTAATTGCACTTCACGTATCTCGGCGGTATTTCTGGAAATACTAACATCTTCATTGCAGCCACCATCTAAATATTCAAATGCGAATTTGGGTATACGGCGCTTGGCCTTGCTTCTCAAATCGTCCATTGACGGGTAGTCGGGGTTGAATTCCTGGGCCATAAAAATGGTTTATTTTAATGTTAGGGGACGGTGCTTTTTGAGTGAGTAGTTTTTCCTTAAAAATTTAGGCTCCAAAGTTACGTCCGAAATAACTATAGCGGCCCCCAAGGCAGATCCCAAGGAAGAGTCCGTGGTGCTGAGCTTCATATTTCTCAAATAGTGCGATAGCATTTGAATATACACCTCGTTATCGCTAAACCCGCCATCAACGTACAATCGCTCGATTTTTTCATTTCCAATGGCCGACCGTATGCTTTTTTCTTGCAGCAAGACCAATTCCAACATAAGTTGATGATAGGCGTGCTCGAATTTGGTATACGTAATTTTAGTCTTTTCGGGCATAGTTTCAGAGGCAATACTAGACCATTTGAACATCGGAACAAAGTCTTTGTTGACCTCAAAAAAGGTGTCCTGATTAAACTTTACCTTCTTATGGGAGTCCTCTGGTACCTTAAAATATTTAGATAGTGCTTTCACTTGAAGCTTATACTCGTTTCCAAGGAACAGTCTTGAAACGCGTACAGGACTCCCATCGATTCGCATATTGAAGAGACTATCGTTTTCAATGTCCTCTGCGCTAAGCATACCCTTGTTGAACGGATTGATCGAAATGCTCCAGGTTCCCGTAGAGACCAGAACAAATGGTTTCGAAATACTTCTGATATAGGGTAACAGCGCGGAAGAACTATCATGAATGCCAGCACCCATTTGAATGGATTTTCCATTATACGTAACCGGTATCGTTTTTCTTGAAGAAGCAATGGGGGGTAATTTTTCATTTATCCCTTCTTGATACACCCAAGCATGGTAGTCTTTTTTTTCAAAATCCCAGAGTAAGGTGTGACAGCCAATACTAGTAAATTCACTTACTGGAACTCCTGTAAACAAATAACTGAGGTATTGGGGAAGGTGAAGCGAATATTTAATTTTATCGTAAACAGCTGGTTTGGTATGCTTCATCCAGTACAGGTGCATACCAGTATTCAGCATTCCCAATTTCGGTGAACCTGTTACCCTGGAAAGTTCACTTTCAGGGCCATAGGTATCGTAAAAAGAATCATAAATTTCATCTTTTAAGGGCTTCATGTAATTATAAAGGGGTGCAAGTACGTTTCCGTTTTCGTCAAGATGCACCAAACTCGCCCCGTAGCATGAAAAATTCAAGGCTATTATTTCAAATTCAGGATTGTTCAGCATCTTGTCGAATACGGCTTTTGCCCAGTTTTCAAGAGCGTTCAAATTTTCGGTGGGATACCCATCCTCGTCTGTAATCTCATCGAAACGGCTATATTCACGATACACTTCTTGAAAATCCGAATCAAAAAGAAAAAACTTTTTGTTGGTTCTACCGATATCGAATACCGCAGTAACTTTAATGCTCATTGTAATTTTCTTATAGTCCAGATGCCACGGAGTCGGCTCCTCTTTCCTTAATTAGATTTTCCCTGATTTTTAAAGTGCGATACGTCTCAATAGGGTTTATAGCGCCGTTTCGATTCAACCTGGCTTTTTCCAGTAAGGGTCTAACATCTGTTCGATAGGCGTCTTGAAGTATTTCCTGACATTTTACGACATCGTGATTTTGTTGCGCCAAGGTGAGCGCTTTTTGATCGACCAATAAGGCCTTGGCATACGCCTCTTGAATGGCTTCCAATGATTGGATCAAATCTTCCAAAGGGTCTTTTACATTATGACTTGCATCTATCATCCATGCCGGATAGGGATTCTGCGGATTATTTTCCATCCCGTATACCAGCGCATTGAAAATCAAAAATAAGGCATAGGGTTTTACGCTACCGACCGTTAGGTCGTCATCACCATATTTGCTATCGTTAAAGTGAAAACCCCCTAATTTTCCCTTTAACATCAAGGTCGAAACAATCTGTTCGATATTGGTATTGGGAAGATGGTGGCCAAGATCGACCAAGGTGTAGGCCTTATCCCCACAGGCATTGGCGAGCATAAAAGAAGTACCCCAATCCTGTATTACCGTACTGTAAAAATTAGGCTCGTACGGCTTATATTCTATAAACAGCTTCCAATCATTGGGAAGAGTCTTGTAAATTTCCTTCAAACTATCCTCGGTATGGCTAAGTGCTTTCTGAAAATTGCCTTGTCCGGGAAAGTTGGTACCGTCGGCCAACCAGACGGTCAAGCTTTTAGAACCGAGCCTATCACCGATTTTGATTACGTCGACATTGTGCGCAATGGCTTGTTCGCGAACGGCACTATTGGTATTGCTCAATGACCCGTACTTATAGCTTTCTTTGGCGTTTTTTTGATCTTGGAAAGTATTGGAGTTAACGGCATCGAAGACGATATCATGCGACTTGGCCAAATCTTTGATGGCATCGTAATCGCTGGGAACATCCCACGGAATGTGTAATGATACGGCCCCAGCGGTCTGCGTTAGCTTATGCAGTATTCCGATATCATCTATTTTTTGCTCGAGATTAGCAGGTTCGCCCTGAAATCCGAAACGTCCGAATCGGGTTCCTCCGGCACCAAGTGCCCAACTAGGAATCGCAACCTGAAAGTCTTGAAGTTTTTGTAAAATCGCGTTAATATCGTGTCCGTCATTCGTCATGATGCCGGCCAAGAAATCGAAATGCTCGTTATGCCTGGCAATGCTCTTTTTATTGGCATCCTCAAGTCGATTCTCATCTATTCTCATACTAGGTCGTGTTTACTACTGGTAAAATACTTCCCAGACGGCGCAAATGTCCATTTGGGGGTTAGAAATGTAATGAAATTGCGCCTATCTTACAAAAGCGTTGGCCATGCCGCCGTCGACGTTGATGATGTTCCCGGTGGTCTTGTCCAATATGCCCACGCATGCGAATACGCCGTTGGCGATGTCCTCGGGATAGATGATCTCGTTGAGCAGGTTGCGCTTGGCGTAGTGGGCGGGCAGCTCATCGACGGTGATGCCGTAGGCCTTCGCCCGGCCCTCGGCCCAGTCGCCCTCCCATATCTTGCTCCCCACGATCACCCCGTCGGGGTTGACCGTGTTCACGCGTATCTTGTCGCCGCCCAGCTCGGCCGCCAACAGGCGCGCCATGTGCTGTTGGGCGGCCTTCGAGGTGCCGTAGCCCACGTTGTTCGGCCCGGACACCAGCCCGTTCTTGCTCGCGATGCTGATGAAGTCGCCGCCCAGCCCCTGCTTGCGCATGATCGCGACGGCCTGCTTGGCGAGCTGGAACTGCCCCTTGACCAGTACGTCCTGCAGCAGGTCCCAGTCCTTTTCGGTCGTGTCCTCGATGGGCTTCGAGATCGCTAGCCCTGCGCTGTGCACGACGATGTCGACGCCCCCGAACTCCAGACAGGCCTTCCCGTAGGCCGCCGCTATCGATGCGCCCTCGGTCACGTCGCAGACGGTATAGCTGGCGGTATCCCTCCCGTAGGTGGAAACACCTTCCTTGAGCCTGTCCTCCGCGATATCGGTCAGTACCACGTTGGCGCCCTCCTCGGCCAGTTTGTCGGCGATGGCCTTGCCGATCCCGCCGCCGGCGCCCGTGACCAGAGCCACTTTTCTGGATAATGGTTTTTCCTTGGGCATGCGCTGTAGTTTCGCCTCCTCCAGGAGCCAGTACTCGATATCGAAGGCCTCCTGCCGAGGCAGCGAGGTGTATTCGGTAATGGCCTCCGCGCCCCGCATCACGTTGATGGCGTTCACGTAGAACTCGTTGGCGACACGGGTGGTCTGTTTGTTCTTGGCGAAGCTGAACATGCCCACGCCGGGGTATATGATGATCACCGGGTTGGCATCGCGCACCGCCGGGCTGTTCTCCCGCTTATGGGAATCGTAATAGTCCTGGTATCCTTGCCGGTACTCCTCGAAGGCCGGACGGAGCTTGGCCAGGACGGCCCCGGTATCGGAGAGGTCCTCCTTGGCATCCAACCGGAGTACCAAGGGCTGTATCTTGGTCCTGAGGAAATGGTCGGGGCAGGAGGTGCCCATGGGCGCGAGTCGCTCCAGGTCGTTGCTGTTGATGTACTCGAGCACCACGTCGCTATCGGTAAAATGGCCGATCATCCTGTTTTCGGAAGAGCACAGGCCCCGCAGCATGGGCATGAGCTGGGCCGCTTTCTCCAGGCGCTCCTCCTTGGGCAGGCTCTCTATTTTCTGTCCGCCGAAAACGCTCCCGTTCTCCTTTATCTTTTTTTCGATGAACTCCGAGGCCATCTCTATGACCTCCAGGCTGTTCATGTAACATTCGTGCGAGGTGTCGCCCCAGGTGAAGAGCCCGTGGCTGCCCAGCACGATCCCGCGGATGCCGGGGTTCTCGTTCAGGCACTTCTCCAGCTGTAGCCCCAGGTCGAAACCGGGCCGTTGCCAGGGCACCCAGCCCATGGTATCGCCCCAGATCTCCCTGGTCACCTTCTCGCTGTCCTTGGCGGCGGCCACCGCGATCAGCGCGTCGGGGTGCAGGTGGTCGATGTGCTTGAAGGGCAGCAGCCCGTGCAGGGGCGTGTCTATCGAGGGGGCCTTGCTGTCGAGGTCGTAGATGCAGTGGTTGAAGAGCCCTACCATGCGGTCCTCGTCGGCCAGGCCGCCGTAGACGTTCTTCAGGTCCCGCAGCCTATCGGTGTACAGCCCGGCGATACCCGCCTTGGTCAAGGTGCCTATGTCGCCCCCGGAGCCCTTGATCCACATCACCTCGACATCGGCATCGGTGAGCGGGTCCTTTTCGATGGTCTTGCAGCTGGTATTGCCCCCGCCGTAGTTGGTTATCCTCAGGTCGGCCCCAAGGATGTTGGAGCGGTAGAGGAACAATGCCACTTGGTCGTCGCCGAGCGCGGCGGCCTTCTTATCGTCCCAAAGGTGGTCGACGTACTTGAATCGCTGTGTAGTACTTTTCATCTATTCGTAGTATTGGTGTTGGTCAACGAAAATAAAATATACAGCGTGGTATTCTATCCTGTACTGTACCGCTTGCTTCAAAAATAAAATTGTTTACTTTTAAGGAATAGGGATTTACATCTTTGGCACTACCCCAAATTATGTACAATTCGATAAATTTAAATACTAAGCGACCTCAGCCAATGGATATTTTCAACTACATCAAAATTAAAGAGGATTCAAGGGTACCCAAATACAAGCAGATAGTAGATGCGATCATCGATAATATTTCCGCAGGGAACTTAAAGATGGATGATAAGATTCCCTCGATAAACCTTTTTAGCGAAGAATATCTCCTGTCAAGAGATACGGTCGAAAAGGCCTATAACATACTAAAGGAACGCAAAGTAATTTTATCCATAAGGGGAAAAGGATATTACATAACTCGTACAAAATTAATTTCCAAAGTCAATATTCTCTTTTTGATCAATAAATTGAGTTCCTATAAGTTGCGTATCTACAATTCGTTCGTGAATAGTATCAGCGGCAAGGCGCATACCGATTTGCACATTTATCATTGTGAGGAAGACCTTTTCCTAAACCTTTTAGAGAAAAATAGAGGCGCTTATGATTTTTACGTCATTATGCCGCACTTTAAGACCGATGAATTGAAGCACGTAAGCTTTACCCCCGAAGTCATCAAGGCCATTGATGGGATTCCAAAAAACAAGCTGATTATTATGGATAACCCTATTTCCAAGATAAAGGGGGCCTTTATTGAAATTTATCAGGATTTTGAGAACGATATTTATAATGCTTTACAAGCAGGGTTGACGAAGATTTCGAAATATGAAAAATTGATTATCGCCTACCCAGAAAATTCGGTCTACCCCTATCCGAAAAGAATATTGCACGGGTTTCGCAAATTCTGTATCGAGCATTCCATCGACTTTGAGGTATTGGAAGAAATCTTTGATGATATCGTACTGAGGAAAGGTGATCTTTTTATTACGATCGGGGAATCAGACTTGGTAAACCTTGTCAACCAAATCCGTAATCAGGAATTTACTTTGGGAGAGGATATCGGTGTTATTTCCTATAATGATACCCCCCTGAAACAACTCTTGGGCATAACTTGTATTTCTACCGACTTTAGGGCGATGGGTGAAACCGCGGCCCATATGATTATGGATAAAAAGAAAGGAAAAGTCAAAAACCCTTTCAATTTTATAGATCGAAATTCGCTTTAGATTACAGGGGCTTATTTCCTAAATTAGTTGCTGCATCTTTGCCAGCTCCACCACTTCAAATTCTTCTTATTGGTAGGATTCTAGCGATTTAGTGGCGATAACTAAATCATTCTTTGGTTTATACTAATCGCTAAGCATAAATTTTCATGTTTTAGCTATTGTATTCGCTTTGCGATATTTCTAATCATTAACATAGACTTATATTATCCTTGCAGTGACAAACTATTGATCTGCCAACACTATCAGAAGGGGAGGACATAATTCAGGATATCAATCCAAGCATGAGGAAAACATGTCACTGAATAATGCTTCCTATCAATATCCATCGCTTAGGTGATTGCATCTCCTCAGAGTCCCAAACTAGCAAAAAAACAAGGCTGTAGTTACTTTGACAAATGTAACTTATTGTTTACCAAACAGTTTAGATTATCTAATTAACTTTTTCAGGACAGTGCGGTATAGTACAGCATTGTACAGGATGGCAGTATGAAAATAGCCAAGTATATTTGAGTAACTACAACGTTAGAGTTTCTTTCGTTGGGAACCTAAATAACTTACAACCTAAAAACATGATTATGAAAAAAACATCAATTAGAAGTTCGGGGAGAAGTTTTCTCTTTGCTTTTGTTCTGCTTTTCGGTATTTCGCTACATGCTCAAAGTATAACTGTTTCCGGTACTGTCACCTCAGGAGATGGCGTTGGGCCATTGCCCGGAGTAAACGTTTTGGTAAAGGGCACAACGACAGGATCGGTTACCGATTTTGATGGTAATTACAGTATTGTAGCGCCCGATGCGAACAGTACACTGGTGTTCTCATACATTGGCTTCACAACCCAGGAAGTACCCGTAAATGGTAGAAATACCATTGATGTGGTAATGTCCGAAGATGCTACCGCCTTAGACGAAGTAGTACTGGTAGGGTACGGTACACAAATTAAAAGAGAGGTTACAGGCTCGGTTCAGACAGTAGACTTAACCGAACTGGCCGATATTCCAGTAACACAGGTTGCCCAAAAACTACAAGGACAACTAGCCGGTGTTCAAATTAATCAGACCACAGGCGTCCCTGGTGAGGGTATGAACGTTCGTATAAGAGGACAATTATCGATTTCAGGAGGTAGCGACCCGTTATATGTAGTAGATGGATTTCCGATTGCGGGTAACCTAAATAATATAAATCCAGCAGAAATTGAAAATATTACTGTCTTAAAAGATGCGGCATCGACCTCTTTATATGGTTCAAGGGCGGCCAATGGCGTTGTATTGATTACTACCAAACAAGGTAAGGTAGGTAAGACCAATGTTAGTTTGAATATATCTACAGGTCTCCAAAGCGTACCGCAGCGCGGTAGGTTAGAAATGATGAATGCGGTTGAATTTGCCCAGTTCAAAAAAGAGTACTACGAAGATCAGGGTGATCCTGTACCTGATATTTTTCAAGATCCTTCGCAATATGAAGGACAGACCAATGATTGGTACGATGCCATGCTACGTACGGCACCAATATCCATCTATAATTTACAAGTTTCCGGTGGTTCGGAAAAATTTCGTTCTTCACTTGTTGCCGGCTTAACAAAACAAGACGGTGTCGTTTTAGGCAGTGACTTTCAACAAGTTACTTTGAGGGCTAATATGGCCTATAATCCGTCCGACAAAGTCGAAATAGGGGTAAATGTTGCCCCTAGCTGGGTAATTCGAAATGACCCGGCAACTGATGGTACAAGGGGTACGGGTATCCTTTTCAACGCCCTGCACACTTGGCCAATAATGCCTATCTACAATCCTGATGGTACTAGAACCGAATTCAACAGGTTCCCGGCAGATACCGGAAACATATTCGCTTACGCCAACTGGTTAAATTCGGCGGAGCGTATAAAAAATGAAGATAGGGACCTTAACATACTCTCCAATGCCTATATAGAGTTTAAACCTATTAGTGGGCTGAGTATAAAATCTAGCTTAAATGCCGAGTTCTACCAAAGGAATTCCACGTTCTTTAGTCCAACAAATGCTACTAATGCAATAAACCGGCCCATACCCACGAACAATGTAGGTATTTGGGACAATAGAGATCGATTTAATTGGGTTAATGAGAATACGATTACCTATACCAATTCAATTGGAGATCATAATTTCTCTATTTTAGGAGGTTTTATGTATCAAAAATTTAGAACGGATAGAAGCCGAATACGTGCTACCGATTTCCCAGATGACCGTCTACCTTTTATTCAAACAGCGGTGAATATAGATAGGCGAGGAAACCAGACTTTTGACGAAATTCAAGAAAGCACTCTGGTGTCCGCACTTTCACGGTTGACCTATAATTATAAGGGTAAGTATTTATTAACGGCTGCAATACGTAGCGACGGTTCTTCTAGATTTGGTTCTGACAACAGATGGGGTACCTTTCCCTCCGTTTCGGCCGGTTGGATTGCTTCCGACGAATCTTTTTTAGAAGATTCGAATACGATATCATTACTGAAATTGAGAGGAAGCTGGGGCGTTACCGGTAACTTTAATATTGGTAACTACACGCAATATGCTTTAATAGACAACAATGTTCCCGCGGTTTTCGGTGATACGTTTGCGCCGGGCGCCGCCGTGAATTCCTTATCCAATCCAAATCTGGGGTGGGAAACAACGGAGCAGTTTGACATTGGACTTGATTTGAGCCTTTTTAACGACAGGGTTTCTTTTATTTATGATTACTACACAAAAAATACCACCAATCTACTGTTCAATATTCAAGTGCCTAGGGAGTCGGGCTTCTCCAATTTCAGTGATAATATTGGTGAAATCAAATTCTGGGGACATGAATTTGCTTTAAACACAGTAAATACTACGGGAAAATTCAAATGGACCACCAATGCCAACATTTCATTTAACAGAAATGAAGTTGTAGCCTTGGCCGATGGTATCGATCAAGTCTTTGGCCCGGGTGGCTGGCACATCACCCAAGTAGGACAACCGTTTGCGCAATTCTATGGGCATTTATCCGACGGAGTATATTTAAATCAAGCCGATTTGGATAGTTCACCGCAGGTACCTGGCCGATCCACCGTTGGTAGTATCAAACTAATTGATGTCAATGGCGATGGGGTCATAACAAGAGGAGGACTCAACGATGACCGAGCTATCACCGGAAATCCGTTTCCAGACTTCACCTATGGTATCACCAATAGAATAACGTACGGTAATTGGGATTTTTCGATCATAGGTACAGGATCTCAGGGTAATGAGGTATTAGTGCGGCACCTATTCAGTACAACAAACTTAGATGGAGTATTCAACCTTTTAAAAGATGTAGAAAACCGCTTCAGATCAGTTGATAATCCTGGTGATGGTTTTTATGGTACCACTGTCGGTGGCGGCAGGGTAACAGGTATTGAAAGGGATTGGATCAACGATCGTTTCGTGGCAAATGCCTCTTTTTTCAATATTAGAAACATTACTTTAGGGTATACGATTCCAGGACTGGAAGAATACTTTAAATCGGCCCGTATCTATGGATCTATTCAGAACGTGCACATATTTACAAAATATTGGGGCGGACCAAACCCCGAAATCAGCGTTCAAAACAACGGACAAGGCGATGGCGGAAATCTAGCTCCTGGGGTAGATATCTCAGGATATCCGATACCACGAATAGTAAATATTGGTGTAAGCCTCAATTTCTAAGTAAAAGCATAACTTTAGATAATCACTCAGTTCGATAAATAAAAATTATAAAAATGAAAAAAATAATCATATTCCTTGGTCTTATCTGCTTTATTGCAATAAGTTGTGAAGACGAGTTAAATGTCTTTCCCGAAGATTCTCTAAGTGTACCGACCTTCTTCCAAACAGAAGACGATTTTGTACAAGCCGTGAATGGAACATATGCTCCCTTACGAACGATGTACAATCAAACAAAACCTTTCATGGCCGAAATGAGCTCTGATAATACATATTTTGCGAGAAATACCGCTTTTGGGGCAACGGAAAATAACCAAGACATCGCCGATCACTCGATGATTACCGATGACGGTATTACACCCAATTCCAATGTTCAAAACCAGTATCGACAATTATACGCGATAGTAGCTCGCGCCAATCAGATTTTAGTAACCGTAGACGATGCTGAAATAGACCAAGCCGTAAAGGATAATGTTAAAGGCCAAGCCCTATTCTTAAGAGCCTTTGCCTATTTTGACTTGGTACAGTTTTATGGATCGGTACCGCTTCATCTTGAACCGGTACTGGATCGCGAAGGCGCAGCGTTACCACTATCTTCGCCAGATGTAATATATCCTCAAATCATTGCAGATGCCCAAGCTGCGATTCCACTGCTACCTCCTAAATCGGTACAAGAACCAGGTCGTGTTACTTCGGGGGCTGCACAAACGCTTTTGGCCAATGTTTATATTGTATTACAGGAGTGGGCCGCAGCGGAAACACTTTTAAAGGCAGTGGTCAATAGCGGTGAATATATGCTTATGCCTGATTACGAAGATGCATTCTCAGGGAATAGCGACAACAAGAACAACATGGAGTCGGTTTTCGAGATACAGTATAGAGAGGGAGCCGAAGGGGTTCAAGGTAACTTTATGTACAATTTTCTCCCTCGGCCCATTGAAGCGGATGAGGTTGGAGCATTATTCGGTACGGCCGATCCACAACCCATAAACGGACAAGGAAACAATATTCCCACACCGGATATTATCGCAGCCTACGAGGATGGCGATTTAAGAGAGGATGGTTCCATCATGTATATCGAAACCAGAGAAAGTTTCTGGAACGATGGCATCTATCCCATTATTAAAAAATATGTAGAGCCTCATGCTTTACATAACAATCACGGTATGAACTTTCCCGTATACCGTTATGCCGAAGTCTTATTGTTTTTGGCGGAGGCTTTGGAAGAGCAGGGTAAGGATGGTGAAGCGATAACCTATTTGAATCAGGTTCGTACTCGAGCTGGCTTGGGAGCCCATACCGGAGACTTGGGCGATGCCATTTTCAGGGAACGTCGCGTAGAATTGGCCTTTGAGAATAAACGCTGGTTCGATTTATTGAGAAAAGGCATTGCTATTCAGGTAATGACGGAGTTTGGCAACAGGGTGATAAACAATCCTAACGATTATTACCTTCCTGAAGGGGTGCCGGCAGCTGGAAACGCCTTTACCAATATTAGGGAACGTTATGCATTACCTTCTTCCGAATCGGAATTAAATCCTAATTTTTAAAAAACTTTACTTTATGAGTAGAAAGACTTTTACGGGAAGATGTAGTTCATATGTACTGACGGCCTTATCGATGATGGTATTGATTTCTTGTGTCGAGGAAGGCACAACTGATGTCGCGGAACAATTGCCCCCCAAATTAGCAAAGCTTAAGCTACAGTCCGATTTCAAGGCAGAACATCTTTACAGTCCTTCTGAAAATGACCAAGGGTCCTGGGTAGCCATGACTTTCGATGATAAGAATAGATTGATCACATCAGATCAATACGGTGCGCTATACCGTATGGAAATTCCACCCGTAGGATCTGGCGAGAGTATTTCCAAGTTGGAGAAGCTTAAGATTCAAACCGCCGAGCCGGTGGCCGATTCCATTATTCAAATGGGTTATGCACAGGGGCTGTTATATGCCTTCAACAGTCTGTATGTGATGGTGAACCATAGGGGCAACGAGGAGTTTGAGAAAACCAGTGGCCTGTACCGTTTGCAGGATACAGACAATGATGACGAGTACGATACGGTTACGCTATTAAAATCGCTTGATGGCGCAGGGGAGCACGGGCCGCACAGCATAGTTTTGTCACCTGACGAAAAGTCATTGTACGTTATTGCGGGAAATCACACGGATTTACCTGAGATGGACAGCTATCGACTACCCCAGAATTGGGAAGATGACAATCTTCTGTACAAGATAAAAGATCCGCGAGGCCACGCCAATGACCGAGGTGCTCCAGGCGGTTGGGTCGCCAATATAGACCCGGAAGGAAAAAACTGGGAATTGGTATCGGCAGGCTTTCGCAATCCTTTCGACTTGGCCTTTAACGAATTGGGAGATATGTTCGTCTACGACTCTGACATGGAATGGGATTTGGGGATGCCTTGGTACCGTCCCACCCGAATCTGTCACGTTACGAGCGGCTCGGAATTTGGCTGGCGTACCGGGAATGGTAAATGGTCTCCGGCTTACCCGGACAACCTACCTCCTGTTATGAATATTGGGCAAGGTTCCCCGACCAACGTTATCTATGGGATGAATGCAAAATTTCCTGAGAAATACCGTCGGAGTATTTTCGCTTTTGATTGGAGTTTTGGAATTATATACGCCATGGAATTGGAAACAAAAGGGTCTTCATATTCCGGTACCAAGGAAGAATTTCTTTCTGGACTTCCACTACCTCTTACCGATGGTGTTATAGGGCCTGATGGCGCTATGTATTTTATGACAGGGGGGCGACGTATCGACTCCGACCTCTACCGAGTGTATTTCGATGGCGATAAAGAGGAAATTCCCACCGAACATATCGCTCTAGAACAAACGGAAACCAATAAAATTAGAAAAGAATTGGAAAGCTACCATTCCGGTGCCAAGGAAGGCGCGGTCGAAGCAGCGTGGCCTTTTCTTGATAGTGATGACCGCTTTATACAATATGCTGCCCGTATCGCTATTGAGCATCAACCCACAGCTATATGGGAGAATCGGGTATATGAAGAAAAAGAAGCCGCCAAGAAAATTCACGCTGCCGTTGCTTTGGCACGACAAGGCGATTCGGGTCAGCAAGAAAAACTAATAAATACTTTGACCGAAATTGATTTTGCTAGCTTAAGTACAGCAAAACAGGTAGACTTAGTACGCGCCATCGAATTGGTCCTTTCCCGAATGGGAAAAGCTAGACCGAACATTGAACAAAAAATCGGTAACTACTTGGCATCACACTATCCTGCTAAGACCGATGTATTGAACCAGCTGTTGAGTAAAACATTGGTTTATGTCGGAGAACCTTCCGTAATTTCCAAAACCATTGCGCTATTGGAAAAACCTCTTGGTGAAAATGCAGACGTCATGGCCAATACGGCCACTGAGGCGGCGGACCTTATTTTAAGGAATCCTCAATACGGAATGGCGATTGCCGAAACATTGAAAAATATGCCACCGGCCCAAAGCACCTATTATGGGAATGTACTGAGTGATGCCAAAAACGGATGGACACCCGAACTCCGCGAGAAATACTTTAAATGGTTCCATAAGGCGTTCTCCTACAAGGCGGGAAGAAGTTATATCGGTTTTGTCGATAATGCCCGAAAAAACGCTCTAGCCAAGATATCAGAGAATCAGTTTGAGTTATACAATCAAATGTCCGGGGATTCTTTATTGAGCAGTTCGGGAAACGAGCTCGTCGGCAATGCCATTCAGCCCAAAGGTCCTAGAAAGAATTGGACGGAAGAAGATATTGAACCCTTACTTGCTGAAGGATTAGGAGTTAGAGACTTCGAACAAGGTAGGAATATGTACTTGGCGACAAACTGTGTTACCTGTCATGCCATGAGAGGAGAGGGACAGAATATTGGTCCGGAACTCACACAAATCGGTACGCGCTTCTCTCCTGAAGATATGCTCAAGTCGATAATAAATCCGAATGAGGTAATTTCCGATCAATACAATTCTACTGTATTTTCATTGCATGATGGCAGTTCGATTGTAGGTAGATTAATCAGCGAAGAGGGTGATACCTATAAAATTTCCCAAAATCCGTACGCGCCGGATGTCATCAGAAGCATTCCTAAAAGTGATGTTGCAAGTACAAAAATGTCAACGGTATCATTGATGCCGCCGGGTACGATCAACCGATTAAATGATGAGGAAGTCAAAGATTTATTGGCTTATTTGATTGCAGGAGGTAATCCCGAAAATTCAATTTACAAAACCGCTATAGATGATACCGGAAAGTAATTGAAATTGATAATCCAATTCTAATTGTGGGGCGTTGAAAGAATTGCAAAGATGAATTCGTTTTTTATAAATTGTCATCCTAGAGTAAAAATTGATTGGTGAACTACTAGGTAGAGGAGTGAAAAATGTAATCGACTTTCATCTTCATAAGTAAAAGGTCATCACTTTCAATGAACAAGTAATTTACAATAGGGATTGGGAATCGGAAAAGAAATCGGAATTTTCTATCAAAATCCATATGAATTTCTTAGGTCAAAAAAGTATCCCAGTAGCCGATTCATACGGCTTGTATGTTGCCTAACTATTAATTCCAACTAAAGAAATATGAAGTTCAAACGTATTCTTTTTCCAATGGCTATTTCGCTTCTATTCATAACAGGTTTCCATTCTTGCAAAGAAAAAAAAGAGGATAGTGCAGTGCCGGATATTGCCCAAACAGATGTGGACGATGATGGATTCGTAAGCATTTTCGACGGCAAAACCTTAACCGATTGGAAAGGCGATTTAAATTATTGGCGCGTAGAAGACGGTAATCTGGTTGGCGAAGTAACACCGGAAACGCTTTTGAAAAGCAATACCTTCATCATTTGGCAAGGAGGTCAGCCCGATAACTTTGAACTAAAGTTAGAGTTCAAAATCGCCGAGTCCGGCAACAGCGGTATCAACTATAGAAGCGAACTCATTGATACCATCCCTAATGCCCTACGCGGTTATCAGGCCGACATTGATGGAAAAATTCGATATACAGGCCAGAACTATGAGGAGAAAAAAAGGGCTACTTTGGCCTATCGCGGTGAAAAAGTTCGAATTACTACCCAAGATAACCCTGATGAACCGGGTTCCTTGAGGGCCAATGTTAAGAAGAACTGCTGGCAAAGTAGGGAGGTACTAGACACCTTAGGGGAATCGGATTCGCTAAAAACCAAAATCAAGAGTGAAGATTGGAATGAGATGCACCTGATCGTCAACGGCAATCGGTTGCAACATTATGTGAACGGGGTTTTGATGAGCGATATAACGGATGAAGACATTATAAATAGAAAAATGAAAGGATATTTAGGGGTGCAAGTGCATGTTGGTCCCCCGATGAAAATAGCGTACCGCAATATCCGAATAAAAAACCTATAATCCCATGAGCAAGATAGGCTTTGACGTTTTGGCATGGTCGGCGGGGGTTTCGGAAGACCTCTTGCCGATTATGGATCGTTTGAAGAATATCGGCTATGATGGTGTAGAATTTTTTATAGGAGCCCCGGACGTTTCGGATTACAAGCGACTTGGGCAACACGCCAAAGATATTGACTTGGAAGTAACCGCGGTAACGGTGGTCGGTCCCGAGGAAAACCCCATAGACCCTTCACCGACGGTTCGAGCCAAGGCTGTTGAACGTCTCAAATGGATCATCGATCGGTGTCATGATCTGAATGCCGAAGTACTGGCCGGTCCTACGCATTCCGCCTTTGCCACTTTTGCGCAACAAGCCCCACAGGAAAGTGAGTACGATTGGAGCGCGGAAGTGTTGCGTAAAGCTGGAGATTATGCGGCACAGACGAACCTTATCATAACTCCTGAGGCATTGAATAGATTCGAATGCTATTTGTGCAATAGCATGGAGCAACTAAAACACCTGTTGCAAAAAGTAAATCATCCGAACGTAAAAGGAATGTTCGATACCCATCATGCGAATATTGAGGAAAAAAAATTAGACGAAGCCATTCATACGATTGCACCATATCTGGCACATGTACATATTAGTGAGAACGATCGTGGTACTCCGGGCACAGGGCACATTCCTTGGGATGAAGTCTTTTCGACCTTAGCGAAAAGCAAATATGACGGCTGGTATACCATTGAAGGTTTTACCAGGAACGATGTTGATTTTGCAAATTCGATCAATGTATGGCGCGAGTTCGCCCATCCCTGGGATATGGCAGAGAAGGGATTTAAATTTATTCAAGAAATGATTCAAAAACATGCCGTTTAAACGCTGATGTCGAATACGGATTTCATACATACCGGTAAAGATAAAATCTCTAATGTAGCACAAATTGGCGGTATAGAGACTTCTATATTGGATAATGGTCTTGGCCGTGGTACGCGTATCGCTTGGATTAATACTGGAACCGGTCTACGCTACAAAGTAATTCTAGATCGGGCGATGGATATTGGAGAAGCTTTCCACAACCAGCACAGTTTGGCATGGTTAAGTCATACAGGAACAACCCCACCGGAGCGTTTTTCCGATACGGGTATGGGGTGGATACGCAATTTCGGCGGTGGATTGCTTACCACTTGCGGACTGTCGCATGTAGGCGGACCGGAAGACGATGAATATGGAACGCGCGGCCTACACGGGCGTATCAGCAACACCCCTGCAGAAATTGTTTCGATAGTACAGCCAGATCCCATTGCAGGTAAAATGGAGATGAGCGTTACAGGAATAGTACGGGAAGCACAGGTGTTCGGTCCTGTTTTAGAACTTAAACGAACGATTTCCGGGAAATTGGGGGAACCTAAAATAAGTGTTCAGGATGAAGTAGTTAACCGCGGTAACGAAGAAGTACCGCATATGCTGCTGTATCATGTCAATTTTGGTTGGCCACTAGTTGACGAAGGAACGGAAATCCTATGGAAAGGATCATGGCGTTCACCTACTCCCGATTCCGATCAAAAGATTTTTAAGGAAGGTAGTAGCTATCGCGTTTGCCCTCCACCGATGGAATCGCATTCGGGTTCGGGCGAAGACGTGGCATTTATCGATGTCGATGCCGATGGGAATGGGCAGTCTAACTGTGGCCTATACAACAAGAAACTGAATCTTGCCGTAGCCGTTCGCTTTCCCAAGAAGCAGTTACCCTGGTTGATCAATTGGCAGCATTGGGGCAAAAATGAATACGTCACGGCGCTCGAACCCGCAACGAATCCGCCAATCGGCCAGAAGAAAGCGCGAAAAGAGGGCAACCTTATTTTTCTGGAGCCCGGGGAAAGGAGAAGCTATTCCTTGGATATAGAAGTGATTTCACCCGAAAAAATAGAAGCATTTAGAACCGAATTTTAAAATAAATTATAAAACATACTATGGCAACACTGGCAGAAAAAGCCTTGGAACAAGGTAAGGGAATTTTACGGTTGGCACCCACATGGGTCCCACGGTCTTTTTGCGTACCAGGTAGAAGAATCAAATTGCATCCAGACGATTACTATGTTTTGGGTGGCGCACGAGGAGGTATAGACGAGCGTTGGTTCTCTTCGACAACACCCACTGAGAACGGCCCCTTGACCGGGAAAAATGAAGGCTTAAGTCCTGTTGTTGTAGAGGACGACGGTAAAGAAGTTCAAATTCTATTAAAAGACGTTATCGATGAATTAAAAGGAAAAATCATCGGCGACCGTTTATGGAACGCATATGAAAGCTGGCCCATGTACTCCAAGTTTTTCGATAATATGGGGCCACTCCCCCACCATATACATCATAATGACGAACATGCGGCGAAAATCGGGCAAAAGGGAAAGCCCGAGGCGTATTACTTTCCGCCACAGGTAAATAACCACGGAGGTGATTTCCCTTATACCTTTTTTGGCATAAGCCCAGGCACCACCAAAGAACAGATTCGTGAGTGTTTGGTCAATTTTACTAAAGGCGACAACAAAATCACCAATTTCTCATCCGCTTTCCGGCTAGAGCCTGGAACGGGTTGGGATGTACCCCCGGGAATGCTACATGCGCCTGGCAGTATGTGTACCTACGAACCGCAAAAAGCTTCCGATGTATTCGCCATGTACCAGTCTTTGGTAAACGAGGCCATAATCCCGGAGGAATTGTTGTGGAATGGTACGCCGAAAGATCGCATAGGTGACTTTGACCAACTGATGGAGGTAATCGACTGGGAATTGAATACCGACCCCAATATGCTGGAAACCAGATTTATGAACCCGATACCCGTAGCGCCAATGGAAGAAATGGAAGCGCAAGGTTATGTTGACAAATGGGTCTGTTACCGCTCCGATGCCTTTAGCGCCAAAGAACTAACGGTGCTACCGGGAGAGACGGTAACCGTAAAGGACAATGCGTGTTATGGAATGATCATGATGCAAGGGCATGGCAAGATGGGGGTTTGGGATATAGAAACTCCCACTTTGATACGGTATGGACAATTGACACATGACGAATATTTTGTGACCGAGCAAGCTGCAAAAGAAGGGGTTACCATTGTCAACCATAGCAGTACGGACCCCATCGTCATGCTAAAACATTTTGGCCCCGAAAATCCGGATTTGAAGTTGTAGTCAAGATTTTTTAATTTAAAAACAGAAGTATGCAAAATAATAGTTTTCCAAAGTTACACAACGCGACATGGCCTGGGATAGTTGGCAAAGGTCCTGACTCTGAACCACCCATATCCTTTGACACGATGTTGGAAATGACCGCTGCAGCCGAAGTAGACGGTATAAAGTTCGACGGTGTGGATTTAGGCCTTTTGGACCCCCATATTAATATCGACAGTTCCGATGACGAAATAAAGAGAATAGCGGATAAGATTGCCAGTCACGGCCTAAAGGTCGGAAGCTTGGTAGCCCCGATTTGGGGTGGTCCTACACTAGGTAGTGATGATGACCGTAAGACTTTTGTAGAAATGGTTCGCAAATCATGCCATTTCGGGAAAGTCCTAAGGGCACATGGCGTACGATCATACGGTGTAATTCGTATCGATTCCGCTTCCAGCCCCGAAGAATGGGCGAAGGATCCCGTTGGCAACACCAAATTGGTAGCGAAAACGTTCAGGGAAGCATGCGACGTGGCTGCCGATTACGATGAAAAACTGGCAGCAGAGGGCGAAATATGCTGGGGTGGGATGCACAGTTGGAAATCCATGGTAGATACCTTAGAGGCGGTAGACCGACCAAATATCGGTTTTCAAGCCGATATGTCCCACACTTTACTCTACTTGCTAGGCTATAACGCTCCTGAACATCGCATACTCCCTCAAGATTTCGATTGGAATGACCGCCAAACATTGACCGAGGCATTGAAAAAAGTTACGGATGCTCTCCGTCCTTGGACCATAGATTTTCATGTAGCCCAAAATGACGGTACTGTGCACGGGACCGGATCACATGATAAAACCGGTCGCCATTGTTTGGCCACGGACCCGAATGGTAAACTTGATGTAGCGAACGATGCCGGTTTCTGGCTTCGTAATGAAAATGGAACACTGACCAAAGCCTTCGAACACATTTGCTGGGATGGTTGCATGTTCGATAACGCAGTACTTACAAAACAGCAGACGTGGAATGATATTTTGACAACCCTGATAAAGGTTCGTGAACTACATGGTTGGAATTAAGAGTTCGAAGCATTCGTATCTGTACTTTATATGATTTCTAACGAAACAAAACTTTAATAGATTATGGCAAACAAGAAAGAACTTAGAATAGGATTGATAGGATGCGGCTTTATGGGAAGAACCCATTCGAACGGATACAATCGGGTTTCCAATTTTTTTCCCGATTTGGAATATCGTCCCGTTTTAAAAGCAGCCTGTTCCAGAACCGAAAACAAGGTCAAGGCTTTTGCCACACAATGGGGTTACGAATCCTGGGAAACCGATTGGAAAGCACTAATTGCCCGCGACGATATCGACGCGGTAGATATATGTACCCCTAATGATATGCATGCCGAAATCGCAATCGCAGCTGCTGAGGCTGGTAAAATGATATTATGCGAAAAACCCTTATCGCGTACTCTTGAAGAAGGCGAAAAAATGGTGGAAGCCGTTGCAAAGGCTGGGATTAAAAACACGGTTTGGTACAATTACCGCCGTATTCCTGCCGTTACTTTGGCAAAACAACTGATAGACTCTGGAAAATTAGGTAGGATATTTCATTATCGCGCCAATTTTTTACAGGATTGGACCATTAGTCCAGAATTACCGCAAGGCGGGGAAGGCCTATGGCGGCTCGATGCAGACGCTGCCGGTTCCGGCGTTACGGGCGATTTATTGGCGCATTGTATAGATACCGCGATTTGGCTCAATGGTACTATAAAAGATGTTTCGGCCATGACCGAAACCTTTATCAAAGAGCGCGTGCATCAAGCAACCGGAAAGGTGCAAAAAGTCGATATTGATGATGCTTGTATCTTTCATTGTCATTTTGAAAACGGATCTTTGGGTCTTTTTGAATCGACGCGTTATGCCAGAGGCCACAAGGCCCTGTATACCTTCGAAATAAATGGGGAGCATGCTTCCATCAGATGGGACTTACACGATTTAAATAGGCTGGAATATTTTGACCATAGGGATGAATCTATAGTGCGCGGCTGGCGATCCATACATGTAACGGATGGTGACCAACCATTTATGGACAAATGGTGGGTTCCAGGTTTGAGTATCGGGTACGAGCATTCCTTTGTACATCAGGTGGCCGACTTTCTCAAGAGTTTGGAATCGGAAGCCCCATGCGCTCCGACTTTCGAAGATGCCTATGAAACGCAAAAAGTGTGTGAGGCTGTAATTGCATCGGCAAATAGTAGAAGTTGGAAAAACGTGGACTAGATAGGAGAAGATGGTTAGTTTGCAAAATCAGTATTTAGAAACGAAAAAAGGGATGAAAATTGAACTTTTCATCCCTTTAATACTAACTCAAACTAACTCAAAAGAAGTTAACTACTCTTCTTAGTTAATATTACTACTAATTGATAATAAAAGTGTCCTGCACTACCCTGCTCGATTCTAAAAACCGAACAAAACACTTTAATTATTTTCAAAAAAATCTTCGTATAATTCACAACGGAAGATTTATAACGTCAATCTTTAAATCTCTTAGCTGCAAGTTTGTATTTTAGGATAGTATGAGTTTAATCCTCCACACAAGTTGGTTATAAATCATTTGAACATATGATGGGAAAAAGCGAAAGTATCTCCCTTATATTGGCGCTATTGTTGCTTTGCGGCTGCAATTTTAGTAAAAAAGATGAAGCGTCGACCGAAAAGACTAAACCGAACATACTCCTCATTGCTGTAGACGACCTCAACGATTGGGTAGGGGTCTTAGGAGGTCACCCGCAAGCGCAGACACCAAATATCGATCAGTTGGCTAGTAGGGGAATGCTTTTTAGCAATGCGCATTGTCAAGCGCCTGTCTGTAATCCTAGTCGGGCCAGCCTGATGACATCGCTATACCCAAGCACGTCCGGTATCTATTTCTTGAATCCCGATATTAGCGAGTCGCCTGTAGCAAGTCAAACCACTGTAATGCCAAAGAGGTACCAGCAAGAGGGATACCAAGTTTTCGGGGCAGGAAAACTATTTCATAATGCGAAAGGTTTGAATGAAAGACATGTTCCCAACTACGCCGGACAATTCGGAGGCTTTGGTCCCGTTCCAGAGCAGAAGATAAGTGATTATCCCGGGCATCCACTTTGGGATTGGGGTGTATATCCTGAGCGCGATGAACTGATGCCCGATTATAAAATAGCAAGCTGGGCAGAAAAAGAGTTGATGAAAGAACGAGAACAACCTTTCTGGATGGGCGTCGGATTCTACCGTCCGCATGTACCCCAATTCGTCCCTCAAAAATGGTTTGATATGTATCCGCTTGAAACGCTACAATTGCCAAGAATAATTGAGGGAGACCTCAACGATATTCCATCTTATGGTAAAGACGTTACGAGATTAAGGCACGTATCACCCTCCCATGAATGGGTAGTTGAAAATAAAGAGTGGAAAGCCCTTGTACAGTCGTATTTGGCCTGCGTTAGTTTTGTAGACGAACAAGTAGGCAGGGTGCTCGAGGCCCTGGATAATGGGGATTATGGCGAGAACACCTACATTGTGTTTTTTAGTGATCACGGATTTCACATCGGGGAAAAAGAACGGCACGCCAAGCGTAGTTTATGGGAAGATGGCACTCGGGTCCCTTTCATAATCGCAGGCCCGGGTATTAAAAAAGGAAAGGTCTGTACGAAACCTGTTCAATTACTGGACCTCTATCCCACCCTTTTAGAATTGAGCAATCTAAGCGCAGATACCAAACATGAAGGCAACTCCTTGGTCTCGTTGTTACAAAATCCCAACAACAACTGGCCGTATTATGCAAGAACGAATTTTGGTCCGGGTAATTATGCCATAATTTCGGAACAGTATCGATTTATTCAATATAACGACGGATCTGAAGAATTTTACGACCATCGTAGCGACCCCAATGAATGGAACAATGAAATTGATAACCCGGACTACGGGGTCATTATTCAAAAACACCGAGCGCAAATACCCCAAAACCGATACAGGATATTAGGCGAAGGTTCAACAGGACATTTATCTTATGGTGCCTCGGAAAAAAATAACGCTAAGCGATAGATACAGCAGACGAACCTTCAGGAAACTATCGAAATTTTCGATGGATAAAAACTTCATAATCAAAATGTTATTTTCACTATAAAATTTATATCGATTCAAAACAACAGTTATGGGTAAACTACAGGATTTTCAAAAGTTGGTTATCGCAAATGCTTCCCATGTAAAAGGATTGAAAGCTGGGGATGTAGCCCCCGACTTCACTTTGCCAAACGCTTTCGGCAAAATGATTTCGCTTTCAGAGGTAGTAAAATCGAGCCATGTTATTCTGAAATTCTACCGAGGTGAATGGTGCCCTATCTGTAACCTGGATTTAAGGGCCATACAAGCATCCCTACCGCAAATTAAAGCCTTGGGCGCGGTAGTATTGGCCATTAGTCCCCAAAAACCTGATGATGCACTGACCCTAACGGAAAAGAATCATCTTGATTTTGAGGTCCTGAGTGATGCGGACCAGCAAGTCATAAAGGATTATCGTCTTCAGTTCGATCCCGGGATAGGGTACCATAAAAGACGTGATTTAACCCTCTTGAATGCGGATGGCTCCAAAACCTTACCTGTTCCGGCTACCTTTATCATCAATAGGCAGCGAATAATTACAACGGCCCATGTAGAGGCAAATTATACTGAAAGGATGCTTCCGTCCGAAATCATAAAAACATTGCTTGACGAAAAGCACAAAACTTGAAAGCGCGATATTCACGTACTTTCTATCTGTTCTCGGAAACCATTCCTTAATTTTTAAAATCGGTTCCGTATCCAAAAAAAATTAAAGGTTTTTTCCTTGTATTGCCACTTGCAAAACCGGCCTTCACAGTATAGCCCTTTCAGGACAGCACAGGATGGTTAATAACCTTTAAAAACATAGGTTTGAACAAGACGTGATATGTAAATCGTCTTCTTATTTATCATAACTTTTAACCAACCGAAATCAAAATAGAAAACAGTTAGGACCATGAAAATGAAATTTTTGTTAAGTGCCCTTTTATGGGTTTTTGTACTTCCGCTCAAGGCCCAAAAATCGGTGAAGAAATCACCATCCGATAAACCCAATATTATCTTTATCCTAACAGATGACCAGCGCTTTGATGCGTTGGGATATGCCGGAAATTCGCTTATTTCAACGCCGGAAATGGACAAGTTGGCCAAAGAAGGTACGTATTTTTCCAACGCAATGGTGACCACTCCCATTTGTGCGGCGAGTCGGGCGAGTATCTTGACCGGACTGTATGAACGTACCCATAACTTCAACTTCCAGACAGGGAATATTCGGGAGTCGTATATGACGCATTCCTACCCCACCATCTTAAAAGGAAAGGGCTATAAAACGGGATTTTATGGTAAGTATGGCGTACGCTACGATGATTTGGATAAGCAGTTCGATGAATACGAATCCTACGACCGCAACAACGCTTACGATGATAGGCGCGGGTACTATTACAAAACCTTGGGCAAAGACACTGTTCACTTGACCAGATATACCGGCCAGAAAGCCATCGACTTTATAGCCAAAGCAAAAACGGATGAGCCGTTTTGCCTATCCTTGAGTTTTAGTGCGCCCCACGCCCATGACAGCGCGGAAGACCAATATTTTTGGCAGAACGAGTCGGATGTCCTGCTTCAGGATATCAATATGCCGGGACCCGATTTGGGAGAAGATCGCTATTTTGAGGCGCAACCGAAATTCGTACGTGATGGTTTTAACCGATTGCGGTGGACCTGGCGCTATGATACGCCTGAGAAATACCAACACAGTGTAAAAGGGTATTACCGGATGATTTCCGGTATCGACCGCGAGATTGAAAAAATCCGCGCCGAACTCAAGAAAAAAGGTTTGGATAAGAACACCGTCATCATCCTTATGGGCGATAACGGTTATTTTCTTGGTGAACGCCAATTGGCCGGAAAATGGTTATTGTATGACAATTCCGTTCGGGTACCCCTAATCGTGTTCGACCCCCGTTTAAAGAATCAGAAAGATAGCGATGCTTTGGCCTTGAACATCGACGTGCCCTCAACTATTCTTGACTTGGCGGGAGTTGCGTCTCCAGAGACTTGGCAGGGCAAAAGCCTAATGCCCATCGCATCGAACAAAACCAAGAACCTTGAGCGCGATACTGTATTGCTTGAACATCTTTGGGAGTTTGAGCACATTCCACCAAGTGAGGGTATTCGCACTAAAGATTGGAAGTATTTCAGGTACGTAAATGACCAATCGTTCGAAGAGCTCTACAACTTGAAAGATGACCCTAAAGAAATTAATAATCTTGCAAAAAATTCGAAATACACTGAAAAACTAAACGCTTTTCGGGCTGCGACCGACGCGCTTATTTTAAAAAATTCAGATGCCTTCTCGGAAGGCCCTAAAAATTTGATTGTCGAATGGATCAGGGATACGGAGGGAGTAACCATCATCGACCCTAAACCGGAATACGGATGGGTGGTTCCAGACGGGGCGGTTTCACAATCAGCCTATCAAATCTTGGTCGCTTCCTCCGAGGAAAACATCGATAAAAATATCGGGGATATCTGGGATAGTGGACAAGTTCGTACCAACAGCTCATCCGAAATCGAACACGACGGTACACCGTTGGAGAGCGGTTCAACTTATTATTGGAAAGTCCGTATTTGGGATGTGGACAATCGACTCTCAAGATATTCCGAAAAGCAGTCGTTTACCATGGGAAGTGCGCAGCAAACCATTACCACGGCAAACAGCTTTCAAATTGAACACATAGCTCCGACCTCCTTTGAAGATAGGGGTGATTTTTATTTTATGGATTTTGGAAAAGCGGCCTTTGCAACTATCGATTTCACCTATGAAGCAAAAACACCGCATACGCTAACCTTTCGCATTGGGGAACAATTGGATGGCGAAAATATCAATAGAACCCCCTTTGAAAAGAGTCATATCCGGTACCAGGAGATACAAGTTCCTGTAAAACCGGGACGGACCAAGTATCAACTTCCCGTTAAAGTGGACAAACGCAACACCTTGCCTGGCAAGGCGTTACCACTACCCAAAGGCTTTCCTGTGCTGATGCCCTTTAGATATGCAGAGCTAGAAGGTGCTCAAGCGCCCGTTACTGCAGATAATTTCAGACAAGTAGCCCACTTTAGCTACTGGGACGACAATACCAGTAGTTTTGAAAGCTCCGATGACATTCTGAACCAAGTATGGGACTTGTGTAAATATTCCATCAAGGCAACTACCTTCAATGGCTTGTATGTTGATGGCGATCGGGAACGTATACCCTATGAAGCCGATGCCTATTTGAACCAATTGAGTCACTACACCACCGATCGCGAGTATGCCATAGCGAGACAGACCATTGAATATTTTATGGAACATCCTACATGGCCGACGGAATGGCAGCAGCACGTGGCGCTCATGTTCTATGCCGATTATATGTACACGGGCAATACCGAACTTATCGAGAAGTATTATGAGCAATTAAAATATAAAACGCTGTATGAGCTGGCGAACGAAGATGGTTTGATTACCTCTACAAAAATGACTCCCGAACTGATGGCCAACCTTGGCTTTCCAAAAACGATGAAGGAGACCTTTCGGGACATCGTAGACTGGCCATCGGCGGGATGGGGCGGAGATCCATCCAACAAAGGAGAACGTGATGGCTACGTCTTTAAAGATTATAATACGGTGGTCAATTCATTTTACTATCAAAATATGAAGATTATGGCTGAATTTGCCGAAGTGCTGGGCAAGACCAAAGAAGCTATGGATTTTGAGCTCCGCGCCCTAAAGGCCAAGAAAGCGGTCAATGAGCAAATGTTCGATTCGGAGAGGGGAATCTACGTTGATGGGATAGGTACCGACCATGCCGCGCTACATGCCAACATGCTACCCTTAGCGTTCAATATGGTACCCGAAGAGCATATTGCTTCCGTAGTCGAACATATAAAATCACGGGGAATGGCTTGTAGTGTTTATGGTTCACAATATTTAATGGACGGATTGTACAACGCCGGCGCTGAAGATTACGCGCTTTCGCTACTGACGGATACCAGTGACCGAAGTTGGTTTAATATGATACGTATTGGCTCTACCATTACTTTGGAAGCATGGGACTTGAAATACAAGAATAATTTGGACTGGAACCATGCCTGGGGAGCAGTACCCGCCAATATAATTCCCCGTGGCCTTTGGGGCATTCAACCCAAAACACCTGGGTTCGGCGTTGCTACAATCAAACCGCAAATGGGTGATTTGAAACACAGTAGTATCGAAGTACCTACGATAAAGGGGAGCATTAAGGGGGAGTATGAATCTAAAAATAAAAGATTGCAGGTATTCCATATCGAGATTCCAGCCAATATGGTCGCCGAACTTGAAATTGCTCCGGCCCCAGGAAAGGAACTGATGCATAATGGTGAAAAGGTAGCAGCTGCATTTGGTTCGGTGCGCTTGAATCCGGGGAAACACGAAATTAAACTCGTCATTAATTCATTTTAGCAGGCTGTACATTCGACCTTAAGCTCGGACGGCATAAAAAGTAAAAATAAGAATAATACTTTTAAAAAATTCTGCAATCCCTTGCTATTCTATAAGAATTCTAGAAAGATAAAAAACTATACCAATGAAAAATTCAAGAAGAAATTTTATTCGAACAACAGCAATCGGCACAGCGGGTTTTATGTTGGGAGGCACCAAATTATCGGCAAAAAGCTATCGGAAAGTCATAGGCGCCAACGATAGAATACAACTAGCCATCGCTGGCCTGGGTCGACGCGTAAACGGTATGTATACGCCAATTGCGCTAGAACGAAACAATGTAGAGCTCGTTTACCTTTGCGATGTCATGGAAAGTCAAAGGGTAAAAGCGGCTGAAAATTTGTCAACGCGGTTGAATTACACCCCTAAACTTGAAAACGACATCCGCAAAGTACTCGAAGATAAAAAGGTGGATGCCTTATTCAACCTGACGCCAGATCATTGGCACGCTCCCGGTTCTATCATGGCCCTAAAAGAGGGGAAACACGTATATGTTGAAAAGCCCTGTAGCCATAATATGGCGGAAAATGAGCTCCTGGTGGCGGCACAAAAAAAATACGGTCGGGTGGTACAAATGGGCAATCAACAGCGTTCGGCGGATCATACAATCGCCATAATAAAGGAAATTCACAATGGCGTTATCGGAACCCCCTACAAAGCGGTAGCCTTCTTTAGTAACAAACGTGGAGAAGTGCCATTACAGAAACCTGCGGCAATACCAACCGGTTTGGATTGGGATTTATTTCAAGGTCCCGCGACGCGAAGGGACTACACTTCCGAAACCTGGAATTACAACTGGCACTGGTATGGGTGGAACTACGGTACGGCCGAATTAGGCAATAACGGAACACACGAATTGGATGTCGCGCGATGGGCCTTAGACGTAGGTTTCCCCAATCATGTGGAAGTAGATGGCTCAAAAACCGCCTTTGTGAACGATGGATGGGAAATGTACGATACGATGCTCGCCACCTTTAAATTCGATAACGATAAGACCATACAGTGGGACGGTAAGAGTAGAAATGGCTACTCAACCTACGGAGCAGGAAGGGGCACCATCATTTACGGAAGCGAAGGAAGCGTATTCGTGGACCGAAACCTGTATAAACTTTATGATAGAGACGGTAATCTGGTAAAAACCGTTAACGCCAAACACAAAGAAGGTGGTGTTGTACTAGGTGGAGGCGGTGGTATGACCACGGTGCATGTAGAAAATTTCTTCAATACCATTCGGGGCAAAGAAACTCTTCAGGCCCCTATCGATGATGCATCGGTCAGTATGGCATTGGTACACTATGGAAATGTTGCTTATCGTATCGGCAATGGTTTTGATGTAGATGCACAATCCGGAAAAATGTTGGATCCCAAAGCGATGGAGTTATGGGGCAGGGAATACGCCAAGGGTTGGGAAGTAAGTTTGTGATATGCAATCAACCCCTTCAGAAGCAAAAACCATGAAATTTCAAAGGCTTGCCCGATACCCAATCTAAATCTTGAACAGGTAGTTATATAAGCTTTCGAGTACACTTTAATGTAGCCATATGAAAACAAAAAACATCCTATTTTTAGCTGTACTATTCTCAATTCTTACAGGGTGTAACCAAAAAACCGCCGAGGTCAGCATTGACGGCGAACTGAAAAAATGGCATCGCGTTACCTTGTCATTTGAAGGTCCCGAGACCGATGAACTTGCGGCAGAAAATCCGTTTATGGATTACCGTTTAGACGTTACTTTTAGCAATGGCGGGAAATCCTATGTGGTACCGGGATTCTATGCAGCCGATGGCAATGCCGCAGAATCTAGTGCTACGACCGGCAATATATGGCAGGTGCGGTTCACCCCTGACGCCATTGGAGAGTGGACGTACAGTGCATCTTTTAAAAAAGGAACATCCGTAGCCATTGCCGAAAATATCATGCAAAGTGCTTCCGCTGGTTTTATGGATGGCCACTCGGGAGTTTTCAGCATTGCCGATTCAGATAAATCTGGAAGGGACAATAGGGCTAAAGGCCGTTTGAACTATGTAGGGAAATCATACCTTCAGTTCGAGGAAACCGAAGACTATTTTATAAAACTTGGGGTAGATGCACCTGAAAATCTTTTGGGTTATGCCGATTTTGATGGAGCGACCAATGCCTTAGGCTTTTTAAAAGAATGGGAACCACATGCCAAAGATTTTAATGAAGATGCACAATCCTTTGTTTGGCAAGAAAACAAAGGTAAAAACTTGTTGGGCGCCATAAATTACTTGGCTTCTGAAGAACTGAACGTTTTTTCCTTTTTGACCTTCAATGTAGATGGCGACGATCGCAATATTTTTCCCTATCTCCTAAAAGAACCCGTTGCCGCCTATGAAACCTATGCCAGTGATAAAAAGAACAAAGAAGCTTGGGAAACCTTTTTTCACAAAACCAGATTGGATGTATCCAAATTGGACCAATGGGAACGCATTTTCGAATATGCCGAATCGCTAGGGATGTTCCTTCATTTTAAAACGCATGAAACGGAAACCGATCATCTAATGGACAAAGGTGTTTTCGGGCCGGAGGGGAAATTATACTATCGAGAGCTTATCGCGCGTTTTGGCCACCACCTTGCCTTAAATTGGAATGTAGGGGAAGAAAACGATCAACCTACAGAGGAAGTATTGAAGGTAGCAAATTATATACAACGACTAGACCCTTATGACCACCATTTGGTCATGCATACCTTTCCCAATAAGGATGGCCGTTATGAAGATTTTATCGGCGACCGATCTCCATTAACAGGGGCATCCCTGCAACTGAGTGATGCGGAATTTTCGGATGTACACCCTAGAGTACTCAAATGGCGCGAAAAATCGAATGCCAGTGGCAAAAAATGGGCGCTGTCGGTCGACGAACCGGGCAAGGCAAACATTGCACTCCTTCCTGATGACGAGGACCCAGAGCATAACTTGGCACGTTCCAGGGCCATGTGGGGCACATTGATGGCAGGAGGATTTGGGGTAGAATGGTACTTCGGGTATGACAGCCCGCATTCCGACCTTACTTGTGAGGATTTTAGAAGTCGGGACCTATTTTGGGACCAAAACAGGTATGCTTTGAATTTCTTCAAAGAACATATCCCCTTTTGGGAAATGGAGCCAATGGATGAACGCGTCGTTGGAAACAATCCCGATGTGTATTGTTTTGCGAAAAAAGATGAAATCTATGCCGTATTCCTTCCTATGGGATTAAAAACAGCCTCCATTGATTTGGGCGATAGTGGGAATGTGTTTACCATAAATTGGTACGATCCTCGAAACGGTGGCGCTATGCAAAGTGGTTCCATCAAAGAGGTACAGGCAAACGGAGCGGTATCCCTCGGGGTTGCACCCACCGATAACGACAAGGATTGGGTGGTGCTGTTAAGAAAATCGGACTAATAGAATTTACCGACCCATCAGCTTTATGATTTCAAATTACGAAATGAGGTTTTCTCTTTATTTTAAAACAGTTGTTCGAGGCGGATTATATGTGATGGCCATTTTGCTATTTTCATCAGTGAAAGTAGAGGATGAGAGGACCTTAAAGCAGCGGAAGCCAAATATTTTATTCATCGCGGTAGATGATTTGCGTCCAGAGTTAAATTTTTATGGGGCAAGCCATATCCAATCCCCGAACCTGGATAAACTGGCAAAACAGAGTTTAGTTTTTGATCGCGCCTACTGCAATGTTCCCGTTTGTGGTGCTTCAAGAGCCAGCATACTTACCGGTGCAAGGCCAACTAGACATCGTTTTCTAAATGCAAGAACAAAAAAAGACCAGGACTACCCGGATGCCGTTTCACTTCCGATGCTGCTAAAGCAGAACGGGTACAGAACAATTTCCAATGGAAAAATCTATCACCACAAAGAAGATGACGCCAAGGCATGGGACGAAATCTGGCAAGCCGACGGACTATGGGGTTATGCCCTACCAGAAAACCAAGAGATACGTAGAAATACCCTCCGCGGCCTGCCTATGGAAGCAGCTGAAGTGCATGATTCTGTTTATAGGGACGGCAAATTGGCTTTAAAAGTCATCAAAGACCTGAGAGAACTCAAAAGCTCCGGTAAGCCATTTTTTCTCACTATGGGCGTTTCCAAACCACATCTTCCTTTTTGTGCCCCAAAAAAGTATTGGGATCTTTATGATAGGAAAAAGATTGAATTACCCGAAAGCTACGTACAGCCTAAATCTACGCCAGAAAAGGCGTTTCATAATTATGGCGAACTACGAAATTATGAGCATATTCCGAAAGAGGGCGATATACCCGTAGATTTGGCCAAAGAGCTCATTCATGGCTATTATGCTTGTGTGAGTTATGTTGACGCGCAAATCGGCTTGGTACTGAACGAGCTTGAACAATTGAATTTGGCAGAAGATACCATCGTAATCCTGTGGGGCGATCACGGCTGGAATTTAGGGGACCACAAACTTTGGTGTAAACATGTAACTTTCGAAACGGCACTTAGAACACCATTGGTCATCAAAGTTCCCGGAAAGACAAACGGACAAAAGACCAATGCCATTACGGAATATATCGATATCTATCCGACCTTAACCGAACTTGCCGGTATTGCAATACCTGAAACGGTCGAGGGTGTGAGTTTAGTTTCCATTTTAGATGGCAAGCAAAGTGAAAAGGATTGGGCGGTAAGTAAATTTAAAGACGCCGTGACATTGATCAAGGGAAATCTGTTCTACACGGAATGGACAGATGATAACGGAGAGGCGTACGAAAGGATGCTGTTCGATCACTCCAAAGACCCCTTGGAGTTAGACAACCTTGCCGAAAAAAAAGCGTACCAAGAAAAGGTAGCCCAATTGGCGCAGGAATTGCGTGAAAAATGGGGTAAGGATTTTTTAAAGCCATGAAGAAACTTTTTTTACAACTAAGTCTACTAGCTGTACTGCCCTTCTTTATTCAGGGGCAGGATGTTGAACCGTTAGAAGAAAAATTTCAAGTGAATAATACCGATGACAATTGGGTGGCGCAACTTGAAGATACCGGAACGGAAGATTGGCAGAAACATTGGTTTCTCGACGGGGAGATAGCTACCGTCGATACCACCGAAGACGGAATGCATTTGCAAGCGGGCCCAGAGAAAGGTAATGATGCACACCACGCCGTTTTATGGACGAAAAAATCCTTTGAGGGAGATGTTAAAATCACGTATGAATATACCAAAACCGATACATTGGACCAATACGTGAACATACTCTACATACAGGCAACAGGCATTGAGAATGATCCCTTTACCAAGGATATCTTTGACTGGAGAGTACTACGGGCCGTACCAAAGATGAGTAGCTACTTTAGGTATATGAACGCCTTCCATATCAGCTACGCCGCATTTTCGAAAGAAGAAAGGCGTCAGTATGTTAGGGCCAGAAGATATCCGGTTACGGCACAGCGAACTTTTAAGGAAACCATGATAACCCCTTCATACGATAATGAAGTGGGTACTATTAAGGATGGTGTCACCTATAGCATTACCGCTATAAAAACAAAAGATCATCTTTTCTTTAAAGTGGATGGTGACGGGAGAGCTAAAATTTTTTCATGGAATATTTCCCACGAAAAAAAGATAGGCGAGGGCCGAATTGGTTTTAGAAATATGTTCGCACGCTGTGCGCTGTATAAAAACGTAAAGATTTATACCACTTCGGATCTTCGTAGTCAGGATTGATTTCGAAAATTGGACTTGTCCGTACGATTTTCCGGGGTGCATTTTTAGGACAAACGAAATACCCAAAAAAATGAAATTCAAATCAGTAATCTTATTGCTAGTGGTCTTAATGGCATCCGTCATGAGTTCAAAGGCACAGCACCCTAAATTAACGGAACCTATTATTGGCCAAAACGTAATCTTTGAAGAAAAGAATGGCCAAGTTGCGGTAGAGGCGGAATATTATTTTAAACAAAGTAAAACCGAAATACGCCAATGGTATAGGACTACTAGTCACGAAACACCGATTATCGGGCGTGATGAGGATGAAAACCATGCAAGCAGTGCTAGCAATAATACCTATCTGGAAATACTACCGGACACCCGGGTTACGCATGACGATTCCTTGATTCATGGTAAAAATTTCTCCAATGATCCTGGAAAAATGGCCATTCTCCAGTACAAGCTAAAGATTAACGACCCGGGTCGCTATTATGTTTGGGTCAGGGCGTTCAGCACCGGTGGTGAGGATAACGGAATACATGTTGGACTGAATGGGGATTGGCCAGTTCATGGCCAAAGAATGCAATGGTGCCAAGGGAAAAACGAATGGAGATGGGAAAGCAAGCAGCGAACAAAGGAAGTGCACTGTGGAGTGCCACAGGAGATTTATTTAGACATCCCAGAAAGCGGTGTTCACGAAATTCAGTTCAGTATGCGCGAAGACGGATTCGAATTTGACAAATTTATATTGACGAAGTATAAGAATTATGTCCCTAAAGATAATGGACCACGGGTGGTCATGAAATGGAGCGAGCCTTCGTACTTTCAGCAAATCGGCACTTCTCTTATCGAGAACAAAACCCTACCCGTTGATGATTTTCCTATAGAGGGAACAGGATTCTACCGCGATGCCGGAAGAAGATGGCTTGCCATTAATCCAAACCAACAAAAGAAAGCCATGACCACCACGACCTTCAATTTTAAAAGCGGTGGGTACGATGTCGTTTTCGTAGGTATTGGTGAAAACGATGGGCAATCCAAATTTGGCGTCACCATCAACGATAAGGAGCTTGGTGCTTTTTCCCCAGCACTCACTCAAAAAATGTTCGATGAAGGACCTAAATTCAATGCGCTTTGGGAGAACGTTACGTTGAATAAAGGAGATAGTATCAAAGTTACCGCCGAAATTGGAAGTACCGATGGCAAGGAATGGGCCAGGGCTCGCTGGGCCGGACTCATTTTTACTCCTGTCGGTAAAGGTAGAATGGTTAAAAATGTTGCCTTAAATGATAATTCAATGTCTGAGCGGACAGAATTGCCCACTATCAATCCGCCTGCCGGCCGCATCGCGATTGTTGCCGACGGTAATTCCCCTGACCCGGATGACCTTGGCGCCACAGCGGTTTCGATCGCACTATTGCGGGCTACTGGACTGGAAGATCGCTTGGTGCACTATTCGCATAGTTGCGATTTGGAACGTGTGGAACGCATTTCGGAAGCGGCGGAAAAAGAAAGGCATGCTTTGATGCAGGCAGCCTGTGATGTGACCGCAAGGCGGTGGGGCGGGTTTGAAAATTTAACTTTCTTCGATGCGAAATGGCAACAGGATGAAACCGTTCGGGATTTGGCCGCCGCCATAAATGCCTCAACAGCAGAAAATCCGTTATGGATCATCGAAGCCGGTGAACCGGATATCATAGGGCTCGCATTGAATGCTTCTAAAAAATCAAAACATAAATTTGTAAAGGTGGTTACGCACCATCCTGCGAACGATGATGCCGGTGATTTTTATACCTGGCAACAGATTATGGATTTTGGGGTTGAAGAGGTTCGTATCCCGGATCAAAACGTGCACTTAAAAGTGGGTCTTGCGGAATGGGATTGGGCCAAAAATCATCCGGATCCGCGTGTTCAATGGATATGGATTCAAGGAAAAATAGCGGAAAACGATGATGTGGTATCCTTTCAAAAAGGAAAATGGGATTGTTCGGATGCCGGTATGGTACTCTATTGGATTACCGGTGCTACGAACGGGGGTCTTACGCAAGGAACGGTTGCCGATGTAAAAGAAATATTGTTAAACTATATCGAAGCCAAATAGTTCACATAAAATAAGTTAAGAATGAGAGCGTCCGATTCAAGGTTTAATCCTTATACTATGTTCAACTCGATCCTCATATTGAGAAAGCTCGCAATTTTCAGCATATGCTGCCTTGTGCTGCTAAGCTGTCAAACCCAAACCAAGAGTTCTGGCCTTGAGAAGAACAAGGCAGTGGAGGAAAATTTACCCCAGCGCCCAAATATTCTATGGTTCGTAACAGAGGATATGGGAGACTATATCCCTCCTTTTGGAGATTCTATCATTACTACTCCTAATTTGAGTCGATTGGCGCGCGAGGGCGTTCGCTATCCCAATTTATTTTCAACTTCCGGGGTTTGTGCCCCAAGTAGAGCGGCTATTATTACGGGCATGTACCCGTCTAGTATCGGCGCCAATCATATGCGTACTACTTCCTATACCGAGGTAACGGGCCTACCCTCTTATGGTGCCGTTCCGCCGCCGGAAACACGTATGGTCAGTGAGTTACTTCGAAGGAACGGATACTACTGTTCCAATAACTATAAAGAGGACTATCAATTTAAAGCGCCGGAAACGGCATGGGACGAAAGCAACCCTTTTGCCCACTGGCGTAACCGAAGCGAAGGCCAACCATTTTTTTCGGTCTTTAATTTTAGTGAAACTCATGAGTCAGGACTTTTCGAGCCCTATGGCCACAGAAAGATGGAAACAAGGTACTATCATGCAGGCGATAGCATATACAAACCTGGTTCTGGGCGAATGACCGAACAGGAAACAACTGTGCACCTGCCCAAGGATACCGAATTTGACATACCCCCCTACCTCCAGGATACCGAAACAGTGCGACGGGATATGTGGAAAATGTATAATAATATTGCTGAAATGGATAAGCAAATAGGAGCCGTTCTAAAACAGTTAGAAGAGGATGGACTTTTAGAGAACACTGTAATTTTCTTCTATGGAGATCACGGCGGACCGTTACCCAGACAGAAACGTCTGATCTATGATTCGGGCCTGAATACCCCAATGATCATTCGATTCCCCAACAAGCTGCACGCCGAGACGATTGATGATGAACTGATCAGTTTTATCGATTTTGCCCCTACCCTGCTCTCCCTAATCGGAGTAACACCTCCAGATTATATGCAAGGCAAGGCTTTCTTGGGGGATTTTAAGGCCGAAAAGGAGCGAAAATATATTCATGCCGCCGCAGATCGGTTTGATGCTATTACAGATGTCATCCGTGCAGTTCGTGATAAACGCTTCAAATATATTCGTAACTATAGACCGGAACAGAGATACTATTTGCCCGTCGAGTACCGAGAAAGAATACCAACGATGAAGGAATTGTTGCAATTACAAAATGAAGGCAAATTGAACGCCATACAATCACAGTGGTTCCGGGAAAACAAAGACTCCGAAGAATTATTCGACTGTTTGGCCGATCCACATGAGTTGAACAATCTAGTCGAAAACACCGATTACAAGGGAAAATTGGAAGAATTACGTACCGAAATGGACAGATGGCTTACGGCGATCAACGACCAGCCCAACCTGCCTGAAAGAGAATTGATCACCCGATTGTGGAATGGTGAACAAACCCAACCCGAAACCTCAAAACCTACTGTAACGGCCTCCGAAGGTAATATTACACTGAGTTGCGATACGAAAGGCGCTTCCATAGGATATAAGATCGTATCTAAAAACGGAAAAGTCCCAAAGGCGTGGTCAATCTATCAAGGACCTTTTATGTTACCGGAAGGGACGAAATTAGTGGCGCAGGCCTATAGGATTGGATTTAAGCCCAGTGAAGTCGTTCAAAAAATGTAGTCGAGTTTTGAAAGGACGGTACCGATAAAGAGCTGAAAGCAATTAAAGCATACTTAGCATTGAAATGGATTCAATCTCAATCCATCCTTTAAGCTTATTTTTCGATAATCTGAAAAACTTCCATATCATCGAGCTCGGGTTTTCCCCCACGATTACCGCTTCCTGCCGCGATATAAATTTTGTTCTTGTAAATTATCGCCTGTGAACCATGTCGACCCCTATTCAAATTTTCCAAATTCCGCCAAGTTTTAGACGGTACATTATAGGCTTCAATCGTGTCGTGTGCTTCTTTTTGTGCCATACTCTCGCCTCCGATCACGATTAAATCATCCCCTAAAAAAATTGCGGAAGTTCCCGCTCTCATGGTCGGCAGGTTGTTTTTGGCAGGTAACGTTCGCCAGCTGTTCGTTGCAATCGTATACACATCGACTTCCGGAATGGTAAGATCAAACGTTTGCTTTGTCGCATACGATGAATTCCTGCCCCCAGCCACATATATCTCGCCATCATTGAGCACCGCATGAAAATGGTCTCTTGGTCTGGGAGCATCGGCAAGTTCTTTCCATTCCATGGTTTCGAAATCATAGCTGTCTACCCATGCCACGTGTGTACTATTATGCCCATCCACAATACCGCTGATCATGTAAGCCTCGTCATTATGAACTACAACACCTGCGGAACCACGTCGCCTATGTTCCGGAATTTCAGCTCCGATTTCCCATACATTTTCTTGGGGTTTATAAATGAGGATGTTTTTCAAGGGTTTCTCATAGGGATACTTTCCACTCATGGCCCCGAAAACGTAAATATTCCCATGGTAGGATACTGCCTGAAAATGATGGATTTCTATGGGTGGTGCTTTACCCTCCGTCCATGAATTCGTTTCAGTGTTGTAGATTGAGACTGGCTTAATACCGCGACCTCCCAATAAATAAAAGTTATTATCGACCGCTACAAAACTGCATTCGTGTCTTGCGATGGGCGCGGTTTCGGATGAAATAGTTTCCCAATGGCCTGAATCATTGGTCTTCTGCGAACGAACGCATTGAAATAAAATCAGAAGATGGAGTAAGAAAAAGAAATTCTTTGTCTTCATCACTTTTACCTTTACATTTTATTTAGATGCTTTGCGGAACAGCTCGGTCAACTTTTACGATTTTAGCTTTCCGGATGGATAGGTAAATCGATATGTTCCAGACCCCAATTCTAATTGCACGCCATCCGCCGTTTGCTTCAACTTTTTTTGCAAATCGGATTTCGGCTTTCGACCATTTACCAAAACCGTATTTGTTTTAGCTTCCGGCAACGTAACTGTGGCCGTCGTATTCGCGGGGATTACAACTTCATAGCTAAAATCGGAGCCATTGATCTCCCAACTCGATTTAATTTTTCCGTATAAGGATTGAAATTCCGCACTGGCCGAAGTCAATCCTCCACCAGGATGGGGATGAAAAAGGATGTGCTTATAGCCCGGATTTTCGGGATCTATACTTAGTCCACCAACATAGTTATAGAGCCATTCCCCGATGGCACCGTATGCGTAGTGGTTGAAGCTATTCATCCCTTCAATAATCGTTCCGTCGGGTTTTTGGGTGTCCCAGCGTTCCCAAATCGTCGTAGCGCCTTGCGTAACCGGATACAGCCAAGAGGGGAATTCTTTACGGTTCAATAGCATAAATGCCAAATCGTCACGCCCGATGTCGGAAAGGGTGCTACAGAGCAAGGGAGTACCCAAAAAGCCGGTGGTCAAATGTCCGAACCTTTCCACATCCTGAGTAAAAAAGGCCGCCGATTTTTCGATCAGCTCCTCTGGAATGAGGCCAAATGAAAGTGCTAAGGCATAGGCGGTCTGTGTGTGTGAAACCAAACGACCGTTGGGGGTTATATATTCTTTAATAAATGCTTTTTTGATGTTTTCGGCCAAAGCGTCATAGCTGACAGCATCTTCTGTCTTCTCAAGAATACCTGCTATTTTACCCATCAAGGTTGTAGAATAGTAGGCGTAGGCCGTGGCAATCAAATCTTTTTCGGTAACAGAACCATTATACGCAGGATTGTTGGCATCATAAGCAAGCCAATCGCCCCAATGCCAATGCTTGTTATTATTCCATAGATAATCCTCACCGGATTCTTCCGCCATATAGTCTACCCAGCCCTTCATACTATCGTATTGTTCTTTCAGGATACGCTCATCACCATAGGTTTGGTAAACCGTCCAAGGTATAATGACCGCAGCATCTGCCCAACCTGTGGCACCACCTTGTGCAGCCGCACCCTTACTTTCGCTCAATATATCCGGGATTACATTGGGGACCAATCCGTTTTCGTGCTGGTCCGCGGCCAGATCCTTGAGCCATTTGGTGTAGAATGAGGCCACATCGAAATTATATGCCGCTGTCATACTGAATACTTGGGCATCGCCGGTCCATCCGGCACGCTCATCGCGTTGTGGGCAGTCTGTGGGAATATCCAGAAAATTATCCTTTTGGCTCCATCGTATATTATTTTGCAGTTGATTGATCATAGGGTCGGAAGTGGTAAACGAGCCTGTCGGGTCCATATCGGAATGTACGACAATGCCTGTAATCGCATCGAGATCCAAAGTTCCGGGATAATCGATTACCTGGATAAAACGAAACCCGTGGGAGGTAAAATGCGGTTCAAAGATTTCTTCCCCCTCTCCCTTTAAGGTGTAGGTATCCGTTGCCTCCGCAGCGCGGAGGTTGGTGGTATAAAAATTGCCATCCTTATCCAGTACCTCAGCAAATTTCAAGGTAACTTTATCCCCTTTTTCACCTTGTACGCGCATGCGCGCCCACCCGACAATATTTTGTCCGAGATCCAAAACGATTTCTCCTTTCGGTGTTGTAATTATTTTTTTAGGTTTGATTTCCTCGATTGCCCGAACGGGTAGACCCTGAGGTGCGACCAAAATATCCGTTGGGTGATCAAGAATTTGAACCTGTGTCCATTTACTCTCATCAAATCCGAAACTGGACCAGCCATCCATTTCTAAACGGGCATCGTATTTTTCACCATTGTACATATCGGACTCCAAAATCGGGCCATAGGAAGCTTTCCAACCGTCGTCGCTTACAATGGTCTCACTTGAACCGTCTTGGTAATCGATTTTTAGCTGCGCCAGTAGGGCCAGTTGCTTTCCATAGTAGGCATAATCGCCTTTCCAACCGATATTACCACGATACCAACCATCGCCAACGATAGCGCCAATGGCATTATTCTCCTGTAGCATGTCGGTAACATCGTAGGTTTGGTATTGTAGACGGTGATCGTAACTAGTGTAGCCAGGGGTAAACAGGTCATTTCCTACTTTCTTTCCGTTGAGCAGGAGTTCGTAAACGCCCAATGAGGTCACATATACCCTTGCGGATTGGATTGGCTTTTTCGCCTGAAATTCCTTTCTGAAATACTGGGAGGGGTGTGATTCTTTCTCCGTAGTTATATCATTCATAGCGATGTAGGAAGCCTTCCATAACGTGTTCTCCAGAAGACCCATTTCCCAAAAGGCAGGCGTACTCCATGAAGAGACCTTGTTCGTATTGTCCCACACCCGTACTTGCCAATACACGCGTTGCATTGACTTAAGGGCGGGGCCTTCATATGCCACATTGACCGATCGGTCGCTTTCTACTTTTCCTGTAGACCAAATCAGCGCCTTATCGTTTTGCAGCTCTTTTTCGGAATCGGCCACCCGAATTTCATAAGCCGTTTGCATTACATTTTCATCATCTGAAATGAGTTGCCAACCGAGCCGTGGTTTTTCGACATCGATACCGATGGGGTTTTCATGATATTCACATACCAGATTGACGACTTTATCAATTTTTAGGGAGAATGATGCCGTTAGTGCCAGGCACAACATTAGGAATCCGAATCGTATTGCTCTTTTCATGATGTTCTTCCAAATTTATTTTAATAGCGCTTTCTATTAGCTATAAAAATAGGCTTTGAGTTGCTTTCGGGTGTCCCGTACCATCCTGCTATCCACTATTTACGCACGTAGATAAAAAGAGCGATGAAAAACAAGATTCCAAATCCATAAAAATGGAGCAAACGATACGCTTACTCCATTTTCGAAACCAACTCAAAAAACTCTAAAGCTTATGAAGTCTTCAATAACGACTATCACGAATTAGCGATACCCTTTATTCGTCAAGCCGAATATCATTTAAGCGGAATTTAATCGCAATCCATTTACGGTAATTAGAAATAAAACAGGATAGCCTCGAACATTTTCATTTAGACTATACGTGTTGCATTTCACTTTGCGTAAAACGTGCATATATAACTCTCAATACCCTGGATTTTGAGTTAAATTTGGGTTCAATTGCAACTCATTTAGAGGAATTGGCAACAAAACATGATAATCTTGGATGTTTACATTAGGAGTATACGTTTTGAATTCCGCATTACGAACAACATCCAAATAAATACCCCATCTTATCAAATCGTATCTTCTGGTTGCTTCCGCTGCCAACTCCCATTTACGCTCGTCGTATATAGCCTCCCTAAAACCTTGTTGGTCAAGACCTGCTAAATCCCATTCGTCCTCGGTTTCATAGGCTCGTTGTCGTATGGGGTTCAAATATTGAAAGGCATCTGCTGGTCCATTGAGTTCATTTTCGCATTCCGCCGCCATTAAATACACATCTGCAAGCCTGAATACCAACCTATTATCGCCATGATTGAAACGTGGAGAAGTCTCAAAATTGCGATTCATGAATTTAGGCATGTAGGTATGATTCAATGGAATGCCCTCATAATCACCCATAATATTCAACGGTCTTCGCAAATCGTTCATTGGAAATTTATTGGCAAAGTCAACTGATGCTATCTGAAGTCCGGTACCATTGAATTCCTCTCCATTGGCCGCCAATGCATCCCTTAAAAGCTGATTATCATCTGCATTGGCCGGTTCATCCCTTATCCTTGGGTTAAATAAACTTGGTCTCCAATAATTATTCCCTGCAAATGCTCTCCCTGGGAACGCTGGCTCAAATTGACCTGTAATATCTTTGGCAAAATCCAATGACCAAATAATTTCCGCATTGTATTCATTAGCAGGATCAAAAACTTCGGCATAGGTTGGGAGTAGTGCATGAGGTGATTCATTAATAATTTCCAAACATTTGGTTAGACCCGCTTGCCAATCTTGAGCTTTCATATGTATTTTTGCTTCAATCATAGCTGCTGCCCATTTAGAGGCTCTCCCCCTGTCCTCTTCCGGATAATCAGATTGTAGATTATTTTGTGCAAAATCCAAATCATCTAACACACTGGCGATAATAACATCTTTATCCGTTCTTCCCAGTTCCGCGATTTCATTCAAATTCAATGGTTCATTGTAAAAAGGTGCGTCACCCCAAAGGTTGGTAATATGCCAATATGACAATGCGCGCATGAATCTTGCCTGTGCGATTACATCGGTCTGGACATCTTGTGAGATGGCTTCATTTCCATCGACCCTATCAATGATAACATTGGCATTTAAAATAACTCTATATAGATTTTGCCAAGTATCCGACACACTCATTAATTGGTTCGAGGCGTCGGCAGTGACCGCACTTAGCGTGTAATTACCCATCGCCTCGAAAATTGGGTGCGATCGATTTGGCTCTATAATATCAACCCCGTTATCGTACCAATTATCTAACCCTGCTTGCCCGTAGATAGAGTTGTTTTTAATTACGGAATATAAACCCGTGATGGCTTGTCCAGCATCAGCATCGGTAGCAAAGAAATTTTCCGGAGCAATAATATCTCGTGGTTCTTCCTCTAAAAACTTCTCACAACCGGCAAATGTGATTAGTAGGAAGACGAATAATAGTATATTTTTTGTTTTCATTTTATTTTTTTTAGAAAGTTACGTTGAGTCCTAAACTTAAAATTCTGGCATTGGGGTACTCCCCATTTGAAAATCCTTGAGCGATATTACCCAAACCACTTCTACCAAATCGACTCGACTCGGGATCGATTAATCTAAAATCCGAGAATAGTAGCAAATTAGTCCCGGATGCATAAAGTGACATATTTTTTACACCATCCCATCCCATTTTTTCAACCGGAAAATTATAGGTCAATCGTACATTTTTTAGGCGCAAATGCGAACCATCCTCAATTTCAAACGAATTGGGTTGGTATGCACCTTCGACAAACCCTGGTCTAGGAATATCCGATGTAGGGTTATCGGGCGACCAGTAATCGGCAACTTCTGCATACTTCGGAAGCTCCCCGCGAATGAAAAAGCTATTACGCGTTCTCAAATTATACACTTCATTACCGACCGTTCCTTGAATATAAATATTTAAATCAAGATTTTTATAGGAAAAGTTGTTTTCAAATCCGTAAATCAGATCCGGCCAAGGATTCCCTAGCACTTCAAAATCCTCGTTAGATATGGTACCATCGCCATCGGTATCTTGATATCTGGGCCCACCAACGGCATTTGTTGCCGGATCTTGCCCTGAAGCATCTATCTCTTCTTGACTTTTCCAAGTGCCTAAATACTGTGCACCCGTGAATACTGGTGACGGTTCACCAACGATCAACCTTAAGTTCCCCGCACCTAGAACCTGGTCTACCACTACATCGATGAACTCCTCTCCACCAAGATCCAATATCTTATTTTTATTCGACGATAAGGTTACGGTAGAATTCCAACTAAAATCAGGCCTGGCAACGTTAGTAGAGGTAAGCAAAAATTCCCATCCCTTGTTCTCTAAAGAACCAATATTCTGTAGTTGATTCGTATACCCTGTTTGTCTTGGAATGGTTACATCCAATAGCAGATCATTGGTCTCTTTTTGGTAATAGTTGAATTCCGTAAAGAGTCTACCGCCGAAAAGCGAAGCTTCTAAAGCAATATCGAATGCCGTTGTGGTTTCCCATTTTAAATCGGGATTTGCCGGTCTCCCCAGTACCGCTCCCGGAACCTCAACGCCATTAAAGGAGGTATTTCCTTCAACTAGTACCCCTAAGGTATTATAAGGAGAAATCGCCTGATTTCCTGATTTACCATAACTGGCTCTCAATTTTAAATCTTGAAAGATGCTTTGATTTTGCATAAAAGGCTCTTCCGTGATTTTCCACGCAGCCGCTATAGAAGGATAAAACTCATATTTATTGCCAGGAGCAAACACAGAACTTCCGTCACTTCTACCTACCAATGTTAGCAAATACTTGTCTTTAAAGGTATAATTAAGTCTTCCGAAGAAAGAAACAATTTGATTTTCACTGTAACCGGAACCTACGAGATTTCTGAGCGGATCGCTTCCTGTTCCTAAGTTGTTGAAGGTAGTGGCGTCCGTAGTAAAACCAAAAGCTTGCGACAAGGCAGTTTCAATGGTCGTTTTCTGAAAAGAGGCGCCACCTAGAAGAATAAAACTATGATTCTCACCAAAATCCCCAGAATATTGTACGGTATTTTCGTTGTTCCATCCAAAAGATGATATGGTACTTACCCTGGCATTACTATCCGTAGTGGGTAAATCCGGTCTTTGACTAGACGTAAATTCATTTCTTTTAGAGCTGGTAATGTCGGGATTAAACGTAGAGCGTATGATTAAATCTTCAATAGGGCTATACTCTAAATACACCGTTCCTAATAAATTGCCTGTGGTGGTCTCATCTATATCCAATTGCGAGGTGGCAACAGGGTTATTGAACGGGTTGCCAACAACTTCATTGGTTCCATTAAAAGAACCGTCATCGTTAAATATGGGTTGGGTCGGCAAAATTCCCAAAAGACCGCTATAGCCGACAACACCGTTCTCCTGTTTAATTCTGGAATAGTTTATACGCAGGCCTGCTTTTAGCTTATCGCTTAGCTTAAAATCCAGATTTGATCTGAAAATATATTTTTGTATTCCCGAATTATCGATGAGACCATCTTGATCGAAAAAATTAAGCGAGTTATAATAATTCACATTTCCATTCTCTGAAGAGCCCGCTATAGAAACATCTGCGTTATATATCGGTGATGGGTTGATCAAAAGGTCAAAGAAGTCATTATCCGGGAAGTCCGATGGATTTCCTGGAAATGGCTCGGCTACACCTCTAAGTATCGCATCTTGATTGGTGTATTCTATTTGTTGTGCTTGATTTAAATACTCCGGTCGATCAGGAACTAGCTGCATACTGGTATATAAACCGACACTTACTTGAGGTTTACCCCCACCTACACGGGCCCCACTTTTGGTGGTTACCAAGACCACTCCATTTGCACCCCTTGACCCGTAAATGGCAATAGAGGAGGCATCTTTTAATATTTCAATGGATTGGACATCATTGGCATTGATATTATTCAGATTGAAATTCGTGCCAACAATAATACCATCAATAACCCAAAGTGGTTCGTTACTTCCTGTAATGGAGTTACCCCCTCGAACTCTAATGGAGGTTCCCGCACCAGGAGCACCACTAGTTTGTGTAACTTGCACACCTGCGGCCCTACCTTGTAAAGCCTGATCAACCCTTGAAACAGGTATAGCTGCCACATCTTCGGCACTTACCGAAGCAACCGAACCCGTTAGGTCCGATTTACGTTGCGTTCCATAACCGATGACTACAACTTCGTCGAGCAGGTTATCGGCCTCTAAGACCACATTGATTTGGGTTTGGTTGCCTACCAGGACTTCTTTTGGAGAATAGCCTATATAGGAGAACTGCAGGGTTTCGTCTGCACCGGCTTCAATCGTATAATTACCATCGAAATCGGTACTCACGCCTTTTGTGGTTCCTTTTACCACTACCGACGCGCCCGGTAAGGGACCATCATCGGCAGACACGGTTCCCGTAATGGTTTGCTGCGACCATACCACGACCGAACCACATACAAAAAATAGGATCGATAGCTTTGACCTAGCCTTACGTAATGTAATTTTTTTTTCGTTCATAATATTTGATTATCAATAGGTTACTAGTTGTTTATACTCAAATGTATAGGACTCTGAAAACAAAGCCATCCTGTACTGTGCTGCACTATGCTGGTCTGTGCTGCTTTCTGTTAATAACGTCCTTGAATTGCCTTTGCAAATCCTTGCCAGTTCCTATTTTTAAGCCATTTTATAAGCTCTAGGGCCGCCAGTAATCTTATAATGCGTAAGTGGCAATTAAATCAGAACCGTATACCATACAGTACAGGATACCCTATTTAGTTCAAAACAGTATTTTTAGAAACATATTAAACCACACCAAAATATGACGATAGAATCGGACGAAAATACTTTTGATGCCATTGTAGTAGGCACAGGGATTAGCGGAGGTTGGGCTGCAAAAGAGCTTTGCGAAAAAGGCCTCAAAACCCTCGTTCTGGAACGGGGTAGAATGGTAAACCACCTTACGGATTATCCGACCATGCATCAGGACCCCTGGGATATTCCCAATGGAGGAAAGACACCCGCCGCCATCAAGGCCAAATACCCAAAACAATCGCGTTGGGGTTTTGATGAAACCACACGCCACTTTTTCAATAAAGACGAAGAGCACGATTACGACGAGGTTAAACGTTTCGACTGGATTAGGGGAACGCAAGTTGGCGGTCGTTCGTTGATTTGGGGGAAACAAAGCTATCGCTGGTCAGACCTGGATTTTGAAGCCAATGCAAAAGATGGTATTGGCGTCGATTGGCCCATCAGATATAAAGATATCGAACCCTGGTATGCCTATGTAGAAAAGCATGTAGGTATAAGCGGGGAGGCATTGGGCCTACCACAATTGCCCGACAGTGTATTCCTAAAACCCATGGGATTGAACTGCGTAGAGGAGCATCTTAAAAAAGGAATTGCCGAGAATTATGACGATAGGGTATTGACCATAGGAAGAGTGGCGCACATTACCGAAGGGACGAAACCAGGCGCCGGACGGGGAACCTGCCAGTACCGAAACCGCTGCAAAAGAGGATGCCCATATGGAGCGTATTTCAGTTCGAATTCCTCTACCTTACCGATGGCCGAAGCTACCGGGAATATGACGATTCGACCACATTCCATCGTCTGTGAAGTATTATACGATAAGAATAAAAAGAGGGCCACCGGAGTTCGGGTTATCGATGCCAATACCAAAGAAGTATTGGAATTCAAATCGAAAATCGTATTTCTTTGTGCCTCCTCAATGGCTTCGACCGCTATCTTGATGCAATCAAAATCGGATGCATTTCCCAATGGCATGGGTAATGCAAGCGGCGAATTGGGGCATAATATCATGGACCACCAATTGGGTGCCGGCGCTTCGGGCGCGATAGACGGTTACGACGATAAATATTACAAAGGAAAAAGACCCAATGGCTTTTATATTCCCAGATTCAGGAATATCAATGCCTCCTCTGAAAAAGTGGATTTTATCCGTGGCTACGGATACCAAGGCGGGGCAAGTCGCAATTCCTACGGGACGATGATAGCGGAATACGATTATGGAAAGAAATTGAAAGAGGCCATACTTGAACCAGGTGGCTGGCGAATCAATCTTGGCGGTTTTGGCGAAGTACTCCCCTATCATGAAAATCATATGTTCCTCGATTATGACAAACTAGATCAGTATGGGTTGCCTACCATTGTTTTTGATGCAGAATTCAAGGAGAATGAAAAGCTCATGCGAAAAGATTGGATCATACAGGCACAGGAAATGTTGGATAATGCAGGATTTAAAAACGTGAGGGCAACCAGTAGAAATTCTTTCATCGGTAGTGGCATTCATGAGATGGGAACGGCACGCATGGGACACAACCCGAAGACCTCCGTACTGAATAAGCACAATCAAGTGCACGAAGTACCCAACGTTTATGTAACCGATGGGGCATGCATGACCTCCTCGGCAAACCAAAATCCTTCTTTAACCTATATGGCATTGACCGCAAGGGCGGCGGACCACGCAGTGAACGAACTAAAAAAACGTAACCTATAGATTGCGAGAATCAAAGCTGATTTCCTTAATGGAATTTTTCAAGCTTTTATGCTCCATTACCCTGCAATACAGGATACCTTGTCGATAGAAAATACTATTTTTCCTAATGAATCGAACATTTGATAAATGAGAACAAGAAGTGCACTCCTTCCCCTGCTACTAGTTGGACTACTATTTTTTTCGTGTGAAACGACCAATGAAGAAAGCGCCTCTACCCTAGCATCAGATTTTAGGAACCCGCCGGAAGAGTCTAAGCCCCGAACGTGGCTTCATGCTATGAGCGGCAATATGTCGAAACCCGGACTAACGAAAGACATGGAGGCCATCGCAGAAGTCGGTATTGGTGGCGTACTATTGTTCAATATCACCCAAGGTATACCTAATGGCCCGATTACCTACAACTCTCCTGAACACCATGAAATGCTCAAACATACTGCTGCAGAGGCCGAACGACTGGGGCTAGCTTTTGGAGTACATAATTGTGATGGTTGGTCCGCCAGCGGCGGTCCTTGGATCACCCCAGAGGAATCCATGAAAATGGTAGTTTGGAGCGAAACCCAAACATCTGGCGGAGAGGTGGAAATAGCACTTGAAAAACCCTCCGAACGCGAAGGATTCTACAAAGATATTGCTGTTGTCGCCTATCCCGCGCTATCCGCTGAATTGGACGACCAAGAGAACAAACCTGAAATTACTGCTTCGGATGAAGGCTTGAACATTGCATTGATTTCCAACGGAAAAATAGACGACCAATCAAAACTAACGGCTACCAATGGGAAAAATCCTTGGTTGCAATTCAGCTATACGAGGCCGAAAAACATACGTTCGGCAAAGCTTATCTTTAATGATCGCCACGCCACAGCACTATTGCAGGTTTCCGAAGACGGTAAGAATTTCAAAGACGTTCGGGATTTGTTCAAAGTACGTACCGGTAAGGGGGAATGGGCCATAAATGATCATTTCGAACCCATTACCTCAAAATATTTTCGCTTGCAATTCAATCAGCAGATCACGCTAAAAGAAGCACAGCTCACTAGTACCTACTACATTAATAATCCCTTGGGAAGAACCGCTATTGCCCGTACCGAAGATCACAAACTCGACGCCATAGGCAGTCCCGAGGCCGAAATGGTCATCCAAAAGAACAGTATCCGGGACCTGACCGAATACATGACTTCCGACGGTAAACTAAAAGCGCAATTGCCAGAGGGAGACTGGACGGTACTTCGATTCGGTTATACCTCAACGGGCGCCTATAATAATCCTGCCTCGGCAGAGGGAAAAGGCTTGGAGGTGGACAAATTGAGCCGTCCTCCCTTTAAAAAACACTACGACGCGTTCATCAAAAAGGTAGTTGATAATGCCGGTCCCGTTGCCCCCAAAGCGCTGCAATATATTGAAATCGACAGCTACGAGATGGGAGGTCAGAACTGGACCGAAGATTTTGTCGAAACCTTTGCCTCACGGAAAGGCTACGATATACTGACGATGCTTCCGTTAATCGCCGGACGCTTTGTGGAGAATTCCGAAACCTCCGAGGCGGTTCTCTACGATTACCGTCAAGTAATCGCCGATTTAATGACCGAGAACTATTTTCAGTACTTTACCGAGCTGTGTAATGCCGACGGCTTAAAAAGTTACATTGAACCTTATGGTTTTGGTCCCCTGAACGATTTGGATATTGGAGGTGTCACCGATATTCCTATGGGCGAATTTTGGATGAATAGACCTATTACACAAACGGCATCTGCCGTTTCTTCGGCCCATATTTATGGAAAACCCATTATTTCGGCAGAGTCGTTTACGTCTAATCCCACCATTAATTGGAAGGGGCATCCCGCAATGGCTAAAAATTCGGGTGATCTAGCCTGGACCTATGGTATCAATGAATTTATGTTTCACCGTTTTGCCCATCAAGCCAATACACATGCAGAACCCGGTATGACGATGAACCGTTGGGGCTTTCATTTTGATCGTACGCAAACATGGTGGAAAAATGCCGGTGCAGCTTGGTTCACTTATATCGCTCGCGGTTCACACATGCTTAGACAAGGTTACCCGGTAAGCGACATGTTGGTCTATGTAGGGGAAGGCGCACCGAATTCATCGTATTACCGAACGGACTTCGAACCCGCGGTTCCCAAGGAAATCAACTTTGACAATGTCAATACCGATGTGCTACACAAACGTTTAAAAATAGAAAACGGCGCTCTAAGACTTCCCGAAGGGAATTCGTATGAAGTGTTGGTCTTAAAGAATAGTGAAACCCTCTCCCTAGAGACCCTAAAAAGAATTTTGGAGATTGCGAAGAGCGGTGTTCCCGTATTTGGCGAGAAGCCAAAGTATTTAGCTGGCTACCATCCTTCCGAAGAACTTAGAACGGAGTTTCAGGCCATTGCGGCCGAATTGGCCCCGTTAATTGGTGATATTACCGATTGGCAGAAGGTAATGCAGTCGAATATAACAACTCCCGATCTCGAAATTTTGAACGGGGATGCCGTTGACTACGCCCATAGAAAAACTGAAGAAGAAGACATTTATTTCTTCTATAATGCGGATACCGTGGGTATGAAAACATTTGAAGCCTCCTTTAGGGTGGTAAATAAAATCCCGGAATTATGGAACCCGATGGATGGATCGATAACCAAGTCGGCACAATTTCAAAATAAGAAAAAAAGTACAACAACGAACATCTCCCTTGATGCCGGGGAATCGGTTTTTGTGGTTTTCAGGGAGGAGGCGGTCGCTTTAGAATCGGTACAGGAACCGGTACAGCATCTACAGCTTTCTTTATCCCAAGATAATGGCATAAAAACCACGATATTTCAAAATGGGAACTATTCGGTCCCCTTATCGTCTGGGAAAAAATGGAATATATCGATAACCGACATTCCCCAACCTATTGATATTTCCAGGAATTGGGAGGTTTCCTTTGACAAAGGAAGCGGATATGGCGGTACGGTACAATTCGACTCTTTGGTAGACTGGAGCCTCCACCCTAATGATTCCATCAATTATTACAGTGGTACTGCCTCATACAAAAAGACCATCAGCCTGAACGAAAATCAAAGCGATGAGGGTACCCAGATTTTCCTAAATTTAGGAGAAGTTTATATTGTTGCAGAGGTGCTTGTAAACGGTGAAAAGGTAGCCGTCAGCTGGATGCCCCCATTTGTATTGGATATCACCGATTTTCTAAAAAACGGTGCAAATAATATAGAAGTTCGCCTAACCAACCAATGGAGCAATCGTTTGATCGGTGACGAGCGATTTCCTGCGAATGACGGCGGTTACAAGTTAGGACCGCACCGGGCCACAGACCTGACCATGCCCGATTGGTACACCGAAAATAAGCCAAGGCCAGCTGGTGCGCGCACCACATTTACAACAGCACCCTTTTACACGAAAGACGACCCCTTAATGCCTTCCGGCCTATTGGGTCCGGTTAGACTGGAATTTTCAAAAACATTGGAGTATGTTCCTGAATGAGTCCGAAAATTGTGAGAATAGTGAAGAAAAAACTTGTTTTCCGTGGCAACCGAATAATGTGACATAATTTTCAAGAGCTGATTCAATTTCAATTTTCGAAACGCTTAAAAATAGAAAGGTAATCCCTAATTTAAAACAGAACAATGAAGAACACCTTACTTTCCCTTACCCTAACCCTGATTTTTATATCAGCAGGTTTCGCCCAGAAGGAAGAGATGGCGTACAAAGACGCCTCCCTTACCATAGAGGAACGTGTCGCAGACCTATTGCCCCGTATGTCGATAGATGAGAAAGTGGCACAAATGCGGATATTTCATGCCAATATCGGGATAGAGGCAAATGATAAGGGGAAGTTGCAACTATCGGAAAGGGTTATCGAAAAATTGAAAATCGGTATTGCAGGTATCAAAAATCCTGGGGAACATCTTTCCCCATTGGCAGCCGCCAAGCTGAATAACGAACTTCAAGAATACATCATCAAAAATAACCGTTGGGGCATTCCCGCCCTCTTTGTAACGGAATCTTACAATGGGGTTGATGCCGAGGGCTGCACCCGTTTCGGTAGACCGATTACCTCCGCAGCTTCGTTTAATCCCGAACTTGTAAATCGTATTTGGGATGTGGTCGGTCGGGAGGCCCGTTTGCGCGGGATGCATATGTGCCATTCCCCAGAAGCGGATATTGTGCGTGACCCTCGATTTGGACGCATGTCCGAAGCTTTCGGTGAAGACACTTACCTAACCACACAAATGGTCGTTAATGCGATAAAGGGAGTACAAGGAAATTATGAGGGACTTGGAAAAGGAACCCATATTGGCGCCGTTGCCAAACATTTCGCTGGCTACGGTCAGGTCTTGGGAGGATCGAATTTTGCCGCCGTTGAAATTTCACAAAGAACATTGATCGACGAAATCTATCCCCCGTTCGAGGCAGCTATAAAGGATGCTAAAACCTTGGGGATTATGGCCTCACATGGTGATTTAAACGGTATCGCCAGTCATGGCAATCCGGAATTGCTGACGGGAGTACTGCGCGATCAATGGAATTTTGATGGCTATGTAGTTTCCGATTCCAATGATATCGCCAGACTATATTATTTTATGAAGGTAGCCGAAACCCCTGAAGCAGCGGCCCTGATGGGTCTCGTAGCAGGTATCGATATCGATTTGTACGCCGAGGACTCCTACGCCTACTTGCCCGAAATGGTCAAGAAAGATCCTAGTATCGAAAAAATGATCGATCGGTCGGTAAAGCGCGTACTGCGCACCAAAATGATATTGGGGCTGTTTGAAAATCCGTATGTCGACATTAAAAAAGTGAAGAACGGGGTACGCTCCGAGCAAGCCCTGAATTTAGCCCTCGAAGCAGATTTAGAATCCATTATTCTCCTTAAGAATGATGGGAACACTTTGCCTTTACAAAAAGAATCCCTCAAAAAAATAGCGCTACTCGGTCCTTTGGTCAACGAGGGCACCCAAAAGGCTTTTGAATCGGTTTTGAACGACGGGATGTCGGTAACTGCCCTTCAAGGCTTTAAACTGACTGACGAGAACAACAGTGTCCCCAAGTTAGTAACGACGGATGCCGCTGTTCTCGATAATATGGTGCAAACCGCTGCAGATGCAGACGTCGCTATATTGTTCTTGGGAGGTGATGAGTTTACTGCGAAGGAAGCCTATTTCAATAATGCCCTGGGCGATCGTGCAACCATCGAGCCCCTGGGTGCACAGGATGAACTCGTTCGCAAAGTCAAGGCGCTGGGGAAACCGTTGATCGTTGTCCTACAACATAGGCGAACGCTTTCCATTAATACGATTGCCGAAAAGGCCGATGCCATTTTAGACGGATGGGACTTAAGTGAATTCGGGGATACGGCTGTGGCCAAAATCGTTTTTGGGGACGTATCGCCCTCTGGAAAACTTCCGGTAACGGTACCGCGCTCTATCGGGCAATTGCCCTTTCACTATAGTATGAAGGAAATCAATAAAAAGAAAGGTTACCTCTTTTTAGAAGATGGCCCGTTATACCCCTTCGGTCACGGCTTAAGTTATGGCGATTTCGAATATAGCGATGTACAGCTTTCTAAGAATAGCCTTACTCCTACCTCAGAAATCCAAGTGAATGCAACGGTGACCAACAATGGCAAAATGACGGCCAAAGAGGTCGTACAGCTCTACATTAAGGATGAAATCGGTTCGGTAACCCGACCGGATAAAGAATTAAAGGGGTTTGAAAAAATAGAATTGGCACCGGGCGAATCAAAATCCGTAACTTTTAGAATTACTCCCGAAATGCTGGAATTCACTGGACTTGCCATGGAAAAGGTTCTGGAGGCAGGAGATTACACGGTAACAGTGGGTACCTCATCGGCAGTGGGAGTTACGGCAAAATTTAGATTGGAAAAATAATCGAACCATGATCAAGGTAGGACGAATAAGCCGTGGGAACACCAAAAAGTTGTTTTTGGTTGTCATGCTATGGTTTTTTTCGGGCCTTGTTCACCTTTCTGCGCAAGCCACGGAACGCCCTTTTATTTGGGTAAAAAAAGGCGAGCGAGAAGCAATTTTAAATAAAATCGAAGAATATCCTGTCGTGGCCTCCTACTATCAGGATTTCATGGCAACCACCTCAAAAGCTCTTGCATCCTATCAAAACAATAGAAAAGAGTATTTGTACAAACTCCCATTTGATTGGAATAAGGAGGAAATCGGAAAAATTCCGCCATTTCTAGCCTTTGAAAAACCACAAGGTCAAAAGGGAAACACACAAGACGCTTTGGTAGAATATCTGCGGAGGGCTGTTGATGCAGGCGTTTTATACTATTTAACGGAAGATAAAAAATACGCGGAATACTCAGGAGCCATACTATATTCGGTCATGCATGGCTTACTGCAAATAGAACCGTCGGAGAATGCCTTTAATGGCGGCTGGCTCTATACCAATGATCATTTGCGGGAGGCTCGTATACTGGGGGCACAACTTCCTATAATTTATGATTTTATCCATCCCTACCTTACCCAAGGCAATCAGGTATTCGACTTTGCTACGGGCAAGATGACCACCTTAAAGACTTCGGACGCCGAGGCCGTATTTCGCACATACATTAAATTGGCATTAGAACATGGAATCATCGATTGCAACTGGCCCATTTTAGAATCGGCCAGTCTCGTAGGAAATATTATGGCGCTTGACGACACCGAGGAACGCGAGTCAATGTTGCGCTATTTCTTAAGGGAGAATACCGAAAGGCAGGATGCCCTACAAAAAATAAGCGATTACTTTCTGGAGCATGAAGGTATTTGGCCGGAAAGTCTAAATTATGCGGATGGTGTAAGTCACTACCTCACCTATTTGATAACCCTCTTAAGCAAATACGATTTCGAATTACGGCTGGGACGAAAACATCAACATATCTTGAAATCACTTGGGAACAGTTATGCCATGACCTTTCCGAACCGTACTGAAACGGTACTTATGGGAGACGGACATCGCGAGTATGAGCCTAATTATTTCGGTTATGAAACAGCATACTATTTGGCAACCTTGGAAAATCTTGAAAATCTCAAAAACACATTCGGTTCCTTGCTAACGACCGCCATGCGAACGGAGGATTATAAGCGCTTTAAAAGAGAAAAAACCACCGGTACGGTGTTTTATAATGAGCCCCTACGCCTACTTTGGTTCGCGCCGGAAATAGAGGGTGACGTTCAGGAATATCCTCTTCCGGTTACGGATGCGCTTCCTTTTGCGGGTATCGTACTGCAACGCAATCTAAGCGAAACCAAAAGGCCCGAAGATGCCTTCATGTCATTCGTTGGAGGCGGGCATTACGTGCATGGCCATGCCACGGGAATGTTTATGGAATTATATGGCAAAGGTTTTGTGTTGGGAAGTAAAGCAGGCCGCGGTAGGTACCGAACCGAATTACACGAAAATTACTACCGGCTCTTCGCCTCCAATAATACGGTAATCGTGAACGGCGAATCACAAAGCGAAGGAGGTTGGGCCAACTTAAAAATCAATACGGTACGGCCGGTCGTCATGGAACCGAAACCAAAAGAGAAAAACATATCGCCCAACCACTCTTTTACGGTTACGAGTTTTAGGGATGATTTGGGCGAAAAAGCGGAGGCGACCCAAGAACGTACCATGGGTATCGTACGCACTTCGCCAACGACAGGTTTTTATGTTGATGTCTTTCGTTCAAAATCGGCCCTACCTAATGAATTTCACGATTATATCTATCACAATGTCGGGGAGTCTTTAGAACTTAATCTCGAGAATAGCCCTTTACCGCTAAAGGCAGATCCCGAAAGGTTCTCCAATTCCGAATCCAAGCCATGGGCCAATAATAAAGTGGCCAGACATCCCGGATGGCATTATTTTGAAGCGATTGAAACTTCGGAAGCAACGACCGATAATGTTACGGCCCGTTTTCAGGCCAAAAACTTAGGTTCTGAGGCCATTGGCATGAATGCTTTTATGGTCGGCAACAAGAATCGAGAATATACCAAAGCGTTGGCTCCACCAACTACAGAAGGGCCAAAGCCCTACAGGTCCGAACCAACGCCAACCTTGGTAGTACGCCAAAAGGGAGAAACTTGGAGCAATCCGTTTGCCGTACTCTACGAGCCCACAAAAGGCAAGAGCAGTCATATCAAATCAGTGAAAGCCTTAGAGGCTGAGGGCAAATTCAAAGGCTTTAAAGTAATCGGCAACAATAATGAGAAAGCTGTAAAACATTTCATTCTGGTGTTGAGTGGGGATGAGGAGGCATTTGTCGATACATCGGAAGCGATTGCCTTCACCGGGCGGTACGCGGTTATCACCGTAGACAATTCCGATAATTTGATTTCCGCATATATAGGCCATGGTGCGAAACTTCGCTATAAAAATTTATCCATTAGTACGAATTCAGGTAAAGCAGCAGCAGTCTACATCAGCGTAAAAAATGGAGCGTTCGAAGTACAATGTTCCGAAGCGATCACAATTGCCCGTGAGGGCCAAAAAACCAAAATCTATGAATCCACAGATAATGAATGATGAACCCAATAATAAGCCATTACGAATGAAAAAAATAAATCCCTTTAAAACCTGCCTTATGCTCCTTTGTATTTTGGGCGCATCAATAGGCAACGCGCAACAAATGGCGAATAATTCCGAAATCGAAAAAGCGATGATCCGTGCTATGGAGTGGCAAGAAGACCATCCCATATTCGCGGTCTCCCCTACTGATTGGACAAATGGTGCCTACCAAATCGGAATTACGCGGGCGTATGACGCTACCAAAAACCAGATTTTTCTGGCCGCTCTTAAAAATCTAGGGTACCGAAATAATTGGAATACGCACGACCGCTTCTACCATGCCGATGATGTTACCGTTTCCTACGGATATCTCTATTTGGAATTGAACGATACCCGTAAAAACTATGTGGACCTAAAGCCAACCACGACGTTTTTGAACGCGCACCTCTTTGAACCCAACCCTTGGAAAGAAGGTACGGACAAGCAAAAATTCAAAAAAATACTTTGGTGGTGGTGCGATGCGCTATTCATGGCTCCGCCCGTGATAACACTCTATGCCAAGCACACTGGCGACATGAAGTACTTAGACGCTATGCACGACTATTACATGGAGACCTACAACCTTCTGTATGATAAAGAGGAACGTCTTTTTGCCCGTGATATGAATTACCAATGGGGCGTAAACGAAAAAGACTTAAAAGAAGAAAATGGCAAAAAAATATTTTGGTCCCGTGGCAATGGATGGGTCTTAGGTGGGTTGGCACTTATTCTAAACGATATGCCAGAAGATTACAAACATCGTAAATTCTATGTTGACCTATACAAAGAAATGGCTAAAAGAATTAAGGAACTACAACCAGAGGACGGCTTATGGCGCACAAGCTTACTTTCACCGGAGTCCTTTGACCATGGCGAAGTGAGCGGTAGCGGATTTTACACCTTTGCACTGGCATGGGGTGTAAACAATGGCCTTTTAGATAAGGCCGAATATACACCGGCGATTACCAAAGCATGGTCGGCTTTAATGGCCTGTCAACATGAAAATGGTATGGTGGGTTGGGTGCAGAATATTGGTGCCGACCCGCAACCGGCCTCTGTTGACAGCTGGCAGAATTTTGGAACTGGTGCTTTTTTGTTGGCAGGCAGTGAAGTCTTAAGAATGAAATAAACGAAAGAAAATGATTGACTTGCTCAAAATAGTTTGCTTTGGCTATATCATAGGCCTAAACCTGCAATGCGGTGCACAGGAATCGCAGGACCTCACCACTATGGAGGAACCTGATGTTACCATAGAAAGTGAAAATATACTTATAAGCAATACATTTACCGTCTACGATTTTGAAAAACTCTCTGAAGTCAAATCGGATATCGATGGCAATTCGGAGGTGTATCGGGCAGCTTACGAAAAATTGATTCGCGATGCGGATAAGGCCTTGAACGAGGGTCCGTTCTCGGTTATGCAAAAAACCCAAACTGCCCCCAGCGGTAATAAACACGACTATCTAAGCCTCGCACCGTATTGGTGGCCAGACCCCGATAAAGCGGATGGACTACCATGGATTCGTAGAGACGGCGAAATAAATCCGTTGACAAGAGGTAACAATGTAGACGAGCCGGCAAAGGATAAGATGATCGGCAATGTCAAGACACTCTCCCTAGCCTATTTTTTCTCAGACGATAATAGGTATGTGGAAAAGGTAAAAGAACTTTTAAGCGTCTGGTTCGTAGACGAAGCGACCCGTATGAACCCCAACCTCAACTATGCACAAGGTGTACCGGGATCAAGTGAGGGTAGAGGTTTCGGGGTAATAGAATTTGCTGGCATCTCCAATATCATTACCGCTATCGAAATATTGGAATTGGAAAATCAGTTGGATTCGTCATTGGGTGTACCGTTGCGGAAATGGCTGGGCGACTACCTCGATTGGCTTCAAACCAGTGAGCTCGGCTTGTTCGAAAAAACACGCAAGAACAACCATGGCACCTTATACGATATTCAAGAAGTTTCGCTATTGTTGTTTTTCGACAAAACTGCGGAAGCAAAAGCCGTGCTGGAGACCGTTATTGAAAATCGAATTAGCGCTCAAATAGAACCGGACGGAAGCCAACCTGACGAACTAAAACGCACCAAAGCCCTAACTTACAGTATTCTCAATCTATCAGGTCTTACGAAATTGGCTTTCTTGGGCAGAAAAAAGGGGGTCGAGGTCGATTTATGGAATTATGAGTCTCCCACAGGCGATATACAAAAAGCTTATGCGTATTTGGCTCCTTTCTTAAATGAGGAAACTATTTGGCCGTATCAGCAATTGGGCAGTATGGAAAATGCCCTTGAACGGTTAAGGCGAATGTTCGTAACCGCCGGAAGCATGTTGCAAATCGAGGCCTATTGTGAACTCGAGGCGGATAGCACCGATACCACGAACATTCAAAAATTACTGTATCCCTGTAACCCTTGATTAAGAAACTACCCCTGAAAAATAGCAGCTTATGAAAACGATAGAAAAGGAAGATGAAGTATTGATGGATAGGAGCGAAAATGCCAGAAGGAAATTTTTACGCAATAGTAGTCTGGCCTTAGGCCTATTTGCCATTGTTCCCCGCCATGTTTTAGGAAAAGGTTTTACGGCACCTAGCGATAGGATCAACCTTGGTTATATCGGTCTGGGAAAACAGGGTGGTATACTTGCCAATAAATTTACAACCAATACCCAGGCACAAATTGTTGCCGGTAGTGATGTTTGGGGCGCGAAACAGGAATGGTTCAAAGGTGTGGTTGAAGGCTATTATGCCGAAAAGCGGAATATGTCCGCCTACAACGGAGTTACTACTTATCTTGATTATCGGGAATTGCTAAATCAACAAGGAATCGATGCCGTTGTCATCGCTACTCCCGACCATTGGCACGCCATACAGGCCATTGATGCCATGAATGCCGGAAAGGACGTTTATTGTGAAAAACCGATGACCAATACCATTCATGAGGGGCGCGCGATGGTAGATGCGGTTGAAAAAAATAAACGTGTTCTTCAGGTCGGAAGCATGCAACGTTCTTGGGACCGTTTTAAAAGAGCACAGGAAATCGTCAGTTCGGGAAATCTTGGTAAAATTACCAAAGTGCTGGTCAATGTAGGCGATCCGGCCCGAGCCTATGATCTTCCGGCCGAACCCACACCGGAGGGTGTTGATTGGAATCTATGGTGTGGTCCCACCAAGTTATTGACCTACCACCATACCATAGCTCCGAAAGTGGTCGACAAATATCCCGATTGGCGTGATTTTAAAGAGACCGGTGGCGGTATTCTTGCCGATTGGGGCGCCCATATGTTCGATATCGCACAATGGTGTCTGGGAATGGACCATACCGGACCGGTTCAATTTATTCCCCCAAAAGACCGTAATGCGGTTCGAGGCTTACAGATGTTCTACGCCAACGGCATTGAAATGGTCCATGAGGATTTTGGGCGTGGGTGGGCCGTTCGTTTTATTGGTAGCGAAGGTACATTGGATGTCAGCAGAAGATTTCTAGAAACGACTCCAGGTACCATACTCTTACCGAATGGCGGCGATTCGAAAGACATGTTCAAAGACCAAAACAACCACTATCAGAATTGGCTCGATGCCATCAAGTCAAGAAACCAACCCATTTGCGATGTAGAAATCGGACATCGCTCGGCCAGTGTGTGCAATGTAGCCAACATCGCCTACGAATTGGGAAGACCATTACAATGGAATCCGGTCAAGGAAAAGTTCAAAGGAGATCGTGAAGCCAACAAAATGCGCAAACGTAAAAACAGGAAATACAGCTGATTGAATTAGCAGTAACATTAATTAAAGAATACAATTCACATGCAACGGCTTGCTTTTAAAATGAAATTGAAACCCGGAGTGAAACAGGAATATATAAAAAGGCATAACGAAATTTGGCCTGAACTAAAAAGCCTGTTGACGGATTCGGGTATCAGCGAATACGCAATTTTTCTAGATGAGAAAACCCATAACCTATTCGCTTTTCAAAAGGTAGATGGTACTGGAGGGTCGCAAGATTTGGCTGACAATCCCATTGTACAGAAATGGTGGGACTATATGGCCGACATCATGGAAGTCAATCCGGATAATTCCCCGGTTTCCATTCCTTTGGAAGAAGTCTTTTACATGAAATAAATCTAGTGTCCCCACGGTAGAAGCATCGGGGGAATAACTTTAAAAAAAAGACAGAGAAAGATGAAATCTCACCCACCAAATCGACTTGTTTATCTTTTTCTGCTACTGCTTACGATCGTAAGCTGTTCTCACAAAACAACGGAAGTTTCCATCTTCGCCCCTATAACAAATCCTGAAATCGAATTTGCGGTCGATGAATTAGATCAAGCTCTTGCTTCCAGAGGAGTTACATTGAAAAAATCCGATGACCCGGGAGCGACAATTGCCCTATCCATCATAGAATCGGACACGATTCGACATGAGGGTTTCGAAATAGCATCTTCGCAGGAACAGATACAGGTTTCAGGAATCGATTTGGAAGGTTTGATGTACGGTGGATTGGAACTTGCCGAACAAATCCGATTGTATGGAATTAAAAACGTCAAACCTACCCTACAAAATCCGTATATGGAGATGCGCGGCCCCAAGTTCAATATTCCCCTGGATGTGCGTACCCCGAGCTATTCCGATGCCAGCGATGCGGGCCAAAACAATATTCCCATAATGTGGGACATTGATTTTTGGAAGGAATATATCGATACCATGGCGCGCTACCGGTACAATTATATTTCGCTTTGGAGCCTGCACCCTTTTCCTTCTTTGGTGAAAGTGCCCGGATATGAGGATATCGCCTTGGATGATATAAAACGTTCGACCGGCGAATGGAAGGAATTGTACAATCTCAATGGGATAGGTATGGGCGATGCACATATCCTTGACAGTACCGAAACAGTCAAAAAAATCACCATTGATGAGAAAATCGATTTCTGGAAAAGCGTCATGGCGTATGGCAAACAGCGGAACATCGATTTTCACCTCATCACCTGGAACATCTTTGATTATGGCACCGAGGGTAAATACGGGATTACTGATGAAATGGACAATGAAGTTACCAAAGACTATTATAGGAAAAGTATAAAGCAGCTATTCGTTACCTATCCCGATTTGGTAGGTATTGGTCTGACCACAGGGGAAAATATGAAAATCGACGGGAAGCGTACAAGTGCCGCGGAACGTGAAAACTGGGCCTACGACACCTATGCGCAGGGTATTTTGGATGCCGCCAAGGAGATGCCCGACCGCCAGTTTACTTTTATCCATAGACAACACCAAACAGGTGCCAAGGAAATCGCAGAAAAGTTCAAACCGGTAATCGATACAAAAAATGTAGAATTCCTATATTGCTTCAAGTATGCCAAGGCCCACATTTATAGCGCCACGGAGCAACCTTATCACGAGCAGGACAATTTTATCGAGGATATTCAAGGAATGAAAACAATCTGGGGCCTTCGTAATGATGATACGTATTATTTCCGCTGGGGCGCTCCGGATTTCGTTCGTGAATTTATCGGCAATATGCCACATGAGGTGGCGAAGGGCATCTATTTTGGTTCGGACCAATGGATCTGGGGTCGTGATTTTCTGACCAAGGATTCTGAACTATCAGGAGAACTGGAGATTAAAAAGCATTGGTACCAATGGCTTTTATGGGGCAGGTTAAGCTACAATCCCGAAATTAATAACGAGCGTTTTAAGGCACTACTCGCCGACCGTTTTCCGAATACCGATGCCGAAAAACTGCAAAGCGCATGGCAACAGGCCTCTATGGTCTATCCCGTAACTACTGGATTCCATTGGGGAAGATTGGATTTTCAATGGTATATAGAGGGCTGTTTAAGTCACCCTAAGCCAGCCGAGAACGAAACTGGATTCAATGACGTCAATCGATTTATTTCTTTGGGTATACACCCAAAATCGGGCAACCAGACCATTCCAGATTATGTGCAAATGATGATATCGGACAGCACTACAACGCTGACCACACCCTTACAAGTTTCCCTAAAACTACATGAACTTTCCGATGGTGCCTTAAAGGAATTGGAAACACTGACCGAAGGTACTAGCAAAGAACTGGCACATACCCTGAACGATATTAAAACGGTATCTTATTTAGGGAAGTACTATGCCCATAAAATCGCTGGATCTACCTATTTGGCCCTGTATCGGGAAACTAAGGACACCGCTGAACAAAAAAAGGCGGTGGATGAACTGACCACGGCGTTCGATTTCTGGAAAGAATACACTGCTCAGGCCTTACAACGGAATACAAATCCACTTTGGACCAACCGTGTTGGCCACGTAGATTGGAAGCAAATTACCGAATGGGTGGCCGAAGACATTGAAATTGCCAATGAAAAACTGCATTAAGATGGCTCGTACCAAAATTGTCAATGCGTTAATTTATGAATTAGTTTTTTTGGGTGGAAAGTAAGTATATGGGATATCGGGTAAACAGTAATCTATTCCATGAGGCAATTATACAAGAAGAAGTAGAAGCAGAATTGGAATAGGTAAGATCATTGGTCGAACGTAAATAGCAAAATATGAAAAGAAGAAGTTTTGTTCAGTTATCGGCTGCGGCCAGTATCGCTCTGGGTTTTCCCTTGTACGGTTGTTCATCCAAAACAAAAAATAAGAGTCAGGTTCTTACCGCATACGAGAAACAGGTCGCCGCCCTCCTCAAAGAGTGGTGCGATGGAATGATCGCCGTACAGACCAATAAGCCCGATGACTTAAAAGTTCATGGCGCGCTGCACTGCCCAGCTTGCGATAAAATACACGGCAGGTGTATGGATGCGGTCTATCCCTTCCTGTATATGGCGGATGTTACCGGCGAACGAAAATATATGGACGCGGCCATAAATGTGATGAAATGGTCGGAGAATGTATCAATGCCCGATGGAAGTTGGACGGTGATTCCAGACCCGAAATCATGGAAGGGGATTACCGTCTTCGGAGCCATCGCCCTTGGGGAGGCCCTGCACCACCATGGCCATGTGCTAACCGCAGAAATCAAGGAAAAATGGACACAGCGTTTGAAACGCGCTGCGGAGTTTATTCACAAGAATTTTACCATCGACTACAGCCATATCAACTATGCCTTTACCGCCGTTTATGCCTTGAATTTCTTGGGAAGGTTTTTCGAAAACGAAGCCTATATCTCCCATAGCAAGACCTTGGCAAAGAAAGTGCCCAATTGGTTAACATCGCCCAATAAACTCCTTTTTGGGGAAAACAAACCTGCGGACGTGCCAAGCGCAAAAGGGCTATTGCCCGTTGATTTGGGCTATAATGTAGAAGAGACATTAAATGGTCTGGTACAGTATGCCATTTTGGAAAAAGACGAGGAGTTATTGCAATTATTGACGAAATCCTTAGAAGGGCATTTGGAATTTATGCTTCCCGACGGCGCCTGGGACAATAGTTGGGGCACACGTCAAAACAAGTGGAGTTATTGGGGCAGTCGAACTACCGACGGCTGTCAACCTGCATTCGCATTAATGGCGAACCGAAATGCGGCCTTCGGCACCGCTGCCATTAAAAACACGGAGCTTTTACAGCGCTGCACGGTGAATGGTTTGTTAGCGGGAGGATTGCACTACGAATCGCATGGTGTAAAACCCTGTGTACACCACACATTTGCCCATGCGAAATCACTGGCGTTCATTTTGGACAATACCGCTAGCTTACCAGAACTTTCCAAAGAAAAACCACTTCCGCGAAGTATTGCTGATGGGGTCAAGCATTTTCAAGAACTCGATGTTTGGTTGGCCGCTCGTGGCGATTGGAAAGCGACCATTTCTTCTTACGACGTCGTTTTTAAAAAGAAATATTCCCAAGCGGCTACCGGAGGTGCATTGGCAGTGCTTTGGCATAATCGGGTCGGCCCTATTTTTACAGCGAGTATGGCGGAATATGTTTTGGCCGAGGTCAACAACCAACAACCACAGGCTGACGGAGAGGATATTCCGTTGACACCACGAATAGAGGTTTCAAAAGAGCAGCAATGGTTCAGTAATTTGTTTGACTTAAAGGCACAAGTGGCCTTCGCAGATGACGGGGAAACCATTCAGTTCGAAGTGACTACGAATTTGACGGACAGGGAGGGTGAACGGTTACCACAAGGAGAATATGTACTTCAATACGATTTTTCAAAGGATAAGACCATTGTCAAGGCGAACCTCCGGAGCAATACTTCAGTACTGCAAGAAGCGTCGTTACTACTCCCTGTTATTTCGCCAACTGGGGAAAAAATAACCCAGCCGGCGGAAAACCGAATAGAAATTCAGAAAGAGTCAGCATTGGTAGTCGTGGAAGCCAACGTTCCGATCTCAATCAAAGAGACTAAAAAAGAGCGCGTATTCAATATGGTACCGGGTATGGAGGCCGTTCCCATACAAGCATTTTTCACCAAGGGAATTACTGAAATTGTTTGTCAAATCAAAGTGGTATAACTTGTTTTGCCTCGTTTTAAAACATACTCCTTTAAAAGTGATATGGCTCTATGTTGAATAGAGCGGGTTAAAAGAACTTATTATAACTGTAGGGATGCATCAATTTATTTTCAGATGTTTTTTCGCTGTGAAACTCCGTGTTGCTCTGAGAAACTCCGTGGCATAACTTACACACATATCTACAGAGGGTAGCTAGTAAAACAACTGACCCACTACAAACAACAATGAACAGAATTAAAAAGCTTAATTCAGCTTAAAAACTCAACATTTTACAGGCATTCCTTTCTCATGCGATTCGTATACCTTTTCAAGTATTCCAATGTTTTGTAGGTACGCGTCTATGGCAGTTTCAAAGGGCTCTCCCGACACCAATTGACTTATAAAATGCTTTTGAGTAAAGTACACACAATCCCCCGAAAAGTTACGATCTTCAAAATAATAAGCATGTGGCGTTTCTTGCTGTCCTAATTTCTGTACCGTAATTTTTCCGTCTTCATATAAACGTATGCTGCCTTTATCCCCCTCTAACAAAAGCGTTCCAAAAGTCAATCGTGGATTTTCGCAGTTACTTTCATTATACCTGTTCGCATCGATAAACCCATGAGTGCCACTGGCAAAATCAAACTGGACCCAGGCAAAGTCTTCTCCCTTGATCTTATCGTTAAAGCGATTTAAACGCGCGTAGACCTTGGTGATTTCACCACTATAAAAGCGAAAAACGTCTATAAAATGAATTCCGGTCTCGTACATAAGCAATCGTTCCATTTCCCTGAAATAAGGTTGCCTGTTCATATAGGCATCCTCTTGCCAGCCATCTCCCATGCGCATACGCAGGTTGATGGTATGCAGTTTTTCACCTACTGTTTTACGGTCCAATAATGCTTTGATTTCCCGATGCCAGGGTTGAAACCTAAAATTTTCATGTACCATCATGCGTACATCCGAGTTCTGAATACCTATGGCAATTTTTTCAGCTTCTTCAAAGGCTGGGGCCACTGGTTTCTGGCAAATAATATGAATCCCATGCTTTATGGCGAGCATGCAAAGCTCATGATGGGTTTCAGGGGGCGTTATGATATCCAAAAAGTCTGGTTTTTCACGCGAAAGCATTTCTTCCGCATTCGAGTAAAATGATTTTATCCCCTGGGTATTCGCAACAAGCTCCGCCTTGTTGATATCCGAATCGCATATAGCGATGATTTCTACATTTTCCAGGCGCTGCCAAGCCTCTAAATGAAACTGGCTAAAATAGCCTAACCCTACACATACTCCTTTCACTATTCTCATTTTAGTATTCGGTAAAATGTTTCTGCGGTTTCATTTGCAACCATAGGAAAATGGCGATGCCGTTCAAGATTGCCCCTACTATAAAAAATAAGGTGGTAGAACCGGTCCACGCCAATAGATAGGGAAATAATAATGCCGTAATAAACGCCCCGATATTACCGGCCATATTCATAGTTCCAGAAACTGCCCCGGAATGTTTTTTGCCGATGTCCACACAAAAAGCCCAAGAGGGTGGTAAGGTCATGTCCGCTCCAAAAATAGCAAGGCTCAGGAAAATAATCGCACCTACGGCACTATCCATATAAATACTCCCTAGCAGTCCGATAGCGGCCAAAGCAAATCCGAGCGAAGCCGGTAAAATACGGGATCTGTTCCATTTTCCGGACTTAAAGGTGCGGTCTATCAACCAACCTGAAAACCAATTTCCGAACGCCCCGAAAATCAATGGAACAGCAGTGTAAAACCCGGCTTCAATAGTCTCCAAACCGTATTCTTGTTTGATATGTGGGAAAAGCCAGGTAAGCGCAAAGAAAAAGGTGAAGTTGCTACAGAAGTATTGCCCCATGGCCAACCACATATTTTTCGAATGTAAGAGCTGCCCAAAATTAATCCGCTCCTTGGTCAAGGAAACGTGTCGGTCTTGACGTGTGGCCAAAATATAGTCCTTCTCCGGTTCGGAGATACCCTTATGGTCCTCCGGTTTGTCCCTGAAGAGCGCGTACCAGCCGAACGCCCACAAAACGCCAATACACCCTAATACGACGAAGGTTGTTCGCCAACCGTAATCATTTATCAACCAAGCCACCAAAGGCAAGGCGAAGGCCGCACCCAGTCTAGAACCTGAAAAATTGATACCTGTTACAATTCCCCGCTCTTTTAGGGGAAACCAATTGTAAATGGCGCGAGACATCCCAGGAAAGGCACCAGCTTCCCCGGCACCGAACAAAAAACGCAACACCAAGAGTGAAATAAAGTTCCAAGCAGCACCGGTCAATGCCGTAAAAACGGACCAAATCGTAACAATGGAAGCCAGTATTTTTCGCGGACCGAATTTATCGGCCATAATTCCGGAGGGTGTCTGAAAAAAGGCATAGCCTAACGAAAAGGCGGCCAGCACCCATCCCATTTGTTTATCGCTTAAATCCAAGGCCGCAGCGATGGGGTCTTTTGCCACTGAAATACAGATACGGTCAATATAAAGTAGCAGGGCTAGCAAAAAAGTACCAGCTACCATAAAGTATCGTTTGGGAAAATGGCTGGTCGAATTCATTCTAATTTTTTTAGCGCGTTATACAAATCGGCATCACTTCCGACGTTACCGGGAAAAACGATATAAGGTAAATCCGGGAATTTAGAACCGTCATCGGCACGCCAAACGGGAACGCCCTTTATGAGTTGCCCCAGAACGAGTGCGCGCTTTATTTGTAAAGACTTAACCGCTATATCGCTCGAGGTAATACCCCCTTTGGCTAATATGAAACGAGGTTGCGTTTTTAGACCGTCCGCTAAAGTTGTCAGGGCCTTGGATACAAGATTTACGATTTGCAGACTTTCCTCCTTTGAGCACCCTTTTACTACTTTTCTACTCGTATACACCACTATATTTTGACCCTTTTCTAAAAGGTCGTCCAATTCACCAGCCCGCTTGGATAAGGTAATTTCTAAGTTGGTATCGGAAAGAAGTTCTTCCACATCCAACTCTATGAAACGAGCGTCATAATGTTCCTTTAAATGATGTAATTGGGCCGTTGTTTTTGGAACATAGGAACCGACGACCACCAAGGCGCCGCTATCGGAGGTGAGGGGTAGGACCTCCTCTTTTGAAAGACAAGGCCCTGGGCGTTTACCGGTGATGGCATTGACAAACGAGGCCGCGGTTCTATAAAGCATGTCCTCGTTGCTACGAAGCGAGGCCAGTGCAAACGCTTCAAGGTCGGCGTGCGATGTAGCGTTGACCGCGATATACCTATTATTTTTTGAACCAATATGTTCGGATATTTTTGAAATGGAAGGGCCGCGAATTAAAGCAATGGAAACACAGGCCACCTGATCCATTGTTGCGCTCGCCTGATGCTTTTCTAAAATATATTCTCGGAGGTTCGAAGATTTGTATCCAAAAGTGCTGTCTTTGGCAAACGGTGTTTCCGCAGCGGGTATGAAACTATCCCCTTCCCTCACATAATGTATGTCATTGTAGGTGTATCTACCGCCCTCGAAAAAAGCGGGTATCAAGACATGTTTGGCCAAGCCAACACCCATGCCTTTGGCCAAAGCATCAACCTCATCCGGATAGTGACCCCGCAAAGTGGAATCGCTACGGCTTATGATCAATAAATTTTTGCTATATTTTGTTGCCAACTTTTTTAATCGTTGGCCGAGCGTAGACGCCAATGCTACAGCCTCCTCCTTTTGAAGACTTCTGGAATTCGTCAAAATAAAAAAAACAGGGCTTTGTTGAAGCTCTTGCGCCAATACCGTTTCCGACCATTCGGTGACCACAGGAATATTTTGAACGGTTTGGGTACCCGTAGGATCATCGTCCAGCACCACGATAGCACGCGGATTTTCAGAAAGATGTTGTCGTATTTCTTTCTGATATCCTATTAATTGGTCGCCCTCTTGAATAGCGTTAAGAATTTGTTGGTCGGTTGTCATGCGTTAGCGATTCATTCCATTGCGATTACCCTTGCCGGCGCACCGTCTCCGTTTTCTACTTTCAAGGGCAGCGCGACAAGTGTTACTTTTTCCTTTGTAAGTTGGTCCAGGTTCGTTAAACCTTCTACTATAATAATATCGTTTTTCATTAAAATGGTATGAATTTCGGTCACTTCCTTAATATTATTGACATCTGCGACCGAAGGAGGCTCTACACCCAACAGACCTATCCCTTTTTCTCCTATCCATTTGGCTAATTCTTTGCTCACTCGGGGAAGCTTGTTCCTATAGGCATCGGTATACAGCTTTTTACTCCATCCCGTATGCAAAATCAAACTTTGTCCTTTCCCAATTTTGTTGGTAATCGGATCCATATCAGCAACCGTAATAAGCGCACTGGGTTGTATGTGCGTGAGATTCAACACCCAGGCCTCGGTTACAAAACGTTCTACTGGAATCTGGTCAATGGTCTGATCAGTTACTTCAAAATGTACGGGTGCATCCATATGGGTCCCCACATGGGAATAGATATGGAGCGTGGTTGCATTCCAGCCATCTTCAGCTAAAGTTTTTGCCGTTTCAATGGCCACTCCCTTCATGCGTTCGGATAATGAAAGGGTGAGGTCTATGATTTTTTCATACACAGCTAAACTCTTTTTGGGTTATGATTCGATGAAATCTACAATTCGTGCTGCAACTTCCGATGTGGAGGCGTTTCCTTTAAGGTCTTTGGTCAAATTACCCTGGGAAGTAGCATGTTCAATACCATCTACAATATTTTTGGCAGCCTCTTTTTCGCCCAAATGCTCCAGCATAATGGCCGCCGACCAAACCTGACCGATAGGGTTCGCGCAGTTCTGACCAGCAATATCGGGCGCGGAGCCGTGTATGGGTTCGAACATAGACGGAAATCTTCCCTCGGGATTGATATTCCCGCTACCTCCGAGACCCAAACTTCCCATAATCGCACCGCCTAAATCCGATAAAATATCACCGATCATATTAGTAGTAACGATAACATCGAAAACCTCCGGCTTTAAAACAAAGCTTGCCGCCGCATTATCAACATACATTTTGTCATATACCACATCGGGGTATTCAGAGGCCACCTCGGCGATTACTTGATCCCAAAATCCCAAGGTGTAAATCAAGGTGTTTGACTTGGTGACGTTTGTGACTTTTTTCCGTCTCTTTCGCGCCAATTTAAAAGCGTAGTGAGCGATGCGTTCTACTCCTAAACGGGTGACCATGCTGGTATCCACTGCCACGCCATTCGGAGTGTCGGGATATAGGATTTTCCCATTCTGTACAAATTCCCCTTCATTGTTCTCTCTTAAAATCACAAAATCGATATCCTTTTCCGTTTTGTCCCGTAACGGACTTTTTACTCCGGAAAATAATTTCACAGGTCGATAGTTCACGTACTGTTGTAATTCGGTTCGCACTTTAAACGTATAGTCCTTCGCCGGTAAGGTGTCATCAACTTCTGGAAGTCCCACAGCACCAAAGTATATCGCATCGAAGTTTTTAAGAAGCTCTAAACCGTCCTTAGGCATGAACTCGCCATGTTTAAGATAGTGTCCCGCACCCCACGAAAAGTCTTCCGTTTGAATGGCAAATCCGTATTTTTTGGCTGCCGCTTTTAGAATCGACACTCCGGCCGGTACAATTTCATTTCCTATTCCGTCACCGTTGACTACGGCGATTTTGTAATCTCTACCCATACTGTCAATTAATTTATTTTTATTGAAACTATATTTGATCTCTGTCGCTCATGTATATTTTTCGCTACCTGCAAGGGTAACCATTAATTTTTTGACTACTGCGGTGCACCGATACCATTTACCACTTTTTCTTCAGAACCACTCGTGCGTGCTTTCTGCGCTACGAAATAGGGTTGAAAGGTATAGGAAGAATTAGCATCCCAAGCCGCATTATCTTCGGGCAGATACTCTTTCAACCGCCTAATTTCTTCACTGTATTTTGGATTTTTGGCTTGATTCATGAATTCGTTGGGGTCGTTACGATGATCATAAAACTCTTCGCCTCCATCTTCATAACGGATGTATCGAAATCGCTCTGATTTGACCGTATGATTGTTCATTCCAAATGTCGTAATGGCTATGGAAGGTGCTACCCCCTCCCCTTTCATTAAAGGCACCAGACTCTTTCCCTCATTTCTGTCGTATGCCGGAAGCCCACATAGTTCTAGCAGCGTGGGATAGATGGAAAGTAATTCGGCCGGTTGGTCGATTATCTTCCCGTTGGGAAGATTCGGTGCGGCAAAGAGTAACGGGGTTTTGGTCGCCGTATTCCATAAGGCATGTTTCGCAAAAGTTCCTTTTTCCCCCAATCGATATCCGTGATCCGACCATAATACAATTACAGTGTTGTCGGCATGTTCGCTATTTTCAAGAGCATCTAACAACCGGCCAATTTCATGGTCTACAAAACTGATGCAGGCCAGATAGGCCTGAATGATTTTGGGCCATTCCCCGCTTTCAATCGCCCAATCTGTTGAAGGCATCATGGGCAGGTCGTTTATTTGCAGAGCCACTGGCGGTACGTCATTTAAATCATCTGCTCGGTAAGGCATCGTTCTGATGCTATCTAAAGGATGCAGGTCGAACCATTTTTGGGGTACATACAAAGGAACGTGAACCCGTAAGAAACCAACACCTATGAAAAAAGGTTTGTCATATTTCTTGTTCATACGCGCCTTTGCCCAATCGACCGATCGATGATCGGGCATTAAAGAATCGGCTTCGGGGAAGGCGCCCCAATCAGTACTGGTTTTTCCATAATTCTCCCTATCGGAAGACCCATAACCATCCCAAACAAAACGTTCTTCCGGTAAGGGTCCAAAACCTTTTACCCGGCCGCCTGATTCTTCAAAAATACCGTCGGGAGCATGGCTGTGAAACAACTTGCCAATGCCCATGGTATGATAGCCGTTTTGCTTAAAGTATTCGGGCAACATAATGATATCCTTCGTGGATGGATTTTCGGAACGAATCTTATTGTCATCGATCATTCCGTAAATTCCTGTAGTCGATGGTCTTAAACCGGTCATTAATGATGCCCTTGAAGGACCACATAACGGAGCTTGGCAATGTGCATCGGAAAACACAACGCCCCTAGCCGCCAATCGATCTATGTTGGGTGTTTTTGTACCGGAATGACCGTCTAATACTCCTAACATATTGTTTAGGTCATCCACAGCAATAAATAGTACATTCGGATTTTCTTGCTTTTCCGGTTCGACTTTATTCTTTTTTTCTCCGCAAGCACCGAGTAGAAAGATGCTCAAGGCTAAAAATAAGTAATATCGGGTTTTGATCATGCTCAATTTGTGGTGGTGTTCCAAGATTTTTGAATTTTATTTTTTAGGTTCACTACGATTTCGGGATGTTCTTTGGCAAGATTAATTTTCTCATAGGGATCTTTATAAATATCGTACAGCTGAATTTTTTCGTTCGGTTTGTTCACTTCGTCGGGAAGGATAAGTTTGTAAGGTTCGGTTATTGCCATCCTGTAAAACAAACTGTTTTCGACAGTATCAAAATCATGGGCATAAATTTCCCCAAAAATCGTTTGTCTGCTCTTGAAGGCCGCTTCGTTCAATACATCTACCCCGTCTAAATTCTTGGGTTGTTCCATAGCCAACAGGCCTAAAACGGTAGGAACCATATCTAAACTACTGGTCAGGGAAATAGTGTCGCGTTTCGAAGCTATTTTCCCCTTCCATTTGTACATTATAGGGGTTCTCAAGCCATAGTCATAGGGTGACCTTTTTGAAATCGGATTGTACTTGCCATCATTTTCGTTTTGTACCCATCCATTGTCACAGACATATACGAACAAGGTGTTTTCAGTCTGTCCCTTTTTGTCAATATAGTCCATCAAGTCGCCGCAGGTCTGGTCGAACCATTCACACATTGCCCAATACCTAGCTACATATTCCGAAGGTGCCTTGGGCAGGTATTTTTGAATAAGACTATCTGGCGGATTATGTGGGCTGTGGGGTAAAAAGGGAGCATACCACATAAAAAATGGTTTCTTTTTTTTCAAGGCTAGGTCGATATAACTGTACAGTGTATCCATACCTTTGCGGCCAATTTCCAAACCATAATCGCCATGCCGCCCGCCTCTTTCAGCATCACCATGCGTCATGCCGTAATCAAAACCACCGTTCTTATGATTGCCAATCCACCATTTTCCCGTTTGAAACGAGAGGTATCCCTTTTCCTTGAGCATTTTGGGCAAGGTGTTCAGTTTTTTAAAATTTTCGATGACCGACTTATAATTTTCATCTCGCCATGGGGACTGCCATGCCGGTTTTCCGTTTTTATCATCTCCAGGTAAAACTCTATCATTACCTAAAACCAGATGATTTCTAGGATAAACCCCAGTGATAATGGAGGCTAAGGATGGGGAGCAGAGCGATGTAGGCACATACCCCCGTGTAAAGGTCAGACTCTCATTCGCCAGTTTGTCGATATTCGGTGTTTCTATATGCTTATGACCCATAAAACCATAATCGGTCCACGCTTGATCGTCGGAGAGTATAAACACGATGTTCGGTAATTCCCGCTCCGCTGGTTTTACGATGGTTTTAGGTTTCGATTCTTTACAAGAGGTAAAAAAAACCAATGCGAAGATTAGGGTTGAAATTGCAACTATTTTCTTCATATTGCCAGCGTTTTGGGATACTTGTTACGGTTTTTCATAAAGTGGCTACAAATACATATTCCAGTGATATAGTATTTTACGTTTTTTGGGGAAGGGCTATATTCTACTCGCAGAGGGGTGATACTTCATTTTATAAAATAATCACTATGAAAGTACCACCCCGCCTTTAGCAAGTATACCGGAGTTTCTTTCAAAAAGTATCCTGTACTGTACTGTTAGAAGTGTAGCAATACAAAAGCCAATATCAAACCCGTTCCAGTTTTATCGGATAGGTTTTATTGGCGTTCCACTGGCATACGTAGATGTTTCCGTCAGAATCTACACAGACATCGTGGCAATGATTGAAGATAGGTTCTTGCTGCAACATTTTTTGCAACTGTCCATTTAAGTATTGGGGAGCCCGGCCGCCAGGGTTAGAAACGACCTTGTTGCTTTCATCTAAAATGGTCACAAACCCCGAATTCGGATTGGTTCGGGTAGGATGCGTATCCATATTTCCCTCCACAAAATCGATTTCAGATGACCAACATACCCCCGCGTATAGGTTTTGCCCATTTATTACGGGGCGGCATATAAAGGCCCCCGGAAGTGAGATTTCCTCTAAATATGTGCCATCTAGCGTAAAACGCTTAAAACTATTGCTTGCCCGTGATGTTACCAACAAGGTGGGATTGCTTTTATCCCGATCATCGATACAGACCCCATGGGCAGTTTGAAATTGATCATTGCCGGTACCGCGACCTTTGCCAATTTTACGAATAAACTCGCCTTCTTTTGAGAACTGAAGTACAAATTGCGAGCCGTAGCCATCGGCAATATAAATATCGCCGTTGGGCCCTATTGCTGTTTCCGTTGGCTTGAAAGCGTCCTCTTTTTCATAGGCACCGTACTCGGAAGGATGTTCTATTAAAAGTAATTCCCTACCACCCAAAGTGGTTTTTACCATGGCGCCGTCTGTATCGCAGATGAATAAAAAATCCTCTTCACCATCGTTCCAGAGTGAAAGTCCGTGACCTCCTTTATAGCGTATGCCCCAGCTATCCAATAACTTTCCGGATTTGTCATAAATGAGGATGTTATTATGAATGTCATCGCCGACCATAATCAATCTGCCTTGGGAATCCATCACCATTTCGTGGCAATTTTTTACAGGGGTTTTGCTCGGATCTAAATTACCCCACTCTTTGTGTACTTTATATTTAAAATCTCCATGTCCGATGACATTATCGGATACTTTGGGCAAAGCACTGTTGATATTAAAATGAGGTGCGACAAGCAGTCCTGCAGTTGCTTTGGCAGTTGTCGACAAAAATTTTCTCCGATCGGTTTTATTTTCTATCACGTTTTAAAAATCTTGATTATTCTGTTTTATAAAAAATAATTGCACATTTAGCTTGTCTTCAACAACGCTTTGCCAAACAAATCCAAAATAGGTTTTCCGTGGCCATCGGGTGTGGTATAGAACGGTCTGCCCTCAATGGTGTATTGTGTTTCAGGAGGGATGCCCAAGGCGTGATAAATAGATTGATGTACCTCATCGATCACGACGGGGTTTTCTATGGAGGAACAAGGGCGCTCATCGGCCGTTTTTCCATAGACCAATCCCTTTTTGATGCCTCCTCCCCATAGCAGTATAGAACTACCATCGGTAAAGTGGCGGTGCATTCCATAAAACTTCTCATCTTCGATAATATCGGGTTGGTCGACCTGATCTTTTACAGTTTCGCCTGGTCTACCTTCCATAATCGCATCGCGACTAAACTCGCTCGCTAGAATTATCAGGGTTCGATTTAGGTGTCCGCTTTCATCCAGATCTTTGATTAATTGGGCTATGGGTCGGTCGATCAATTCTTTCATTTTTTTGGCACGAAGATGTCCGTTTTCATGGGTATCCCAACCTAAAAAAGGTTCATATTCCGTTGAGACGCTAATAAACCTTCCGCCGCTCATAGCCAATCTTTTGGCCAGGAGACAACCCAGTCCGAACCGTCCTGTGTTATAGGTGTCGTAAACGTCCTTAGGCTCTTGCGATAAATCAAAAACTTTTGCTTCTGGAGAGTTCAGCAATCGGTAGGATTGCTCCATGGAACGCATCAGTGATTCTCTTTGGTAATCACTCCCCCCCTCCATGACTTTGCTCTTATTTGCGAGTTCCTTGTACAGTTTGTATCGTGCCTCGAAGCGTTTGAGAGACATCCCCTGCGGCGGACGCACACTTTCGAGTCCGCCAGAAGGGTCGGGTATTAAAAACGGCCCGAATTCCGTTCCTAAAAAGCCTGCGGAATGAAAGGCTTTCAACTCCTCCGATTCACCTACTGTAAAGCGTTGCCCCATACTGATAAAGGGTGGAATAACAGGATTGGCAGGGCCTAATTCTTTAGCGATCCAGGCGCCGATATGAGGTGCCTGTACCGATTGTGGAGGTTCGTAACAGGTATGCCAGTGGTATTGGTGGCGCGTATGTAAGATATGACCAAGGTCGGCAGATTTATACGAACGGATAATGGCTCCTTTGTCCATAACGCTTCCTATCGATTCCAAACCTTCGGAAAAATCGAGTCCGTCTACTGCCGTTGGTATTTTTGGAAAGGTACTGAGCACTCTTTTACTTTCTACCCCTTTCTCATACGGTACATAAGCCTTCGGGTCAAAAGTTTCGGTATGTGCCATGCCACCCGCCATCCATAATAAGATGACCGTATCGGCAGTGGAAGGAATTTCCGGAACCGAAGTCGAGCAAGAGTTCAAGAAGCTGGCCAAGGGAATCGTGGTCGCAGAAGCAGCTAGACTTGCTGTCGTCATTTTCTTGATAAAGTCTCGACGTGTGTTTTGATTGTCCATCACTTTTATGTTTTCGGATTCGTGTTTATCGGCAGTCTAAAATGGTTGAATTAGAACTAATATATAAACTGAAATTCGGGTAGAATCATAGTTGACCAGAAAACATCCTGTACAGACTCTGGTTGCGGTTTGTCTCCCAAAACGTCCAATAATAATCCCCGTTCGGCCTCCGAGGGTTTTCGGCCCAGTGATTTTAGATATAAATTTTGCACTATTTTCTCACTGTCGTAATTGTATCGCTCTAACCAAAGATTTGCACCATCTTCCAGAACTCCGTTGAAAAATTCCCCGTTCGTTAGCTCCAAGGCTTGTAACAGCGTAGCTTGCTCATCTCTAGAGGTAGTCACGTTTTCACGACTGGGTCTCCCTAAGGCCTTCATAAACGGGTGTTGCTTTACCAGACTCGCCCTAGCGAATGTTCCACTATGATCATTAAAGGTAAAATCGATCAACCGGCCCCAATTGGAAGTGCCGTAGTTACGCACCGTAGCCCATGCAATATCGTCATAGGCTACCGCAGTCCAATCTCCGTCCGGCGTGTCTGAAGTACTTTTCCAACTGGTATCGGAATCCAATTGCATGATTTCGCGGGTATCGTATTGCACTTTCATAGAGAACAATATTCCGGCCGGATTTGCAATACTGCCTTCATTGACGCCCTCGATGGCAATGAGGTTTTTCCCGGGTTTCAAAAAAGATGCGACATCGAGCTCTGACACTATTTTCCAGTTGGCCCCTTTGCTGATTTTGGTGCCGTTAATGTAAAGCACATACGAATGATCTACCGAAATCAGGGCCTTGGCACTTTCGATGGCGTTGTCCGATAGGGTAAAGGACTTCCTGAAATAGCGTTTACCAGGTTCGGGAAGCACTTTGCGATCGAATTTTATTTCGGGATGCCATATTCTTTTAGCGGTAATTTGTTCTTTATTCGGACTGTATTCGATAGCGTGATACACCGGAGAAATCACTTGACTTACCGCATCGGAAAATTGTTCGGCACTCAAACGCCGCAAAACTGGTCCCTGAAAAACATAATTAGACTTGATTTCTTCCTGTTTCGTATAGTTGGCCGCCGGCAGTTGGTAGGCCTTTGACATCATAATACGCTTTATGAGGTGCTTAAGGTCGAATTCCGATTCGATAAAATCGGATGCCAACCAATCGAGCAAGTCGGCATTCCATGGTATATTATCCATTTCGTCCAAAGGTTCTATTATGCCCCTGCCCATTAAGCGATCCCAAAACCGATTCGTAATGGTGCGGTACAATCGTCCGTTTTCTCGTTTTACGATCATTTGGGAAAGGTTGTACAGACGCTCTTGCACGGTCTCGCCTTCGACACTTCCCAGTTCGGGATACAAAAAATTTACAGTGGCCATTTTACCCAAGGGTTTGTCGCAGCGATTCAATTCAAGTACCGAATCCGCAAAGATTGAAGCGAAACCATACGATTGTTCCAAGGTGAGGTTACTGACAAAACTGTTGTGGCATGAAGCACATTTTACGTTTGTACCCATTAAGGACTGCCCAATGTTCTGAGCGGCCTGCATTTCGGTACGTTGGCTAGCATTCACGACACCGCGCCATTCAATACCTTTTATAAAACCTTCAGAGCCTTCGATGGGGTTTACCAGTTCTGCGACCATTTGGTCGTAGGGTTTGTTTTCTGCCAAGGAAGTGTACAACCAATCGGTAATCTGTTTACGGCCGCCTGTGATGAATCCGGTACCGCTATAATCATTGCGCAATAGGTCGTTCCAAAAACTAAGCCAATGCTGTGTGTAGTTTTGGGTATCGGCCAACAAGGTATCGATGAGCTGTTCTCTTTTGTTGACTTTCGTATCGTTTACAAATGCTGCAATGGCGTCAGGTTTGGGGAGCAGTCCTATAATATCCAAATAAGCGCGTCTCATAAAGGTACGGTCTTCGACTAGGGAGGTCCACTCTAAACCGTTATCCTCAAAATAGGCCCCTATCAATTTGTCAACGGGATTGGCCTCGTCGGATTCTGGTAAATCAGGTTTTACGAGGGCCAAATCGGCTTCCGGAAATACCTTTAAGTCTTGATCGGACCAGTGCGCCCCATTTTGGATCCATAACTTAATCAATTCTATTTCATTCTCCTTGAGGGTCTTTCCTTTTTTTGGCATGACCTCATCATCGTCGGGTGACAGCGTTATCCGTCGGTACAATTCACTTTTCGCAGCATTACCGGGAACGATAATAATACCCGATTTACCACCTTTGAAGACTCCGGCCTTGTTCTCGAGCACCAATTCCCCTTTGGACTTATTCTTGCTATGGCATTGATAGCAGTTGTGGGCAAAGATGGCCCTGACTTCCAAATTTAATCGGTCTTGTTGGGCAACTGTAATGGTATCGGTGTCTTTTAACTCCGCCAATAGGGCGACGCCCTTAGCATCGTCATACATCTCTTGGCTGCCCGGCAAAACACTCGTTAAATAATCTTCACCATGGGTGAGGGTTGCACCAAGATGTCCCGCTACGGACAAAACAATTACCGTCATCACGAGTCCTAATCTGTAGGCCTTGAAATCAGGCAATTTCTTTTTAATGGTCAATCTCAGTAAAATTGTTGTAAGCAGCGCCAAAACAGCCGTAGCAATGCCAGTATATTGGTGGTTATCTACCAATTCACCACTATAATCCTCCCATATACGTAGCAACCAACCGAACAAGGCGGAAAGTATAGCGAAAAAGGTTCCCAAATACACCAACCAATAGGTGCCTTCACGAATACCTTTATGCTTTCCGCCGATAGTCGATAGTTCCATAAATAGGGCAACGACCAACAAACCAATAGGAAAATGCACCAGCAGGGGGTGAAATCGTCCCAAGAGATGTAGTATCCAATTAAAACTTTCCATACGTTATATATCCATACAATTTATAGACTTTATTTATTCTGAAATTTCCCTTTTAGGAAATTAAAAAGAAAATCCGTGCAAATAATTTGTAAAATAACCATTTTGAACCACTTTCGAAATTTGTGGCATCACCAATCTTTTTTGATCGTATCAAATATTACATTGTTCGTTTAAGATAACAGGAGTAGGCTCCGGAACCGATTTTAAGAATAGTTTCCTACCATATTCCGGGTTGATGTAATGATACCTTTTATGGTGTTCCAGAGGGAATAATTTGAGACAAATTAATTCACTTATCTTCCTAATGCATCCTGTACTATGTGGTTCGTTCTTTTTATATAGTTGTCATCCTTCCTATGAAACATCATCAATCTGTAGTTATAGATGTTTATATCTAAAGGCAGGATACCACAGGATGGATGTGGAAAAATACTACACTAATATTAATTATCATACGAGAGAATCCCTTGTTTCTTTTTAATTTTTAATTTAAAACAAACAGGAATCGACAATTTGGGGTGAAATATAAGTGCACCAAAAGTAAGTGGTTTCGATCCTGTTGTTGGAACCTTTATCAAAAGTGCCCGTTTCATAGTTTGGGTTTTGCATTTTAGCCAGCATCGATTCCTTAATTATGGATTTTTGGACCCCTATATCTGGATTTTTGGCTTAGATATTTAAGATAGCTTTACAATAAAGCCCCCAAATATTTCGAATGTATTTGGAAGTTATTTCTCAATTAATTCGAAACTACATCAACCCCAAAAAACAAGCATATGTTGAAAAACAAAATTTTAAAAAGATTGAATTCACTAATGTTTAGTGCGTTTGTTCTTGCCGGAGCACTAGCTTATGGTCAAGAAAAAACGATTTCCGGTACCGTCGTTTCAAGTGATGACGGGATGGTGATACCTGGCGTAAATATAGTGGAAAAAGGCACGGCGAACGGCGCATCGACCGATTTCGATGGTAATTATTCCATCAATGTTTCAGAAGGTGCCGTTTTGATATTTAGCTATATCGGATTTCGGACTCAAGAAATAACTGTATCTAGTTCCAACACTATTAATGTTACGCTGGAGCAAGACGTGAGCGCACTGGACGAGGTGGTGGTCACCGGTTATGGCGGTGTACAACGAAATGAGTTTGTCGGCGCCACGTCGGTTGTCAAAGCAGCGGAAATCGTACAACAACCTATTACTACGGTGGAGCAAGGAATTCGAGGGAGACTGGCAGGTGTGCAAGTGGTTCAAAGCTCGGGTGCTCCCGGAGCTGGTGTAAGCATCAGGGTAAGGGGTTTGACCTCATTTGCCGGTGGCAACGAACCACTATATGTAATTGATGGTATACCCTTATTTAACGACGATGTGCGTGGGCTGAATGGAATTTCATCACTGAACCCGAACGATATAGCCTCTATCGAAGTTTTGAAAGACGCTTCTTCCACGGCCATTTATGGCTCAAGAGCAGCCAATGGTGTTGTACAGATAACTACCAAAGGGGGTACAGCATCGGATGGCATAAAGGTGAATTACAACGCTTTTGCATCGTTTCAAGATGTACGCAAACGTTTCAATTTAATGACAGGAGATCAATTTATTGCCTTTGCTACCGAGTATTACAATAATTCCACAGAACTTTCAGAAGAGGAACGCACTACGTCGCTGGCCAATCTAAACGCCGTTGGGAACGTGAATACCGACTGGCAGGACGAAGTGTACCGCACTGGATTTCACCATAGCCATAATGTAAGCTTCACTGGTGGGGACAACGACAATAATTATTACGTTTCCGCGAATTATATGAATCAGGAAGGTGTCATCGAAACAACCGATTTCGAACGCATCGCACTCCGTTTGAACTTACAGAACAAACTATCGGAAAAGTTTCGCCTGAACTCAAGGGTAAGTCTGTCGCAGTCGGTTAATAACGGATTTTTAGCTTCAGATGGTACCAATACACGAAATTTTGGTAAGTCCGGTATCGGGTCAACTTTAATAGCGGCTCCTACGGTCCCGGTATTCGATGCCGATGGAAACTTCAACAGTGTCGCCCCCTATATTTTCAGTGACACGGACCAAGAGAATCCGGCCGCACTTTTAGAGGCACTTGACCGGAACCGTGTGAACAGGGCACAGGCTGTATTATCGTTATCCTATAATATTACTGATAATCTGACCAATGTGACTCGGGGTTCTGTGGATTATGTAGACCGAAAGTCGGATTTCTATTCCCCAAGGGCTCTTTCACAGCTTGGAAGCCAAGTCGCTCAGCTTGAAACGAGTCAAAACTTGAATACGTTGATCGAAGATTATCTGAACTACAAGAACACCTTTGGTAAAGTAGGCGTGGATGTGCTCTTGGGCGCCTCCGGACAATTTGAAGAAAGGAATTCGATTTTCTTGGCAGGTACCGGTTTTCCTTCGGATGCTTTACAAAATAACGCCATACAGGCCGCTGGAACCTTAGCGGTACCACAAACTCTTACCGTCGATCAGAGTTTGGTGTCGTTTTTCGGAAGGGTGCAGTTAGATTACGATAAGAAATATTTGATATCGTTGAACGCAAGACGGGACGGCTCGTCCGTATTTTCGGAAAACAACCAATGGGCGAACTTTGCGGCAATCGGTGGCGCATGGCGGATTTCCGAAGAAGATTTTATGAAAGACGGTATTTTCAACAACCTTAAATTAAGGGCAAGTACCGGATCGGTCGGGAATCAGGCGATACAGCCCTACCAATCCCTTAGTCTGGGGTCGATAATATTGACAGGACAAGGGGCTGGAACGGGAATCAGCGTGGGCCTCGCCCCCAATTTACCCAACCCCAACCTAACTTGGGAGACTACCGTACAAACCAATTTTGGTATTGACGCGGGAATATTCAACGATAAATATCGCTTCTCTTTCGACTATTACATCAAAACAACCAATGATTTACTGGCCACCGTGGCATTGCCTCAGTCATCCGGATTTACCTCAATAGTAGACAATGTCGGTAAAGTGGAAAACAAGGGTGTAGAGCTGCAGATCGGGGCCGACCTCTTTGAGAACGAGGATTGGTATTTTTCTGTAGATGCCCAATATTCACGGAACAAAAATGAAATTCTGGAAACCAAGGATGATCAAGATATCTTTTCTGGGGGAGGCAATGATGCTTCCGGTTCTACGGCCATTGTGAGACCGGGGGAATCCCTCTTCTCCTTTTTCGCGGTTAAATTTTTAGGATTAGACGACACCGGTGCCCCCATCTATGAGGATTTGGACGGTAATGATGTCATTAACGGAGCCGATAGACAGGTTGTAGGTTCCCCCTTACCTGATTTCATCTACGGATTCAACACAACTTTGAAATATAAGAAATTGACCTTTCTTACCAATTGGCAAGGCGTTTCAGGAGCCACGGTGAACAACGTGGCATTATTTAGGTTAACGAATCCGATACCGGATGCGAATAGGGTCGCCAATTTGAGGGACTTTTATCCAACACCGAGATCAGACCTGTTCAGAATCCGTTCAGACCGGTTTATCGAAGATGCCAGTTATTTAAGACTGGCCAATATCCGGCTTGGTTATGACTTCGATGGCGCTATTTTAGGTCTTGACAACATAAATTTATATGTCAGTGCCCAAAATATATTGACCATTACCGATTATTCAGGATTCGACCCTGAGGTAAACAGTTTTAGCGGGAATGACCTGAGACAAGGGGTCGACCTTGCCGCCTACCCGGCGTCTAAAACATTTACCGTCGGACTTAACGTACGTTTCTAATTAAAAAAGCATCTTATGAAAACAGAGATATATCAAATAAAATTTTACAAAGTACTGCTCCTCACTTTTTTCTTGTGTCTTACCATTAGCTGTGAAGACACCCTGAAAGAAGAACCACCCAGCGTCATTAGCTTAGAGGAAATTACCGAAGAAAATCTTGATGCCTTGCTCATTGGTGTGTACGAACCGCTAACGCGCAGCAGGGGAAGAATTTGGGAAACCCAATTTCTGCTAGCGCAGACCTTAATGGAAGAAAGTTCCCGGAATACCGGTGGTCGCGGCCGTTTGGCCGAATACGATTTCCTTGGCGGGGCCAGTGGCTATCAAGCGGGTTGGCCTACGCTATACAATGCGGTCGGCCGGGCCAACATACTTCTTCAAAATCTGGAGACAAACGACATCATTTCCGAAGATTTGAAAAATAGAGCTATTGGAGAAGCCTCTTTTGTTAGAGCGGTTGTGTATTACACCTTGGTAAGAGGATGGGGCTCGGTACCGCTTCGATTGGTGCCTGTAAATGATTCCGACAATACCGGTCAACCGCTTGAATCTGTCGAGAATATTTATGCACAGATCATTAACGATTTAATGGTTGCGGAGAATAGCCTGGACCTGACCACCTCAAATCCAGGAAGAGCGACCTCCGGCGCGGCAAAGGTGATGCTTGCCGATGTATATCTCACTCAAGGCAATTTTCAAGCAGCTAGGGACAAGGCCATTGAAGTGATCGACGAGGCAAGTACCTACGGCTACGCTTTGCTAGACTCTTATCCCGAAATATTCTCACCTACGGCACCAACCCACGCGGAAGATGTTTTCTCATTGAAATTTTCCCAAAATGTGGGTCTAGGAAATTTTATACCGACATATTTCGCACCTGCCCAACCGAATACCTTGGCCAATGAGGCCGGTATCGCTGCAAGGGGACTCGCCTTCGCCGCGGCGGATGGCGATTCACCTTTAATCGCCAATTGGGATGACAATGATTTAAGGAAATCTTGGAACTTGTACAGTTCGGTGGTGGTAAACGGTGAAACTGTTGAGCTCGAATCGCTTCCTCCGGAAACGGAATTCCTTTATGGAAAGTATAGGGACCCCGGGGCGGTGGAAGAAACGGCGGCCGGCAACGACTTTTTTCTTTACCGCTACGCCGATGCACTCCTTATTTTTGCAGAAGCGGAAAATCAGGTTAATGGACCTACAGCCGAAGCCTATGAGGCCGTAAACCAAATAAGAAGGAGAGCCTATGGTGTAGATCAAGGCACTCCGGACGCTGCCGTAGACTTCCCAGAAGGTTTAAGTCAATCCGAATTTGACGATTTGATTTTTCAAGAAAGAGGTTATGAGTTTATGGCCGAAGCAAAACGCTGGTTCGATATGGTACGAACAGGCAGATGGGAAACGATTATTCCAGCTGCTAACAAGCCTTTACCTACACAGCTGACTTGGGAGCTTCCCAATAGTGAGCTTCAAAACAATCCAGCATTGAATGATTAAAATAAGGAAGTAGTGTTGAAAAATCTAAAAAGGCGGGAGCAATGCTTCCGCCTTTCTTGTAAAAGAAAAGTAAGTTCCAAATGGAACCTAAGAATACAAAGCAAGGAACAACTTTGCACTTTTGAAAAGCACGGAAGTACCAAAAATTCTTTCGGTTTTACCCGAAACCGATTTCATGTAAACTTCGGGTTAAATTAATTTCTTATCAGATGAACTCCTAATCATCAATGATGGTTTTAAATAAATCGCCCGGTGCGCCGTTTCGGAATCCTTCTTTTTGATTTTATCCATCAAAAGATTACAGGAAATCCTACCGATTTCGACCCCGAACTGATCGATACTTGTCAATGAAGGTTCGATTAATTCCGATATCGGTTCGTTACTGAACCCGACTATTGCGATTTCATCAGGAATCCGCTTCCCGATACTTTTCAAATAATTTATCGCCCCGATAGCTGCTTGGTCGTTTGCGGAAAAGATTGCATCGATATCAGGATGCTTTTTTAATAGGTCTTGTGTAATTCGGTAGCCATCCTCCTGCAGTAAATTAGACATTACTACCAAATCCGGATCAAATACAATCCGATGTTTATCAAGGGCATTTCTGTAACCTGCCAAACGATTCTTATAAATTTCCAAGGTTTGCGGACCTGAAAAATGCGCAATTTTTCTACAATTGTTCTCAATCAGATGTGAAACCCCTTCGAATGCACCGGCGACATCATCGATCAATACGCGGTTGCTATCCTTCATATCGGCCATGTGCCTGTCGAAAAACACCAAGGGCAAACCGGAATCTTCAAGAATCTTCAAATGCGAGCTATCAATCGTTTCCATTGACACCGATATTAAAATTCCATCGACTCGGTTCGAAAAAAGGTTATTCACGATCTTTTGTTCACGACTTAATTTTTCCAAGGATTGGGAGATAACCACATTAAATCCGGAATTATAGGCGGTCTCCTCAATACCGGAAATGGTAGATGAAAAAAAATGCCTTGTAATTCTAGGAACGACAACCCCGATCGTATTACTTCGGCTACGTCTAAGATTTGCCGCAATCAAGTTTGGCTTATAACCTAATTCGTTCGCTTTGGCCAAAACAAGCATTTTGGTTTTCTCATTCACCCTGCTGCTATTGTTCAATGCCCTAGACACCGTGGAGCTATCGATTTTCAGGATTTTGGCGATCTCGTGAATAGTAATTTTCTTCATTGATAAGCTCTAGCTGATTGTCCTTAAATAAAGAATCGTGGTAACTAAACTACTTTAAAAATTCCCATAAAACCCTACAATTTAATACAATCGATTGTATAAAACCAAATATTTTTAACAACTCCTTTTGATTTAAAAATTTTTGAAGTTGTCTCGGAGCACAGCCGCACCTCGAACTATACTGGTATTTTTCTATGAACTAAAAGTTTAGGAAAAATCAATTAAAAATTGTGATTATCCTTATTTTACATACTAAAATTTTAATTTTCACTAGATATTTAATAAAAAAATCTCTTAATTTGATATAGTTAAATGAAATTTATGCAGGATACCACAGGATGGTTAAATACAGACATTCTTTATTTTTGATTTTCTAGTTAACATTTTATTAACTCAACATTCAATCCAATCGATTGGATTTCAAACCAATTCAAAACGAACATCTATGACATGTAAAGAACAATTAGGAATGAAAAGGTCCTTGCCCTTTAAAGAGGGTTTTGCCAGCATTGCAAAATCTTTGGCGATGGTCCTGACGCTACTGCTTTCTTATTCGGCGGTAGCACAAACGACCGTCTCGGGTACGGTCTCCGCAACCGATGGAACACCGATTCCCGCAGTGAATATTGTGCAAAAGGGGACCACCAACGGGGTGAGTTCCGATTTTGACGGAAACTATACTATCAGAATGCAAGGGGGATCACAAATTTTGGTTTTCTCCTCTTTGGGCTTCGCCACGAAAGAAATGGAGGTTGGTGATAGAAATACGCTCAACGTTACTCTGGAAGAAGATTCCGAAAACTTAGATGAAGTAGTGGTAATCGGTTATGCTCCTGTTAGTAGGAAAAAAGTACTCGGTGCCTTAGCTTCCGTAAAATCGGAGGAAATCGTACAAGCGACACCGACAAGTGCCTTTGATGCAGTGCAAGGTAAACTTGCAGGGGTTCAAATTCTCACCAACAACGGCCCGGGCGGCGGTTTCGACATTAGTATTCGTGGTGTGTCTACCTTCGGGGCGGGTACTTCCCCTTTATATGTGGTGGATGGGCAGCAGTTGGAAAATATCGATAACTTAGACCCTAATGACATCAAAACTCTGGAAGTTTTGAAAGATGGTGCCACTGCGGCGATATATGGATCGAAAGCGGCCAATGGCGTTGTTTTGATAACGACAAAGTCCGGTAGGCAAGGTGATTTAAAAATCGATGTATCTACAGTTACCGGTTATAGTACCCTAGTGGGGGATTTGCCCGTAGCGAATTCTGCTCAGCGTTTGGATTATGTACGGACTAGAACAAACAGAGATCCTGAAAATTTAACAGGTGAAGAGCGAGATTCCTTAGGCCTTTTAAATAGAAATTCTTTTGACTTACAAGACCTAGTCACAAGACCGTCAACTAGGACACAAACGAACGTTGCACTAAGTGGTGGTGGGGAAAAAGGTACTTTTTATTGGAATACAGGTTATTTAGACGAACAGGGTATTGTTATAAATAGTGGGTACAAAAGATTGAATACCTTGCTAAGAATCGATGCGAATGTTAGTAGTAAACTCAAAGCAGGCACAAGAATAAACTTATCTTTCGAGGACAGAAACGGGACAAGAGAAGCTGACGTTTTTCGTCAGATCGTACAAAGGATTCCAAATTTTCCGTTATTCGAGCCCAACGGCGATTTTACACCTACGATTGCCGGACGAAGAAATCCTTTGGCCGCGGCAACTATAAATACGGTTCGAGACAGAAGATGGAGAACGCAAGTCTTCAATTATGCAGAATGGGCGATTTTTCCGAATGTGAAATTGAAATCTACCTTGGGTATTAATTTTAGTCTCAGGAAAAGAGAAGACTTTATCCCTTCTTTAGCTCAAGGCAACCCATCCAATCCACCGACCGGGCAGCTACGCGAAAATCTTGATTACGATATTCAACAAGAAAATTTCGTCAATTACAGTAATTCGTGGGGTGATCATGACTTTGCCGCCTTTGCAGGGATGCAAATCCAAAGATGGAATCTTGAATATCTTGAAGTCGGCGGACAATTCGTGTCTAGTGATATAAGAACATTCAATAATGTAGATCCCTTAAACTTAGGGATAGATTCCGGTACAGGTACAGAAAAGCACAATCTCTTCTCGTTATTCGGAGGTTTCAATTATGATTACAAGAATAAGTATCTTCTCAGCGCTTCCGTGAGACGGGATGGTTCATCAAGATTTGGAGATGAAAATGAGTACGGTCTATTTCCGGCCGCCAGTATCGGGTGGAGAATAAGCAACGAAAATTTCTTAAAAGAAAGTACTACTGTTAACAACCTGCTTCTCAAAGCTAGTTATGGTGAAATCGGAAATGAAAGAATTGCCAACTACGCGTTTACCAGCGCATTGGTACCCGGAGCTAATTATACAGCACCCGGGGTATCACAATCTCGTATCGGTAACCCGGAATTAAGCTGGGAAAGCACTACTTCCGTTAATTTAGGACTGGAATTGGATATGTTCAGGAATCGACTTAATTTAGGTATAGATTTTTGGGAGAAAACCACCACAGACCTTTTGGCACAAGTGCCTCTGCCGGAAGAATCTGGATTTAGTTCTTTACTGCAGAATGTAGGTGCTATTGAAAATAGAGGTATTGATTTTAGTATCGGTGGGGATATATTGAGGACGGATAAATTTGTTTGGAACAGTAATTTCAACATATCGTATCTTGAGAACGAGGTCACCGAGTTGGCCGGAGGCACTGCCTTTTTCAATGGTGACTACCAAATTGCGGAGGGTGAACCCATCGGAAACATATTTGGATTCGAGAATACGGGGATTTTCCAGTACACGGAGTCGAATGCCTTTACCGATGACGGTGTTCAATTAACTCCAAATTTTGATGGAGATGGAAACTTCGTTGATTACAGCTTAAATGGTGCACCATTTTCAGGAAATGTAAATCAATTGAGTTCGAATGGTTCAGTCTTAGAGGGGGGTGATATTATTTGGGCTGATTTAAACGGGGATTTCAACATAGACCCAGCGAACGATAGAAAGGTTATCGGTAATGGTTTGCCCGAATTTTTCGGAGGTTGGTCCAATACCTTTAGATATGGAGACTTTACCCTTAGCACGTTATTCGATTACAGTTTAGGTGCCGATATTTGGGCAAGATGGGATGAGGATAGAAATGATCTTCGATCATCCAACCAAACACCGAACCCGATTTTTATCGAAAACGCCTGGAGAGAAGAAGGCGATGTTACGGTTTGGCCTCGATTGAATAGAGTACCCCAGCTTAGGAACAGACCAAATAGTTTTTATGTTCAAAACGGGGATTGGATTAAGCTAAGATACGTTCGATTGAATTACAATTTCCCAAGGACTTTTATAGATAAAGTTGATTGGTTGGGCGCTTTGTCGGTAAATCTTGCAGTGAACAATGTACTAACCTGGACGGAATATACTGGATACAACCCGGAATTGGGTAGAAGAGGTAATCCACTACGGGTAAATCAAGATGATTTAAGATATCCGAACGACCGTGAAATTATTCTTGGACTAAATTTTCAATTTAAATAAAAAATAGAGATGAAGGAAAAATATATAAAGGACAATTTAAAATATGCAGTCATATTTTTATTGTTGATGGCCGTGAGCGTTTCTTGCGACGATTTAGTTGATGAAGTGCCGATAAGTGAAATTGCACCCACTAATTTTTGGAGAGATAACGACGATGCGCAAGCCGGGGTAATAGCAATTTACGATGCCATGCAAACCGCCTACCGTGAGGATCATCTTTTATGGGGCGAATTGCGATCTGATAATCATGACAGAGGTTCAGAATCAGCATCTGCGACAAGTGTTGAAATCGTTACCAATAATGTTACCGAAGGTGATCCCGCGGCTACCCGATGGGATGTCATGTATACCATGGTCAACAGAGCGAATTTGGCAATTGATAGAATACCGCAAATTAGTGGGGCTGATCAGAGTTTGTTGGGAGAGGCATTGGCTTTGAGATCATATGCTTACTTTACAATGGTCAAGGTATGGGGTGCCGTACCTTTGTTTACAGAACCTACCGAAGTAGCAGGTCCGGACTTATTCAAGTCAAGAACCGATGCCAGCACGATCATGGAGACCATTGTAGTTCCAGACTTATTAAGGGCGAAAGAACTTGTCGCTTCTCCGTCTAGACCCTTTAGATGGTCTACCGCCAGTCTCCTTGCCTATGAGGCGGAAGTACATATGTGGATGAACGATCCGGCCAGTGCAAAAACCGCCTTAGATGAAATGATAGCCTTGGGGGCACATAGTTTGGTAGACAATATTCCCGATTGGGAAGGCTTGTTCTACAATAATAATGATAGTGAAGGACCCTTCTTAGGCCTTGATGGTCAGTTTGAAGATGAAAGAGGGAAATTACAAGTCGGTTCTGAACTTATTTTTTCTATTTTTTACGACCAGTTAGACCCGCAACAAGCTAATGGTAATTTTAGGGGAAATAGATCTGGATATTCAGCACTCCTTTTCGCAGGTTTGCCGGGATACTATATTTCCGGTGAGTTAGAACTAAAATGGAGAGATCGGTTCCCTATCGATTCCTTAGGATGGGTGACGAAGTATCCCGACTCGGAGCCACCGCTAGAACGTGTCGTATTTGAGGAGGATGATGAAGGAAACGTTAATGAATTTCTGAGACCTATATACGGAGACTTTAGATACTATGCCAGTATTGAGGACGGTGTAGATGTTAACCCGGATGAAACGAACGCTGATGATGAACAGGTTTTTGAGCAACGTGTCGCCAAATGGCATAAAACGAACTATAATGCGAATTTTGATGATACCGATATCGTTTTGTATCGTTATGCCGGTCAACTACTATTATTAGCAGAGGCAGAGAACCGATTAGGCAATACAGAACGTGCGCTTGAACTTGTAAACGAAGTTCGAGAAGCCAGACTTTTACCAGATGCGAGTGAAGAGGAATTCGGTGATTCGGTTGAAGAACGGGAGTCCTATATTTTAGATGAAAGACAGTTTGAGCTACTAGGTGAAGGAAAACGTGTATGGGATTTAATACGCACCGACAGATTTGTCGAGACAATGAACGACGCATATCTTAACCGTGGTGAGTCCCTAATTGATGAAACCAAGATACTTTTACCTATTTTCTTTGAGCATTTTCAGGAAAACCCTAACCTAGGCCAACAAAATCCCGGATACGGCGCTAATTAAAATTGACAAACATGAAAAAACATACAAAATATCTGTTATTAATAAGTTTCCTAACCCTGCTGTTCGGCTGCGATTTACCGTTACAGGATAACTACGATTTTAATCCCGAATTGAACATTGTAGACCCATGGAAAGATAGTACCGCTTGGGAATTCTTCAACAGTCCTCTCGCGCAAAGAACGGGAGATGAAGGGCAATTTCTTGGCGATAACTATAACTACCTGGTGGCAGCTATTGAAAAAGCGGGTTTTGTTGAGTTGTATAATCAAACATCGAACGCCAATAGAACGTATTTAATGTTGAATAACAATGCATTTACCGGCGGTGGTGATGTAATAGAAATAATTACGGGATCTTGGGACGAAGATTTGGTTGAATCAGAGACACCTGAAGAAACAATGGCTAGAGTCGATACACCGGAAAAAATGGAAAAATTGAGAACTGTTCTCCGGTACCACATCGTTGATGCCTATGTTGACCAAATTCCGACGCTGCGCGAAACTTTTACGCAATATATCTTTCAAACGTTGGTACCTGGTGAAGCCGGTTTAATTGCTTTCTTACGCGATGACCGTTATCGTACCGAAATCAACGATGATAGGCGGGCCCCGCTCCCATTTCCGTCTTCAGCGACGTCTCAAAGAGAGCGTATAAGAAATTCGAATTACATTTTTATTAACGGCATTGGGCATAGTTTAAATGACCCCGTCAGAAACCTGCCTTATTAAAATGTTGTTCAATTAGTATTGTTTGTTAAGTTAGTTCCATTAACTTCCCCTTGTGTTCCGACACAGGGGGATTTTAATTTTAGGGTTTCCGATTCAAATTAAAAACTGACAAATGAAGAGAATAAACATCGGATTTTTTTTGGTCTTAGGGACTACCTTTTTTACAATCGCATCCGCACAAACGGGCACGCCAAGCTGTTTCGGAAACGACATGCTCCTGCAGCAAAACGATACCATTGCCATTTGGGGCCATGACAAGCCCGATACTCCAATTAAATTGACGACTAGCTGGGGTGCTATTTCCGAGACCTCAACCAATAAAGAAGGGAAATGGAGAACCACGCTACCTACAGTTCCCGCCTCTTTTAAGAAACACTCTATCGACATTCAGGGAAGCAGCTTGTTACGGTATGAAAATATTCTGTTGGGCGAGCTTTGGTTCGTTTCGGGGCAATCCAATATGGAAATGCCAGTGAAAGGATTTAAAAATTCCCCAGTAGATAACGCTGCCGAGTTTCTATCCGAAGCCAAAAATCCGAACATTAGGCTTTTCAATTCAGCAAGGGCGGGTAGTTTGCAACCCCAAGATACTGTAAACGGCAGTTGGGTCGAAGCCGATAGTGCCGATGTCGCAAATTTCAGCGCCGTCGGATACCTCTTTGCGAAAAAACTATTCGATAGCATTCAAGTTCCGGTCGGAATTATCGAGGCAGCTTGGGGCGGAACAAAAATTGAAGCATGGATTCCCAAAGACTCCCTTGCAAAATTTTCGGCTGTAACCATACCTGAGACCTCCCTAACGGACGCATCCAAACGAAAGCGGCCCACCGAAATCTATAATGGTATGATAGCTCCTTTTCGAAACTTTACAATCAAGGGATTTTTATGGTACCAAGGGGAAAGCAATAGAAACCAACCGGAGGCTTACAAGGCGTTTCAGCACACCTTAGTCAATTCCTGGCGCGCACAATGGCAAGACACCACACTCCCCTTCTACCTCGTTCAAATAGCACCATATGCATATGAAAAACATAGGGAAACTCCAGCGATCAAAGCTGCCCTACTAAGGGAGGCACAATCGAACTCCGCTCGGGAAATCACAAATTCAGGCATCGCCATCACAACGGATGTCGGGGATTGTGACGACATCCATCCCGCCAAAAAAGAACCCATAGCCGATAGGCTGGTGCGATTAGCGTTGAATAGGGATTACGGCTTCAAAAAAATTGATTTTCTCGCCCCGACCTTCAGCGCTATCGAAATCAAAGGAAATACCGCTATGGTAAAATTTGAAAAATCACCCACTTCCATAAATGAACATTTCGTTCTGAAAGAAGATAGTCTTTCTGGATTCGCTATAGCCGGGTCTGACCAGATATTTTATCCGGCGAAGGCCATCATCAAAGACGACTTAACCATCGCCGTATCAAGTTCGCAGGTGAAGGAACCGATAGCCGTGCGCTATGGCTTTGAAGATTGTTACGAAGGTAACCTTTACAGCAGTACCGAAATCCCTATAGGACCGTTCAGGAGCGATTCGTGGTAAAGTTCAGAATGTATAGGGAGAGGTGACTTTACAGCCTATTCTAGGCGTGCTTTGCGATAAAAAGGCCTTAGAGCATACGCATTAGCGTGACCGAATCATTTATAATTTTATAAAGCGATATCTAAGCCAAATTACATCGATAGCCATTTTGGAACGGGTTTCAAAGGTTTTTTCCGAAACACTAAACTTTTTATGAATAAATATGGTTTACGTGAGAAAGCAAAACATGTGGCCGTAATAGAGAGTGGTCTCTCTTTCGATATCTTCTTTCAGTTTTCACTAAAACGTTTCCTGAAAGCAAAAACGCATGCACGTAAACGACCTCGGGGCAAGCCTACCTGACGGAAGGCAGGCCTGCAAGGCATTCGATAAAATAAGACTTTAGCCCGTTGAGGCATCCCGATATCGGGACGGAGCAACTTGCCTAACGGCAGTCAGGTTCAAATCTCGATTATCGAGTAAAGCAATCAAAATAGAAGCAAAGCTGATGGCTTCCTTTATGTTCGACCATGAACTCAAGGTATCCGTGGCTTGTTTATGAAGGTCATAAATTCAAAATCGCTCTTTAAGCGATTTCAGTTGTTTCCGGAAAGTTTTGATGTTTTTTTTAATCCAATGTCCGTGATATTACGCAGATGCTCTAGATTTTACCCTTAAATTTCTTTTCCCACACGTTGAGCGCACTATATTATATCCCGAAAGCTCGTACAATCATCTTTTAGAACGGCTTTGTAGTAACGTCCCATATCTTGATCATTCATACACCAGCGCATTCGCTTTTTATATACGTACAAGTAGAGAACCCACTTTGAAATTGTACGTCAATTAGTATTTCTATTCGGATTAATCTTTCCATAGAACATCGTCTAATTTTATAAATCATTCTTATATAATCTAGGTGAAACACCCATGTATTTCTTAAAAAGTCTGGAAAAATAAAAGGGATCTTGAAAACTCAATTTATAAGCGATTTCCTTAATGCTCAAATTTGAATAGTTGATATATTCACAAGCCTTCTGGACCTTTTTAAGGTTGAAAAAATACATGAGTGAGTATCCTGTACTTTTCTTAAAAACACTGAAAATATAGGAAGGGGAATAGTCAAATTCGTTTGCAATATCGTTTGCACTAAGGGATTTATCCAAATTTTTATTTAGAAATTCCTTTATAGAATCAATCAGGTTTTTATGGTTATTTAGATTAATGGACATACTGATATCATGATAAATAAATGTATTTAAAAAATTCAAACTCGTCATACAGGCAAACTCCATTTGAAGGTCTAAATGACCGCCATCGAGTGTTTCAAAGATTTGATCGAATACTGAAATACGCTGACCGCTGAACGGGATTGAAACTACCTTATTTGAATTTAAATCATATCTTCTAAAAAATGTATCGGCGGAAATACCATTAAAGTGCAGCCAGTAAATACTCCATGGATTTTCATGGTGCGCACCATAGCTATGTTTTTCATTTTTAGGAATGATGAAGTAGTGATTGGGTAGCACCTTTACCTTCTTTTCATTTCCAATTTGCAACCATCCCTCCCCTTCCGTACAATATATGAAAATGTACTCTTTCGCCCCTTTTGCTCTTTGTCGAAAATGATGATTTGCATTTGGGTAATATCCTAAATCGGTCACATAGAAATAGCGGGCGATCTCATTGGTTTTCAGTTTTGCCTTTATCTTTTTGGGAAGCACGATCATTCGTTGTCCCAAAAATCCTTCCCTAATAGTCAAATTATCCATGTATATGCATTTTTTGTCTATGTTTTATACGCCATCTTCGCCTTAAATTGCAGTTTATATGACATTATATTGTCAATAATTTAATTTAAAGTAAATAAAATTATCAATTATACTCTTTTTTATCGAATTCAGGTAATCGAAAACTATTGCGTTGCTAAATCCTATCAATCAACAAATAATCATAAATAATCTATTTATCATGAAAACCTTTAAACCAATCCTTTCTCTCTTAATGGTAATTTCTACCTTATTTTTTGGTTGTGAAAATGACGATGATACGAATACCGTCGATTCAGTTCCAGAGTTTACCTCTTTGGTGGGCAGCGTTTCTTCGTTACCAGGACTGACTTTGGTTTTTGAAGGGACCATTACCGACCCTGCAGGGATAAAAACCATTAATTTCAAATATGAACCTTGGTTTTTGGATAAGACCATCGTGAGAGACTCCGTTACCACCACTTATGATTTATCCTATCAATTCAAGGTGCCGGAGGATGAAGCGGAAAATAGCGTCCATACCATTCCACTAACCGTCACCAATACAGGAGGCGAAACCACTACTCAAGAAGTGACCGTTACGCTTGACTTAGATGTTACCGCTCCCAGCATACAAATCTCCCAACCCATTGATGGGGCGACCGTTGCCATAGGTGACGATGACGAAATCATTTTTGACATTAACGTGACGGATGAGTCGCTTTCAGAACTAAAAATAGAAAGTTCCATCTTAAACGAGACACTAGCGATATCCGGAGCGAGCTACAATTATACCAACAGTCTCGACATTTCCTCACCCGACAACTACGTTTTTACGATTACCGCGACCGATATGACGGGCAACACGACAACCCAAACACTCTCGGTCAATGTGGTCGACGAACTTAAATTTTTGAACATGTACTTGGTCGATACTAATGATGTTGCCGTGTTCGATTCTGTGTTGGGGGGATATCCCTATGCCGGTACGGGCAGTTCGGTCGAGGATGAAGAAGGTTTTGTATTCAGTTTTAGATATTATGCCGAAGCGGATGATACAGCTGTATTTTTTATAGCACAAAGAGCTTCTTTCGAGCCTTTTGCCTTTGGTGACGACCCGGAAAGTGAAGGCCAATTGGCGGTTGGTTCTGATGCCTCCGTGCCACCTATAACCCTTCCAGCCTCGGGTTATTACGATATCGCGATCGACCTGAGAGATCTTAGTTACTCCACTACCCTATTAGACACGCCAACCCCACCCGTCATGGATGCTGATTTTACAGGGGTTTATATGACAGGTACCGGTCTGATCGTAAATGGTACGGAAATAAATGCCTACAATCCGGCTACCTCAGCACCCCTTGAAGTAGACCCGAATAACCCCCAAAGATATACTGGTACCGTGGAGTTCAACGCCGATAATGGATCATTCATCTTTGTTGGGAACCAAGCCAACTACAACGTATTTTGGAGGGTTAACAATGGCCCTATCCCAACCACCGATGCCATAGTCCCGCAAGGCGGAACGGAATGTTTATTCGATACGAACTACCCCGACTCCTACAGACTTACCGTAGATCTCTTTTTGAACACATTTACCATAACTAAAATCTAAACTAACACGAAAAATTATATGAAAAATTCAATTTTAATCGTAATAGGCATTATGCTGCTAAGTTTTTCAGCAGTTGGGCAAGTCTCGGTTTCCGGTATTATAGTCGATGAAAAAGGCGAGCCCATTCCAGGGGCCAATATCGTTGAAAAAGGGACTGTAAATGGCGCTGTATCCGATTTTGACGGTAATTATACGATAACAGTAAGCGAAAATGCAACCTTGATCTTTAGCTATTTAGGATATGTTACCCAGGAAATAGAGGTGAACGAAAATACTTCAATCGACGTTACCTTATTGGTAGACAATCAGCAACTTGATGAAGTTGTGGTCATAGGATATGGTTCAGTCGAAAAAGACAAAATATCCAGTTCCATTTCCACGGTAGAGGGCGCCGAACTCGCCAAAGTAACCGCCAGTAACCCTGCTGAAGCCCTGCAAGGTAGGGCCGCAGGTGTTCAGGTACTTTCTTCCGGAGGAAATCCCGGTGCTTCCCCACAAATACTAATCCGGGGTATCACCACCAACAACAATAGTCAACCGCTCATTGTAGTTGACGGGGTACTGTTGCCGAACGGCACTTCACTAAACTTTTTGAACCCAATGGATATCGAGAACTTTCAGATATTGAAAGATGCATCGGCGTCCGCAATATATGGGTCCAGGGCTTCCAATGGAGTGGTATTGATTACCACCAAAAGGGGTAAGGAAGGTAAAACCACAATCGATGTAGACCTATCATACGGAATGCAGCAATTGGAGAAAATACAGATGGCAGGAGCTGATGAATACATTCAGGTCATGAATTTAAGACGAACCAACGATGGTAACGAGCCCCTATTCGACCCCGCGGATTTTACCGCCGACACCGATTGGTGGGACGAGACGATTGAAAACTACGCCCCTATAACCAATGCCAACGTACGGGCTTCTGGCGGATCCGAAAAAATCAAATATGCAGGGAGCGTCAGCTTTTTCGATCAACAATCAAATTATACGAAAGGCTGGTACCAAAAAATTACCGGCAGATTTAACCTGGATTTCAAAATATCGGATAAAATCAATTTGAAACAGGATTTAAGTCCTAGGATAGAGCGCTTTGAAAACACCCCCGGCTCTCTCTTCAATATATTGAGAATAGATCCGTTAACAGAGGTTTTCCTTCCATTGGATGAACGCCAGGGCCGAGATCAATTCAGCATATTCGCAGCGAGCAACAACAATGTACCTAACCCCGTTGGCGGTATTGCCAGATTATTCAACGAGACTACCTTTTTCGGATTCTTCTCCAATACGCAGCTGGACTATAAAATAACACCACAGCTCACCTTTACCTCGCAATTCGGACTAAATATATCGAACGCAAGAACCGACAGGTTTAGACCCCAGTTTTTTACCACCCCTAACCAACAAAGGGAGGTCAATGATATCTTTAGAAGAACTACCCAAAACTCCGACTATGTCTTGAACAATACCATAAATTACAAGAATACCTTTCATGAAAAACATTATCTAAACCTTTTGGTAGGAGTCTTATATGATTCCCAAAATTTCAATTACCTAGAAGGGTTTCGCGATGGGGTGCCGAGCAATGTAAACCCCGAATTGAGATATCTAGACGCTGCAGTAGGAGAGAATATACAAGTTCAGGGCAATGAAGCCGAGGACAATATCTTTTCAGGAATTTTCAGGACCATTTACAGTTACGATAACAAATACTTTCTGACCAGCACGGTTCGCTATGACCAGTCTTCAAGATTCCCCGAAGATAACAGGACCGGTATTTTCCCCAGTACTTCCATTGCTTGGGATATAGATTCAGAAGAATTCTTCAATAGTAGTCGCATAAACAATTTACGTTTAAAGTTCGGTATCGGACAGGTTGGAAATCAGAACATAAATAGAAACGGTCAGTTTTTCTCGGTCGGCTCGGGAAATTTTGTATTCGACGGTACAAGAGTAGTCACGAATTTCTTGTCCCAGTTCGGAAATCCCGGTTTGCAATGGGAAACGGTAAAGGATACGAACATAGGGCTTGAAGCTGCCATGTTCGATAATGCACTTTCATTCTCGGTCGAGTACTACAACAAAACATCGGAAGACCTATTATTCAATGTAGAATTGCCCAATTACACCGGTATACCGGGCCTTGTGGCACAAAATGTAGGTAGCTTCGAATCTAAGGGAATAGACTTTCAAGTTGGTTATACGAAACAGATGGGCGATTTCTCTATGGACCTCAACCTTAACGTATCCACCAACGAAAGTACGGCTAAGGAACTAGCCGTGGGCAATGAACAATTGTTCGGTCAAAAAAGGGAAGACCTAGGCAACCGATTCATAAAAATTACCGAAGAGGGTGGACGAGTGGGACTTTTTTATGGCTTTAAAACCGATGGTATTTTTCAAAACCAAACGGAATTGAATTCGCATACCTCTGAAGACGGTACGATCATACAGCCAAACGCACAAGTTGGTGACATCAGGTACGAAGACTTCAACAAGGACGGAATTTTGAATGACGAAGATCTACAAACCATGGGCGATCCTTTTGCGGACTTTTATGGGGGGCTCACCGCTAATTTGCAGTACAAGAACATCGATTTCTCCATGCAATGGTACGGTACTTACGGAAATGATGTCTTTAACTTTCCCACCACATTTCTGTATTCCGGCATTCAGAACGTCAACATAGCAGAGGGAACCCTGAGCAGGGTATGGTCGCCAGAGAACACGGGAGCAAGATTCCCCAGGTTGACGGAAATAGACCCAAATGGAAATTATTTAAGACCTTCAGATATATTTATCGAAGATGCTTCTTATTTACGTTTGAGAAATATACAATTAGGCTATAACTTTAAAGTGAAAGGATTTCAACGATGCAGACTGTATCTATCGGGCCAAAACCTGTTGACGTTCACCAATTATTCCGGTTTTGACCCGGAGGTAGCGGCCAATAGCGGTAACATCATTAACGATTTTGGTGTGGATTATGCCCGCAACCCAGTTACCAGAACCTATTTACTCGGCCTTAATCTGTCGCTATAGCTACTGATCAGGATAAATTAGGATCAATTGAATTGAACAACTCGGATTTTATAATGGATAGAACTAAATAAAAACAAAAATGAAAAAGTTATTTTTACTACTACTAGTTATCAGTACGTTGGGCCTCAACGTAAACTGTAGCAAGGACGAATTTTTAGACCAGCCCCTTCGGGGCAGACAACAGCTTGACGATTTCTTTTCCTCACCGGAAAATGCGGTGCTGTTCGTAAACGGGATTTACAATAAGATCAACGGCGAGAGTTGGTTCCAAGCCAATTTCCCTCGTCAGATCAATGAAATGGCCACAGATGATAATTGGTCAGGGAACACGCTTCAACCAAGACCCGATATTACAGGTATAGCGGCTTACAACGTTTTTGCTGGATCTACCTATTTCAACTTATTTTGGGAAAATCACTACATCGGCATAACCCGGTCGAATATTTCCCTTGAGCGTATCCCGAATGTTGATATCGATGAAGGATTGAAAAATCGGTTATTGGCAGAGGCCTCCTTTTTACGGGCGTTTTTTTACTTTGACCTCGTCCGCAGTTTTGGCGGTGTCCCCATAGTGACCACCTACAATGAATTGTTGCAACCAGAAATAAGGGATAAAACCAGAGCTTCGGTAGATGAAGTATATGAAGTTATCGAGGCAGATCTAATACGTGCCATAAACACCTTGCCCTTACGAAGCGAATACGCTTCAAGCGATTTAGGAAGGGCGACCAAAGGGGCGGCACAAGCATTACTTGCAAAAGTATATTTGACCACCGAACGTTGGGCAGAGGCCCAGGCCATGGCATCAAATGTGGTTCAATCCGGTGAGTATAGTCTTGAAGCGGAATTTGAGGACATTTATAGCGTTGATAATCCGCACGGCGTGGAATCCATTTTCGAAATAGAATACATCAACGACCCTCAATTTACCGATATCGGTGGACAGTTTTCTACAACAAATGGGAGTCGTGGCGACCAGGGTTGGGGCTGGTGTACACCGACCAGTGATCTTGAAAACGCATTTTTAAACGAAGGAGACGAGATAAGACTACGTTCAACTATCATCAAACACGGCGAGCCGGTCTACGGTGACCCCGATGTACCGGAATTCGATGGCGTGCCCAGCGAGAATAAGTCAGGACGTACCAATAGAAAGTACTACATTCCCGTGGCCCAACGCCCAACACCATATCAAAGGGGGCAACATCCACTCTCATATATTCATATCAGGTATGCAGATGTTTTGCTGATGCATGCAGAGGCGGCCTATTTCAACAATGACGAGGATACCGCCAAAGCTTCGTTGAAGCTGATCCGTGACAGAGTAGAACTGGATACCGACATGTCCTTGTCCGGAACGGCCTTACGTGATGCCATTTGGAAAGAAAGAAGATTGGAACTGGCCTTGGAACAGCATCGGCTTTTCGACCTCAGAAGACAAAAAATAAACGGAGTATCAAGATTGGCGACCATTATGGGGCCGAACGGCACCTTTGTAAAATACAATACAGAGGAAAGTACAGACCCATTTGAAACAACCAATCTGGGAGAAGCACAGGATAAGGGCATATTGTTCGATGTAGATGTGCACCTCCTTTGGCCAATACCTCCGGAAGAGATACAACTATCCCAAGGGAACATTACCCAAAATCCAGGATACTAATCAGATTAGACGTATAACGTATTATGAATAGCAACAAAACAGTTTTTACCTTATTATTAATAGCCATTCTATGGGGCTGCGAAAAGGATAATTTTACAGATCCGAATGACCCTAAGTTTGAACCTGAAATTCAAGGGATCGCATTAAATCTTCAGAATACATTTCAAACTATGGATCATTTTGGAGCCTCCGGGGGCTTTCAGGATCAATGGGTGGGAAAATGGCCAAATTCCTCAAAGGAACCTATCGCCAAACTGCTCTTTAGTTCTGAAACCGACGGCGAAGGCAATCCTGAAGGTATAGGACTTTCCCTTTGGCGAACCATAATCGGTGATGGTGCCGCGGACCAAGTAGAAAGCGGATTCACTCCCAACTCCTGGTTTAGGGAAACGGAATGTTTTCTCGATGAAGAAGGCGTTTACGATTATACCAAGCAAGAAGGGGAACAGTGGTTCCTGTCAAAGGCCAGGGAATACGGCGTTACCAAATTTAGCGCTTGGGCTACCACACCCCCCTATTTTATGACCGAGAACGGGTATACTTTTCGTACCGACGAGGTAAACGGTTTCAATTGCCCGGAAGAGAATTATGAGGCATATGCGACATTCCTGGCCGATGTGCTGAAAAATTATGAAGACCAGGGATACAATTTCGAAACCGTTTGTGCCTTCAACGAAACACAGTACGAGTGGTCGTTTGCGATTGGAGAGGCGTCTCAATCCGGAACCCAAGCTTTCAACTCAGAAGTGGCGACCGTTACCAGAATTATGGATGGCATCTTTACCGAAAAAGGGGTGAATGCCAAAATCATGATTCCAGAAGCTGCCCAACTTACTTATCTATACGAGGGCAATCAGAATACGACAAACCAAATTGATGCATTTTTCAATCCGTCGAGCGAACATTATGTGGGCGACCTTGACAACCTCTCCAGTCATGTAGCAGGCCATAGCTATTTTAGCAATAGTACTACGAACCAATCGCTTACGCAACGCAAATCATTACGCTCGAAAATTGAGGGTACGGGCGGTGGTCTGGACTATTGGCAAACGGAATACAGTTTATTGGGAGCGGCCTATCAACAAGGACAGGATCCGTCAACACTTGAAGAAATCGACTATGCCCTTTGGCTAAGTCGCATTATCCATACCGACTTGGTGCACGGCAACGCCACGGGTTGGAGCTTTTGGACGGCTTTAAATCAATCCACATTCGGAGACCATCCGTTTAGGTTCAACCTCATCCTGTACGAACCGAACAGTGATGGCCCATCGCATACCGACGGTACTTTCTATGATGTGAAAAATCTTTGGGCACTTGGTAATTTTAGTCGTTTCGTGAGACCGGGAATGGTGCGATTCGAGGTAGTGGATCCAGATTTCACCGATGATAATGAAGCCGCAGAGAATTTTATGATTTCCGGCTACACGGATGCAACATCCAAGGAAATCGTTCTCGTACTCATTAATAATTTGGAAGAAAGTAGAAAATTGAATTTTGAGGGTTACGCAGAGCTGTTCGAGTTAGAAAATGATTCCTTTGATGTGTACACTACCAGTATGTCCAGTAATTTGAAAAAATCGACCGTCAACTACGATAATGTAAATATTCCTCCGAAATCAATAGTCACACTAACGGGAAAATTGGAGTAATAATAGTAGTGTAATTTAGGTGAAATTGAAAACAAATTTATTTAGCTTTTTATCCAGAGTTAGTTTTATCTTAATGCTTTTAGTGGGTTGCGATGCACTTTCGCAACCTCTGGAAGTAGTTATCGATCATTCGACCACCTATCAAACGATTGACGGTTTTGGTGCCTCGGATGCCTGGCGTTGCCAGTTTGTAGGAAAAAATTGGCCTGATGAAAAAAAGGGGGGAATTGCCGAACTCCTCTTCAGTAAGGAATTTGACGATAAAGGCAATCCAAAGGGCATAGGGCTTTCCATTTGGCGGTACTACCTTGGAGCGGGATCTACCGAGCAGGGTAACGATTCCGGAATACCCAACGAATGGAGAAGGGCAGAATCCTACCTTGATGAAAATGGTAATTACGATTGGACTAAACAAGCTGGTCAATATTGGTTTTTAAAAGAAGCCAAAAGATATGGAGTGGAGAAGTTCTTGGCATTTACGCTGGCAGCACCCTCTTTTTGGGCTTTGAACGGGAAAGGACACGCAGCAGAAACGAATGGCCGATTCAATATCAAGCCAGATAGATTGGATGATTATTCCGAATACTTGGCAACTGTTCTTGAACATTTCGACGGACAAGGAATTTCTTTCGATTATTTAAGTCCGGTTAACGAACCGCAATGGGACTGGGAAAAATCTACACAGGAGGGTACCCCGGCTACGAACGAAGACATTTCGAAATTTTCAAAATACTTATCCGAAGACCTTCATAAGCGTAATCTGAATACCAAATTGGTCGTTCCCGAAGCCGCTGATTTAAGATATCTCTATAGCCATTTCAATAAAGCCGAAAGAGGCAATCAAATAAGTGCCTTTTATGATCAAAACTCCCCTTACCATATATCAAACTTACCTCGTGTAGAAAAAACCATTTCCGGACATAGCTACTTTACTACATGGCCAGTGGATAGCCTAATCGGAGTTAGGCAAAAATTGAATAAAGAGCTTAAGGCAAAAGAGCTCGCCTACTGGCAAAGCGAATTCTGTATCTTGGAGCAAACCGATGATATCGGAGGGGGAAGGCCTAGGGATTTAGGTATGGATACCGCGCTTTACGTTGCCAGGGTCATACACGCCGATCTAACATTGGCGAACGCATCTTCCTGGCAATGGTGGACGGCACTTACGAATGCCGATTTCAAGGATGGCCTTATCTATCTGGATACCGGAATAGAGGACAATATGTACGATTTGCAACTTCTGAAAAACAACGGGACGTATCACGAATCAAAATTACTATGGGGCCTAGGAAATTTCTCGCTATTCGTTCGTCCCGGAATGAAAAGAGTTGATGTGGAATTGATTGATGATCGAACGCTTAGTGAACGATATAATAGTCTTATGATTTCGGCATACCAGGATGATGTTAAGAACGAAATAGTAGCGGTGGCCGTAAATTATTCCGATGAAGATAAATCCCTTCGCTTGAGCGATAAAAATTTGAAGTTTTCAAAAAGTTACGTGACATCACACGATAAAAACTTGGCACCGGTGTCGGTTCAAGACAATGAGGTGCTCATTCCGTCGAGGTCTATCGTCACCATGTTGGTGAAAAAGTAAGCCTTGAAAAACCGTAAATTGAAATATGGCACAAGTAGTGTATAAAAAACAACGAAAAAGTTTGTTTGAGTTAGTAGTAGTTCTTTGCCTTGCAGTCCTTGTTGGCTGCAAGGACAAAGAACTTTTTCATCCTAAGAAAAAACCGAATATTATTTTTATCCTGGCGGATGACCTAGGTGCTAATGATCTAAGTTTTATAGGAAGTAAATTTTACGAAACTCCTAATATCGATGCCATTGCGACCAAGGGAACCGTATTTACGAACGGCTACGCATCTGCACAGGTTTGTAGCCCATCCAGGGCCAGTATATTATTAGGTCAGTCTACGGCGCGTCACGGAATCACCGATTGGATCGGCGCTCCCTCGGGCACCGAATGGCGAAAACTGAATCGCAACACCAAATTATTACCACCAGAATATGTACGTAGCTTGCCAAAGCAAGATACTACATTGGCAGAAGCGCTTCGTTCCCATGGCTACAACACCTTTTTTGCAGGAAAATGGCATCTGGGTCCGAGCGGCTCATGGCCAACCGACCATGGGTTTGATATCAATAAAGGAGGCTGGGACGTGGGTAGCCCAAAAGGAGGGTATTTTTCGCCTTGGGAGAATCCTAACCTTGCCAATACGAATAACGGAGAAAACTTATCTATGCGCTTGGCTCGGGAAACCGCGAACTTTATAGAACGAAATAAAGACACAACCTTTTTCGCCTACTTATCTTTTTATGCGGTTCATGGCCCGATACAAACCACTCAAGAGAAGTGGAAGCGATATCGGGAAAAGGCGGAGGCTGCTGGAATACAGGAATCAGGTTTTGAGATGGAGCGTGTTCTTCCTATTCGAACGGTACAGGACAACCCGATCTATGCGGGGCTGGTTGAGCAGATGGATGATGCCATTGGATTGGTCTTGAAAAAATTAAAGCAGCTGGGGCTGGATGAAAACACCATTATTGTTTTCACTTCGGATAATGGAGGGGTCGCTTCAGGGGATGCATTTTCTACCACCAACCTACCCCTTCGTGGCGGGAAGGGTTATCAATGGGAAGGCGGCATACGAGAACCCTATTTTATTAAAGTGCCATGGTTGGAAAAAAACAGTAGAATAGCATATCCCGCTACGGGAAGCGATTTTTATCCAACCCTCTTGGATTTGGCGGAACTCCCCTTAAAACCGGGACAACACTCGGATGGTATAAGCTTAAAACCTCTGTTGGAAGGGGAAAGTTTGGCACAAAGACCACTCTATTGGCACTATCCACATTATGGAAATCAAGGCGGGGAACCGGCATCCATGATCAGGGAAGGAGACTGGAAACTTATTCATTATTGGGAGGATGGTAGAAACGAACTCTACAATTTGGTGTCGGACCCTTATGAGCAGAATAATATTTCGGAACAAAATGAAGGGCAAGCGCGACTATTGAAAGAAAAATTGATCGATTATTTGAAAAGCGTTAACGCGAACAAACCTGAAAAAGACCCCGAGTTTGATGCCGAATTGGCCCGGCAACTTTACCAAGAAAAAAAAGATGTGCTACTCCCCCAATTGGAAGCACAGCGACTGAAATTTTTATCAAAAGATTTTCAGCCTAATAAAAACTGGTGGGGCAGTCAATTAACCAACGACTAGTTTCTTTAAACGAAAACCGAAATAAAAAAATGAAACAAAACAAATTCAATATAAAATATGTTCTTTTTCTCGCCTTAGTATCGGCCATGGGCGGGTTCCTTTTCGGTTATGATTGGGTGGTCATAGGCGGGGCGAAGCCTTTTTATGAGCTTTATTTTAATATAACAGGACAGGCTACCTTGCAGGGTTGGGCAGTTAGCAGTGCTTTGATAGGCTGTATTTTTGGTGCTGTTTTGTCGGGAGCGGTAGCGGATAAGTTCGGCCGGAAATTGCCTTTAATCATGGCGGCGGCCCTATTTACGATTTCCGCCTTTGGAACGGGATATGTCGAGAATTTCACCTCTTTTATTGTGTATCGGCTCATAGGTGGTTTGGGAATTGGGTTGGCCTCTACCCTATCACCCATGTATATCGCGGAAATCGCCCCTGCGAAATATAGGGGCCAGTTCGTGGCCATTAATCAATTGACCATTGTCGTAGGTATCTTGGCAGCCCAAATTGCGAATTACGCGATTGCAGAACCTATCCCGACAGCTATGACACCAGAAGAGATCGCCGCATCTTGGAACGGCGAATCGGGCTGGCGATGGATGTTCTGGGCCGAGCTCATTCCCGCTTTTTTGTTTTTCGTGTTAATGTTCCTGGTACCTAAAAGTCCGAGGTTCCTATCAAAAATAGGTGATACCGACAAAGCGCTATCCGTATTACAAAAAATTGGTGGCACTACCTACGCCGAAAAAGAACTTACGAACATGCAATTGACACTCGAAGAAAGTTCGGGAAAGAAAATTTCCTTTTCAGAACTTCGGAACCCGAAAATTCTGCCTATCCTGATTATCGGTATCGTACTGGCAATATTTCAACAGTGGTGCGGAATCAACATTATTTTCAACTATGCCGACGAAATCTTTACGGCAGCAGGTTATTCTGTGGGTGATATGCTCTTTAATATTATTATTACGGGCAGTGTAAACCTCATCTTTACATTTGTCGCCATGAGAACCGTCGACAGCTGGGGGCGAAGAAAATTAATGCTTTTAGGCGCCATAGGACTCGCATTGGTCTATGCCCTTTTGGGGGGAGCATATTATTTTGAATTTTCGGGATGGCCGGTTCTGCTTCTGGTCATTATCGCTATAGCCATCTATGCCATGTCTTTGGCACCGATTACTTGGGTGGTACTTTCTGAGATTTTTCCAAATCGACTGCGTGGTGTAGCCATGTCCATTGCGACTTTTTCGCTTTGGATCGCCTCCTTTGTGCTCACTTTTACCTTTCCCATATTGAACAGGCTACTTGGGGCATCCGGTACGTTCTGGGTATACAGTGGCATCTGCGTATTGGGGTATGTATTCATTAAAAAGACCTTACCTGAAACGAAGGGCAAAAGTTTGGAAGAAATCGAAATGGAACTAACCAAGGACAAAAAATGAGAAATCGGATCGTCATAATGTCATTTGTATTGTCTGTTCTTTGGTCTACTGCCCAAAACGGAGAACCGGATTTGGAGTATCTTCAGCCTATCATTACCAAACTTCAAAAAAAATGGCCCGATAATAGAACGATAAACTTGGTATTTCATGGCCATTCTGTACCCTCAGGCTATTTCACCAAGGGCGTAGTCGACACATTCGGCTCATATCCGTACTTGAGCTTGAAAAAAATAAAGAATCATTATGAGTACGCGGTACTCAATACGATCACAACATCAATAGGCGGCGAACAATCGGAACAGGGATCCAAGCGCTTTAAGGAAGAAGTCCTGAACCACCATCCCGACGTGATCTTTATAGACTATGCTTTAAACGATCGTGCAATAGGTCTTGAGAGGGCGAAATTAGCATGGGAAACTATGATAACGGATGCGAAGAACTACGGTGCAAAAGTGATTCTTATGACCCCGACACCGGATTTGAACGAAGACATTGGTTCGTTAGATTCTGAACTAAGTCAACATAGTGAACAGATTAGAAGTCTGGCGAAAGCGTTTAAAGTAGGCCTCGTTGATAGTTACGCGCTTTTCCGGAAAATTGCGAAAAGAGAAGACTTGAAAGCTTATATGGCCCAAAACAATCATATTAACGAAAGAGGACACGAATTGGTCGCAGATAGTATTCTAGTATTTTTTGAATACAAAAACACTGATAAATAATGAAGTTGAAGTATTATTTATTGTTATTCGGGTTGACGCTGTTCTTGTCTTGCACAAATGAAGATAGGAACGAAATCGATCTCGCCGGAAGTTGGTCTTTTCAGATCGATTCACTGGATATTGGCATAGGAGAGAAATGGTATCAAAAAAAGTTGCAAGATTCTATTATGCTTCCCGGGTCTATGGCCGAATACGATAAAGGCAAAGAAATAACGGTCAATACCATATGGACGGGAAACATGTGGAATGACAGTGCCTGGTACTCTAGCCCAAAGATGGCCCAATACCGGAAAAAGGGAAACGTGAAAGTACCCTTTTGGTTAAGTCCCAAAAAAGTATATTACGGTCCGGCTTGGTACGCTAAGAAAGTATCCATTCCAGAAAACTGGAACCAACAACGGATTGGCTTGTTCCTAGAACGGGCGCACTGGGAAACCACAGTTTGGGTAGATGATCAAAAAGTGGGTTCTAAGAACACTTTGGCGACCCCCCATCGGTATGATTTGACCAAAGCTTTATCGCCCGGAGATCACATAATTACCGTACGAATAGACAACCGCATCAAAGAGGTTGATGTAGGACGGGATGCCCATAGTATTTCCGACAATACCCAAACCAATTGGAACGGTGTTGTCGGGCAAATTAAATTGACGACCGATCCGAAAATTGCTTTGGGCATTGCGCAGTTGTATCCAGATGTAGATGGTAAGAAGGTACTTATTAAAGGTAAGTTGGAGGTTTTGGGTGAGTTGCCCAAAAAAGTTCGGATAACAGCGCAGGCAACCTCCCACCAAAATAAGGAGAGCCTACCAACGCTATCCCAAGAATTGTCAGTCTTAAATGATGGTAGTTTTGAAATGGTATATTCAATGGGTAGCTCACCTGAACTTTGGGAAGAGTTTTCGCCTAACCTCTACACCATGAATCTTCAATTGAAACAAGATGGGGAGGTAGATGAGAAGAATATTGTTTTTGGCATGCGGGAGTTCAAGGTCGACGGTAAGCGTTTTGGCATTAATGGAAGACCGGTCTTTTTGAGAGGAACCCTTGAAAGCTGTATTTTTCCGCTGACCGGATACCCTCCTACCGATGTGGAGTCATGGAAACGCATCTTCAACATCATTCAAGACCATGGTCTGAACCATATGCGCTTTCACTCATGGTGTCCGCCCGAAGCAGCCTTTACCGCAGCGGACGAACTCGGTGTCTATCTACAGGTAGAAGCATCTGCCTGGACGACGATCGGTGATGGCGAACCTATTGACGATTGGATTTACAGGGAAGCGGAAAACATTATCGAGAATTACGGCAACCACCCATCATTCGTGATGATGGCCTACGGCAATGAACCTTCTGGAGAAAATCAAAACGAATATCTCAAAAAGTTCGTTCACCACATGAAAGAGCTAGACAACCGTCATTTGTACACCGGTGGTGCTGGCTGGCCTTTGTTGGATAATCTGGATTTTTATAATCACAAGGGTCCAAGAATACAAGGCTGGGCAGAAGAACTGAATAGTGTGATCAACGCCCGACCGCCACAAACCGTTTTTGATTACAAGAAACTGATTCAGGAAACACCAATGCCCTATGTAAGCCACGAGATGGGGCAATGGTGCGTATACCCGAACTTCAAGGAAATGCCTAAATACAAGGGAGTGTTACAACCAAAGAATTTTGAGATTTTCAAGGAAAGTCTAGAAGCAAATCATCTAGGTCATTTGGCCGATAGTTTGTTACTGGCATCGGGAAAATTACAGGTACTTTGCTACAAAGCGGATATAGAAGCCGCTCTGCGCACCAAAGATATGGCTGGATTTCAATTATTGGACTTGCACGATTTTCCCGGACAGGGTACCGCTCTTGTTGGTGTCCTAGACGCTTTTTGGGATGAAAAAGGCTATGTGAGACCAGAAGAATTCAAGCAATTCTGCGGTGAAACGGTACCCTTGGTACGACTTCACAAGCGCATATTCATGAATGACGAAGCACTTAACGCTTCCGTTGAGGTAGCCCATTACGGCAAAAAACCATTGAACGATATTGCTCCTACATGGACCCTCACCAGCAAAATCGGAGAAGTTTTCGCTCAAGGTAGTTTTCCCAAAATTAACATTCCTATTGGCAATGGGTTTCAGTTGGGTAAAATCTCCGTCGATCTGGAAAAAGCCGATAATGCGCAAAAATTAGTATTGACCGTACGTGTGGGCAGCCATGAAAATAATTGGGACATTTGGGTGTATCCTGCCAAAAAAGAACCCATAGCAAACAAATTAGAAATGCGGGTAGTATCTAAACTAGATACCGATACAATTGATTACCTTGAAAAAGGAGGAAAGGTTTTGTTGCACATTGACAAGGGTGATGTTGCCATCGAAAAGGGTGGGGATATCGGGGTTGGTTTCTCCAGTATTTTTTGGAACACTTCATGGACCAATGGTCAAAAGCCGCATACGCTAGGTATTTTATGTAATCCCGAGCACCCAGCGTTCGCCGACTTCCCGACAGAATACCATTCCAATTGGCAATGGTGGGATGCCATGTCACATTCCAGCGTTATGATTTTAGATGATCTAACCCCAGAAATAAAGCCAATAGTTCGCGTGGTAGATGATTGGTTCGAAAACCGCCGAACGGCGCTTGTTTTCGAGGCAAAGGTGGGAAAAGGTAAGTTGTTGATATCCGGTGTGGATCTGCATAGCGAAATGGAGAATCGACCAGAGGCTAGACAGTTGCTGTATAGTCTAACCAAATATGTCGCGAGTAGTGCATTTGATCCGAAAGTTTCTTTGGAAATCAAAGAAATCAAGGACTTGTTCACCTATTAATGAATAGTATAACTACCCTAAATTCAAGTAAGGGCCGAAAAAAACGGAGCATGAACACTGTAAAAGCGTGGAGAGAAAAAGTTACCATACCGACGTATGAGATAGGGCAACCCGAGAAATATCCCGTTTTCTTGGAAAAAAGGGTTTACCAAGCAAGCAGCGGTGCAGTATATCCCCATCCGGTAGTGGAGCAAATAAGTGATGAGAAAGAGAATAAGGAATGGAACGTCATATTCATCGAGAACGACTATTTGAAAATTATGGTTCTACCTGCTTTGGGAGGGAGGATACAAATGGCGTACGACAAGATAAGGGAACGTCATTTCGTATATTACAATAACGTCATCAAACCAGCCTTGGTAGGCCTCACCGGGCCGTGGATTTCTGGCGGTATCGAATTCAACTGGCCACAACACCATCGCCCGAGCACCTATGACCCGGTCGATTCCTATATCGAGGAAAACGAAGATGGTAGCAAGACCATTTGGGTTAGTGAAGTTGAGCGAATGTTTCGGACAAAGGGGATGACGGGAATCACCTTGTATCCCGATAAGGCCTATTTAGAAATAAAAGCCCAACTTTACAACCGTACCCCTCATCCACAGACTTTTTTATGGTGGGCAAACCCAGCTGTAGCGGTCAATGACCATTACCAGTCCGTTTTCCCCCCAGATGTAAATGCCGTTTTCGACCATGGGAAACGCGACGTTTCGGAATTTCCTATTGCAAAGGGCGAATATTACAAAGTAGACTACTCGCCGGGCACCGATATCTCCCGTTACAAGAATATCCCCGTCCCGACCTCCTATATGGCTATTACTTCCGACTACGATTTTGTGGGAGGTTATGAGAACGATACCAAAGGTGGGCTCTTACATGTTGCGGACCACCACGTTTCACCTGGCAAGAAACAATGGACATGGGGCTGCGGTGATTTCGGTAAGGCATGGGACAGGAACCTCACCGACGACGATGGTCCTTATATTGAGCTAATGTGTGGTGTATATACCGATAATCAACCCGATTTTTCTTGGATGCATCCCTATGAGGAAAAGAGCTTCAAGCAATACTATATGCCCTATTACAATGTGGGAGTGGTCAAAAACGCAACCAAGGAAGCATTAGTGAACCTGGAACTGGAGTCGGGGCAGGCAACTGTAAAAATTCATGTTACCGCCGAATATCCCGACTGTAGAATCCTGTTGAGGAACGCTGAACGAATCGTTTTCGAGGAAAGGTCGGACCTCAGCCCTGAACACGGTCTTGACAAAACGGTTTTCGTTGAAAATGCCGTTTATGAAGACCTCGAAGTTATAGTATATGACAATCAAAACAACATTTTGGTTTCATGGTCTCCAGAGGATTACTCCAATCAGGAAGTTCCGGAGGCGGCAAAGGCAGCCAAGGAACCAAAGGAAATTGAAAGTGTAGAGCAATTGTATTTGCGGGGCCTTCATTTAGAACAGTACAGACATGCCACCTATGACCCTACAGCCTATTATTTGGAGGCCTTACGGCGCGAACCGGACGATGTGCGCAACAATAATGCCATGGGACTTTGGTACTTAAAGCGAGGACGCTTTGAAAAGGCGCTTCCCTATTTTGAAAAGGCTATTACTACTTTAACACGACACAATCCAAATCCTTATGACGGAGAGCCGTACTTTAACAAAGGACTTGCCCTGAGACTTTTAGGCAGGGACAAAGAAGCTTATTCCGCTTTCTTCAAATCGTGCTGGAACGCCGCTTGGCAAGATGCGGGATACTTTAATCTGGCCCAAATTGATTGCGCCTCGGGAAATTTCGACAAAGCATTGGAGCTCGTCAAGAAGGCCTTGATCAAAAACTGGCATAACCATAAAGCAAGGCACCTCAAGGTCATATTGCTTCGAAAAGCGGGTCAAACGGAAGAGGCCGAACGATTGATCGAAGATTCCTTGGCCATCGATCGGTTCAATTTTGGAGTGCGTTATGAAAAGTATGTGTTAAGCGGGAAAACCGAAGATTTAGCATCTTTCAAGGAATTCCTTCGGGATTATGCCCATAACTATATCGAATTTTCACTGGATTATGCCCAAGCGGGATGCTACGACGAAGCGATAGCCCTCATGAAGGTATTCATAGACGGGAAAGATGAAGTCTACCCCATGACGACTTATTTTTTGGGATATTATCACGAACAAAAAAAAGAATCGGCCGAAGCGAACAGGTACTACTCCAAGGCGCAGCAAATGCCATCGGATTACTGCTTCCCGAACCGATTGGAGGAAGTTGTAGCCCTACAGGCAGCTAGAAAATCGAACCCCGAAGATTCGAAGGCGGCTTATTATCTCGGAAACTTCTGGTATGCCGCCAGACAATATGAAAATGCCCGTGAGTGCTGGGAAACTTCTGTAAAACACGATGGCATCAATGCAATTTGCTATCGCAATCTCGCGCTGCTGTATTACAATAAAATGGACCAAAGAGAATTGGCTCGGGAATACTTGGAACGTGCTTTTAAACTAGACTCCGGCAATGCAAGATTACTTATGGAACTAGACCAACTCTATAAAAAAATCAACGTTTCAATAGACCAACGCTTGGTCTTGTTGGAAGATAACCCAGGTTTGACAAGTTCTAGGGATGACCTGTATCTGGAACGTATCGCATTGCTCAACTTTAAGGGCGACCATAAAAAAGCATTGAACCTTTTGCAAGAAAGACAATTCCACCCTTGGGAAGGTGGCGAAGGCAAGGTACCGTTTCAACATATAACGGTTCATGTGGAGCTGGCAAAGCAGGAACTGCAATCGGAGAACCCTTTAGAAGCCATCCGGCATTTGGAGGCGGCACAAAGCTACCCGCACAATCTGGGCGAAGGCAAACTCTTTGGTGCTCAGGAAAACGATATTCTTTATTGGCTAGGCGTGGCCTATGAGCAGTTGGGCGAAACCGACAAGGCCAAAGACTATTGGGAAAAGGCCGCGAAAGGACTAAGTGATCCCAGTCCGGCCATGTTTTACAACGATCAGCAGCCCGACAAAATATTTTATCAAGGTATGGCCCTTTTGAAATTAAAAAAAGAGAAAGAGGCCGAGCATCGTTTTTCCAATCTGGTGAATTATGGAAAAGCACATTCCAAAGACGAAGTAAAGTTGGATTATTTTGCCGTGTCGTTGCCGGACCTTTTGATATGGGAAGAAGATCTGAAAGTACGGAACAACCTACACTGCCACTATCTCATAGGACTAGGTGAAATGGGGTTGGCCAATTATGAAAAATCGGTTGCGGCCTTTCAAAAAGTGTTGGAACGCGACAGCTACCATTTATCGGCCCATCTTCATCTTAAAATGGCAACCAACAAGGAATTAAGTATCTAAGAAATCATTTGAATGAAACACATACTACTTTTAGCGTTTGTGACATGCTTTTATTGGGCGAACGCCCAAGACAAGCCGAACATCCTGTGGGTTACCATTGAAGATACCTCTCCACAGTTCATAGGGGCCTATGGCAACGAAAATGCCAGTACACCGGTCATAGACAAATTGGCCGAGGAAGGTGTACGATTTACGAATGCCTTTTCTACGGGAACCGTATGCTCGCCAAGCAGAAGCACCATAATAACCGGTGTTAGAACTTACGAAATGGGTACCGGACATCATAGAAGTTCTTTTCCCATACCTGACAATATTCGTGGATTCCCCTATTATTTGAAAGAGCATGGCTATTATGTAGCCAACAACAGTAAAACAGATTACAATGTGGCCAATGTACAAGAGTTTACCAAGAATACTTGGCATGAAAGCTCAACTACCGCAGGTTGGTGGAACAAGAAAGACGGGCAACCCTTTTTTTCAGTATTTAATTTCCCCGAATCACACCAATCCCGAACCATGTCTATGCCTTATGAATGGTATCTGAAAAATGTACTTGACCATCTTCCAGAAGAAGAACGAATTGGTGAAAATGCCTTTGAAATGCCTCCATTTTATAGAGATTCCCCTCAGATGCGTAAGCAATTTGCGCGCGTGTACAACTCCATAAAATTAACGGATGTGCGCATAGGAAATCTTCTCGAAAAACTGGAAAAGGATAATTTACGTGATGATACGATTATTATTTTTTATGCAGATCATGGCGAGGGTATCCCCAGAGGAAAGACCAACGGAATCAATCTAGGATACCGTGTGCCCTTTATCATATGGTTTCCGGATAAATTCAAACACTTGTCTCCATGGGGCGCAGGCGGTGTAGTTTCAGATGAGCTTATCACCTTTGAAGACCTTGCCCCCACTATGATAAGTATTGCGGGCGGAAAACTACCCGACTATTTGAACGGGCGTATTTTAATGGGTAATGATCGTGATGACCCTGAGGATTATGTTATGCTCTCATCGGACCGTGCGGATAATGGCCCAGATCTGGTCAGAAGTGTTACGGATGGCACCTACATCTATTCCCGCAACTTTATGTCTTTTATGCCCGAAATCCGGTATCTAAATTATGTTGAAATTGCTGAAATTACCCAGCAGATGAGAGGTGATTTGAAGAAGGGCCTTTTGAACCCTATGCAAGAAAAACTTTTCGCACCCCGCCCTGCCGAATTTCTGTTCAATATCGAAAAAGACATTTGGGAAACGAACAATCTCGTTTTAAGCGAGGACCATCAGTTAATTTTACAAAAATTACGGAACAAGCTAGAGGATAAGCTTCTCCAGGCACGTGATATTCATTTTCTGCCAGAGTATGAACTTGAAATACTGTCTAGAGTTGGTACCCCATATGATTATAGATTGGATTCTGTCAACTATCCATTCAGGGAAATCTATGAGGCTGCGGCCTTATCTGGCAGAAAAGGAGAAAGTATTCTCGCTAATCAACTATTGCTTTTAAAAAGCGAAAATAAATTTGTACGATATTGGGCCAGTACAGGCCTTTTGGTGCAGGAAAAGAATTCGCTAAAAAAATATACGGCCCAACTCCATGGTTTTTTGGAAGATGATTATGACCCTGTGGTCATAAATATCGCTACAATTTTGTACCAGAACTATAACAGTAAAACGGCTAAGGACAAACTTATAACCTATTGCAATCGGGCTAATTCGCACTTGGCCCTTATGACGATCAACAATTTGCTCTACGTAGATGATAAAGAACCCTTCATCGATGCGGTTCAGAAGGTCGCCGAACTATCCCATCATACCCAGTTTGTCAAAGACGCCTGCAAGGACTTTTTGCATGTAACGGGAATTTTAGACTATCAAAAGTAAGACCAATGCTCAACATCAAATTCGTGCTGTTATCTTTTTTGGGTCTGTCAACCTTTACTTCCGCGCAGGAAATTATCATTGGTAAGGAAAAGCCTAATATCGTTCTAATTTATGTTGACGATTTGGGCTATGGTGATATTGGCATCAACGGAGCCATCGGTGTCGAAACACCAAACACTGATAAATTGGCAGCAAATGGAATAAATTTTACGGATGCCCATTCTGCGGCAGCGACCTGTACGCCATCGCGCTATTCTTTACTCACTGGTCAGTATGCTTTCAGGAGTAAAGCCCAAATAATTGATGGAGACGCATCCCTTATCATTAATCCCGAGGTACGAACCTTACCAGATATGCTCAAGCATGCCGGATATAGTACTGGTGTGGTAGGCAAATGGCACTTGGGGCTCGGCAATGGCAACACAAATTGGAACGGCAGGGTACATCCCGGTCCAAAAGAAGTCGGTTTTGATTATAGCTTTTTGATTCCATCAACAGGCGATCGAGTTCCTACGGTGTACTTGGAGAACCAGAAGGTCGTAGGGTTAAGTGCTAACGATCCGATACACGTTAGTTACACCGAACGATTGGACGGTTATCCAATCGGTACGGAACATCCTGAACTTTTAAAACAACATACAGATAGTCAACATTTGGGTAGTATTATTAACGGCATTAGCAGAATCGGTTATATGAAAGGGGGAGAAAGTGCCCTCTGGGTCGATGAAGAAATTCCTTTTGTTCTCACGAACAGGGCCAATTCCTTTATCAATACACATGCAGAAAAGCCGTTTTTTCTATTTTTTTCATTACACGACATACATCAGCCAAGAATTGCCAATATTAAATTCGTGGAAGCCAGTAGCATGGGACCAAGAGGGGATGTCATCGCCCAAATGGATTGGTGTGTAGGGCAAGTGATGGGCCAACTTGAAAAGTTAGGATTAACTAAAGACACCATGATTATTTTCACTAGTGATAATGGACCCATTCTTGACGATGGCTATTTGGACTATGCCCCGGAACTCGTCGGCGATCATAGCCCAGGTGGGGGCTTTAAAGGTTCAAAGTATTCGATTTATGAAGCGGGAACACGTATGCCTACCATCGTCTCCTGGCCAAAAGCGATAAATCCCGGTACAAGTCATGCACTACTTTCGCAAGTAGACCTGTACGCCTCCTTGGCAAAATTGGTGGGCCAAAAGCTCGAAAAGAAAGATGCTCCAGATAGCGAAGAACATTTAAACGCGTGGCTGGGCAAAACCTCTGAAGGTCGAAAAGTGCTGCTGGAGGAGGCCTATACATTCGGATTACGAATGGGCGACTATAAATACATCATGCCAAAAAAAAGCAATGAAGTTCCGGAATGGTTGGTAAATAAATTCGTTGATCCGGGATTTAGCACTTTACCACTACTTTTCAACTTAAAAAACGATCGCTCCGAAGAGCATAATATTGCAGCTCAACATCCAAAAATTGTGGAGCAAATGCAACAACAACTAAATAAAATACTTGGAACAAATGAGTCTCATTAGAAAAATATTCTTTTTCAAAAAAACGGTTACTTACATACATCTTTTAAGTTTAATGCTGTTGGTTTTGTTGCTGTGCTACGGATGTGGCCAATCACAACAGAATACTATTTCCTTACACGGTGAATGGAAGGTGAAATTAGATTCCACCAACGTAGGAGATAGTGAAAATTGGGCCAGCACCAATTTTCAGGGTAGGACCATCAACTTACCCGGTACTTTGGACGATGCCGGAATCGGAACACCCAACACTTTAAAACCCGAACTAAATAACTACGTGCTATCTAACTTGACCAGAAAGCACCAATACATTGGGAAGGCTTGGTACCAAAAAGAAATTGAAATTCCAAAAACATGGACGAGTAAAGAAATAAAAATTGCCTTGGAACGCGTCATTTGGGAGTCAACCGTTTACATTGACGGAACGGAAATCGGAAAGCGGGAAAGTTTGGTGGGAAACCATGAGTACAATTTGACCAAAGTCCTGACTCCGGGAAAACATCTACTAACTATCTGCATTGATAACTCGAACAAATATCCTTTGATCAATGTTGCAGGTTCAAGATATCCGGATTCGGTAAATCAAGACATGGCGCATGCCTATACCAACCATACACAAATCAAATGGAACGGTATTATCGGGGACATCTCGCTAAGAGCTACCGAACCCACGACTCCATTAAATCTTCAGATTTATCCAAATACTAAAAACAATAGTCTCGAAATAACCTTTGAAAGCCAGGGAAACCAAGAGAAAGAAATCCTTTTGGAAATTGCGGATAAAGAAGGTGGAATAATGCACTCGGAAAAAGTGAGGCAAAACAATTCCGATAAAAAGGAAGTGCGACTTCATATCGAAAAACCTCAAAAGATGGAGTTTTGGGACGAGTTTAATCCAAAACTTTACGAGGCCAGACTGATTTCAAAGTCCGATACCCTAACGCGTACCTTCGGTTACCGTAAGGTGGCCCAAGATTCGGGAAAATTAACCATAAACGATAAAAGAGTATTTCTGCGCGGCAATCTGGAATGTTCGATTTTCCCCCTAACGGGCTACCCACCTATGAACAAGGAGGGTTGGGCTTCGCTTCTAGAACAGGCAAAGGCATACGGACTAAACCATTTGCGTTTTCACTCTTGGTGCCCGCCGAAAGCCGCTTTTGAAGCTGCGGACGATGCCGGTTTCTACCTGCAGGTAGAATTGCCTCATTGGAGCCTCCGTGTGGGAGAAGATTCGAAAACAACTGACTTTTTAAGAAACGAGGCGGAAAAGATGCTGCGTGATTATGGCAACCATCCATCCTTTATATTTATGGCTTTGGGTAATGAGCTGCAAGGCGATATTTCAGTATTGAATAAAATGACAGCCGAACTAAAAAAGAAGGATAATCGTCATTTATACGCGACCACGGCATTTTCTTTTCAAAAACCAACGGGAGAGCGCCCGGAAACTGAAGACGAATACTTCGTAGCGCAATGGACGGATAAGGGTTGGATACGGGGACAGGGTATTTTTAACGATAAACCACCGCATTTCAATGCCGATTATTCGGCCAATAGCGATCATATTGAAATACCTCTGATTTCTCATGAAATTGGTCAATACGCAGTCTATCCCGATATGTCTGAGATTTCAAAATATACTGGTGTACTGGAGCCATTGAATTTTATCGCCATTAGAAACGACTTGCAAAAAAAAGGTCTTTTAGATTTAGCGGATGATTTTACGAATGCATCGGGGAAATTGGCCGCCCTATTATATAAAGAAGAAATAGAGCGTGCACTTAAAACACCTAGTTTCGACGGGTTCCAGCTGTTACAACTACAAGATTTTCCTGGTCAGGGTACGGCCTTGGTGGGTCTATTGAATGCATTTTGGGAGTCGAAAGGAGCGATTTCGGCAGAGGAATTCCGAAAGTTCAATAGTGAAGTCGTTCCCCTCATCCGTTTTGAAAAGGCGGTTTACGAATCTGGGGAGACTTTTATAGCTTCGGTTGAAGTCGCTAATTTTTTTAAGGAAATGCCTGCTCAAAAATTAAATTGGAGCATTACGGATGCGAGTGGCGATACCCTGCAACATGGAAGCATGAACAAGGTCGATTTGAAGTTGGGAAATAATCTGGAATTGGGCAAGATAGAATTTCCCATCACGGTCGATACGGCAAATAAATATAAGGTTGCGGTAGCGGTTGAGGGTACTGCATACAAAAATAGTTGGCCGATTTGGGCATATCCGACAAATCCCGCTATTACTACCGAAGAAGTGGTGGTAACTTCTTCAATAGACCAAGCTGCCATAGCCTTGAAAAAAGGGCTTAAAGTATTTTTGAATCCGAATCCTAAAACCCTACAAGGTATCGAGGGCCGTTTTGTACCGGTATTTTGGAGCCCGGTCCACTTTCCAAATCAACCTTCGACCATGGGGCTTCTGATGGACGATAAACATCCTGCGTTCGCCAAATTTCCTACCGGCACTCATAGCAACTGGCAATGGTGGGAGTTGTGCATTAATTCAAAATCTATCAACATCGATTCTTTAAATGTAGAACCTATTGTAAGGGTCATCGATAATTTTGTGACGAATCGTAGTTTGAGTAATGTATTCGAAGCCAAAGTAGGTAAGGGAAAATTGGTTGTTTCTTCCATTGATCTATTCTCGAACTTAAAAGATAGGCCAGTAGCCAGACAATTGCGACATAGTATATTGCAATACATGGCGAGTGATGCATTTGTTCCCTCCAAATCCATCACTATCGGTGATTTGCAAAAAGTAACCGAAAAAAGTGGTGAAAATGAATTTTCAACAAAAGATATCTACGATTAACAACTAGAATTGTCTAGCATCGGTTTTTAAAAACACCCAGATGGATATGAAGGCATCCCAGTTTTTGAAGACTTGCCCTTTTTATAAGGAGGTAAATTAAACTAAATGGTCAGGAAAGTTAGATTTACGGAGTCCCGATAAATCCTCTTGGTGAATGAAAAAGCGAAGCTCCCGCTTCCAGCTTTTTTTGTTTCCGAGAACGTCCAAAACAACGTTTTGGTAAGCGCTCGGAAACAAAAAAAGTGATACCGCTCTGGCGGTATCACTTTTTCATTCGGTCGGGATGACAGGATTTGAACCTGCGACCACTCGACCCCCAGCCGAGTGCGCTACCGGACTGCGCTACATCCCGAAATTATTATAGACACGCTAACGTAACGAATCTAAAGTAGTTTCTCAAAAATACCCAAAATCAACTGTAGTGCAGTTTATCCTGAGCGTAGTCGAAGGGCTACATCCCGAAATTATTATAGTCACGCTAACGTAACGAATCTAAAGTAGTTTCTCAAAATACCCAAAATCAACTGTAGTGCAGTTTATCCTGAGCGTAGTCGAAGGGCTACATCCCGAATTATTAAAAGAGACCTTAACCCAACGAATCTGTTGGAGTTTCTTAAAATATCCCTTAAAACAAATCCGACTTCCGAAAGAGCAATCGAAACATTTTAAAGGACTGCAAAAATATAAAAGTGGAATAGATTTACGCCTATCTTTTCAGTAAAAAAATCGGAAACTATTTTAGACTTTCCATCCATTCGAACAAACGCTCCGTCCAACCCATAAGATGCGGGTCTTTTCTGGCCAAGGAAAATCCGTGACCTCCTTTTGGATAGATATGCATGGTTGCGGAAACCCCCTTGCCTTTTAACGATTGATAAAACAACAAACTATTCTCGACTGGGACCGCCTCGTCATCCGTTGCATGAAACAAGAAAGTAGGTGGGGTATTTTCGGTCACCTGCTTTTCATTGGAAAAATGGGATGCCAATTCCGGGGCCGGGTCTTCCCCTATCAAATTGGTTTTAGAACCTTTGTGGGTGGCTTCGCCAAAGGTAATGACCGGATAGCCCAAAGCCATAAAATCGGGACGCGCGCTTTCCTGATCGATTGCATCCAGAGGTTCGTAGACCTCTTCGCCAAAACGCGTACCCAAGGTAGAAGCTAAGTGGCCCCCTGCCGAAAAACCGATAATTCCGATTTTAGCCGGGTCTACGTGAAACGCTTCCGCTTTTGCCCGAACCATGCGTATAGCACGCTGCGCATCGATAAGCGGAACCAAATGCTTATCGGTTTGCGATATCGAGGAAGGTAGCCGGTACTTAACCACGATTCCGGCAATGCCCTTTCCATTTAAAAATTTAGCAATATCGGTCCCTTCCCAATCGTACGCCAATATGCCATAACCGCCTCCAGGAAATATAAGCATCGCCTGACCCGTAGCATTTTTTTGCGCGGGAAGATATACTTCGAGGGTAGGTTCCTGCACCTTACTAATGCGAAGAATACCATTTCTCTTGTGTTCTTCCAATTCGTCGGATGCTATTCGATTGGGAATTTTGTCTTTTGGCCAAAGGGGAATAATGGTGTCCTGCGCCGACAATTGACCTATACAGGCAAAGAGCACCACTAGTTTTAAAAGTTTCATCTTCCTTAATTTTAGTGTTCACATTCCCATTTAAAATCGGCGATGGGATCCTTGGATGCCGAGGATAGGTTATAATGCCACCATTCGGTACGTATGGACCAAAACCCGTGTTTTTCCATAGTTTCTTTGAGCAGCTTCCGATTATCCAGAATATTTTGGGGCAAATCGGTCATGTCGTGGTACGCTCGCTTCCCGAAGAAATCAAAATCGGTACCCATGTCCAGTACTTCGCCATCCAAGGTTTCCAAAGTAATATCCACTGCCCCGCCTTTGTTGTGAATAGAGCCTTTTACGGGATTGGCGACGTATTGGGGGTTCGGAACTATTTTCCACATCTTATACTGTACCGAATTGGGACGGTAACAATCAAAAAATCGGATGCGCACACCAGCTTTCTTAAAGTCGTCATTCGCGGCGATAAGTGCTTTGGCCGTCTTCACCCGGGTATAGCACTCGGCACAATCATATACCTGGGCTTTTAAGAAGTTATTCTCCGTGGCATAGCGCATGTCATAGGCAAAATCCCCACTATAATCGGCCAATCGTATAAAAGTGGAGTCCGCCATATTTTCAAGCGTGGGATAGGACTCTTTCGCACCAATAGAAATATCGTTTATGGTGTCCTTGATTTCGACCGCTTCCTTCTGTTGCGTATCCCCATCCCCCCTATGGGAAGCATCTTCTTTGCAGGAGATTATAACGAGACCTAACAATACGATTAAAAAACTATTTTTCATTCTAACTAGTTCATTGGTCCGCCATCATTAACCCGACGGCAGCTAGGGCTTTGCAGTATTGGGCACTAATCGTATAGATGATTTTAGAAGTATACCGAGCCCTACAAATTACGCTAGGAAGATACTCATATTTTTGGTTCGGATGAATTCAAGTTCCCAAGTTCTATTGGCTTTCTAGCAGCTACCGGCTCGAATGAAAAGGAAAACCCATTTAGCTAGTATGCAAAGGTGACCTATATGCATATCCATTTTAGTAAAATCACTTTATTATTACCTACTTTTAAGAACTCCATTCCAGATCGAAACACTATGAAAATCACCAACAAGTTGCTTATCGCTTTTTTTTTAATAGGATGCTTATCCGCCTGCAAACAACAGCCATCAAAAACAGAAGCTGAACCAAAAAATTCCGCCGCCAAATGGATGTTAGGCTTTGAAAAAACCGATATCAACCCCATTATGAAGGCGGATTCCAGTTTCGTATTTACCGATCCCATCACGAATAAAGAAGTGCAATGGCAGAAGGCCGATGTCTTTAATCCTGGGGCAATAGTCCGCAACGATACGGTATTTATGCTATTTCGGGCCGAAGACAACCCCAAGGCCATTTTAGGTCAACGAACTTCGCGCATCGGGTTGGCCTACAGCGCAGATGGCATTCGCTTCACCAAATATGCAGCTCCAGTTTTCTATCCCGCGGATGACGAATTTCAAAAATGGGATTATCCAGGTGGTGTGGAAGATCCGAGGGTCGTTGAAACTCCTGACGGTACCTATATCATGCATTATACCAGCTGGAACAATGACGTCGCCAGGCTTTCTTCGGCCACATCAAAAGACTTAAGAAACTGGACCAAGCACGGACCCGTTTTTCAAAAAGCCCATGATGGGAAGTTCTTGGATGTGTGGAGCAAGTCGGGATCGGTGGTTACCGAACTGGTCGATGGAAGGCTGAAGGCCAAAAAAATCAACGGAAAATACCATATGTATTGGGGCGAACTTTTCATAAATCTCGCCACGTCTGAAAACGGTATAGATTGGACGCCGCTTTTAGATGCCCAGAGGGAGCTATTACATGTCTTTACACCCACACTCAACCAATTCGACAGCCACTTGACCGAACCTGGACCACCAGCCCTATTTACCAAAAACGGAATCCTATTGTTGTACAACGGAAAAAACCTGAACGGAAAAGGTGCGACTACCGAATATCCCGATGGCACCTATTGTGGAGGTCAAGTACTCTTTGATAAAAACGACCCTGCAAAGTTACTTGCCCGTATGGAAACCCCATTTATCTGTCCTAGCTTACCGCATGAGGTAAGTGGACAATACAAAGCAGGTACCACCTTTATCGAAGGCTTGGTCCATTTTAAGAATAAATGGTTCTTGTACTATGGTACGGCGGATTCGATGGTCGGATTGGCGATAAAAGAGTAATTTGTACTATAATCAGTTTTTATGCGGATATCCTTTAGTCTTTCCATTGGCTTGTTAGTGCTGCTTATTTCTTGTAAGGAGAATACCTCTAATACAGCGTTGACATCCGAAACCCAAAAACCGAACGTCATCCTGATCATGAGCGACGATCAGGGCTGGGGTGACCTGAGTATTAATGGCAATTCCAATCTCAACACGCCCAACATCGATGCTATCGCCGAGAACGGCGTTACCTTGGAAAATTTTTATGTACAGCCTGTTTGCTCGCCTACCAGAGCGGAAATACTGACTGGGCGCTATGCCTCCAGATTGGGTGTTTATGCGACCTCGGCCGGTGGCGAACGAATGAATCTCGGAGAGACTACCATCGCCGAAGTTTTCAAGGCCAATGGCTATCATACCGCGGCTTTTGGCAAATGGCATAACGGTATGCAACCTCCCTACCATCCGAACACCAGAGGTTTTGATGATTTTTATGGATTCGCTTCAGGGCATTGGGGCAATTATTTCAGCCCTATTTTGGAACATAACGGCCTTTTGGTCAGAGGAGACGGTTTTCTAACCGATGACCTTACCAATAGAGGAATCCACTTTATCGAGAAGCACAAAAGCGAACCTTTCTTCCTCTACCTGCCCTTCAATACGCCACATAGTCCGATGCAGGTGCCTGACATTTATTGGGAGAAGTTCAAAAACAAAGAATTGACCAAGAAGTATACCGGAGTTGGTGACGAAGAACCGGAATTTACTAAGGCCGCCTTGGCAATGGTAGAAAATATAGACGGGAACGTGGGCAGGATTATGGAAAAAATACGAGCGCTTGGTCTCGAAGAGAATACCATAGTACTATTTATGTCCGATAATGGCCCGAACAGTTGGCGCTGGAACGGCGGTATGAGAGGAAGAAAAGGAAGTACCGATGAGGGCGGAGTTCGCAGTCCGTTTTTTATCCAATGGAAGGACGTGCTACCAGCCGGTACGAGACGTATACCTATTGCCAGTAGTGTAGATCTACTACCTACCTTGGCAGATTTGGCCGGCATACCCCTTGAAACGCAAAAACCCTTGGACGGAAAAAGCCTAAAACCATTGTTAGTATCGGAGGAGGAAAACAAGTGGGATTCCGAATTCGTATTCAATCATTGGAACGGTAAGACAAGCGTCCGCTCCCAAAACTATCGCTTGGATGCCCAAGATCGCCTATACGATATCACCAAAGACAGGGGTCAAACAACGGATATCGCCACCCGCCACCCGAAAATGAGGGATTCCTTGAAAAAAATAAAGTCCGACTGGCTGGCAGATGTCAAAGCCGATTTGGTGGTCAAAGGCGATAGGCCTTTTACTTTAGGGCATCCCGACCATGAATACACCCAGATACCTGCGAGGGACGGCATTCCCCATGGAAATATCAAGCGGAGCAATAGGTACCCCAACGATACTTTTTTTACGAATTGGATCAGCGTAACCGATTCCATTAGCTGGGATGTTGAAGTAATGGCGGATGGAAAATACGAGGTAAGTATTCTCTACACCATGCCCGAAGGCAGCCAGGGCATGGCAGTAGAATTAAGTCACGGCAAAAATTTAATGATGACACGCATAATGACGGCTCATGACCCAACATTGACTGGTATGGAAAATGACCGTGTACCTAGAATCGAATCCTACGTTAAGAATTTTAAACCCAAAATATTGGGAACTTTATATCTTAGAAAAGGAAGACGCCCACTTGTATTGAAAACGAGGTACTTGCCGGAGAAGGACGGTATTGATGTTCGACTTCTTTTTTTTAAGCGAGTTGATTAAAGAATAATTTGGATTTGCTTAACTTGAGTTCATAAACAAAATGCTATGCAAAATTTAATTTTAGTGCTATTGACATTGTTCAGCCTTTCATGTTCCAATACCGATAACGGAAATACGACTCAACCTACCGATGGTCCGGAAACCGATTCGCAAACGGACGTATTGCCGGAAGTAGAGGATACCGGATTTGATTTTACGGCAACGAATACCGAGGGCTGGGAATTATTGTGGGAAGATGATTTTGACGATAATCTATCTGATTGGAATATTTGGAACGGCGGTGCCTTCAATAATGAACTTCAATTTTACCAAGAGGATAATCTCACCGTAGACGACGGTTATCTTTTTGTGCGGCAAAAGCGAGAAACGGAAACAGGTGTAACAACCCCTTTTGATGCCACAGTAAAATCCTTCAATTTTACCAGTGGTCGCGTAGAGACAAAGCAGTTGTTCAGTCCTGCTCTTGAGGGAGGCGTTTTGCGCATTGCGGCAAGGATAAAATTACCTGCTGGTGCGGGTCTATGGCCGGCCTTCTGGAGCTATGGGGATCCGTGGCCTACTCAGGGAGAAATCGATATTATCGAATTTCGGGGAAACAAGGTCAACGAGTATGTTGCCAATTATTTTTATGGGGTCGAGGCCAGCATGCCATTAACAGATTCTTCCCAAACCACTTTTACACTTGATACAGGTGTAGACCTGACGAATGAATTTCATGTTTATGAATTGGAATGGTCAGAAAATACCTTGGTAATTTCTTTAGATGGCACCCCAATTAATACCTTTTCCACAGCCGAATTTCAATATGTCGATGATATGTTCGACAAAAGCCAAAAAATCGTATTGAATCTTGCCGTTGGCGGTAATTTCTTTAATGGTCAAAATCTTGATGTCAATGATATTCCAGATAGTACCTATATGATCGTCGACTGGGTGAAAGTATTTAAACAATAGGCCATTTGGGCGCCCTTTAGCCAAGTCCGCATGGAGGTTCACACTTTGGCGAAAATTGATATCCAAACCATCTCTTTGAGCGATGTAGTAGTTGCGCGCGTTATCCACTGCTTTAGACTTCCCGTATTCTTTTATCCTATTCCAAACTTTTTAAGTATTGAAGGCTTTGTGGGACTTGTTCAACGACTTTGGAGCATTCGTCTTCGATAAACATGTATTCGACCACTCCCAATTCTTTGGCGCGTTTCACCACCCCGGCTATGTCTACTTCCCCAGTACCCAAAACTACATTAGTCTCTACATCGGCATGTCCGGTATCGTCTTTTGGCGTGCCTTTCTCCATATCCTTTAGATGAAGTAACACAAATTTGTCCGGATAGGTATTCAATAAGCTTAGGGGGTCCGCGCCACCGTGTTGTACCCAGTATACATCCATTTCAAAATCGAAGTGCTCGGCATTTTGCGCCATATAGTCGAATAAGGTACCTTCTTTATACGGTCGAAATTCATAACCATGGGCGTGGTAGGCAAGTGTAATCCCGGCTTCCTTTAACTTCTTTCCCGCGGCATTAAAAACCCTCGTCGCCTCTTTGGTCTTCGCGATATCGAAATTATTTCCTTCGTGGGAGATCCATGCACACATGACATATTTTGCCCCGAAGGCTTTGGCGTTCGCGATAATCTTATCGATTTCACCGTTCTTCAAATCGTCATAACCGGCCCCTACACTGACCACATCAAGATTGTTCTTCGTGAGCAGCGCTTGAAATTCGACCATAGGTAATCCATACGTATCCCCTCCCTCGATATAGCGAATGCCCCAATCATTGATGAGTTGTAGTGTACCAGGAACATCGGACTTCAATTGATTCCGAAGGCTATACAGTTGCAGACCGATTTCTTGGGCGTTCATCGGTATCCCGAAGGCTACGACTAGCAATAGTGTCAATAATCGTTTCATACCGCTTCCTGTTGATTATGAACTCGTCTTGAGTTCTATAAATTGATTTTGCTCCCCCTTAAAAAATTTACAGTGCTTTTTGTCGCTTTGCTGAATTCGGTTGCTAGATATGCACCATCCCGTAATGCGTTTTCAGTCAGGAAGGCTTTTTAGATAATCTAAACTTTTGGGAATCTGATTCAGGACTTTTGAAGATTCATCTTCGATAAAGAGGTATTTCAATCCCATTTTTTTGGCTTCTTTGACGACTGCGGCAATGTCTATTTGACCCGTTCCGAGAACCACATTGGTCTCCACATCCGATTGGCCGTTTTGGTTTCCCACGGTTCCTTGTTCGCAATCTTTCAAGTGCATTAGTTTGAATTCCTCCGGATAGCGCCGTAACCATTCGACTGGGTCTTCTCCGGGATGTGCGAACCAATACACATCCATCTCAAAATCAAAATGTTGCGAGTTATCAATCATATAATCCATTAAAGTGGAATCGCCATGCGGTCTGAACTCATATCCGTGCGGATGGTACACCAAGGTAATCCCCTCATCTTCGAGCATTTTACCAGCTCTATTAAAGACATCCAACGCCAGTTTCGTATCGTCGATGGTGAAGAGTGTATCTTTATGCGGAATCCAAAAACAAACCACGAATTCGGAGCCATAGCTCTTTGCTCTGTCGATGACCGTTTCAGGAGAATTTTGCAATTCTTCGAAAGGGGCACTTGCGCTTACAATTTCTAAATTGTTCTTGGCCAACAGCGCTTTGTAATCTTCTAAAGAATAGCCCTGGGTACCATCGTTCCCATCTTCAACTTTGGTAAAACCCCACTGTTTTATCTTGGCAAAGGTTCCTGGAACATCCTTTTTAATTTCATTCCGTAAACTATATAACTGCAGACCTATTTCCTGGGCACTCGAAAATGCTCCGGTTACCAAAAACACAAAGAGTAACAATAATCCTTTCATCATAAATATTTTAGAGTCGCCACGCATAAGCAAAGGCAGGTAATCCCCTACGGTGTACCTTATGTCAATAGATTACCTTTTTCGTCCCAAGTCGCGATATCGCCCCTAGTACTTTGATCGATACATTTGGCTATCCAGGCCGGGTCATAGGCCACACCGTGTTGATCCAATACATCTTGCGGTACACCATCCCAAACGTTGGGCATATTGCCTTTGTAGCCTAAATCGGCAATACCTACTTTCGAGGTGTAATAACCGGTAACCGTAAGACCGCGCATCACATAGAAAAACTGTATTTCCAGTGGTTGTTTTTCCAACGCGATTTCTGTATCATGCCAGCAAATTTCATCGCAAATTTGTTTTTGCTGCTCCAAAGTCGCCGACTTAAATTCCGTACCGAATTCGGTATTACATTTATGATCTAACCACATTAGGCCTCCCAAAAGCGTGGGTGCCATGGTAGGGATATCTTTGCCCATAAACTCGACTAGCTCGGGAACCCCAGCCTCAATAGGCCCTCCGTGCGGTTCTTTGGGCGGGAGAATAACCGTGCTGAGCACTCCAATCGTTTCCAGCTCATGCTCGTTAAAAAGCTGTTCGGCATTTAGTTTTTCGATGCGTTCCAGTTCTTCAGGCGTACGACCGAAATACTTTTCACTGCTTTCCGCAATCGTATCGTCAACGGTTTTACCATTTTCCGTCTTGCAAGCGTTGAACACGAAACCGGTACTTGCCGCTGCTCCCCCGAGAATTAGGGTCTGTAAACTCTTTCTTCTATCCATTTCCTAGATATTTTGTTGTTTCAATTGTTCAATGATATAATCCGAGGCTCTCCAGGACAAGGCCAAAATCGTCCACGTACAGTTCTTATCGGCTTGCGAAACAAAGGGTCCTGCATCGACAATAAAAACATTATCGACATCGTGCAATTGGTTGAATTTGTTCGTAACGGAGGTTTTGGGGTCGTTGCCCATTCGCGTGGTACCCACCTCGTGAATAATTTGACCTGGCGAGAGGAGCCCATAATCTTGGTCCTTACCCGGTTTTTCACTAAGAGGGACACCTCCCATATTATGAATCAATTCTTCAAAGGTATCTTGCATATGCTTGGCCTGATTTCGCTCAAAATCGGACCATTGATAATTGAACTTTAAGACTGGAATACCGAATTGATCTACCGTGGTCGGATCTATTTCGCAATAATTTTCCTTGCGCGCAATGGCCTCGCCACGTCCTCCAAAACCGACGACCGATCCATAGTATTTTTTCACATCGTCACGTAGACTATCTCCATAACCGCCCACCTTCAATCCAAAATATTTATTGAAACCATTCGGATCCCATCCGAAGCCATAATTAGGCTGGCCCATACCGCCCCAGACTTCAATATGATATCCGCGTGGGAAATTGAGCTTCGAATTGTCGCCCCACCAAGGTGAATACACGTGCATACCACCCGTACCGTCTTCGTTATACGAGACCTTGCGATTCGTTAGACCAGGAATAACGCCCGCAGCACTCGACCCTGTCGAATCATGCAAATATTTACCGACGATATCGCTACTGTTACCAAGACCATTCGGATGCTGTTTGCTTTTGGAATTCAAGAGTATACGTGCTGAGCTACAAGCAGATGCGGCCAAAACCACAACTTTTGCTTTAAGCTTGTATTCCTTTCTGTCGTCTTTGCTGATATAGGAGACCCCTGTTGCTTTTCCTTCTTCATTGGTGGTCACTTCGCGCACCATGGAATTGACAAAAATCTTGACTTTACCACCGCTCTTTTGCGCTGGAAATATCAAGCAACTTCCCGCGGAGAAATCTGCATAAACCGAGCATGACCGGCTGCATTGCCCACAATAAAAACAGACGCCGCGATCTTCATTTATTTTTTTGGTCAACATCGACATCCGACTCGGATAAACGGGTATTCCCGTCTTTTTTGCTCCGTTGATATAAAAAAGTTCGTGCAGTCGGGGCTTCGGAGGTGGAAGAAAAAATCCGTCAGGGTCATCTTCCAAACCTTCATTTGTTCCATAAACACCGATTAATTTGTCTACTTTATCATAATACGGTTTTACATCGTCATAGCTAATGGGCCAATCATCACCATGACCGTCACGCGTTTTTCCTTTAAAATCTTTTGGTCCGAAACGCAGTGAAATTCGCCCCCAGTGGTTGGTTCGCCCTCCGAGCATTCTCGAACGCCACCATCGAAAATTCGTTCCTTCCTCCTGGGTGTAGGGCTCTCCCTCAACATCCCAATCGCCCCATGACATATCCCATCCGCCAAACGCTCGATCAGTGCCCGCTCCCCTTCTAGGTGATTCATAAGGCCATTTCAATTGGGTCTTGGTCACTGGGTCGGCGGGGTCAAAAAATGGACCGGCTTCTACAACCGCTACATTAAACCCGGCATCGGCAAGCTGTTTTGTGGCCATACCCCCACCTGCACCTGAACCTACAATGATAACATCATAAACTTCGGCGGACTCTTTAATTTGCATAGCATCTATTTTTTTGGATGCTACAATTTAAAGATTTAAAATAAAATTACTCGTGATTTTTTTGAATACCTGAATTAATAAGTGGTCCACTTTTATTATGCTGACAGCGTCACATCATTAGAACATGACATATATCATATGCAAAGTACCGTACAGCCACTAATTTTATATCAAAAGAAGAAGGCCTATAGACTCTTTAATGGAATGAATGCGGATGCTTGAATTGCAACCTTAACAACCAACAGCTAAACTAAATAGTCATTATCATGAAAAAAATAATCGTACCCGTAGACTTTTCCATACAATCCGAATATGCAATGAAAGCAGCCTGCAGTTTGGCCAAAAAACACGAGGCGGAGATTTTAGCTTTACATATGCCAGAGCTCAATCGGGCACTAATAAGTTCTTCGGAAGGTTTTCACCCTGAACAGACCGTTTTTCTCATCAAGCTCGCTGAGAAAAGGTTTAATAATTTTCTAAACAAACCTTATACACAAGGCATTACGATAACACCTATCGTCAAGCACTTTAAGGTGTTTAGTGAGGTAAATGAAGTTGCCGACAAGCATGACGCAGATCTTATTATTATGGGGTCTCATGGCGCGGAAGGGTTTAAGGAGATTTTCGTAGGATCGAACACCGAGAAGGTTGTCCGCACGGCCGATGTACCCGTAGGAATTATTAAAGATGAAATCCCTGACTTTGCCATTGAACGATTTGTATTCGCCTGTGACTTCAAGGAGGAAAACCTCGACGCTTATAGCAAAGCAAAGGCCTTTGCGGATTTATTGAACGCCAACATTGAGCTGGTCTACATCAATACCCCTGGAGATAGCTTTTTAAGTACTCTGGATGCCTATGGGAAAATCAACAGATTTTTTGATAAAGCCGGTAACGGACAGGAAATGGATATTTACAACGACTATACTGTCGAACAGGGCATTTTGAATTTCGCGGAAGGAACCGAAGCCGATTTAATCGGAATACCGACTCACGGTCGCAAGGGGCTGGCCCATTTTTTCAGAGGTAGTATCGGGGAAGATATTGCAAACCATGCCAAACTACCAGTAGTTACATTCAAGATATAGGGGACTGGTTTTTAGAAACCAGCTAAGGTTGCAGGGAGGCTCTTTTTCAAGCCTCCCTTTTTCAATTGACCGCCTTATTGCGATTTTTGCCCGGGACCTCAAGCAAAATCTCTCCCATAAATCGGTACAGGGTCTCCATCTGAGGCTTTCCTTTACTTTTCCCGCCTCGACCAAAAGCATAAAGTATAAACCAAAACAATACCATACTGATCATTAAGCCGAGCTGAAGACCATATGGTTTTTGCAGTGCGGCACTAGAATAGGCCCAAATACCGACTACGATAAATAGCGTGGCCACCCCGAAATGCAAAAATATGAAGAACGTCCAAAGGGTGGGATTAGGACCGAAGAGACCATAAAGCTGTACTTTCCCGTTGTCGGTTTCGATAATTTCAAGATGTAATTGAGGTGACCAAAAGTGATGTTCCCGCGCATTGAATTTGATAAATATATGGTCGTCTACCCGTTTGATACTAAAAGTCGGATTTTTGGAATTTTCGAATGCCTCTAGAACGATCTGCTGCTCTTGGGTCAATTCCATTTGAAATCTTGGCCTAAGTACGATATCGTTGCGCAGCGTGTTTTTCACAGGGTATTAGTCGTGGCATTCCATTCCGCTGGACACCAGTTCTACAATCGGCTCAGGTGATAGATACGGAATACCTAGACCCAATCCTCGAAATATAAAAAGTAGTCCAATGATGACCACGAAAATGGGAATGACGAGCTGGACTTTTTGGCGTATACCACCCTTGAGCAAGCCGCTAAAATAAATAGCGGCTGTCATTAAGGGTACAGTTCCCAAACCGAATAGAATCATATACGTTGCACCGTACAAGGCATTTCCCATGGCAATAGCACCAAATAGGGCCATATATACGAGTCCGCACGGTAAAAAACCATTTAAAAAACCGATGGTCAAAAACGTATCGGGACGTTTGTTTTTTAATTCTTGACCCAGTCGATTTTTTACTTTTGAAATTATCTTGAAAACTGGTTTGGACAGATTGTAATTGCCAAAACTTTGATACGGAATGAGCACCAGCACAATCATCAAAACGCCAATGAGAATGGATAGTTTCTGTTGCATCCCAAAAACATAGAGTCCTTTTCCCAAAAGTCCAAATACAAGTCCGATCAGGGCATAGGCCAGCAACCTACCAAAATGATAAATAGCTACCTGCCCAAATTTCTTAAACGTGTTCGTTCGATCTACAGGAAGCATAAAAGCAATGGGGCCACACATGCCAATGCAATGTAGACTGCCCATTAAACCTAGTATGATAGCCGATAGTATCATTTCGTTTTATCCTTTATTGCAAGCCTTATCACTTTCAGGAAGGCCGTCGTTGCATTTTGGCGCTATTTTAATATTGGCTTAGGCACGAACAACTCCACATAAATTATCTGAAGCTTGTCTCTTACCTCTTGCCTCTTTTTATACCCTGTCTCTTCTTGTCTCTTGTCACTGCCTGCTAGCAGGTAGGTCTTGTCTATTATATCAATACGTAATACTTTGCTTATGCAAAAAAACTTCCCTCCCATATTCCCAAGCAACTTTGATATCCCAGCGTCCCTCGACCAAATCATCGTCCGGTATCAGAAGCCGGGGGCTTGTTAGGCGTAGGGGTCGCTCGGCATCCAAATACTTGTTGGATGGCCGATAGAGCGATACCGAACCCTTTATCTCTTTGAAATCCATTTTTTCGGGAAATTTCAATAGGAGGCCCTCCTTTGTTTTTTCCACTACCAAAAGTGCGTTATTGAACTTCGCGTTGTTCATTGCGTCTATTTCGTTTTGATAGCCTAGTTCGGCCTTATAGTAGTCTTCCGTAACCAAATCGTGGTTGGCCCTATCATCGGTACTCATACGAACGATAAAGAATAGGATAAAACTTATAAACCCTATGAATGCCAAAACGATTCCCGTTCCCCAGTTGATTCTCATAATTTCTTTTCTTTTAATTAGCCCGACCTCGTTTCTTTATACTGTTACTTCTCTGGCCGAAATTTCGAAAATTTTCATTGTCACCTTTATGCGCTACCGATAGCTTCTTGGCCCCGTGAAGGCGGTGCTCGTGGTTTCTATCAGGTCTTCGCCGCTATATACGCCGATTTTTACCCTATCCTTATCTCCTTTTAGGGCTGAATTATTTAGCTCTACGAACAGCGTTCCTTCGGCCAATGCCGCTGGGGGAATACTGAAATGGGAATGACTTACCAAGTTTATCTTCCCCTTATGGGAAATCAGTTTAAAACTAATGTCCCGAATCTCCTCATTTGTCTTGTTGACCAATTTGTAGGTGTACACATTGCTGATGATGTTACCATCCTTATGTTCGTACAACTGTCCCGGTAACCTCAAAATACTGGCCTCGACATCATTTCTCAAAAAAAGCATCCCTATCAAAAGACCGATCAGGATGGTCAATATTGCGCTGTATCCTTTTAACCTGGGGGTAAACTTGAACTTTTCATTCTTTACGATCTCATCCTCACTGGCATACCGTATCAAGCCTTGGGGGAGGTTTACTTTATCCATAATCGTATTACACTCGTCGATACAGGCCGTACAGTTTATGCACTCCAATTGCGTTCCGTTACGGATATCTATTCCGGTAGGGCACACGTTCACACATTGAAAGCAATCAATGCAGTCGCCATGGCCCAACGCTTTTCTGTCTTCGTTCTTACGAAATTTCTTTCTACCTTTTTCGGCCTCACCGCGTTTATAATCGTATGCCACGATTATGGATTTATTGTCGAGCAATACACTCTGCATACGACCATAGGGGCAGGCGATGATGCACACCTGTTCACGAAACCATGCGAACACAAAATAGAACACTGCCGTGAAAATCAATAATGAAATGAGAATACTCAGATGCTGCAGAGGGCCATCGGTTATATATTGAATCAAGCGGTCACTACCGATCAGATAGGCTAGAAATACATTTGCAATCAGGAAAGAAATAAGAAAAAAAACAAACCATTTCAGTGCTCTTTTTCTGATTTTCTCCATATTCCACGGTTGCCGATCCAATTTGATCTGGGCACCTCGGTCACCATCTATCCAGTACTCTATCCTTCGGAATACCATTTCCATAAAGATGGTCTGCGGGCACATCCATCCACAGAAAATGCGACCAAAAGCCACGGTGAACAATGCCACGAAAACCACCCCGATGATCATCAACACTACGAAGAGGTAAAAATCCTGTGGCCAAAAGGGAAGGCTGAAAATATTAAAGCGCCTTTCCAATACATTGAACATCAAAAATTGATTTCCATTGATTTTTACAAAGGGCGAAGCGATGAGAAAGATGAGTAAGCCGTAGCTGACCCATTTTCTATAGGTATACCAATTGCCACTAGGTTTTTTGGGATATACCCAAGCGCGTTTTCCCTCGTCGGAAATCGTTCCTATGGAATCCCTAAAATGGTCATGATCTTGCTCCATATGGGGATGGCTACTGATTCATTACCACCGAAGTGGTATCGGTTTCCTGAACTGGAACTCCCTCCTCAGGAGCCGACTTTTCGGGTGCACTGGGGCCTGACCAGATTTCTCCCTCTGCCGCTTTCGGATTGGCGGCTGTTTTCCCATGTATTTCGGTAAGAATGTAACTGGAAACCTGTGCCATCTCCAAGGGCTTGAGGTTTTGTTTCCAGGCGATCATGCCTTTTCCGTCGCGGCCTCCCTCCGATATAGTATGGAATACATTCTTGATACCCCCACCCAAAATCCAATAATCATCGGTCAGGTTGGGCCCGATACCGCCCCCACCATCAGCCATATGACAGACCACACAATTAATCGTGAATAGCTCCTCCCCAGCCTTGATGTCGGCAGCGTCGGTCAATAGTTCGACGGTATTGGCATCTACGAGATCCTTCGCGTTTTTCTTGTATTCCTCAATTTCCAATTGGGCGGCGGCCACATTGCGTTCGTATTCGAGATCTTGGTCATATCCACCAAAGACATGAAAGCGCAGCATGTACACCAGGCCAAATACAATGGAAGCATAAAACATGTACACCCACCACGGCGGCAACTTGTTGTCCAGCTCACGAATGCCGTCGTAATTGTGGTCTAGAATAATCTCTCCTTCGGCTTCTATAGGCTTGGCACCCATCAAACGAGCGTAGGTTTTCCTAGCCCATGTCCATTCCCATTTTTTTGATTTTGATTCCAAATAACGCGCCTTGGCCTCTTCGGAAAGGGTTTGGAACATTACATTCTCTATAGACTGTACGATTAAGGCGATAGCAATAAGTAGTAGCAATGTAAACAGCATAAACAGTTGCGCCATAGGATACTCGACAATGGCAGGTTTCTCTCCCGAATCGACAAATAATTCCATTAGGCCAAGGATACCGAAAAAGGCTCCGGTTACCCAAAGCCACCAAGGGTTGGTATTTTTCATAGTTCTAGGTTTTGCTGATTGTCCTCATCAAATGGTAATTCGCTCATTTCCTTAATGTGGGTTTTAGAAGCGGTAAAGACCCACCAGTAGAGGCCTACAAAAAAGGTGAAGAAAATGAGCAACGAAATAATGGGGTATATCCCGATACCCTCGATACTGTCCATATAGCCCTTTACGAATTTTAGCATGCTTCTTTATTTTTAGGAGACAGGAATCAAGAGACGGTAAGGTTTTTACCACTAATTGGCCTTGATTCTAGTTTCTTGGTTCTTATTTATTTGTTTTGCGAGATCAGTTCTTCGGTATCCTTAATTTTGATATCGGTACCCAGGCGTTGCAAGTATGCAATCAATGCAACAATTTCCCTATCGCGCATCTGAATGAACTCCTCGCCATTGTCGGCCGCAATTTTTTTATCGGCTTCATACCCTTTGGCAAAATCTGGGTCGGTATAGAGATTCTGCTCAATTTGCGTCGCCTGCTCATTCATATTGGCTTGGGCGTTGGCAATTTCTTCATTTGTATAAGGAACGCCGAGTGTAACCATGGCTTCCATCTTGTCCTCTGTTCGGCTTCTGTCCAATTTATCGCGAATCATCCAAGAATAGGAAGGCATTATAGAACCTGACGAGGTACTTTGTGGATCGTACATATGGTTCAGATGCCAATTGTCGGAGTACTTCCCTCCTACCCGTAAAAGATCCGGACCGGTACGTTTGCTTCCCCAGAGAAAAGGGTGGTCATAAACGAATTCACCCGCCTTGGCGTATTCCCCATAACGCTCCACCTCGCTTCGGAAGGGTCGTACCATTTGGGAATGACAACCTACGCAGCCCTCACGTATGTACAGATCACGTCCTTCCAGTTCTAAAGGGGTGTAAGGTGTTACGCTGGTAATGGTCGGGATGTTCGATTTGACCAAAATCGTAGGAACGATTTGAATAATACCACCGATCAAGATAGCCACCGTTGCCAAAATGGTCAATTGAATGGGCTTGCGTTCTAACCACGTATGAAGGGTCTCTCCGGCTGTTCTACGTTTCGACACCCTAGTTAGTGCTGCGGCTTCGGCCAGTTCATCCTGTAGCTTGCTTCCGGCCTTGATGGTCAAGACCACATTGTACACCATGACTACTGCACCGATAAGGTACATGCTGCCACCAATGGCCCGCATCCAATACATGGGCATGATTTGGTTGACCGTTTCCAAGAAATTCCCATAGACCAGGGTACCATCCGGATTAAAATCTTTCCACATAAGCGCCTGTGTAAATCCGGCCACATACATGGGTAAGGCATATAAAACGATTCCCAAGGTGCCTATCCAGAAATGGAAGTTCGCCAATTTGAGCGACGCCATTCGGGTCTTGAACATTTTGGGCACCAACCAATAAATCATGCCGAAAGTCATAAATCCGTTCCACGCCAAGGCACCTACGTGCACGTGAGCAATAATCCAATCACTGAAATGGGCAATGGCATTTACGTTTTTCAGGGAAATCATCGGGCCTTCGAAAGTAGCCATCCCGTAACCCGTGATTGCAACGACCATAAATTTCAATGTAGGATCGGTACGCACCTTATCCCATGCTCCTCGCAGCGTCAATAATCCGTTGATCATACCGCCCCAGGAAGGTGCCAACAACATTATAGAGAAGGCCACTCCTAAATTTTGGGCCCAGTCGGGCAATGCCGTATACAAAAGATGATGCGGACCGGCCCAGATATATATAAAAATGAGTGACCAAAAATGTACGATGGACAATTTGTAGGAATAGACCGGCCGATTCGCCGCTTTGGGGACAAAATAATACATCAGCCCCAAGAAGGGTGTGGTTAGAAAGAAGGCCACCGCATTATGACCATACCACCATTGCACTAGGGCATCCTGCACTCCGGCGTAGACAGAATAACTTTTCCAAGTACTTACTGGAAGCTCAAAACTGTTGAATATATGAAGCACCGCAACCGTTACTATCGTTGCCAAATAGAACCAAATGGCTACATACAGGTGTCGCTGTCTCCGTTTGATCATGGTGCCGATAAAATTCCAACCGAAAACGACCCAGACCAAGGTAATCGCAATATCGATGGGCCACTCCAATTCGGCATATTCCTTAGAGGTACTATAGCCTAGAGGAAGGGTAATCGCCGCTGCCACGATGATAGCCTGCCAACCCCAAAAGTTGATGTTGCTCAGTACATCGCTGAACATTCGTGCCTTCAATAGGCGCTGTGTGGAATAATAGATTCCCGCGAACATGGCGTTGCCGATAAAGGCAAAGATGACCGCATTGGTATGCAACGGTCTTAACCGACCAAAACTCAACCAGGAAATACCGTCCGTCAGGTTTGGGAACATAAACATAAAGGCCAATAGCAGGCCTACCAGCATCCCAACTATTCCCCATAACATCGTGGCGTAGAGAAACTTTTTAACAATTTTGTTGTCGTAGTAAAACTGTTGTACTTCCATAAATATTCTTGTTTTAAAAGAAGGGAAAAAAGAACCGTGCGTAAAGAGTTTTTCCTCGATGGATCAGCTCTCTCTTCCTTTGCGTCGGTCTCTTTTCTATTTTGCTGGTTTGATTTTAGATTGCTCCCATTTTAATTTTCAACTAATAAGCTTGGGCTTTTACCTTGGCTTTAAGGCCATAATTATTATCTATTTTGCTATATGTCAAGCGTTGCGTTTCTTTGCTATGACAACTTTTCCTTCTCTTCTACTTCTCCGCTGTTCAGAGGTGAATTTTTTTTCTTATCCACTGATACCTCGGCTCCCACAAGTTCGTCTTCAAATAGCATGCGCACCGATGGGGTATACGAATCATCGTACTGCCCGTTACGCACCGATAGGATAAAGGCGACAAAAAAAACTAGAGCCACTACAATGCTAAGGGTCAACAAGAGGTAAATTACATTCATGTGTGCGCTATTTTCGGCGTAAAAATACGTTGTGCCATTTCTGATAAATATGACATTTGTCAGGTTTTCGATTATTCCAATTTTCTTCCTACCATATTCGTTGCCAGAGTCGTAAACGCCACGATACTGATGGAGCTTAAAGGCATCAGAATTGCTGCAATGACCGGTAACAATTGCCCGGTAACAGCAAAATACAGCCCGATAATGTTATAGAGCAATGAAAGCGCGAAGCTCCATTTTACGATTTTGATCGCCTTTTTTGAGGCTGTGATGTAACTATCCAATTGTCGGAATTTTGACGCATCTAAAATTCCGTCGCAGGCGGGCGAGAACACATTTATATTCTCGGAAATGGCGATGCCGACATCGGCCTGCGCCAGTGCTCCCGAATCGTTCAGGCCATCACCCACCATGAGCACCTTCTTACCTTCATCCTGCAGCGATTTAATAAATTCCAGTTTTTCGGTCGGCTTTTGATTAAAATAAAGGGGGGTCAATTTTGGTAGTATTTTTTTTAAGCGTTCCTTTTCCCCTTCATTGTCACCGGAAAGAATAGCAAGTTGCATCTTCTCGGATAGTGTCCGAAACACTTCGGATACGCCTTCCCTATACTCGTTGTGGAACACGAAACGACCTTTATAGGAATTGTTCGCACTAATATGAACTGCGGTATTTTCCTCAGGTAGAACTTCGGCGTCTCTAACAAAATCGGAAGAGCCGATTTTGATACGGTCATCTGAAATTACGCCTTCGATACCCTTCCCCAAATATTCACCATAGTCATCGAGGGTAACGATATTTTGCTCGGCAAGCATATCGTAAAGGCTTCTGCTCAATGGATGGTTCGAGGCGCGTAGCGTGTTTTTCAAAAGTGATTCCTCCGATTGTGTCAATTGCATGCCTTCATAGATCGCAACATTCCTTTTCGTAGTGGTTATCGTTCCCGTTTTGTCGAAAACAGCAGTATCGACCAGTGCCAGCCGTTCTATGGCCTCTGCATTTTTGAGATAGCATTTTTTCTTTCCGAAAATGCGTAGCATATTGCCCATAGTAAAAGGCGATGCCAAAGCAATTGCGCAGGGACACGCAATGATAAGAACGGCGGTAAATACATTTAGCGCTTTGGCGCTATCGTAAAACAGCCAGAATGACATCGCCAAGAAAGCTATACCCAATACCAAAATCGTAAAGCGTTTGCCAATACCATCGGTCAACGTTCGAAAGGAGTCTGAGCGCCCCTCATGAAAAACGGTATTTCCCCATAGTTGGGTCAGATAACTTTGGGAAACCGATTTTACTACTTCAATTTCGATTGCACCTAGCATTTGTTTACCACCGGCAAATACTTTCTCACCTAATACCTTTGAAAGCGGTTCCGATTCGCCCGTTACAAAACTGTAGTCGATTCGTGCGTTCCCCTTAGTAAGAATACCATCTACCGGTAGCAATTCCATATTTCGTATCAATATCCGGTCACCCTTTTGAATGTCATAGACTTGAATGGCTTCCTCTTTTCCATTAGAAGGTATTCGCGTAACGGCAATCGGGAAATACGATTTGTAATCCCGTTCAAAGGATAAAAAAGAATAGGTTTTCTGTTGAAAGAATTTACCGAGCAGCAGAAAGAAAATCAACCCTGTAAGGGAATCGAAAAAACCGGGTCCCCAATTGAAAATGATTTCCAAACTACTTCGTATAAAGAGTACAGAAATACCTATGGAGATAGGCACATCGATATTGAGCATTTTACTTCTTAATCCCTTAAAAGCCGATATGAAGTAGTCCTGTCCCGCATAAAAGACAACGGGTAACGAAAAGCTGAACATCAACCATCTGAAAAAGCCCTGGTATTGGTTTAACCAAAATTCGCCGCCGCTTGCCGTGCTTGTGGCCAAATCAAAATATTCGGGAAAAGATAGAAACATGACGTTGCCGAAAGCAAATCCAGCCACCCCGAGTTTGTAGGTAAGGCTTCGATTTACCGCTTTCGGCTTATTATCAAAATCGTTCAAAGAAATAGAAGGTTCATAGCCGATGCGCGACAAAAGTACCACAAGATTCTTTAAAGAAAATCGGTCTATTCTATACGTGATTCGAACCGTTCTCTTCGGAAAATCAACTTGCGAGCCGGTCACCGATGAATTGATCTTGTTTAAGTTCTCCAACACCCAAATACAAGAACTGCAGTGTATATGGGGAATGTAAAGATTGACTACCTGTACATTTTCATCGTCGAATTCAATCAGTTTTTCGACGATGGCGTTATTCTCCAGAAAATCGTATTTGTTATAGACCTCTCGAGGGCTAGCGCCTGCTGCGGCCTGCAAATCGTAATAGTAGGAGAGGTTGTTGCTTGAAAAAATTTCATACACTGTCTTGCAACCATTGCAGCAAAATTTTTTTTCATCGAATGCGATCGTATTCTTCCCGCAATCATCCCCACAATGGTAACAACTTAATCTATCCATTCTTGAATATCTTAATACCTGCAACAAAGGTGTGCAATGCCAATAGACCAAAACATGATAATTGTCAGGTTTTGATTAACTTGACGAGAGTACCTTTGTTATATCAGGTATAAACAACAAATCATGGAAAACAGATGTGAAAATTGTATCGTTCGTCAATTCAATTCATTACGTGCCATGAATAAGGAGGAATTGAAAAAGGTCTCTGATTCCAAAGTCTCCAAAAAAATTAAAAAAGGTGAGGTACTCTTTGAAGAAGGAGAAAAGTTAGATGGTGTTTTTTGTGTTCGCGATGGGGTTTCCAAAATGTCGAAACTTAGCGCTAACGGAAAGGACCAAATTGTAAAATTGGCGAGTAAAGGAGTAGTGATGGGTCAGCGTTCGGTCATTGCCGAGGAATCAACTAATCTAAGTGCAGTTGCCGTGAACGATATGGAAGTATGCTTTATTCCCAAAGAAATCATCTCAAATGCGTTGAACTCCAATCCTAATTTTGCCGTCGAGGTATTACGACATATGGCACATGACCTCAAGGAGGCGGATGATGTTATTGTGAATATGTCTCAAAAAACGGTCAAGCAACGTATGGCCGAAGCTTTTCTGTATTTGAAAAAGAATTATGGCGAGGATGAAGAAGGCTTCCTAAGCCTGACCCTGTCCCGTGAAGACTACGCCAATGTTGTCGGCACGGCTACCGAATCTTGTATTCGAATCATCTCGGAATTCAAGAAAAAAGGGCTTATCAAAACCTGCGGTAAGCAAATTGCGATAGCCGAAGAACGAAAACTTCAAGATCTGATAGATGGATTCTAATTGTGAATACGCTCCAAAAGCTGACAAAAGTCATATTTTTCGCTAGGAAATCGTTCTAATTTTACTTCATGCCTTACAATTAAAGTAGATGAAAAAAATACTTATACCTACGGACTTTTCTGAAAATGCATGGAACGCCATCCGATATGCAATCGAACTCTTTAAAAATGAAGAGTGTGTTTTTCATGTCTTGAACACCTACACCCCAGCTATTGCGAGCAGTCGTTTTATGGCGGCGTCTATTGATGGTGCAACACTTGAAAATGGGGCGCGATCGCGTTCAGAAGGAGGTCTCAAAAAAGTGATTGATCGTATCGCGCAACTTTATACCAATCCCAGGCACCGTTTTAAAACCAGCTCTTCATTTAGTTTTTTGGTGGACGAGATCAAAGTAATGGTCGAAGAGCTAGACATTGATCTAGTTGTTACCGGAACCAAAGGCGCTTCAGGACTCGAAGAAGTATTCATGGGAAGCAATACGGTACGTATCATCAAATCGATACAGAATTGCCCGGTTTTGGCGGTTCCCCAGTATTTTAAATTTATCACACCGAACGAGATCGCATTCGCGACAAATTTTAATCGGTTTTATACGAAATCAGAGCTACGCCCTCTACGAGAAATGGCCAAGAGCTTTAATGCGACCATTCGGATCGTTCATGTTCAAAATGAAATAAAAGCACTAACGGAACTGCAGCAATTCAATCTTAGCATGCTACGAAAATATCTTGAAGATGTGGAATATTTTGTGCATACCGTTTCAGAATTGAACTCTATATCAAAAACGCTCGAAGTCTTTACGGAGGAACTTGATATACATTTACTCGCTATGCTCAACTACCAGCACAGCTTTCTGGAAAAAATTTCACGTGAGCCTGTCATTAAAAGAGTCGCTTTCCATACACAGGTACCCTTATTGGTCATTCAAGAATCCGGTATGCAATCGGGACCTCAGAACAAAAATGAAAAGCTAGCCGAGATTTCTAGTTGACCCGATTTCCGATAGGATGGTCTTCGTAAAAATCATCAAAAGTCTTATCGGTTGTGTAATTGTCCGTCAAAACTTTATAAACCATAAATACCACGGCTACTTGTCCTAAGACCGTTACATAAAACACCCAATTAAAAGGGAAGTTCATAGAGACCATTATCGTCACCGTGACCAAAAGTATGGTGGTCAAGGCCACCCAGAACATCGCTGAATTTCGCATTTTCTTTTAAAGGTAGTAAAAGCCGTTTGGTAGAGCTGTTAAACGAAACCTAATTAACTCCTAACTCTCTAAGGTTATGGCCTTCGTATAGCTGGCGACCACGGAAATCATTTATCTAATGCTCGGCTATCGGGAATGTATGGGCGACAAAATATGTTGGCAAAAACGATTCCGACCGTTATTGCTCTCTTTAACTACCGACCGATTTCCTTAATTTTCTAAAGACCAAACCGTCTGCTCTATTCCAGAGAAACTATAAAACACGATTTTCCGTTCGTTTCCGTAGCGCTTTAAATGACGTGATGATTGGGAAAGATAAGATGACCCGTAATAAAACTCTTGCATACGTTCTTCCCCATTTGGTAAAGTAATTTTTGCTTTCGCTGTATTTGATGGTATGGTTATAAAGTCTGCGTCCTTGGGGTTTTTGAAGGCATATGCGCTAACAGTACTTGAATTTCTTCCAAAGACGAAAATATTGCTATCCTTCGATCGTAATGAAATAGCCCCTCGCACTTCTCCATCAAGATATAATCCGCTATCAGCTACACCTATCGTGTGGAATGTGCCGTCACCATCCCCCATCAAAACCAATCCTCGCGAGGCATCATATCTACCTATACCCACGGCCGTACCTAGGTCATTCCCGGTCAAGATTGCATCCAAATTACCATCATTATCCAAGTCGTCGATAAGAATGCCGTATATCGGTGCGATTTGGGCTTGCTGAGGTAAACTTTTTAATTCGAACGTTCCATCGCCTTGATTGAGGAGCAAGGAAGAAGCAAATTGAAAGGCTTTAGCCGTATAGGCGCTGCTCCTTTCCTGCGATGTTAAAATGTCCGACAATGTCGCTCGGGCATAGCTGGCATAATCCGGAAATGTTTTGCGCATCGCGGGAATCTGTTTAATAAGGTCATCCCTGGAATGGATGGGATACTCGAGACTATCATTAAAGATAGTGATCAATGGGTCGATGCTTCCGTTTTTATCATAGTCGAGGGCATAGACGGTCATAGGCCTTTCAGAAGACGCCCGATACCTGGAATTCAAGCCGCGATTTCCCAAAATATAATCCATATCCCCATCGTTGTCGAAATCTCCGCCATTAATACTGTTCCACCATCCCGAGGTGAATTTCAGGCCGGTCTTTTCCGAGCTATTGACTAATTTTCCATCTTTGTTTTCAAAGAATTGTATCGCCATAAACTCGCCAACTAAAATAAGATCGGTATCATCATCGTTGTCAAAATCCGTCCACAGCGCATCGGTGACCATTCCCGCTTTTCGTAAAGAAGGGGCCAATTTTGTGGTTGCATCGATGAATTTCCCGTTTTCGTTAATCAGTAGATAACTATCCGGGGGCAAGGGATATTTTAAAGCACTTAGCCTACCACCAATAAAAAGATCTAAATCGCCATCCTTATCGAAATCAGATGCCCTTACACATGAACCACTCGCTCGCATTCGCGGAAGCGCACCGGCGTTCAAAACGAAATTCCCTTTACCATCATTGCTATACAGCCGATCTTGATAATATTCCGATCCGGGATAGAATTCATTGCTTCCGCTTACGACGTAAAGGTCATTATCCCCGTCGCCATCGGCATCAAAAAGCAAAGCACCGGTATCCTCTTCATATTTCTCCTTTTCATTTTCTATTAATGGTTTTCGGTTGAATTTCCCGGTCTTTGTACCAAAGAAAAGCTGCCCGCTTCGGTTATAGGCCCCACCTATAAAAAAATCTTCATACCCATCACCATTTATATCCCCTGCGGCCAGTCCGGGCCCTTGGTTCGATTGTTTGTGAGGAAGTAAAAATTGCCTGCCGAAATCATTGTAAACCGGCTCGGTATGCTTAAATTTTAGTCGTACGGAATCGGTTATTTCCGTCAAAAATCGATTTATTCGATTTCCATTTCGTGTCAAAAATCCACTTTCGGTTTCCTCTTTGGTAATGGTCAACAACCGATTGCTTCTCGGACTGTCGATTTTGCTCAAAAATCCATCGGGCCATTTGACCAGAATGCTATCAACGACTTCTTTATCGCCTAGACCAAAATGTAGGGTATAGTCTACAGATGACTGATAGCCTCTCGTCGGTGCTTGCCTAATGGTTTGTTTTCGGTCTTTTTGAAATAGAAAGACCTGGGCTCCCAAGGCCATAGTATTATATGAATCTTGAACAAGTCTTATTTTCAAGAAATTGTTTTCCTCAAATGTATTCGAACGGTTTTCATAAATGAATGCCGTTTCGTTAATATTGTTGGTTACCATATCCAAATCGCCATCGTTATCCAAATCAGCATAAGCGGCGCCGTTCGATAGAGAGGGCTGATTCATCCCCCATTGGTCTGAGTAGTTCTCAAATTTCAACTGGGACCCATTCTTAAATATAAAATTGGTCAGCTTGATGGAAGGCATATCCTTTGCTCTTTGCTTCAAAATATAATCCAGGCTATCCGGCGGAACACTATTCGCTAACGAACTTGTATAATTGATAAAGTCTAGATCAGTGATATCCCGCAAATATCCATTGGATATAAAGAGGTCTTTTAGACCGTCATTATCAAAATCCGCAAATAGCGGAGCCCAGCTCCAATCGGTGGCTTCGACGCCCATTAGTTGGCCAACCTCGGAAAAGGAATAGCTGCCGTCCGCTTTTTCCCCATTGTTTAGTTGTAGCGTATTACGCATGTATTGCGGTATGTACCCTTGCTCTAGGGTGTATTCGAAGAGGTCGTAGTTCAGGGGGCCGGACATTTTTTTTTCGTGAAAATTATCCCGCGGTAGCATATCGGCGGTCACCATATCCGTCAGCCCATCGTTATTGAAGTCGGCTAAATCGTTACCCATACTGAAATGACTTACATGATTTAAGTACCGCTTCGAACTTTCGGTGAAACTACCATCCTGATTATTGATATAGAGGTAGTCATTGGCCATAAAATCGTTCGTGACGAAGATGTCGTCCCAACCGTCATTGTTGATATCGGCCGTGCCGACACCTAGCCCCATACCATCGAAGCGTATACCTGCTTGCAAGCTAACATCGGTAAATGTGAGTTGGCCCGTTTCGGATTCATTGTTTTTATACAAACGGTCATTTGCGGGACCACTCCCGTCGGCAATCAGCGGTCTTACGTTGTTCGGGTCCCGTACCGCGTTCGTATGGTTTAGCAAATACATATCCAAGTCACCATCCTTATCATAATCCAAAAAGGCTGCTTGAGTCGAATAACTTGTGTCGGCAAGCCCCAAGACGGCCGCCTGTTCCTCAAATTTTAGATTTCCTTGGTTGATGTAAAACAAATTGCTACGCCGCTCCGAAGAATGATTTCCTGACCGATTCACATAGATATCCAAAAGCCCGTCATGATTGATATCGACCATGGTGGCCCCGGTAGACCAACCCTGGATTGTAATGCCCGCGGTACTGCTGATATCCTTAAAACCCAAATTTCCTTGGTTTAGATAGAGACGGTCGTCTACCATGTTTCCCGAAAAGAAGATATCGGGCAAACTGTCGTTGTTAATATCCCCCACAGCAACCCCCCCACCATTATAAACGTAAAAAAAGTCGACCATATTAAAGCTCCCATTCTCAACAATAGCGTTGTTGAAATCGACCCCGGTTTCTTGAACGGAAAGTAATCTGAAACGTGTAATAGTATCGTCTGCTGCACCCGTCTCTTTACGACAGGAAAGAAACTGAATCGAAATACAACTGACGAGAAAAAAAATTAATAGGCGATACATCGGCAACAATTGATACGGCTTGATGAATATACTATGCACAAAATGAAAAACCTGTCAAAATTGACAGGTTTTTCACTTACTTACAAAAAACTAACTCAAACTATTTAACTTAATACAACGGATTTTGCGTAACGTTAGGATTTCCGAGCACTTCGTTCAACGGAATTGGTAAAACGTAGTCTCGCGGAGATAGCGTACGGTCTACATCATAGGTATCGATAAATTCCTGTATATATTCCCCCAAGTAATCAGGAGAGCCCCCAAACGTACTTTTTCGTTTCAACTCGGGATAGATTTCACATTCAAAACCGAATTCCAACACTCTCTCATTAACAATGGCATCGCGTAATTCGTCTTGACTCAATCCGGACAATGCAGGGAGACCGGCACGCTCTCGAACCGTATTTATACCGAAATATGCATCACCACTACCACTTTCATTGGCAGCTTCACTATGCCCCAAAAGTACATCCGCCAATCTCAGATAAACCGTATTCTTCTCGGAAAGGGTGGCGTTCGAAATACCTACTTCCGTATACTTTGCAGACCAAGCGGCGGAAAAAACCAAATCGTCAGGATTGTCCGGATCTGCGTCTGCCGAGACCATTCCGCCGAAACGGCTCAGGTTATATGGCGCATCGGCGCTCCAAGTTACCGTGGGCAATTCCCCATCGGATTTTTCGCCGATACGAGTAGTCGTATATTCTGTAATAAAGGTTCCGGGAATGCGTCTATCCGTAGGGTCGAATTTGGCTCTGTAGGCCTGGGTGGCATTCAACCAATGCCATCCAACCCCGCCTTGATCATTCGGAAGGTCACCGGGAATAAAATGCTGGTGGGCATTTTGCGCCTCGTTTGCATTGGCCCCACCGGACACCTGCGCCTCGAAAATTCTTGGACCGGTATTTTCCGTTGCGACGGCGAAAGTATCCTCAAAATTTTCAAACAAGGTGAGACCACTCTCATTTACAATGGTTTCAGCGACTGTTCTGGCCTCGTTCCAATTTTCAGCTTGGAGATGTCCTTTGACCAAAAGTGCCATAGCCGCCCACTTGGTCGCCCTTCCAACATTGGAAGCATCATAAGATTCCGGAAGTAACTCGGCAGCCATAGATAGATCCGAAATTATCAAATCTAGCGAGACCTGCTTTCCATTTTCGTTTGAAGGAAGATCTTGGTCACTTTCTGTTCGCGTTGTGGTCACGGGAATATCATCAAAATAACGTACTAGGTTGTAGTAATAAAAAGCCCTTAAGAACATAGCTTCTGCTTTGACACGGTCAACCAGCGCTTGATTGGGCACACCTTCTTCCTTCAATTCATCGGCCTTTTGGATAACCGAATTGGCACGATTGATATGATCATAGGAAATGGTCCAATACGCGTTGATATAATCGTCACCGGGATTCACGTTTCCGTTCTGAAAATCCAAAGGGCCCTTTTCCCAGCCAACTTGATAACCTACACGGCTTTCAAATACGTAACGATTATAAAAATGGTTGAACCACTGTGTACCGAATCCGATACCATCATAAACCGCGTTTACACCGAGCTCAAGTTGTTCTGCGGTATTAAAAAAATTGTCCTGTGTGGTGAAATCAGGATTTTCCTCAAGATCGGAGCATCCTAAAGCTAGGAAAAACACCAAACTGCATAAGGTGATTAAAGATTTAAAATTAATTGTTTTCATAACTTTTTTTATTAAAGATATTAAAATTCTAGATTCACTCCTAAAGTCAATGTTCTCGCTCTAGGATAAGCATCGTAATCATCGCCACGGTTGAGATTTCCCTGCCCGCTGTTATTTACCTCGGGATCAAATCCGCTGTAATCGGTTATCGTCAGAAGATTTTGTCCACTTACAAAAATTCGTGCGCTGCTTAAAAAATTTATGTTGCGCAATGTATAGCCCAAAGCAATATTCTGAAGTCTTATAAATGTACCGTCCTCAATGAAATAATCAGAGTCACGGTACGAGTTGGCAAAATCGCGGTTGCCATTAATTACGGGTCTCGAAGCGCCCGTATTACTAGGTGTCCAGGAATCGCTTAAAATAGTGCTGATTTGGTTGATTTTCTGTACACCATCACCAATTTCCGAAGCTTGAAGATTCCGGATTTCAAAATCGTGAACACCTCTGAAAAAGATACTCATGTCAAAATTCTTGTAGGTTATCGATGAATTAAGCCCCCATGTAAAACCCGGATTGGGATCACCGATAATGACGTAATCGTCAGGTGTTATATCTCCATCTCCGTTAACATCCCGATATCTCGGATATCCCGGTAAATCACCTGACCTGGATGGATTGTTGTCGATTTCTTCCTGTGTTTGAAATATACCGATATAATCAAATCCTCTCCAGACACCAATGGGATTGCCTGCTTCTACCCAACTGCCATCAATTCCCAAGTGCCCGCTTGGACTATCAGCAAAGAAGGGTGTGCTGCTTCCGAGATCGGTCAATTCGTTTCGAAGTATGGAAAAATTACCTGCAATGTTCCACTTGAAATTTTCACCGTCGATGACGAACCCGTCCAAGCTAACTTCAAAACCTTTGTTCTCAAGTGATCCGGAATTTTTGAGTATGGAGCTAAAGCCTAAACTACTGGGCAACGATACATCCAATAACAAGTCTTCAGTCAAATTATAAAAGTAATCCAACGTCAAATTCATACGACTATTGAAAAACGACATATCGAGGCCGATATTGGTCATCGTAGTCGATTCCCATTTCAAATCGGAATTCTGTAAGCGTTGATCGGCCAAACCTAAAACGAGATTATCGCCTACTACATAATTGAATTCCGTCAAATTCGCCAAAGAGTTGTATACGGGTATTTCAGAGTTTCCCGTAAGACCCCAGCTACCCCGTAATTTAATATTGTTGATGACATCGGTCAACCCTGAATCCTTGAAAAAACCTTCGTTAGAAATACGCCAACCCAATGCTACGGAAGGGAAGTTGGCCCATTTGTTCTCGCTACCAAAGCGCGAGGAACCATCACGACGGAAAGTTACCGTAGCCAAATAGCGATTATCGTATATGTAATTTACCCTTCCCAAGATTGAGGCAAGCGTCCATTCGTTTCGACCTGAGGTAGGCGATTGAATATCCGGACCTCCTTGCAAGGTGGCTTGATCTACGGTGGCCGCGGTAATGCCCCTTGTCGTTGTTTGAGTAAAACGGCGAACCTCATTTTGATAAGTGTACCCCGCAACTACATCCACAAAATGCTTGTCGATTTCCTTATTGTAGGACAGAATATTTTCGTTCAGGATGTTGAAAAGACTGGTACTGGCCAAAGTCAATTCTCCCGAATTATCCCTACCTAGGCGAGTGTTCTCTACAGGAAAAAAACTGGTTCTACTGATGTTGAAAACATCCGCGCCCAAGCTGGTCTTGAACTTTAGCCCTTCCATTAAGTTAAATGTAAAGCCAGTGTTGCCAAGCACACGGTTAGTGATGTCTTGATCGGTCACGAACTCAAGTTCCTGTAACGGATTGATGGCAAAGCGCCCGTCGTAGGAAGCCAAGGCATATTGTCCGTCTGCATCACGCACCGGAACCGTAGGGTCTAGACCCAATGCCGTAATAATGATACCCCCTGGACCACCCCTGTCGGTCGGCGCGTTGTTCGAAATAGCTCTATTAAAGGCCCAACTTGAGCTAATATTGAGAAAGTCTTTCAAGGCTGTATTGTCAACATTTAAACGAATCCCATACCGTGTGAAATCGGTATTCTTAATAATTCCTTCATTTTCGAAATAATTACCCGATACCGCGTATCTTGTCGATTCGTTTCCTCCTGAAAAGGTAAGTTGATGATTTTGAATAGCTCCCACGCGGGTGACCTCATTAAACCAATTGGTTCCTTCTCCAAACGCATCTATTTCGGCCTGTGAATAAATCGGCGCACCGCCTTGACTCACTTCAAGTGTATTCAAATAAGTGGCAAATTCACTACCATTGAGCACATCGACGGTATTGGCTACAGATTGGGTCGAATAAGAAGCTTCATAATTTATTTTGGAAAGGCCTGCCTTACCTCTCTTGGTCGTTACCAAAACCACACCATTCGAACCCCTTGAACCATATATGGCGGTCGCCGATGCGTCTTTAAGTACTTCTATTGACTCAATATCGTTAGGGTTTATCGATGCCAGCACGTTGGAGGATTGCCTATTCCCTCCTGCACTAAAATTGTTATTGTTGGGATAGATAGGGAAACCATCTATAACGTACAAAGGTTCACTACCACTATTTACGGAGTTAGACCCACGTATACGCACGGAAACCCCACCCCCCGGGGCGGCAGAGGTCTGTACAACTTGAACGCCAGGCGCACGTGCTTGAATGGCTTGGTCAACAGATGTAACGGGAAGTTCTTTTACGGCATCCCCATCAATGGAAGAGACCGATCCGGTAAGATCACTTTTCTTGACCGTACCGTAGCCCACTATGACGACCTCGTCTAGCGCTTCTGATTGGGGTTCCATAATCACATCTATTACAGCGCGACCATTGATATTCACCTCTTGCGTGGCAAATCCCAAAGATGAAAACGTAAGAATAGTGATGTCTTCGGGAACGCTAAGTTCATAGTTGCCGTCAAAATCGGTTATGGCTCCGGTAGTACCCGCCACCACATTTACTCCTGGTAACGGGCTGTTCGTATCCGCATCGGTCACGGTTCCCGAAATGTTGGATTGCGCTTGAACCACAAGGGCCCAAAAAAATAAGATTAAAGCTAAATTTCTTTTGTAAGGGGATGCTGAAAATCTGTTCATAAGTAGTGATTGAGCTAGTTGTGAGAAAATAGGTTTAAGTTTTCGGGGAAACTTTGATGCACCTTTGGGTAAAAAGTCCATATCAATATTAGCGATATCCGATGGGAGGAAAATGGACAATGCTATTTAATATATGGACAAAACTATTATATTTATTGCGAATAGTTCAATACAACAGTTTTTTCTTGTCTATTTCTAAATTCCGGAGCGGTTAAATTGCCATTTCGTCAAAATAAGCATGAAGCGACCAATCTTCGGAGATGGCTACCTCCAATGAGCACACCTCTTAATTATGCTGTTGGCGCCTGTATGTTCTTGGTGGAACTCCTATATATTTCTTAAATGTTCTTGAGAAATACAAAGGGTCTTGAAAGCTCATTTTATAACTTATTTCTTTCACGCTCAAATCGGTATACTTAAGGTATTCACAAGCTTTCTGGACCTTTTTTAGATTGAAGAAGTGAATCAGCGAGTATCCCGTTCTTTTCTTAAAAATATTAAAGAGATAGGAAGAGGAATAATTAAAGTGTTTTGCGATATCCTCGGTCTTAAAAGACTTGTCGAGATTATCGTTTAAAAATTGAATTATCATATCGACTAGACTGTTGCGGTTATCAGTTTGTACATTTTGGTCAATTTCGCAGTAAACGAATGAACTGACGAAATTGAGTCCTAAAATGTTCGCGAACTCTAGTTGCGTCGATGTATATTCGCTTTGCAACATGCGAAATATTTGATCGAATAAAAGTAGTCGTTCGTTCTCGAAAGGCAGCGTACCGGATATTCGCTTCTGACGGGAATACCGCTTGTACAATCTCTTGGCTCCCTCACCGCCAAAGTGTAGCCAGTAAATACTCCAAGGGTCGTGTTTGTTCGCCCGATAAGAATGTGAAGTGTTCTTAGGGATAATATAGAAAGAATTGGGCACCACCTGAATACTCGCCCCATCTATTCTCATAATCCCACTTCCTTCAATACAGTAGATAAAAATGTACTCCGGGGCCCCGTTTTTACGTATTCGAAAGTGATTAAGGGCTTTGGGGTAGAATCCCATATCGGTAATGTAAAATGAGCGAGTAAGTTGATTCCCGGCAAGTCTTTTTTTGATGGTATTCGGTAATACGATCATTTTTTGACCCAAAAATCCTTGCTCTAGTAGTGGTGAATCGCTCATAGTTTCTTCATTGATTACGCTAAACGGTTTTTCAGGAGTAAGAATTTATCAAGATGTGTAGCACGTTGAAATTAAAGATAGCAAAAAAGTAGTATTCTCCATATTTAAGTTAAAGCCATCTATATTAAAAGAATTAGAAATTAATACTTCTGACCCTATAATTTGCCATACAATTAATCTTCATCGTCTCTCATGACGTTATTGGGATTCGTTAGAAAATAAGTAGACTACCCCGTTACCAGTAGTGATTTTTATTCAACCTTATTAGATTTGGCCGGTATTCCCCTAAAATCGCAACGGCATGTAGACCGAGTACGTCTAAAACCAATATTGGAAAGAAAAGCTAGAGCCCCCATCTGGCCCCGTACCACTATGGAAATCAAGGTATTAAACTTGTTCCTATAATCCATAAAGACGCGTGCCCTTTTGGTGATGATGATGATTCCCTGTTTTCTAAATCAATAGGTAATCCTTGTTTCTCTCCATTTAGTTGGTCTCGAGCGAAAAGCGTACAGCGCTAGAAACAAAGCTAATTTCTGCACGAAACATATAGCCCTCAAATTTCCTTATTTACCTGATTTTTTAGCTAATATTCACTTAAGTCATAAAAAAAATTGAAAAAGCTAAGACCATTGTAGGTCAATTGCAATCTTCGCCGAGAGCTGTCCATTAAACGCACATTACTATTCTTTCCGAATAGGTAAATTCTATTCTTTGAGACAAGTGGTCATCTACACGAATAAATAAGTACGGCATTATGAAATCACTTACGATAGCCAAAGGCATTATCAAGGCCATAGGCTTCTTTCTGACCATTGCGGTTCTACTCGTTATTCTCTATAAAGTACAATCACTAATATTATATCTGCTTGCTGCAGGGGTATTGGCCTTATTGGGCAGACCAATGGTCAACTTCTTTGTGACCAGACTCAAAGTATCGAAGACCCTCGCGGCGTTGATAACCGTATTTTTCATTTTTTTGCTTTTGGTCGGACTGGTTATCCTATTTGTGCCGATGTTGACGGAGCAGGGCAAAAATCTGGCTCTTGTGGACTATCACAACATTCAACTGGAACTAGATAAACTATATGCAAAATTTTCGGAATATCTGGGCACTTCAAAGGATACTATAAAAGATTTGATGGCAGATAGCGAAATTGAGCAGAATGTGTCCAAGGAGTTTGCCACCGCTGCCGTACCCACGCTTTTTGATGCTCTTCTTAAATTATCGACCGAACTAAGCGTAGGGCTATTTTCCATCATTTTCATGACTTTTTTCATGCTGAAGGACAAGAGTTCATTTCAACAGTTCATACTAGCGATGATGCCCGAAAAACATTTGGAACGAACCCTAAATTCAATTGACAAAATCAAAAATCTCCTTTCGCGATATTTTCTGGGGCTGCTGGTTCAGATAGCCATTCTTTTCGTTATTTATTCGGCTACGCTCTTGCTAGTAGGAACTGAAAATGCTTTGATCGTAGCTTTTTTTTGTGCATTATTCAATATTTTACCCTATATCGGACCTTTAATCGGCGCTGCCTTGATGATTGTACTGACGATAACTTCCCATATCAATATGGATTTTTCACAAGATATTCTACTACTTGTCGGTTACGTACTGATTGGTGTCACCATCGGTCAATTACTCGACAATTTTGTCTCCCAACCTTTTATCTATTCCAATAGCGTGAAATCCCATCCCATGGAAATTTTTGTCATTATCATTGCAATAGGCCTGATTTTCGGGATACCGGGAATGATTATAGCCGTTCCGGGATATGCCGTCATTAAAGTCATAGTGAAGGAGTTCTTTCGCTACAATAGGTTTGTTAGATTTTGGACCAAGGGAATATAGCCAATTTGAGCATTTTGGGACTATTATTGTCAAAAAGTGACATCATTGCATAGACAACTTGCGATGAAGTCAGCGAATTATTCGATTGAGAAATGGCATTCGGGTAATTTGTTCTATTTTTCCAGAATAATCGACATCAACAGCAATCTCTAATTAAGGAAAGTCATTTTCATGAAGTAGGGTAATTTTCATTATGGCGGGAGGCGCTTAAATGTAAAATGATGTTTGACCAATTCTAATTTTTGAGTTTCACTTTCTTTAAACCAATGCAACTTGAGCATACGCAATTTGTATTATGAAAAGTCCTTACCACTTGCATCCAGTGAAGAAGTCATCGCATTCTAATATGAAATCATGAACGCTCTCGAGATTTTCATTTTTATCCTCAACGCGATTTTTTGCGTTCCTACGTTGGCCTCGATTACGAGGTTCGATTATTGGTGGGTACGGGGATTCGATTTCCCCAGGGTCCAGATCTCGATTTTGATACTAATCAACATTTGCTTGGCTATAGCCGTATATGAATTTAGTAGTCCTTGGAGTATTTTCATGTTAGGATTGCTTGTCTTCAGCCTTGCATATCAGTTCATCAAAATATACCCGTATACCCCAGTAGCACCTAAACAGGTACAAAGTTATGTCGGCGAGGCTAATTCGAATCATATCGCATTGCTGGTAAGCAATGTACTGATGAGCAATAGCGACTACGATAAATTGATTCAACTTACGAAAAGGCGAAATCCAGATGTGTTGTTGACATTGGAATCGAATGCGCAATGGGAAAATGCCCTAAGCTGTCTTGAATCGCAATACGAATATCAAGTAAAAGTTCCGAAGGATAATCGCTATGGTATGCATCTGTACTCTAAATATCCGCTAGAAGATATGAGGGTTGAATATTTGGTAGCGGATGACATACCCTCCATTCATGGGAAAATTATACTATCGGATGGTAAAAAAATCGGTCTTCATTGTCTTCATCCAAGACCACCGAGCCCAAGTGAAAGCAGCACGTCAACAAATAGGGATGCCGAATTACTACTGGTCGGCCGGGAATTGAAACGTGAAGATGATAGTATTCTTGTATTCGGCGACCTGAACGATGTAGCTTGGTCGAGAACCACGCGGTTATTTCTAAAAATAAGTGGTCTGCTCGATCCTAGAAGGGGCCGAGGATTCTTCAATACCTTTAATGCCAATCATAGATTTTTTAGATGGCCCTTAGACCATATTTTTCACACTAAGGATTTTACCCTTATGGAAATTTCAAGGGAAGCGCACATAGGATCAGATCATTTTCCCATGTATACTAAACTCAATTACACTCCTGTGGCCAAATCGGAACAAAATGGTTTAAAGGCCAGCGACGAAGAAGAAGATTGGGCTGAAAAAAAGATAGAAAAGGCAGATCCGAACAAGAACGAAATCTAGAGAAGGTACTAGCTCGACCTAATCCGTATTATAGCCTGATGGCATCATAAGCAACTATTTCTTAGTGCTTTTATGCCAAATATTTCGTTTATCTGCGGGGACGAACGAACCAGAATTGCTTTTGGTGTATTTATTTCGTTTATGTAATCAATTTTATCGGCTGATTCCAAATAATTTCGTTTAAAACTGAGAATCATGGATGACCGAATTAAAAAAATAGCGAAAACCGGCTACGCTTCAAAAGGTATGGTTTACGCATTGACCGGGATATTGGCTTTCGGCGCGGCCTTCGGACTGGGTAGTACTTCCGAAGGAAAATTGGGAGTTCTTAAATTTTTACAGGACCAGCCTTTTGGAAATGTGCTTTTAGGGGTTTTAGGACTTGGATTGTTGTGCTATTCATTTTGGCGATTTTATCAAAGTATTAAAGATCCGGAGAATATTGGTACGGATAAAAAGGACGTTGGGAAACGTATCGGATTTTTCTTCAGCGGTTTAGTCTATCTGGGCCTCGGTATCTACTCCATCTATCAAATTACCGCTTCCTCCGGTGGCAGTGGTGCAAATAAAACTTCAATGATTCCGTCGGAATATTTGAATTATATCTTTTATGCCATAGCCATCGGTCTGGCAATTAAGGCCGTGTTCCAGTTCGTTAAGGCGTACAAGGGAGAGTTCTTAAAAAAGTTTTATTTAGATACCATCTCGAATGTAAGTACAAGAAAAACAATCAAGTGGTTGGGCTACGGAGGTATGATTTCAAGAGGAATTGTTGTGGGCATCGTATCATATTTCTTTTTCGTGGCAGCGGATACGGCCAGCAAAGGAAACATAAAAGGAACCTCGGAAGCTTTTGCTTTTCTAAGAAAAAATTCTGAAGGACCGTGGTTGATGGGTTTGGTCGCCCTTGGTCTGGTAGCGTTCGGCTTATATATGTTCATTATGGCAAAATACCGTAGGTTTGATGATTAGTCTGATTTAAAATCGATATCCTTAAACTGAAATGCTCAGATATATAAAGTTATGCTCCTACATTAGCGTACGATAGCCAAACCGTCTAGGGCTGTTGCCAACGACTCGAAGGAGGGGCGGTCTTTGAAAGCTTATCTATGCTGGGGAGGCATCTCGAAAATAAAGCGGTAACGCCTTCAAGAAAATCGGTTTTATAGATTCTAATTTCAAACCATTACAACGGAAACAAAATGGCGGCTAAAGAAGAGAAAGTTACTGTATCCGAGGCAAAATTCCACAAGCGGATACTGTCTTCCATTGGCTTGGTCTCGGCCGCCATATTGCTCATCTTATTCGTACTTTTCGGATTCCGGATCATACTACTTGTTTTAGCGGGTATCTTAGTAGCTGCTTTTTTTTTGGGAATCGCCGGATTTATTGAAAATAAAACACCCCTCAGCCGCAACATTTCCCTTTTGGTCTCGGTTTTGTTGGTAGTTGGAATTTTAGTAGGAAGCTCATTTCTCCTAGCGCCTCACATTTCCGAACAAATCGTATCCTTAAAGGAAAAACTACCACAAGCAACCGAAAAAACACTACAAGATATAGAACAAACGAAACTAGGAGGTTTGATCGTACAACGTATTGAGAATATCGAACTAGGCGCGAACAAAGGGCAAATCGCTAAATTTTTTGGTTCTTTATTTGGAACGTTCAGCACTTTGTACATAATTTTTTTTCTGGGAATGTTCTTCATGATAGCGCCAATGACCTATGTAAATGGGCTCATAAAACTTTTTCCTAAAGCGCGAAGAGAACGTACTGAGGAAATACTTTTGGCTATGGGTAAGACCTTAAAAAGTTGGTTATTGGGAAAATTGCTTTCCATGCTTATTGTTGGTATCCTGACAGGTATCGGTCTTAGTATTCTAGGGGTGCCATTAGCGTTAACCTTGGCGATTTTCGCAGCCCTCATTAGTTTTATTCCGAATTTCGGTCCGCTGATAGCCTTGGTGCCAGCATTTCTACTGGCTTTTACCGAAAGTCCCACGACTGCCTTGTATGTAGCGATGTTATATTTGGGTGTTCAGGCTATCGAAAGTAACGTACTGACTCCAATGATTCAAAAGAAGATGATCTCACTACCTATGGCTATGGTTCTCATTGCGCAAATCGCACTCGGACTATTTACCGGTCTTTTAGGTGTCATTTTAGCAGTTCCCCTGGTAGCGGCCATCATAGTTTTGGTAAAAATGGCATATATAGAGGACATTTTGGGGGATACATCAATTGATGTGAAATACGAAGACTCTTCCAATGAATAGGTCCTGATCCACTTTGAAAATATATCAGAGACGACATAACGTTTAGTTGTTATCGCGCTGCTACCATTGTATCGGATATCAAGTAACAAGAAAATAGGTAATTATGGCTACTCTATATAATAACCACTACCCTACTCGCAATCATGAAGGCTATCGCTTTCTTCGATTCCGAAAATTTAAAAATACCTTAAAAGAATTACTGATTTAGCTTCTTTTTGTTCTTTAAGTATCGATACCCCATATAGGCAAATTGAAGCCCAACCACTACCAACTTGAATTTTCGTTTCCTGACCAATGTAGATGCCAATCCTATTAGTGTTCCTGCCTTCATATGTTTTCTGTTTTAGTTATTCTTCACGTCTTAGGTTTAGAAGATAAGCTGTTGCTCAAGCAATACCATACCAATTCAAAAACAGCCAGCTCAAGATGCTTTATTTCCAAAGGGGTGGCCGAGGTAATAAAACTATATGATTTATGAAACGTTTCTTGATCGTAAAAGAAAAGACATTGATTCAATGACAACCGAATTTTGGAGCATCTGATCGTTAGAACATTCACCAGCGATTTGTAAACCATATTTACTTCAGCACATTTTAGCCTAAAGAATCTAATGGCCCAGTTGCGAAGCGCCGCTATTTAGAACCTACCGCTCTTATAAATTTTAATTTTTTTTAGCATTTTGCCCCCTTTTTTTGGCACAGGATTTGTCAAATGTGGTATGGTTGTGATAAAATGGTGTTGTAGAAAATCGACATGGATTTCGTCTATTTCGACCTACCTTTCTCTCGGTTCCTAAGTCTAATCGGAAGACGATTGTAAAGGAAACCTTATGCGGAATTTTTTTCTACTTCCACTAAATAGTCTGCAACTGAAATAGTATTTGTACAAATCTTCAACATTAAAAATTGACAATTTGTCTCAGTAACGGGTGTCAAATTTGCAGTTTGTCAATTGTAAAGATTGTACTTAAGTAAATAGAAAGTTTAATTAAAAACAGATACAATGAAAAACAAATTGACTGTACAAAAAGGATGGAAAATCTATCTTTTCTCCGCACTTATCGCATTAGTGGTAAGTTTTGCCGTACTGAAGGGTAATCAATGGTCGCAAGACAAATCGGTTACCATTCAACAGGTAAGTGGTGTAAACGGACATCATGTTCTTTATACTGCCGATAACGACGGGAATATAAAACCGTTGGATTTTACGAATACCTCTGAGAAGGTCTTGGATGCCGTCGTGCATATCAGGTCTTCACGAACCATGACGAATGGAAATGTTCAACAATTTGACTATCGCCAATTACCCGACCCTTTCAGGGAATTTTTTGGAGACAGATTCAACGATGCCCCACAATCCCCAGATGGCAATTTACAGCCCCAACCAATGTACGGGACCGGTTCGGGTGTGATTATTAACAAAGAGGGCTATATCATCACGAACAACCACGTAATCGACGATGCCGACGAGGTTCAAGTTACGCTTTACAATAACGAGACGTATGACGCAACAGTGATAGGCACAGATCCCACGACCGATTTGGCATTATTGCAAATCAAAGCCGACAACTTAAAGACGATGGCGATGGTCAACTCCGATGATGTAGAAGTCGGGGAATGGGTACTGGCGGTAGGAAACCCAATGGGACTGAATTCTACGGTTACGGCAGGAATAGTAAGCGCAAAGGCGCGAAACATCAATATCAATAAAGAGAAGTTCGCCGTAGAGTCCTTTATCCAGACCGATGCTGCCATTAACCCTGGAAACAGTGGTGGTGCCTTGGTAAATCTTGAGGGTAATTTAATCGGGATAAACACCGCAATCGCGAGTAGAACAGGAACCTATAATGGGTATGGTTTTGCGGTTCCGAGCAATATCGTGACCAAGGTGGTCGAAGATATTCTCAACTATGGCAGCGTACAACGTGGCATGTTGGGTGTGACCATCCGCACGATGGACGGCACCCTCGCCCAGGAAAAAAATGTGGATTTTTCGAAAGGTGTCTGGGTAGAGAATGTCGGTGAGAACAGTGCCGCCGATAAGGCCGGTATTGAAGCGGGTGACATCATTATAAAGGTCAACGATGTTTTGGTAAATACGTCTCCGAGGTTGCAGGAAATTATAGCAAGTAAAAGACCTGGCGATAAAGTAAATGTTGCGGTAAAACGCAACGGTAAGGAAAAGAGCTTTGATGTGGTTCTGGAAAACTCTAAAGGCACCACGGCTATTATGAAGAAAGAAAAAAAGGAGGTATTGAATCTGCTAGGGGCCGATTTTGAAACCCTGGATGCGGATACTGCCAAAAAGTTAAATATTGACGGAGGGGTTAAAGTGGTGCGACTGTATCCCGGTAAAATCAGAAAGGAAACGCAAATGCGCGAAGGTTTTATCATTACCCATATCGATGGCAAAGAAGTGAAGAATATTGAAGATGTGGCAGCCATTCTTGAAGACAAAGATGGCGGGGTACTGTTGGAAGGCACCTATGAGGACAAACCTGGCAGCCATTACTACGCCTTTGGTATGGATTCTTAACGAAAAAGGGGCGTTTGCCCCTTTTTTATGGGATAATTCTAAAAGCTAAAAAGAACGTCAAAACGACGGAAAGCTATTAAATTGAAAGTATAAAATAGATTGAAAACAGCGTCATCAAATGCAGTTCAGAGACTATTACAACATATTGGGCGTAGGACGAAATGCCAGCGATAAGGAAATGAAAAAAGCCTATCGTAAATTGGCTGCACAATACCATCCCGATAAAAACGAGGGCGACAAGGCTTCTGAAGAGAAGTTCAAAGAAATTTCCGAAGCCTATCAGGTGCTCGGTTCAAGCGAAAAACGAAAGCAATATGACGCCCTTGGCTCGGACTGGGAACAATTTCAACAATCGGGTGCCACTTATGATGATTTCGTACAACAACGTAAACAGCATACCAACAGGGAAAGAAAACGTTCATACGAATATGCGGGAGGAAGTGGTTTCGATAATGGAAGCGGTTTTTCCGATTTCTTCGAATCGTTTTTCGGCGGTGGTGGTGGTCGAGGTCGGGCAAACTACGATTTTCCGGGAGCGGATGTTTCCGGTAAGATTTCCATAAGCTTGTATGAAGCCTACCAAGGCACCGAACGAATTTTGGATGTAGATGGGGAGAAAATCAAGCTAAAAATAAAACCGGGAGCCTACGACGGTTTGCAATTACGAGCCAAAGGAAAAGGCCAAAAAGGTAGTGGTGGTAAGTCGGGGGACCTTTATGTAGATATTCACGTAGAAAGACATTCCGTTTTCAATCGTAGGGGCGATAATCTTCATACCGATACACCGGTAGATGTTTTCAAGGCCATTTTGGGTGGTAAACAGCAGGTTGAAACACTCTCGGGAAAAGTCAACATCACCATTCCTGAAGGCACCCAGAACGGTAAGACGGTAAGGCTCAAGGGTAAGGGAATGCCTATTTACGGGAAGGCAGGTAAATTTGGGGATCTATTGGCGACTATAAATGTGAAACTCCCTGAAAATTTGACAGTAAAACAAAAGGAATTATTGAAACAAGTACGCGACAACGTATAAAAACTTTCTTGAAGCCGACTATCCCCCGTGGCAAAGCGGTTGGAGAATTATTTAGACTAAATGTAAAAATATGAAAGGAAATTTTGACAGACTTATCCATTCGGAAAGCCCAGTTCTCATCGATTTTTATGCCGATTGGTGCGGCCCATGTAAAGTACAGCTACCAATCCTCAAGGAAGTATCGGATGAAATCGACGGAAAGGCAAGAATCATTAAAATCGATGTAGACAAAAACCAGCCTTGGGCGAACCGCTTTCAAGTAAAAGGAGTGCCTACTTTAATCCTCTTTAAAAATGGTGAGATCGTATGGAGAAACTCCGGAGTTTCACAAAAATCAGAGCTTGTAACCTTAATTGAAAAATATAGCTAGATTATGGCAAATGTAATAAGTTATCGATCAAGACGATATGCCGTTCTGGAAGCCTTTCAAGAAGCGCTGGCCTATCGTTCGCTTAATTATACATTGAATGGATTGAAACGGTATGGTTTCGAAAACGAGCAGGACATCAATTTGGCCATCAAAAAGGCAATGACCGTTTGCAATGGTTTGGGCATCGATCCAAAAAAACATTTCGGGTATTTCTATAAAGTAGATATGTTGAACAAATATGTGATACGCGAATGGAAGGCCACTAAACTCGGTTTTTATTTGGTGCTTTGCAACGGCAGATCCGACAACCCCTTTGCAGGAGCCTTGCAAATAGAAATGCTGACGGAATTTATATCCAAATTGGATTGACCAGGATATTTCTTATCCATCAATTTTACTTTTTTAAAAAGTTATTTTTGTCATCTAAAGAAATGTTCAGAACGTCGAAGAGGTCGGATATGCTTAGCACTTTTATAAATTCAATTTATCAAAACTATCAAAAGACAAGTAATACTAAAATTTTAAGCCCTAATTGTAAGTATTCCACTGTTTCTCGCCACTGAGTCAATTTGAAAAAATGTCTCCATCAACTTTAATAAATCAGTTGTTAGAATTCGAACATAAGTAATTATAGGAAACACAAGAATCTCTATCAAAATACGCAATCCGCGGTATTTTCCATCAATTCATAATTACCGATTACAAGTATTTTCACGAGAGTAAATTATTATGCGTGATTTGACGTTGCGAGTATATCAAGAGAGACCGATAGCTATACTGATAAATTACGCTCTCCTTCAAATTATGCGGAATACAAAAGAGAAAAATCATCTTTCACTTAGTTGAATATTCCTTATATTGTAGCTACTCCTTTATTAGAAAGGTCTGAAAGAATGTCGTATTTTCAACAGCTTACTATTCTAAGAAAGATTTCTTGAAAACAATCAAAGATATTGCCGAAGAGGCCGAGGTATCTACCGGAACGGTGGACAGGGTTATTCATGATCGTCCCGGGGTATCGAAAAAGACCAAGGAAAAAATCAGGAAATTGCTCGATAAATATGACTTTGAACGGAACATCCTGGCTAGTACCTTAGCCCTCAAAAAAAAATATTCCATTGCTACCTTAATTCCAACATATAAGTCAAAAACTGATTTTTGGTATGAACCCCACAAGGGATTGAAATTCGCCTTTCAAGAAATTAAAAATTATGGTGTTAAGGCCTATCGTTTTTATTTTGACCTGTTAGACCATGAATCATATAAAAATGCTTTGAACCAGATTCTTGAATTGAATCCTGATGGAGTGGTTTTTGCCCCATTCTTTTATAACACTTCTTTAGATTTTGTAGAGAAGCTCAATTCGAGAAACATTGCGTATGTATGTATCAATATTGACATTGAAGCTACCGGCCACCTTTCGTTTATAGGTCAAGATTCGTTTCAAAGTGGATATTTATGTGGTAAGTTGTTGGATATCTCTACCGAACGGAAGCAACATTTAGCCATAATCTTGTCCAAAAAGGATATTGACAATCACCATGCAATAGCAGCTAGGGTCGATGGTTTTATGAATTATTTTGAACAGCGCAAAATCAAGAGAATTATAAAAAAAGTGTACGTTGAGAAATTTGGATTATCCGAGGTAGGAGCTATACTTAGTAACGGGCTAATGAAGGACGACTGCATTAAAGGTTTCTTTGTGCCTTCAAGTGCTTCGTATATCTTGGCAAAATTCCTAGACAGTATGGATATGACAGATATTCATATTGTCGGATTTGACGCACATCAATACAATTTAGACTATCTTAGAAAGGGGAGTATTGATTTTTTAATAGACCAAAACCCTTTTGAACAGGGCTATGTAGGCGTAAAAATACTTTTTGAATACTTACTGTTGAAGAAATTGCCTAAACTCAAATACAGTTCTCCAATGATAATTGTCACGAAAGAGAATATTGACCATTTTAAAGTCGCTTCGGCGGTTGAGTTTTTGGTATAGTATTTACATCCGGGCCAATTTAAATCGATACAATATGAAGAGGATTCCGTTACTTCTGTTGTTATGCTCCTTCGCTGTAAGTCGGGCGCAACCGTCTATGGCGAGACAATGGAACGAGACTTTGCTCGATGCAATCCGAACGGACTTCGCCCGACCAACTGTACATGCCCGTAACTTGTACCATAGCTCTATTTTAATGTATGATGCATGGGCACTATTCGACGGGTCTGCGGAAACCTTTTTTTTAGGTAAGGAGTATGGTGGTTTCAATTGTAGGTTTGAAGGAATTCTTCAACCCCAAAACATCGATGCTGCTCGACAGGAAATTATGGGTTATGCCTTGTTCAGATTATTAATGCATCGCTTCGAAAATTCTCCGGGTGCCGCGACTTCCCTAGCTAACTTTGTTTCTCTTTTTCAATCGTATGGTTATGATACTGAATTTGTGTCAACAGATTATAGCAGTGGGTCCTACGCTGCACTGGGCAATTATCTAGGGGAGCAAATGATCAATTTTGGACTTCAGGATGGTGCCAATGAGTCGTTAGAATACAGTAATAGCTTCTATGAACCAAGTAACCCACCTTTAGTACTGGATGAATATCAAGATCCCACAGGTATTGACCCGAATAGGTGGCAGCCCTTATCGTTTGACCTGTTTGTAGATCAATCCGGCAATACGGTGCCAGTAGCAATTCCTTCATTTTTGAGTCCGGAATGGGGCTCGGTAGTACCCTTCGCCTTAGAAAGTTCAGCCCTTACTACCAAGAACAATGGTTTTGATTCATATCTCTATTTTGATAGCCCAGAGCCACCACTAATTCAAAATTCCGAAAATAACGGAATCGATGATGCCTATAAATGGCACTTTAGTTTGGTGGCGGCTTGGTCTGCCCATCTTGACCCCAATGACACAACGGAAATAGATATTTCACCGGCATCTTTGGGCAATGTAGAGATCAATAATTACCCAAACTCTCTTGAAGAATATAAGGTATTTTATAATTTTATGGATGGTGGAGATATTGGTCCAGGTCATGAAGTGAACCCAAGCACCAATTTGCCATATACCCCACAGATGGTCAAACGTTCGGACTATGCCCGGGTACTAGCCGAATTTTGGGCCGATGGGCCAGATTCCGAAACGCCACCCGGGCATTGGTTTACCATTCTGAATTATATAAGTGACCACCCGAAAATAAGGAAAAGATTTGGCGGTGTAGGCGGTGAGATGAATGATTTGGAGTGGGACGTAAAGGCCTACCTCGTTCTTGGTGGGGCCATGCACGACGCCGCCATTGCCACTTGGGGAATAAAGGGATATTACGATTATATTCGCCCTATTTCTGCCATTCGCTATATGGCCGGTAAAGGACAGAGTACAGACCCGTCTTTACCCGGTTTTGACCCTCATGGCCTTCCGCTGATTCCTGGCAGTATTGAACTTATTGATGCCTCGGACCCCTTGGCAGGAAGTACAGCGGAAAATGTAGGTCAAGTAAAGATATACGCTTGGAGAGGTCCCGATTATATAGATGATCCCCGAATGGATACCGCCGGAGTCGGTTGGATTTTGGGAACGCGATGGTGGCCGTATCAGCGAGGTACTTTTGTAACACCGCCTTTTGCAGGATATATTTCCGGACATTCCACTTTTTCAAGAGCTGCTGCCGAAGTACTGACCTTGTTGACCGGAGATTCCTTTTTCCCCGGTGGAATGGGTACATTTGACATTGAGGCAAATGAGTTTTTGATTTTCGAGGCAGGTCCGACCGAGAGCTTCACTTTACAATGGGCTACCTATAGGGATGCGTCCGACCAAACCAGCTTGTCCCGTATTTGGGGTGGTATTCACCCACCTATAGATGATATTCCCGGTAGGTTAATCGGCGAGCAAGTTGGCAAACAGGCCTTCGCCAAAGCCCAGCAGTTGTTCACGACCGACACGGACGAATCCGATACGAATAACGTGAATTCAATACTTTATCCGTTACCTTTTGAATATCAGATCAATCTAGCTACCGATTTTCAAGGGAAATGTATCGTAAAACTTTATGGTCTGGACGGCCGTTTGGTGTTATTAGAAAATATGGAGTTAAATACCCACAGTACAGCAATAGACCTTTTCAATATTCCTTCAGGATTATATGTTTTAAAGGTAACCGATGAATTTGATACTATCATCCATACTCAAAAAGTGGTCAAGAACTAAAACAGAATGGCTCAAGTAGTCTGGGTTATTGTTAGGGCTTAATAAAGTCTATTGGAGTTTAATACTTCGCGAACAAGCTACGCGCATAGCGCCTCACCCTCACCACTCATTACGCAAAGTAAGACAGCACTATTTAGACAAACCGATTGCTGTGCGGGTTAACTTTTTTATTTGAAGTGCAGAAAAAGTCTATCGTCCAGCACTAGGCATAACTGAATTGCGAAAAGGATGGTTGGTGGAATTTCATGTTGCCGGTTTGCGTTTAAGCCCTTAGTGTCTTGCGTATTTTGACTCAGGCCGTAGCCACGCGACACTTTATGAAAATTCCTAACATCAATTGCGTCGGCTCCATAGGCCGATAAATGAACCACTTTTAGTTATGCTTTAAACCGTCGATAACATAAATTCACGTTTTACACCAAAGGTAGTTCTGGAGCTTTTTCATGCCCCTGCCCATATGCTTATTCGATGCATCTCTTCCAATCAGTTTTTTTCATCATAAAAATCCTGTAAGACAAAAAAGGCCTTTTTGGGATTGCCATTATCGTCTATAAGACCTTTTAAATTCCAGTAATCTTGAATTCCTTGACGTTGACGCATGGTCGAGCGAAAATCCTTTAAAATCCAAGGTGACATGCCTACAAGTCCTTTTTGATTACGCCACATTTCAATTTGTTTCTTGTAAACCAACGCTTGGTATTCTTCACTAAAGATAACCATATCCTCTTCGTTTCCTGAAATACCCCTTCTGGCACCTGCCCCTGTCTCACTAAAAACATAAGCTTTATCACCAGGTATGTGAAAACGTATTTTAGACATATTATCCAACATTACCTGACGTGCTTTAAGAGGTGGAATCTTCGCTTGGGGCGCTAAAAATCCAGAATAATACCAACCGAAATATTGATTGATTGCAGGAAGGTCGACAATGGAAGCCAGTTCATCCTCGATATGGATGTCCCAAGTGTCGAATTGCTCACCTGCCATTGTAGGGAAATAGTATTCTTTTGCCATTTTGCCGATTTCTTCCCCACCAAAAACCAATGCGGCTGTGGTCAATCTTGTATCATCAACACTTTTTACATGCGTATTCAAGGCACGAAAAAAGGTGTTCCGAGCATCACTTATCGGTGTTTCGTTGCCAAGGCTCCAGAAGGCGATACTTACTCTGTTTTGATCTCGTCCGATCATTTCATCCATTCTAGTTTTGGCCATCTCCAACACTGCCGGTTTTTCAAATTCCAAATTCCAGTACACCGGAATTTCCGCCCAGACCAAGAGCCCCATTTTATCCGCAGCACGCAGCATATGCTCGTTATGCGTATAGTGAGCCAATCTTACGAAGTTACAGTTCAACTCTTTTGCAGCTTGCAACAATTCAATTGCATGCTCGTAACTATGGGCGCGGCCATCGGCCCCAATGGCTTCCTCGTGAATAGAAATGCCCTTCAGCATGGTAGGTTTTCCGTTAAGGAGTATTTGGGAGTCTTCAATTTTTATAGTTCGAAAACCAATTAAATCCTTGACCACCTCTTCTCCGTAGGTCAACTCAACATCGTATAATTTGGGATTCCCTATTGACCAAAACTCGGGAGAAGCTTTGAAACGAATTTCGGCCTTTCCATTTTCCAATGGGAAGGATTCATTGATTTTCAACTCTGGGATCATAACTTTTATATCGCCACTAGAAGCACCATTAATCATAGCCCAACCAAGAATTTCCTTCGGATTATCCGGGTTTAACTGTATTTTGTAATTTTCGATATACGCCTTTGGAAGTTCCACCAAATTTACATCTCGCGTAATTCCACCGTAATTCAGCCAATCGGTTCGTGATGTGGGAATGTCAGAATTCGTAAGTGTGTTGTTCGCATTGATGACCACAAAATTATTGCCATCTGCTATTGCATCCGTTATTTCACAATTAAAGGAAGTGAACCCACCCGTATGGCTGGCGACATGCTTTCCGTTTACATAAATCTGCGCTTTGTAATTGATAGCCCCGAAATGCAGAAAATAACGCTTGTCCTCTTTTTTAGCGACTTGAAAATCGCGTTTATACCAGACTTTTCCATTGTAAAAAAATAGTCGGTCGTCTTGTGTATTCCAATCCCCCGGAACCTTTAGCGTTGTTCCGTTTTCGATAGTCAACTCCAACAACTCACCAGGAGCTGGCTTGTGATTGCGTTCTGCATAATGAAATAAGTCGTTGAATACATTCTGCTGATTGGGATCGATCAAAGCATTCCATGTACCATTCAAAGATTTTACATTTCTACCTTCTATATTGCCGATCAAGGGCGCACGGGCACTTCTTCCACAACTCGAGTTTGAAATAACTCTTGAGCCCATACGCTTCCGCACGCAGCGAAAAACACTAGCAGAGAAAGGATGGCTATCCTACTGAAAAACCTAAATTTAATTGGTTTCATTATATTACTATTTTACTATTTTATTGCCAAAACAACTTGTATAAAGCTGTTTTAGCCAATATTTACCGAGCCACAGCGGCAAACGTCATTTCAATCGATCAAATCTTATGAAAATATCCTGCATTTTAATAATCGTATGGCATGTAGCGAATTACAATCTAAGCTAAAGCCATCACTTGAAAACTAGTCGTTTTAACAGGGAGTTTAATGGGTAACTGCTATACGTGTTTTATTTCCCAGCCAGGCTCATAGGATCTTGACCACAATTTCATGGCTTCCCTATTAAATATACGACCTGTTTTTTCATCCACTTCAAAAGAATTATCGATGCGGGAGGCGATATTGGCATAATGCGTTAATAATTGACTTGTTACCCCTTGATCAATGGGGGAGGTTAATGCTGCTTTTCCCCGAATGGCATCAAAAAAGTTTACCGTATGAGCCGCAGAAAGTTGACCACCGCCGCCAAGTGCGTTTCCATCTTCGATTCCTGGCAGTACATTTTCTTTAATAAGTTCACCATTTAGGCCATATAGCCTATACCCGTCACGATCGATCATTGTAGCCCCTTTAGAACCATAGACCAGCGTCCCTCTGCCCTTACCGTATTTATCGAATCCGTTTCTACTACGACCATCCCACTGAATGGTTCTATTTCCTGCAAATCGGAATGTGGCTTCCATAGTGTCATACATTTCCCAGCCGTCATCTTTGTGTTGAAATTTCCCGGATTTCACTTCTACATGTTCAGGATATTCCACATTTAGAGCCCAGCGGGCAATATCCAACTCATGGGTGGCGTTGTTCCCCATTTCTGCCGTACCGTAATCCCATCCATACCAATGCCAGTTGTAATCCCATGTATTGTCGGTATAAGCTCTTCTCGGGGCAGGTCCTTGGAAAAGCTCCCAATCCAATCCTTCAGGGGGGTTGGCCTCAACCTGATTAGGAACACGTCCTCTCTTATTTGTATAAAAAGCAATTGCATTGTATACATCTCCAATGATACCATTATGTATATCATTGATGATTTCCTGTGACTGTAATGAAGATCGCTGCTGATTGCCCATTTGCACTACCTTATCGTATTTTTTCTGATAGGCCACCAATAACTCGCCTTCTTCCGGATTATGGCTACAAGGTTTCTCCAAATACACGTGTTTGCCCGCCTGCATGGCCATACAGGCCCCCGGTGCATGCCAATGGTCCGGTGTTGCCATAAATACCGCATCCACCTCTTTATCGTTTAAGATGTTTCGTAAATCATTTTCCAACTTAGGCTTGTTATCGATTTTGGAAGCAAGCGCATTGGCAGCTTTTTCCCGCTGACTTTTCATAACATCACATAAATACAGTAATTCAATATTGTTGCTTTTATCGGCGATTGCAGGAATATAGCCGCCATAACGTCGTCCCAATCCTTGGAGGGCCACATTCAAGCGATCATTCGCTCCTATAATTTTTGAATAACTCTTAGCCGACATTGCATTAACACTTGTTGAACCAAGCGTTACCCCTACGGCACCTATTGCCGTTTTTTTGATGAAATTTCTTCTATTTGTACTCATGTCGGTTATTTTTTCGGTTTGTTAATTGGACGGATTTTTATGTTCTTGAAGGATACCAGATCACCGTGATCCTGCAATAATATCTGACCTTCTACCAATTCCCCAAAATTGGGCCATTTGGCGTATTTACTTTCAGCGACGAGTTTTCTGTAGGCATCACTTTTGCGATCGTATTCCAAAACTTTTGCACCGTTCAGGTAATGTTCAACATGATCGTCGACGGAGATTATATGTGCCCTATTCCACTCCCCGATAGGCTTTACCGGCTTATCGGTATCGGCCATAATAAGGTCGTAGAGTGAAGCTAAGGTTCGGCTTCCCTCCTGACTTCCTTCTTTGGCATCGGGATGTCTTTCATCGTCTAAAATCTGATATTCCAGACCGATGGACGATCCTGCACCCTTATTGATTTCGGTATCAACATAATACTTGATTCCACTGTTAGCGCCTTCTGTGATTTTGAAATCGACCATTAATTCGAAGTCGCTATAATTCTCGGTAGTCACGATATCGCCTCCTGCCGTAGATTCGGCGCCACCTGTAGATAATACCGTAAGTTCACCGTTCTCGATTATCCATCCTTTTTCCGGAAATGAGGCTAATTTTGCACCGCGCCAGCCGGCTGTGGTCTTACCATTCCATAGCATTTGCCAACCTTGATCGGACTCATTACGGGTAAGCTTGTTCATTTTATCCACAACGGGAAGGGGACTCTCTCGAGCATATGTTTCCAAGTCTTCGGTCAGGATATGAATATTTCTCCATGCGATTTCGGTTCCAGGCTTTTGATCTCCGTAAAGACCGTGTACCTGTAACCCGATGAAACCACTTGCGGTTTGGTCGTCCATTAAATGAGCGGCCGGCACACCATTGATCCACGTTTTTAAAGTATCTCCGCTTGCCTCGACCCGGTAGTGGTTCCAATTGTTTTGTTTAAAAGCTTCCTTTGCCGCCGTATTGTCATCGGCTACCGGATGCAACCATCCTCTACGGGCCTCGTCGTATATTCCAGCGCTCCAGCCACGCTCCGAGGGGTCAATTTCTATTTGATATCCATGTACCCGTCCATTCATGTAATGTGGAAAACTATTGCTTCTGATCTGGATTCCGGAATTCATTTTTGGATCCACCTTATATTCCAGTTCCAATATAAAATCGTCGTACATTTTATCGGAGGTCATAAAAGTATTTGGCTTTTCGTCTACTGTGGTTCCCACGATGACCCCGTCCCGAATAGTGTAAATGGCGTTTCCTCCCTTTTGCGACCATCCATTGAGTGTCTCTCCATCAAATAGTGAAATCCAAGGCGTATTATCTTTCTTTTGCTGTGCAAAGCTAATGCCTACGAACAGCATTAAAGTTAGGGCTGCGCTTCTATGCAAAAAACTTCCATATTTTATTCTTCCTTTCATTTAATTTGTATTAGCGTTTATGATTTAATAATTTTTCGCGAATATGTCTTTCCATTACTGACAATCACCAATAGGTAAATACCAGATGGCAAGTTTTCATAACCACTTAGTTTGATTTGACCAGAAGTGTTCTTTGCATTTATGATTTTCTTTTGAACTATAACTCCGGAAATATCACTCAATAAAACCTGCACTTGTTCGTCAAAGGAGTCGCCGTGGGCTATGTTGATCTTATTTTCGAACGGGCTTGGAAAAACACTCATTTGAAGCTCGCTTAGCTCCTCCTCTTTTGGAATAACAACACTATCACAATCAGAGGATTCGGTGTCTTTAACAACTAACTTAGTGAGCCTAAGAACATTAATATCACCTTCGCCCTTGTCCGTAACTTGGCGATAAACCCCTTCTTCTGTTTGTACGCTACCGTTTATGGTTACATTCTCGCCTTCACAAATTACAACTGTCTCTGAAAGCCTTTCATAAATGGTATCGCCTTCAAGGATAGAATAAGTGGAGTTAGGTTCTAAGTCTTTAAATACCTCTCTCTTTTTCCCCCTAGGCCACTGTACTACCAAACTATCAATCTTTTCAGCGTTACCCAGGCCCATGTGAACCATTTTGCTATGCACCGAAAGATAGCTACTACCTCCGGATACCTCCCGAATTTGCTCCTTACCATTCGTGTAGGCCTTTACAATTGCTCCATAAGCACTGCGATTGTTATCCGTACCCTCCAAGGCAACTTTAATCCAATTAGCATCTTCATTACCTGAATTCATATATAGTTTTGTCTTACCCCGATTCTCTGGGCCTAAGCGGATGTTGACCGCTATTATATCTAATTGACCGTCATTGTTCAAGTCGCCGTAAGCCATGCCCCTGGCTTTATTCGGTTGATCGGTGGCAAGTAGTCCTGAGGCATCTAGAAACGATTCTTGATCTCCAAAACCTATATACAGTAGGTTATTCTGCGAATCGTTTAAATTAAGCAGGGATCCTTTAGAGGCATAAAGATCGAGATGTCCGTCATTATTAACATCAAGAAAGGCCGTTCCCCAACAAACACCGGTGCCGTCATTCACCTTGCGATCAAAGGCAACATTGCTAAATTGATTACTACCGCTATTTTGAAGCAAAATATTATTCCCGATATTGGTTACGTAGTAATCAAAATAACCATCTTCATTAAAATCACCTACTGCAACACCCATACTATTGATAGCCGCGTTAACCCCTGAAAAATCTGAAATATCGTCAAAACTGCTCGCGGGATAGTTGTTCAAAAGAAGTTTGTTCGGAATATAAAAATCCCCAAAATCATTAAGTACAAATAAGTCAGAATCGCCGTCTTGGTCAATATCGGAAAATGACGTGGCCAAGGTACAGCCTTCATTCTCTGAATTTATGGGATTGTCTATTTTGGTGAACGTAGCGTTACCGTTATTTTCATAAAAGAAATCCGGTAAGGGACGGTCAATATTCTGATCAAAGGGTAGGGCGTCAAAATCAACGTAATTACCGACGTAAATATCTAAATCGCCGTCTAAATCATAATCCGCCATAGTAGCGCTCATGCTCCAGGACTGGTGGTTTATACCTGCGGCCAGAGAAATATCGGAGAAAAACTTGCCTTCCAGGTTTTTGAGCAAATAGCACCTAGAATTTTCCGCCGTAGTAATGAAAAGATCTGTAAAGCCATCATTGTCAACATCACCCGCAACTACTCCCATTGTCTTGATCCCGTTGAATTGGGTGATTCGCATTTTTTTGGTCACATCTCTAAACGAGCCGTTTCCAAGGTTTTCAAAGAGTTTATCATCTTCTAAACCACCTGTTAGATAAATATCCTCGAAACCGTCATTATTGAAATCGAAAATCGCTACACCACCACCCATCGCATTGGGGTCTGAAGTGAAATGGTCGATTTTAAAATCCTCGGCCCTTTCGGTAAAAATTTGGGCATTGAGGGTTATGCTGCAAAAGCAGAGTATTACAATCGTCAATACTGCAACTCCCTTCATCATATACCAAATTATATATTGAAAGGTTTGACAGGAGTACCACCGTAGTTAATGTCAAACCTTTTTATTCATCAGGGCCGAGTGGTGTTGATGCCCACCTGCCAGATTCTTAGTATCCGGGGTTTTGACTCAAGTTCGTATTGGCCTCTACCTCGTCCTGTGGTATGGGAAGTAGCATATAACTATCCGGAAATACATTACTAAAAGCAGGATCCTCGAAAACCGTAAATGTAAGTTGCGCGGGATCGAAAACGTGTTCTGGTCCGCCTTCACCTGCCGTCGGCACTCCATTGCGGTCTATTCTCATCCCGTGATAGTTGGCATTCAAGACGGTTGAAGCTTGACCCCACCGAATCAAATCAAACCAGCGATGATTCTCAAAGACCAATTCTATTCTTCTTTCTTGACGAATACGTTCCCGCATCTCAACTTGGGAAAGTCCGGCCGGTAAATCTGGCAATGCAGCTCTTCTTCGTACTCTATTGACGGCATCTGCAACGTCTACGGAAGGGCCGTTTAGCTCGTTTTCGGCCTCGGCGTATATGAGCAAAACTTCGGCAAATCGAATTTCTTGCCAGGCCGTATTGCTCACCCTCTCCGGCGCGAAACCCACTGACGGATCTACAAATTTACGGACCAAATATCCCGTAATGGACGCATTACCATCCCGAACGGTACCAGGACCTTCATTAAAGGCGTTCCATTCCATATCTATAAATGGTTCACCCCTAGAGGGCGCTACTTCTGAAAACTCGGCGCCATGGTAAAAAATAGAAGCATAAAAACGTGCTTCACGATTACTATATGGGTCTGCAGGATTGTACCCGGACTCATCATCCTCTATAGGGAGACCGTTCGCCATTTCAAAATCATCTATGAGCTCCTGTGTTGGATCGGTCTGACCGCCATTGTCATTTCTCCAACGCACCGGCCAATTACCCCTATCGAATTGATGTACTCTTTCCGGTACTAGAAAAAGGCTTTCATAAACCGTTTCCACATTGCCGCCTGTAGAAAGAAAAAGATCCGCGTAGTTTTTTCGGGCTTCCTCCGCATTTGCAGGATTGGCACCATAAAGTTCCAGTCCATCGTTTTCAGATCCGTTAATGAGTGCGTCCGCTAAATTCGCCGCTTCTTCGTAACGTTCGGCAAAAAGCATGGCGCGGGCGTTTAAAGCTATTGCCGCCTGTTTGGTCAGCTGACCTGACTTGGCCTCTGATTTGTTCGGCAGTGCACTTGCAGCAGCCTCTAATTCCTCGTTTACAAAAATATAAACATCATTCCTTGGAGTTTCCGATGGGAATAGATCATCATCGTCCAAAGTTTGCGCTTTGGTCAATAAAGGCACGTCGCCATATCGTCTCGTTAAATCAAAATAAAACCAAGCTCTTACAAACCGAGCGGCCGCAGCCGAATTAATTTTAAATTCCTCATCAAAGGAAGATCCCTCCAGTCCTACTAGAAATTCGTTCACTTGCCGTATGGCCGTATAAGCTTCATCCCAAATATCGAGACCTCCCAAATTTAATGGATTCAGGGCGCCCTGTCGAACAACGGAATTCGAGGGAACCCAGCCACTCTTTGACCTTGCCTCATCAGAGATGGATGCCAACAAATAGCTATTACCGTACCCACCACCAGGGCTATTATATTGTCCTGCGGGCAGTAGCCCAATGATGTTATTAAGAAAAGCTTGAGCCAACGCTTGGTCTTCGAATACCGTGGAGGCACTGAGCTGGTCTAAAGGCTCCTTATCTAGAAAGTCGTCGTTACAAGAACTGACCAGAACAAGACCGAGGGCTAAAATCGTTACAATCTTTTTCATTTTATTTAATTTAATGTGTTTTTTAAAATCCTATATTGAGTCCGACAGATACTACCCTTGATATAGGGTAAAATAATGAATTTCCTTCCGTTCCTTCAGGATCACCTAAAGAAATATTGGTAAAAGTGAGTAAGTTGGTACCGGATACATTAAGACTTAGATTTTTCACACCGATGTCTTCCAATTTCTCGGATACAGAGGAGAAGTCATAACTGATTTGCGCTCTTCTAAGTCGCAAAAAAGAGACCTCTTCTACCCAAAAAGTACTGGTTTGATTATTATTTGTATTGCCATCCGGCAGTATTCTTGGATACCGCGCATCAGGATTATCAACCGTCCATGAGTCTGTAAGTACGGCAAAATTATTACCCACGTCTAACAGAAAACCTCTTGGCTCAACCTCCCTAGTATAGTCGGTTGCTCCTTGAAAGTTAAAAGCCAACCTAAGCCCTTTAAAGCCAAAATCCATATTAAGACCATAAATAAGACCCGGTGTATTACTGGAACCTATTGCCTGACGGTCGTCTTGATTGACCACTCCGTCTCCATTGATATCCACATAGCGTATATCGCCCGGCGCCAATTCGCCAAATTGGGTTGCCGCATTGTCAATCTCGGCCTGATTCTGAAACAAACCATCGGCAACGAAACCTACCCTTACGCCTATTTCTTTTCCTGTAAGACTTGCTCCCGGTAAGACGCCCTCGGGTTCGTCTATAAATACAATTTCATTTCGGGCTAGGGTAAGATTGGCGTCAATGTTATAATAAAAATTATCACCAATAGTATTTTTATGAGTCGCTGTAAACTCCCACCCCCAACTATCAACAATACCAATGTTTTCACTAGGTAGCTGAGCGCCAAAGGTTCCCGGAACAGACAAACTTCTTTGGGCAAGAATGTCTTCGGTACGCTTGGTATAATAATCCACTTCCAATCCCCATTTGCCATTGAGAAACTCAGCCTCTAGACCAATATCGGTAGTGGTAGCGGTTTCCCAGGTAATATTTGGATTCGGAATACCGGATGGGCTGATTCCGGGAAGAAAGATACCATCGGAAACATATCCGCCGTCAAAGCCAAAGCCGGTAGTAAATTGAAAAGGATTAACCCTATCGTTACCGGTGATACCCCATGATCCACGTAGTTTTAAATCCGTAATAAATTCAGAATCAACCATGAACGCTTCTTCAGAGATACGCCACCCTGCCGAAAAAGCAGGAAAATAACCATTGCGATTTTCTTTGGGGAAAATATAGGATTGGTCTAAGCGAAGGTTCGCCTGAAACAGGTATCTATTTTTAAAACCATAATCAATACGCCCCACATAACCTCTTCGCGCCGTTTCAGAAGCTTGACCACCATTTTGGTCATTACCTACATTACCCGCAAAAAGTTCCTGTATGGCAGGAGAAATAAAGCCATCACGAAAGGCCGTTATAACATCGCTTTTTTGTTCAATTTGTTCAAAAAGACCGAGTACGGAAATTGAATGGTTTTCGAATTCCTTCTTATAACTAAGACTAAGCTGGGTGGTCTGTTGCGTAAAGTCGCCCCTACTTTCATCCAAGAAACTCAAATTATCGCTTACATTGGGTATCAACTGCCCATCCGCCTCATTTCGTTGGTATGAAATATATGGTGTAAAAAATGATTTTCGTTTGGAAATATTCCGGTCATAGGAATACATCGCCTTGGCACTCAAGCCTTCTATCCATGGAATATCGTACTCCAACTGAAAATTCGTCTGGAAATAATCGCTATCTCTCTTGTCGCTGCCATTTCTGTTGGCATCACCTACCGAGTTACCACTAAAGCCATCAAATCCCAAGGAATTTGGCGGTAGGCCTTCCGCTCCTGGCAGACCGTCTACAAAAACCGGAAAAAGTGGATTCGCCCGAAGCGCATTGGAGAAAATCTCACTATCATTATCGGCCGACCTTAATGTATTCTCTAGTCTGCCCGCTACATTAAGTCTGAATTTCAATCGGTCTGTTATATCCGCATCTACATTTGAACGAATGCTACTTTGCTTAAAGCCTGCATTTTCATAAAAAGCACCTTGATCTAAAAACCCATATGAGAAAAAATACCGGAGCCTCTCGTTCCCACCATTTACGGAAAAATTGTATTGTTGTTGTGGAGCGGAATTCTTCAAGGTCTCGTTCCACCAGTCATAGCTTGTTAGCGTTCCTGCCTCGGCATCCGCTACCAAATCATCAAACGGCAATGCATCCGGTGCAGTGCCACGGTTTAAAAAGGATTGCCGGAAAGCCAATACATACTGACTGGCATTCATCAAATCCGGCCTGCGCGTTGGAGACTGCCAACCATATTGACTTGAGAAATTTATAGTCGGTTTACCCGCTCTACCACGATTCGTTGTAACCAATAATACCCCATTCGCCGCTCTTGAACCATATACGGCTGTTGAGGCTGCATCCTTAAGCGCAGTCACACTTGCTACTTCAAAAGGATTAACCCTTTGAAAAGGTCTTTCCACTCCATCAATGAGTACTAGCGGATTATTGTTCCCTAGTGTACTACGCCCCCTAATCTGGAACTGCGCGTTATCCTGCCCCGGCTGTCCTGAAGTTTGAACCGCAATTACTCCCGATAACTGTCCGGAAAGTGCAGCTGATAAGTTAGGGGGAGGCGCAATTGTAAGTGCTTCGCCGTCAACTTGGGATAAAGAACCGGTTACATCTTCCTTTTGTTGCGTACCATAGCCGACCACCACTACTTCTTCGAGATTTTGGGCATCTTCTTTGAGGGTCGCATTGATAGTCGTATTGGATCCAACGGGAACTTCAACTGCTAGGAATCCAAGAGAACTAAACCCTAATATGGCGTTTTGATCGGAAATTTCAATTGAGTAGTTCCCATCAAAATCGGTTACCACGCCATTAGTGGTGCCTTTTTCAATAACATTTGCACCCGGCAAGGGTACGCCCGCTTCATCGGTAACCGTTCCGGTGATGACCGATTGGAACGGCTCCATTAACATAATGTCAGCCGATAAGGCATGTGCATTACCGATAAACAGGAAAATGATGGCAAAGGTGAACCAGTGAATCCTGGAATTCACTGCGAATCCAAAGCACAAAATTTGCGCTGATCGTTCTCTTTTTTTCATAATGTGATGTTGAGTTGGTTAATAATCATTCGTAATCTTATTTTTCGCCTACTAGTCTGTATCCGGGGATGATATTCATCCATTAGTGGGGGGGGGGGAAGGGTTCGGACTCTAATACAGAGTTATGATATAAATTCTATACCTCTAAAATCAATTGGATAAAATCCCAAAATCAAATATCTATTTGTCCTGAAAACGTTAACACTTTTGTGAATGTATTAACATAAGGTGAATAAAGCAAATAATACTAAAAAATAATGTGTGCGCCCACGAAATACGAATATGTTAACATTTTATATAAAAAAAAACATATAATCAATTTTGCTGGGGCCTTGAGTAGATTGGGTGTATTGCCAGAAAAGAAACTAGAATTAAATCTTCATGCTCAATGTATAAATATATCATCCCATTGAACAGTTTGGTTTAGTGGTAAGATGTCATGATTTATCAGGGCGTAAATTCTTTCTTGTTTTGGAAGCATTCCATTGAAGAATCGAATAAAAGAAATTCCATAGGGCGCAACCCTACTCTCGATTTGGAACACTATATTTCCGTTTGGCCTACCTTTTCAAATCTTTATAGATTATCAGGTAATTGTCAAAAAAATTAAAGCACAAAAAACCAGTTCGTTGCTGAACTGGCTTGTGCTCGAGGTGGCAGGATTACCTGCGGTGAACCTGAAGAAGGCCGGTGCTCAAGAACATCCGATACGGACTATTGCCCGTTTGTCATTTTCGCTTTAACCGCCTAAGTGCCTATCGGCACTACGCTGTAAAAACAAAAAATCCAACCACTGTCGTGATCGGATTTTCTTGGTCGGGGTGGCAGAACTAACCGCCAAACCCTATAGTCTTAACAATCAAAATGTTACTCTTAAATTTTTAAACTAGGTAACCGAATAGGTAACTTTTGCTCGGATTTCCTCCGTACCATTAAAGGTAACTGAATATTTTAGAACAATCTAAACCAATCCCTATTAAATTCCGTGTTCCGGACTTTGTATTCCTTACTAGAATCTTTAACGGGAAAAGTAGTCCAGAACTCTGGATAACCCTAAAAAGTACTATCATCGCAATAGTTCGTGAGATGCATGAGCGGCATGAATAACTGACATTTGAGGACTAAGAATTGTTGGGCTTTCTACCCTTCGCAAACCTCCTTAAAGTGAGTTATCAGAAAATTTTTTCCGCCATAATTTTAATAGGTTGTCTATCGACATCCTTAAATGCACAAAATGATACGGACCAAGACGACGGCAGGTATCAAAAAGAATTGTCGAAAACACCATCCTTCTCCATCTACGGGGATAATTATTTTGTAACGGGAACCAGGATAAATGAATCGCCGAATTCACAGAATAGCGACGCCAAATATCAATTGGGCTTTAAACAAATTATATCAAGGGATTTATTGCCTTTTGATACTCATTTGTTTTTTACGTATCAACAAATCTCCTTTTGGGACATCTACCAAGATTCCTTTCCCTTTCGGGATACGAATTATAATCCGTCAATTGGTCTAGGCAGACTGTTGTTCGATAAAGCCGGGGAAATAAACGGTGGTCTGTGGTTCGCTTTTGAACATCAATCCAACGGTCGCGACGAGGAGGACTCCAGAAGTTGGAACTATTTCTCCCTACTTTACTATAAAGCTTTTTCGGATAAATTCCATTCTTCGTTAGAGGCTTGGGCGCCCATCGGAACTAAGGATGGTAATCAAGACCTTTTGGAATATATCGGTTATGGTGAGTTGACTGCCACTTGGCGACCGACCGACATCCTCTTTATCGAGGGCAAATTCAGGAAAGCACTACGAGCAGATTGGCGCGGGAGTGCACAAATTTCGGTGAACTTAAGATACTCTAAAAGAACGAATCAGTTTTTGTACCTCCAATACTTTGTGGGACAGGGCGAATCGATGTTGGACTATCGGATGAATTCGAATTTTCTAAGGATAGGAATTGTTTTCAAGGATTTGTTGTTTTGGGATTAGGCCTTGATAGTTTTTTACTGCTATTGTTTGAGACTGCCAGAACTAAATGTAGTACAAACTATGGCCTTAACGAAATTACGGTATAGTCCAAAGCCCACGCAATGAACTTTAATATTCACCAAATGTAAATCATGATGAAATTTATTTATTGGTTTTAACGACACCGTTGATACGGGATAGCTGAACTCAAGGAAATCTTCTCCTTTATTAGCTCAAATCGTAAATGGAACGAGCCCCTCGATAGCCTTATCTCAGTTTTTAGTACATGAATTCTTCAATAATTGAAACTTCTAAACGGATACCATCTGTAATTTTAAGAATAACTATAAATCTTAAAAATTTAAACGATGTACACATTACCTGAATTACAATTCACCTATGATGAATTGGAACCCTATATTGACGCAGAGACCATGCGTATTCATCATACCAAACATCATCAAGGATATACTGACAAACTCAACAATGCTTTGAAAGAAGGCGGCTGGGAAAACGAAAACTTAGAGGATATCCTGAGGAATATTTCCAAATACAATACGGCAGTTCGGAACAACGGTGGCGGATTTTATAATCATAGCCTGTTCTGGAACATTTTAGCTCCGGACAAAACCGAAATTCCGGAGGGTGAATTTAAAAACGCCTTTTACGAAACTTTTGGTACCATGGAGAATTTTATTGGTCATTTCGGCGATGCCGCGAAATCACGATTCGGTTCGGGGTGGGCGTGGCTTTCGGTTGAAGATTCTGGAAAGCTTTTTATTTCAAGTACTGCAAATCAAGACAACCCACTGATGGACAGCGAAGAACAAAACGGGACTCCCATATTAGGCTTGGATGTTTGGGAGCATGCCTATTATTTAAATTATCAAAATAGAAGACCCGACTACGTTAGCGCCTTCTTCGAAATGATTGACTGGTCTACCGTGGCTAAAAACTATATGAATACAAAGTAAAGTTTAAATACGATAATTAAAGAGCTCCCTGGAAAACGAGAATTGGTTTTCTAGGGAGTTCTTTGTTCGGGTTTACCAGTTACCCTAAAAAGTTATATGAAAGCATCAATTAGTGTTACGGCTTACCCCAAGGTTTTAATCAATTTTGAAAAAACTTACATTTTATAGTTATGAAGTCTACCTTACTATTTTCACTGATTCTATTACTATCGATTTCCTGTAAAGAAGGGACGTCACAAACAAATAAGAATTCGGAAAACTCCGGTCAAGAAACAGCGGATTTAATCATCACCAATGGTCGTATCGCGATTATGGACGACAATAGGTCTACCGTCGAGGCCATTGCAATAAAAGACGGATTGATTTCTGGAACGGGTACGACCGCAGAAATGCAAAATCTAAAGGGTGAGAACACCCAAATCATCGATGTTAAGGGTAAAACCGTTATACCGGGTTTAAACGATTCACATTTGCACCTTACCCGTGGGGGCCGGTTTTACAATGCCGAACTTCGGTGGGATGGTGTAAAAACATTGAAAAGAGCACTTGAAATGCTCAAAGAGCAGGCCCAAAGAACTCCTAAAGGACAATGGGTACGTGTTATAGGAGGTTGGAGTCCATTTCAATTTGAAGAAAATCGCTTCCCGACTCCCGAAGAAATTAACGCAGCTACAGGAGATGTGCCAACCTATGTATTATTCCTCTACAGTCGAGGCTGGCTTAACCAAGCGGCCTTGAACGAACTTAAAATAGATGAAAATACAAAGGCCCCTGAGGGAAGCACTTTTGAAAAGGGCAAGGACGGTAAATTGACCGGTGTTCTGTTGGCAGAACCGAACCCTGGAATTCTATATGCGCGTATAGGAGCACTACCCCCGCTGAACGAGGATCAGATGGTAAATTCTACCAAACAATTCTACCGTGAGCTCAACCGATTGGGAATTACAAGCGGGATCGATGCAGGTGGAGGAGGACATAAATTCCCAAAGGATTATAGCGGAACCAAGGTGTTGGCCGAAGATGGTGAAATGCCCATACGATTGTCATATTATCTTTTTCCACAGGACAAAGGAGAAGAATTTCAGGAATTTGAGACTTGGATGGGTAATAATACCATATTTCACGATGGTGCATTGCATCTTGACCATGGTTATGAATTGGAAGGCGGAGGTGAATTTTTAGTATGGAGTGCAGGCGATTTTGAAAATTTTCTAGCGCCCCAGCCGATGTTGAAAGATAGAAAGAATTGGCGACCGGAATTGAAGAAGGTCGTTACACTTTTGGTGAACAAGAAATGGCCCTTTCGAATACATGCTACCTACGGTGAGACCATTGCTCAGTTTTTGGATGTATTTGAAGAGGTTAACAAGGAGACCAACAACGGATTTTCCAATATTAGGTGGGCCATCGACCATGCGGAGACCGTAACGGAAGAACAACTACAGCGTATCAAGGATTTAAATGGAGGTGTTGCGGTACAGGCACGAATGGCTTATGCGGGCGAGTTCTTCGTAGAACGCTATGGAAAGGAAAAGGCGGCCCAAGCACCCCCTATTCGAAAAATTTTGGATATGGAAATCCCTATTGGAGCGGGTACCGATGGCACACGTGTAGCTAGTTATAATCCATGGCCAGCGTTACATTGGTTGGTGTCTGGCAAAACGGTAGGAGGACTCCAATATATGGAGGCCGGAAATAGAATGTCGCGTGAAGAGGCCCTTCACCTATACACAAAGGGAAGTGCCTGGTTCTCCCAGGAGGAAGATGTAAAGGGTACTTTAGAGAAGGGAATGTATGCGGATTTTGCAGTACTGTCGGACGATTACTTCAACATTCCGGAATCGGAAATCAACAACCTGCATTCGGTCTTGACCGTCACCAATGGGAAGGTGGTATATGCGGCGAACGAATTTGAAAATCTCAACCCAGAGTTACCCGAAGTTTTACCGGAATGGTCTCCTGTCAAATATTTTGGTGGGTATCAAAACAACTAAACTCAAAAGAAAATAGAATCCATGGAAACTCCGACGTTACAGCTGAACAAATTTCAAAAATGGATGAAACAGCTACTCCATACCAAAGTACCTCACGGCAGGCCTGATGTAGTACTGTTGGTATATCGTATTGCTATTTCCATGGCTTTCTTATTTATACACGGGTTAAAAAAGATATTGAATTTTCAAGAAGAAGTGCAGCACATTCCAGACCCATTCAACATGGGTGGTTATACAGCTACTATAATTGCTATTTTCTCAAATGTCATTTGCTCGATATTCATTGCCATGGGGCTCTTTACTAGGGTTTTTGCCCTTGGGGCATTCATGATTCCCTTTATCGGTTTGACCATCGTTCACGCAAACGATCCTTGGGTCGTAAAAGATGTGCCTTTGATGTATTCCTTGGCATTTTTGGTAATCATCGTTTTAGGGCCCGGAAAATATTCTGCTGATCGTATCATCAGCAAACTGTGGTTCAAAGAGAAAAACTACTAATACGACAAAAAGCTATGGAACCTAAGAATAATTTTAACACTAGAAGGTCATTTTTAAAGAATATTACATGGGGAGCCACTGGACTCTCATTGGGCTCAACGGTGTTACAGTCGTGTGCCGAAGTAAACGCTCAATCGGATATCTCTTCCGTGGCAGCTACGTTGAAAGGTAACATAGGTACGACAGTGACACGTAAGAATATTGCGACTATGTCAGCTGATGACCCAGAGTTACAACTTCTTAAAGATGCCATCGGTATTCTTAGAAAACGTAGCGCAGATTGGCCCTTGGACCCAGCTGGATGGAGCGAGAACGGTGCCTTGCACACCAAATTCTGTGCGACGACCGAGTTTAGTTATCAGGTGCACTATAGTTGGTATGTATGGCCATGGCATAGAACATATTTGTGGACATTGGAAAAAAAACTGCAACATGCGGTACGAGAACCGAAACTGGCACTACATTACTGGGACTGGACAAAAAAACCAGGTATACCCGAGCAATATCAAGGTGGGGACTCCAATCCTCTGTACAATGATACGCGCCGTGTTAATCCGGATGACATAATCCCTTTCGATTTTATGAATATGGGGCCAGCTTTAAGGGCAAGGAAGTTTTCAACTTTTGGTGGCTATCCGTTCTACAAAGATGGAAGCGAGCCCCAAATTGATGGAATGGCCGAGCAGAGCTTTCACAATAACATCCACAATTGGATCGGTGGTGAAATGGCCGGTTTCGTAGCTGCGGGCTACGATCCTATTTTCTATGGTCATCACGGTAACTGCGACCGTTTCTGGCAAGCTTGGTTGGATGCCGATCCCGATCATCAAAATCCGACCGATGAGGAATTCTTGGAAAAGGTCTTTTATTTCACCGATGAAAAAGGTAAGCCCATAGAAATTAAAGTGAAAGATGTGCTGGATACTGAAAAACTGGGCTATCGTTTTGAGGATTTGAATTTCAACAGTCCAGATGGTGATTACAATTCAAGGGAAGACCTTATTGTGCCCTCTTACGAGATGGTCAAGGCATCTTCTGTCTACAACACTTCCATCGAAGAAGAGCAAAAAGTTCAAATGCTTACGAAAACGGACGGAAACGAGGTTACACAGGTTCGACTCAAATTTGAAAGGGCGAAATTACCCTATATGCCTTACTGTTCCAGGGTATTTTTTCTATTTGGAAACACAGAGCCTAGCGCCGATAATTGCAAGTACATAGGCACCTTTACCATTCTTCCTATTGTATCCGCTGAAGAAGGTAAACTGGAAAAAGATGTATACATGCATGTGGAAATCACGAAAGGCATAGCCCAAAAAATACAGAATAAAGAGGCCATCAAAGTATTTTTCGAACCGGTTCAAGTACGTGGAAGAAATATTCCGGATGAACCATTGCAGATTGAGGAAATAACTTTTGAGCTCTTGACGTGATACGATTTTTAAGAATAGCGATTATAATCACAGGAATCGGTATTCTGATGATGGCTTACTATGTATTCTTTACCGAACCCGGAGGAAAAATTTCCGAGAATAACAATATTTCCCTAAACCGTCTCGAGTTGATGGAGAATCGCTTGAAAAGCTCCAAAATTCCCGACTTTAGTTTTACCAACCAATACGGAGAAGAAGTTACACAGGTTGACGTAACGGATAAAATTTACATCGCCGACTTCTTTTTTACATCCTGCCCTTCCATATGCCCTATAATGAGCGGAAACAAACAACGCCTTCAAGAATACTTCAGGGACAACGACAATTTTATGATACTTTCCCATTCAATCGACACCCTGAACGACTCCGTATCGGTACTCAGGGAATATTCAGAAAATCTGGATGCAATCCGCGGTAAATGGCACTTGGTTACGGGTTCGTATGGTGCTATCGATAAAATCGCCAAGGAGTACTATGTTACCGCAAAGAAAGACGAATTAGCGCTCAACAGCTTCGTTCATGACGGAAGTTTTATCCTCGTGGACAGAAAACGGAGAATTCGGGGTATTTATGATGGTACCAACGTTCAAAGTACATCAGACCTGATCGCAGATATCGATATCCTACTCAATGAATAACAAAGCCGCACTGACATTCTTCATATTGGGTTTCTTCTTCTATCAATTAGGGGCGCAAGTCGTAAATGAGCCGAAACCTTTTGCATATGGTGTGCTCAGTCAATATGACGATTTCTCCTTTCTAAGAAATGTACAGAACAGAAATACCTACGACAAGATTAAGTTCATTCCGTTTGGCGAAAACGGCTCGCTATCCTTTGGGGGAAGCTACCGGACGCAATTCGAATATTTCAATGACCAGGATTTTATTGAAGGAGCAACCGACAGTTGGGTCTTAGGTCGACTGATGTTACATGCTGATGTCCGTCACGATAATTGGCAATTTTTTGCGCAATTGAACAGTAGTTCAATAGTGTCAAAAGAGAATCCATCCCCGGTAGACCGAGATGAACTTGCTTTCAATCAACTTTTCTTGAAATATGACGATGATAACTGGGTCTTTAAGGTGGGGCGAGAAAACCTATCTTATGGCAGTAGCCGTATTATATCCTTTAGGGAGGGACCCAATGTACGGCGCTACTTTGATGGTGTCAATGTGATACGACGCCTGGACAAAATAAAACTGGAAGCATTCTATTATCAAATAGTGGGAACAAATCCTTTTGCTTTCGACAACGATGTTTTGGATGGGGATGAATATATTTTCGGAACCTACAATACATTTTCCAACAGTTCAAGAAACCAAAATCTGGATATCTACTATCTGAAATTTGGGAAGGACGAAGTTCGCTACCAACAAGGAACAGCGGAAGAAAATAGGCACTCTCTAGGTCTTCGCTATTTCGGAAACATACATTCGAAATTGAGTTTCAATACGGAATTCCTCTACCAATTCGGTGAGTTTGGTGAAACGGATATCTCCGCCTGGACCGCCTCAGTCAACTTGGCCTACAAAATGGCATTAGGGTCAGGAAATTTAACATTTGACCTGAAAAGCGAAATCATCTCGGGCGATGATAATCCTATGGACAATGAACTGAATACCTTTAACGCCCTCTACCCTAGAGGAGCCTATTTCGGAAGAATTGCGCAATTTGGCCCCGCCAATCTTATCGATGTCCATCCTTCGCTGACCTATAGCACCAATAAATGGACTTTCTTTACGGATTATGTGGCCTTCTGGAGAGAATCTACCGACGATGGAATTTATGGTGCCGGTCTCAATCTGTCCTACGAAGATCTCAATGATGAACAATTTATTGCCCATCAAGTCGGGGCCGCCTTATCCTACAATTTTTCTGCTTCATTAAGCTTCGGAATGGAATCGAATTACCTCATTCGTGGGGATTTTATTGAAGCCTCGGGTCTCGGTACGAACACCCTTCATTTTTTATGCGAAGCGCAGCTTAAATTTTAATTGGCCCGATAATAACCGGGGCTTGCAATTTTAGAGACTGAAGTATTTTATGGAACATTGCTTCTGGGACCGATTTTCTAAATAGGTTGTCTCAATGTATTACAACTGCCCAAAAGATTAAATCTTTGATTTATTCCTCGGATGTCTCTGTCGTGACTACCTCTGGTGCTATTACCTTGTTCCATCCACCACCCAGAGCTCTGTACAGTTCAATCGTAGCACTGATTTTGGCAAATCGGGTGTTGATCAATGATATCCGCGCGTCTAGTAAATTGGTATCGGCAATAAGCACGTCTAAATAATTTGTAAAACCGTTTTGATACAATTTCAGCGAGTAGTTCGACGCATTCTCTAAAAAATCTACTTGCTCGTCGGTAACATTGTATTGCTCCGTTATAGAATTATAGGTCAGATAGGCGTCGGCCACTTCTTGATAACTGATCAATAGTGTTCGCTCGAATTCGAGCAAGGCAGACTGTTGATCGATTTTCGCCACTTCGTAAGCCGTCCTTATTTTCCGGTTATTCAACAGGGGATGTGTAATTCCTGCAACAAGATCATTGAAAAACGATGCACTACTGATCCAGTCGCTTGCATCGAGACTATTGAACCCTGCAGTTCCTCCCAAGGTTAATTTTGGGTAAAACTCGGTTTTGGCAACGTTGGTCAGCTCGAAGGCGTTGATCAGGTTGAACTCCGCTTGGATAACATCTGGCCGGTTTCTTAGAATGGCAGACGGTAACCTAACAGAAGTATTCAGATTGGGTGGTCTTTCCCGAAAGTCACCTCTTTCGATTTCCCTTGGGGATTTGCCCAGAAGAATACTGAACGCATTTTCGGTCGTTTTGATTTCCAGTTCCAACTGTAATTCCAAAAGTTCGGCTATTTTTAATTGTGAACCTGCTTGTTGTACGGCGACCTCACGTTCCCGGCCCGCCTCCTTCAGTTTTTGTGTGATATCGAAGCTATTTTTCCGTGCCTCTACCGTTTGCCTGGCAATGAATAACTGTTCGTCCAAAGCGATCAACTCGTAATAGAGCGTACCGATGTTGGCGATCAAGGCCGTTCGTACCACGCGCTGTCCCGCCTCCGTAGCGAGATAGGCGGCAGCGGTGGCCTTTTTATTACTGGTAATAGCGCCCCAGATATCAAGTTCCCAATTTAAGGTTCCCGAAAGGTTGTACTGTTCGATTCTGCTCGAACCTCCAGCCGGATTCCCTCCTTGATCTCCTCCTCCGAACTGTAGTCCCTGAATGCCGTTACCGCTGAATTTCGAGGAAGTCGCAGAGCCATCTAGCGATAAGGTAGGCAGGTATCCCGCCTTTCCCTGTTTATATTGTGCTTGGGCCCTCAGTATATCCTGTAAAGCAAGTTGTGCATCGTAATTTGTTGTCAGGGCCTCGTTGATATGATCGCGCAGTACGGTATCCTCGAACAGCTCTTCCCAAGGCATCATGGCCATTGATATGGAATCGTTATCCTTAAAATCCCTAAAGTTATCAGGTATCTCGATTTCCGGGGTTACGTATTCTTTTGTGACCAGACAAGACTGTAACGCCAGCACTATCAGGATAATCGTTATGATTTTTAATGTATGTGGTTTAAGCCTCATTTGGAATACTTTTTTTATCCGTTTCTTCGGAAGCAATCGGTTTGCCTGATATTTTTTCCTGTAATGATTGAAACACGATGTATAGGAACGGTATCAAGAATATTCCGATAAACGTTCCTATGATAATACCTCCGGCTGCACCCGTACCTATAGAATTATCTCCCCTTGAACCCACACCAGATGCAATTACCAATGGAATCATACCTGCACCGAATGCCAAGGATGTCATTAAAATCGGCCTTAACCGCACTTCGGCGCCCGATATGGCGGAGTCTACGATCGAAGCTCCGTTTTTTCTTCTTTGAATCGCAAATTCCACAATCAGAATGGCATTCTTGGCCAACAGCCCGATAAGCATCACCAATGCGATCTGAAAGTATATGTTACTTTGGAGTCCGAAAATCGCCGTAAAGAAATAAGCGCCGGCAATACCTCCTGGCAACGACAGGATCACTGCAAATGGAATTAGATAACTCTCATACTGCGCTGCCAGGAAAAGAAAGACGAAGAGCAGGCTTAGGCCGAATATCGTTATAAGCTCTCCCGAGGCATCGACCTCGGTCCTTGTTAATCCAGAAAAGTCTATACTGTACCCCTGCTCAAGATTCTCGGCTACTTCTTGAATTGCCGAAATCGCTTCACCTGTACTGTAGCCCGGTCCGGTGGACCCATTAATAGTTACTGAGTTAAAGAGATTGAATCTGTTTACGAATTGGGGGCCATAGGTACGTTCTAAGGTTACGAACTCCCCTATAGGAGCCATTTTATCATTTGCGTTCTTTATGTACAATTCATTGATATCCGCCACATCTTCCCTGTCTTCCGGCAAAGACTGAAGAAATACGCGATATTGCTTACCAAACCGACTAAAATTGTTCACGTAAATTCCACCGACATAACCTTGCATCGTAGCCAGAACATCGCTGATGGCGATACCTGACAACTTTATCCTATCGGTATTCAACGTCATTGTGTACTGTGGAAAGCTTGTATTAAAAGAACTTTGGGCAAACGCAATTTCCGGCCGTTGGGTCAATGCTCCGGAGAACTCCTTGGCGACCCTATCCTGTTCGATAAAACTGGCTTCCGAATCGTTCAACAGATTGACCACAAATCCATCTGAATTTCCAAATCCTGGAATCTGTGGAGGTTGAAAGAATACCATTTGCGCATCGGCAACTTGGGCCGCAACACCAAAGAGTTGACCAGTGATACTTTCGATGGCAAGGGAATCGGCCTCTCGCTCATCCCATCCATCCAATACAATAAATGAGAGTGCATATGGGCTACCTGCCCCGGAAAAGAAATTTTGACCATTGATTACGGAGACACTTTTCACTCCATGTATTTGAGCTGCCAAATTTTCAAATTTTTCCGTTGCCTTTGCCGTTCTTGCCAAGGACGCGCCGGGCGGGAGTTCAATATTGGCAAATAGAATACTTCTATCTTCGGTCGGGACAAAACCCGTCGCAAGTGACGTGTTGTAGTAATATAGAACGGCGACAGCACCGACCAGCGCTAATGGAACGATCCACTTGTGCTTCCATGTATAATCAATCGTATTCCCATACTTTTTGGTCAGTTTATCAAAACCTTGATTGAAGCGATTCTTCGCCTTTGTCAAGAAATTTTCCTTTTTATCGCTAGTCTCTTCCTCCTCGGGTTTCAAAAATAAAGCCGACAGCGCTGGACTAAGGGATAAAGCATTGATAGCAGAAATAATGATGGCTACGATGAGCGTAATACCGAATTGTTGATAAAACACCCCGGTAGGGCCACTTAAGAAGGTTACCGGCACAAATACCGCGCACATAACCAAGGTGATGGATATGATCGCTCCCGCAATTTCACTCATCGCATCTTTTGTCGCTTTCAAAACATCCTTTTCGCCTTCTTCTAACTTTGCCTGAATGGCTTCGACCACCACAATGGCATCATCTACCACGATTCCGATAGCGAGTACGAGGGCGAACAGTGTCAATAGATTTATGGAATACCCGAAGATGAGCAGGAAAAAAAACGTACCCACGATGGAGACAGGAACGGCGATTGCCGGAATGAGGGTAGTTCGCCAGTTTTGGAGAAAAATAAATACAACAAGGAAAACCAGCAGAAAGGCCTCTATCAAAGTTGAGACTACACCCGAAATGGATTCTTCGAGAAAATTGTTGATATTATAGTTTATTGTTAGTTTCAATCCTTTTGGAAACTCCTTTTCCATCTCATCGAACTTTCCTTGAATTTCTTGAATAATCGCTTGGGCATTGGAGCCCGGCGTTTGAAAAATTCCAGCGTTTACGGAAGGATAATCCCCAAATACGGAAACGGTATTGTAGGAATAGGCATCCAATTCCACTTCCGCTACGTCTTTAAGTTTGAGTAGGCGATTGTTGTCCAATGCCTTAATCACGATGTCATCATACTTCTCGGCGTCCTTAAAGCGGCCCTCATACTGAATGACATATTCAAAGGCCCCTCCGGAATTTTGACCCAACGCTCCGGGTGCGGCTTCGATACTTTGTTCATTTAAAGCTGCTACAACATCGGCAGGAACCAGATTATACGCTCTAAGCTTTTCGGGTTTGATCCATATTCTAATGGAATAATTTTTATCTCCAAACGGACTCACCTCTCCAACACCATCAATGCGCAAAAGTTCCGGGACAATGTTGATATTTAGATAATTTGAAATATAGGTAGCGTCGTAATCCTCATTTTCAGAATACAGTCCAAAATAGATGAGCGCACTTACTTGTTGCTTTTGCGTTATCACACCATTCTGCAAAACCTCTGCTGGTAATAGACTATTGGCACGAGCGACCCTGTTTTGAACATTAACGGCGGCAATATCGGGGTCTACGCCTTGGTTGAAATATACGGTGATCGAGGCGGTACCGTTATTACTGGCCGTAGAAGTGATGTAGTCCATTCCCTCTACTCCGTTCACTTCTTCCTCAATCGGAATGATGACACTCTCTAAGATAGTCTCGGCACTCGCCCCAGGGTAGGAAGTCGTCACACTAATCGTTGGCGGTGCGATTTCCGGGTATTGGGTCACCGGCAGACTCTGAAGACCAAGTACCCCCAAAATCACGATAATCAACGAAATTACCGTAGACAATACAGGGCGTTCTATAAAAGTATTTAGCATTTGACGTTAATTAGATTTGAAAATTCTCTTGGTTGAAGTAGCCACTGAGTCAAATGGGGTGGGTATTGGCTTTATTGCGGCGCCATCCCTTATTTTCGACAATCCCTTGCCTACGATTTTATCACCTTCACCAAGTCCTTCTGCTATCAAAAGGAGGTTATTGATACGGGTCAAAGGCTTAACCGCTTTTTGCTGTACCGTATCCGACGCTTTTACCGTATATACATAGACAATAGTTTGCTCTTCAAAGGTTGATTGCTCCGGAACCACGAGTACGTCTTTGTAATATTGTGGTATTTTCACATATCCACTATTTCCGTTCGTCAATAATCCTTTCGGGTTCGAAAAACGCGCCCGGAAACTTATCGTACCGGTTTGCGTATCTATTTGTCCGGTCGTAGTTTCCACCGTACCTTCTTCTTCATATTCAGTGTCATCGGCAAGTACCAATTTCACCTTTGGGAAATTTTTGATTTTCTCCTGAGTAGAATTTCCTTCGGTATCCCTTAAAAAGGTGAGATAGTCCTTTTCATTCATGGCATAATAGGCATAGACTTCATTCAATTCCGACAGGGTCGTTAAGGGTTCCGCATCATTGGGACTGACCAGACTACCCACCCGAAATGGAATCTCTCCTACAATACCATTTACCGATGCGCGCACATTACCATAATCGGCTTGCGCAAGAACACTGTTATAGGTAGCTCGAGAACTTGACTGCAAGGCAATTGCCGTCTCCAATTCCCTTTCGCTGATAATACCTTCTTTGACCAAGGGCTTAATCTTCTCTACCTCTATGGAAGTAGACTCCAAATCAGCTTTTGCGGCCAACGCGTCTTGACTTACCGAGAGGGTCTCCAACTTAAAAAGCAGTTGTCCTTTTTTGACTCTCTGCCCTTCATCTATATAAACATTAGTGATATAACCGGATATTTTTGGTCTGACTTCATCGTTCACCGTCCCTTCTATATTGGCCGTTATCATTTTATAACCGACTACATCTTGCTTTTGGACCTCTATTACCGGTAAGGATTGCAGTGGCCGTTCCTGTTGACCCTCTTTCCCACCGGAACAAGAGATAAGGAAAGAAATCAAAAAAATGTAAACATATCGTATCATCAAATCGCGTTTTTAGATCAAAGGTTCTTCAATACTGATTGAATATCCTGAAGCACCAAATATCCCAAGAACAACGTACTTCAATAGAGCAATAATTAGTGATTTGATATTACTTTTTAAAGTGATACGGGGTTTGCGGCGTTCACAAACCGACCGACGTTTTATGTTAGACACGGAATTATGACTATAAACAGTGTAAAAAGTATAACGACCGGCTTGAATGATATCAGAAATTTGAAGCGTATTTCAATCATAATTCCGGCAGCTAAAGTAGTAGTGGGTTTGAATTATGTTGTCATCAAAAAAATAGTTTGGTTGGTTGGTTAAAACCATCTATCGTTTATGGTAGGTGGTTTTTAAAAAAAGGAGTTTTCTAGGTAGAGCAAAGTAGAAACAAAGAAAATCTTAAGGATGAAGAAAGGATATGATAGTTTGGTAGACGCCATCAATGACCTCAAAATGCTGGGGTATGATAAGGATTTCAATCTTCAAAAATCTTTTTTGGAATGTAAGGAACCCCATCATCAAATAGCACCGGAAGAATTTACGGTAGATGGTTATTATCGTTTTGACGGCAACACGAACCCGTCTGACGAATCGGTGCTCTATGCCATTTCCTCGAAAAGATATCAGCTTAAAGGAATACTGATCGATGCCTATGGCGCGTATAGCGAACCTCCTAGTGCTGAGATGCTACAAAAGCTAAGGTTTACACCATAGTCTTCTAAAACATCACCAAGACGATATCTTATTTCATGGTTTGCGCCCTGTACTAGTTGCCAGTAGGCACTAGCGGTGTCAAATCAATATAGCTAAAGGGAATTTCACCTAAATCTTTTTCAACGATGGAACTTTGCTTGACCACATGCCAGTTGAGAGCCGAGGACATTTCTTTTTCGCTATATTGATTCATCGTTGCAT